>NZ_WFGV02000032.1 GCF_010095445.2 Pseudomonas sp. TNT3
TTCACAAAACACCGAAAGCTGTCACATACCCAATTTGCTGAAGCGCGGCCATCCGGCCACGACTCGGTACCCGAATTTCTTGACGACCATAGAGCGTTGGAACCACCTGATCCCATCCCGAACTCAGCAGTGAAACGATGCATCGCCGATGGTAGTGTGGGGTTTCCCCATGTGAGAGTAGGTCATCGTCAAGATTAAATTCCGAAACCCCTGTTTGCTAACGCAGACAGGGGTTTTGTTTTGTCCGCGAAAAAATCTCGCTCGTCGGGTTTCTATGCAACGGCTCGGGGCATGGCTATCATGCGGGCCTCATTGTGAGGCGAGACTTGCATGCTGACGTTGTTGAAGCTTCTTAAGGATGGCCGGTTTCACTCTGGCCAGGCTCTGGGCGTTGCCTTGGGTGTCAGTCGTAGCGCAGTTTGGAAACAGCTTCAGCTCCTGGAGGCTGAGCTGGGTCTGTCCATACACAAGGTGCGCGGCCGTGGTTATCAGCTGGCGGCGCCATTGATGCTGCTTGACCCTGTAGGCATAAGCGAGGCGACCCCTTCCTGCGATTGGTCAGTCTTGGTCTTCGACTCTATCGATTCCACAAATGCCGAGGCTTTGCGAGCTATCGAGCGAGGACGGGCTGCCCCGTTCCTGGTGCTTGCTGAAAGGCAAACGGCAGGTCGTGGGCGGCGCGGGCGCAAGTGGGTAAGCCCATTCGCTGAAAACGTCTATTACAGCCTGGTGTTGCGCATTGAAGGCGGAATGCGCCAGCTGGAAGGTCTTAGTCTGGTCGTCGGCCTTGCGGTGATGCACGCCTTGCGCGAGCTTGGTGTATCGGCTGCAGGTCTTAAGTGGCCTAACGACGTATTAGTCGGGCAGAAAAAAATAGCGGGCATACTGCTCGAGCTGATCGGCGATCCGGCCGACGTATGTCACGTGGTACTAGGAGTTGGCATTAACGTAAATATGCAGATGACCGATGAGGTTGATCAGCAATGGACGTCGATGCGGCTGGAGGCCGGCAAGGTGTTTGATCGCAATCAGATGGTCGCGGTGTTGAGTGAGAAGCTACAGGGCTATTTGCACCGGCACCAGGTTGAAGGATTTTCCGCTATCCAGTCGGAATGGGAGCAAAATCATCTATGGCAAGGACGAGCGGTATCGCTGATTGCTGGTGTTAACCAGGTAGATGGCGAAGTGCTTGGAATCGATAAACAAGGTGCTTTGCGCTTGAAGGTAGATGGTGTGGAAAAGAACTTTAGTGGTGGTGAGCTCAGCCTGAGGTTGCGTGATGATTCTTGAGCTCGACTGTGGAAACAGTTTTATAAAATGGCGTGTTCTCGGCGACGGTGCCGGTGAAGCGGTGGGAGAGGGTGTTGTCGATTCGGATCTGGCGTTGCTGGAGAGTCTGAATGCAATAGAGCGCCTCTCCCTGTCCTTTTGTCGTTTGGTAAGTGTCAGGACCGCCGAAGAAACCGACGCACTGACTGTCTTGCTCGTCAGCGCCTATGGCGTATCTGTTGCCTGCGCCAAACCATCTCGCGAAATGTCCGGTGTTCGTAACGGTTATGAGGAATACGAGCGGTTGGGGCTTGATCGCTGGCTAGCGATGCTGGGAGGATTTCATCTCGCGTCGGGCCCCTGCCTTGTGCTGGATTTTGGTACAGCCGTCACTGCTGATTTCATCGGTGGAGATGGCGGGCATCTCGGAGGCTTTATTTGTCCAGGGATGCCTTTGATGCGCAATCAATTGCGTACTCATACACGAAAGATCCGATATGGAGATCTCGCCGCCGAGCGGGCGCTGGAGAGTCTCGCTCCAGGTCGCACAACCGTCGAAGCGGTGGAGCGTGGATGCTCGTTAATGCTCAGGGGCTTTGTCTTGACCCAGTTGGAGCTGGCGCGCAGCTACTGGGGAGACGGCTTTTGCGTATTCCTGACCGGCGGAGATGCCGAGCTAGTAGCTGGAGTAGTGCCTGAGGCCCGTGTGGTTCCGGACCTTGTGTTCGTGGGCCTGGCGATGGCGTGTCCCTTGATCTGAGGTATTTATGCGCTGGTTGTTCCTGCTCCTGCTTGTCCTCAATGTGTTCTATTACATCTGGCATCAACAAGAGGCTCCTCTTCGAGCCAAGGACGTGACGCCGTTGAGCCTTTACCGGGGCTCGCAGCAGGATATTCGCTTGCTGAGCGAATCCACGGATGCGGCACGTGATAAGGCCAAGACGGTTCAACCGGACAGTGGGTGCCTATATGTAGGAGGGTACTCACGCCAGGAGGTGGCTCAGGCAATCGAGCGACGATTGACCGGAATGGAGATCAGGTTTCAGGCGCTGCCGAAGGATCTGCCTGATAATCCTGGCTACTGGGTGCGCGTGGCACCAGAAAGCCGCCGCTGGCTTGATGATGTGCAGCTTCAAAACCTTTCCAGAGAATTCAACGAGTTAAAACATAAAATAATGCCTTGTGAGGGGGTTGCGCCCGCAGTTTAGTTTGCATAGAATGGCGCCCGCTTCGCAGTGAAGACCTTTAGAGGTGATCAGCGCGAAGCGAGGTCAACGCAGCTAAGCTCAGGTTTTTAATGAGAAAATGCTTGACAGAAGGCTGGCATAATATAGAATGCCGGCTCGCTTAGGAGGGGTTCCCGAGCGGCCAAAGGGATCAGACTGTAAATCTGACGTCTACGACTTCGAAGGTTCGAATCCTTCCCCCTCCACCATTTTTAGCGAGAGTTGCAATCTCGCGGGTATAGTTTAGTGGTAGAACCTCAGCCTTCCAAGCTGATGATGCGGGTTCGATTCCCGCTACCCGCTCCATGTTTGCAGATCTTGCGCAGTGTTACGCTCTTGTAGCTCAGTTGGTAGAGCACACCCTTGGTAAGGGTGAGGTCAGCGGTTCAAATCCGCTCAAGAGCTCCATATAACAAGGCAGATATGAAAATATCTGCCTTTGTTTTAATGGCTTGTTTGACTTGTAAATTCTTCTCCTGAGGGTGATTTCGATGGCTAAGGAAAAGTTCGAACGTAATAAGCCGCACGTTAACGTAGGCACCATTGGTCACGTCGACCACGGTAAAACTACTCTGACTGCAGCCTTGACCCGCGTCTGTTCCGAAGTGTTCGGTTCGGCAAAGGTTGACTTCGACAAGATCGATAGCGCCCCAGAAGAAAAAGCTCGTGGTATTACCATCAACACCGCTCATGTTGAGTACGATTCGGCGGTGCGTCACTACGCACATGTTGACTGTCCTGGTCACGCCGACTACGTAAAAAACATGATTACTGGTGCTGCACAGATGGATGGTGCGATTCTGGTTTGCTCGGCCGCTGATGGTCCGATGCCTCAGACCCGTGAGCACATTCTCCTGTCGCGCCAGGTTGGCGTTCCATACATCGTTGTCTTCCTGAACAAGGCTGACATGGTAGATGATGCGGAGCTGCTTGAGTTGGTTGAGATGGAAGTGCGCGACCTGTTGAGCACTTACGATTTTCCTGGTGATGACACCCCGATCATCATCGGTTCGGCGCTGATGGCGCTGAATGGTCAAGACGATAACGAGATGGGCACCACCGCCGTCAAGAAGTTGGTCGAGACTCTGGATAGCTATATTCCGCAGCCTGAGCGCGCTATTGATAAGCCGTTTTTGATGCCGATCGAGGATGTATTCTCGATCTCCGGTCGTGGCACTGTTGTGACTGGTCGTGTTGAGCGTGGCATCGTTCGCATTCAGGAAGAAGTCGAGATCGTTGGGTTGCGTGATACGGTCAAGACAACGTGTACGGGTGTGGAAATGTTTCGCAAGCTGCTCGACGAAGGTCGTGCAGGTGAGAATTGCGGCGTATTGCTGCGTGGTACCAAGCGTGATGATGTTGAGCGTGGCCAGGTATTGGTCAAGCCAGGCACTGTCAAGCCGCATACCAAGTTCACTGCTGAAGTTTATGTTCTGAGCAAGGAGGAGGGTGGTCGTCATACGCCATTCTTCAAGGGTTATCGTCCGCAGTTTTACTTCCGTACGACTGATGTGACTGGTAATTGCGAGCTGCCAGAAGGTGTTGAGATGGTGATGCCGGGTGATAACGTTCAGATGACCGTTACCCTGATCAAAACCATTGCGATGGAAGATGGTCTGCGTTTCGCTATTCGTGAAGGCGGTCGTACCGTTGGCGCGGGTGTCGTGGCAAAAGTCATCGAGTAAGTTGTTGTAATGTCTTTTTCGGGCCGGCATAATGGTCGGCCTGATTTTGTTTTAGGTCAGTAGCTCAATTGGCAGAGCGACGGTCTCCAAAACCGTAGGTTGGGGGTTCGATTCCCTCCTGACCTGCCAGATTCACTTGGTGTGTCTGGCTTTCTTTTCACAGGATCTTCATAGATGACTCCTAAAGCTGAAGCTCAAGGCTCTCGCTTCGATCTGCTCAAGTGGCTAGTAGTAGTCGCTTTGGTGGTTGTTGGCGTTGTTGGCAATCAGTATTACTCTGCTTCGCCGATCCTGTACCGCGTACTTGCATTGCTCGCCATTGCTGCTGTAGCTGCCTTTGTAGGCCTGCAGACAGTTAAGGGCAAGTCTTTCTTTGTACTGGTTAAGGAAGCTCGCACCGAGATTCGTAAAGTCGTATGGCCAACTCGCCAAGAAACCACGCAGACCACGTTGATCGTAGTGGCTGTTGTTCTGGTTATGGCGTTGCTGTTGTGGGGGCTTGATTCCCTGCTCGGCTGGCTTGTTTCCTTGATTGTCGGCTAAGGGTGTCCCGTGGCTAAGCGTTGGTACGTTGTGCATGCTTACTCCGGTTACGAGAAGCATGTCATGCGCTCGTTGTTAGAGCGCGTAAAGCTGGCTGGCATGGAAGATGGCTTTGGCGAAATTCTGGTTCCCACTGAAGAAGTGGTTGAAATGCGTAATGGCCAGAAACGCAAAAGCGAGCGCAAATTCTTCCCAGGTTATGTGCTGGTCCAGATGGACATGAACGAGGGTACTTGGCACTTGGTCAAGGATACTCCTCGGGTGATGGGTTTTATCGGCGGTACTGCCGATAAGCCTGCACCGATCACTGATAAAGAGGCAGAAGCGATTCTGCGTCGCGTTGCTGATGGTAGTGACAAGCCGAAGCCGAAGACGTTGTTCGAGCCGGGTGAGTCGGTACGGGTCAATGACGGGCCGTTTGCTGATTTCACTGGCACGGTTGAAGAAGTTAACTACGAAAAGAGCCGGATCCAAGTGGCAGTGCTTATTTTCGGTCGCTCTACTCCGGTAGAGCTAGAGTTCAGCCAGGTCGAAAAAGTCTAGCTGAGCAAGCATCCCAACCCCGCAGCCTTAGGCTGTGGGGTTTTGTCGTCACTGGGATAAACGCGCAAGTAACCGGGGAGCCTTTCGAGGCGTTCGAACCCGTAATTGGAGTGCCTCATGGCCAAGAAGATTACCGCTTACATCAAGCTGCAAGTGAAGGCCGCTCAGGCTAACCCAAGCCCACCTGTTGGTCCTGCATTGGGTCAGCACGGCGTGAACATCATGGAATTCTGCAAAGCTTTCAACGCCCGTACTCAGGGTATTGAGCCAGGCCTGCCGACTCCAGTGATCATCACTGTCTACAGCGACCGTAGCTTCACTTTTGAAACCAAATCCACCCCTGCTTCGGTTCTGCTGAAGAAGGCGGCTGGTCTGACTAGCGGCTCTGCTCGTCCGAATACCGTTAAGGTTGGCACCGTGACCCGTGCTCAGCTGGAAGAAATCGCGAAAACCAAAAACGCGGATCTGACTGCAGCTGATATGGAAGCAGCCGTGCGTACTATCGCCGGTTCTGCTCGTAGCATGGGCCTTAACGTGGAGGGTGTGTAATGGCTAAGTTGACCAAGCGTCAAAAGGCTATCGCCGGCAAAATCGAAGCAGGCAAGTCCTACAATTTTGTAGACGCTGCTGCGCTGCTGGCTGAACTGTCGACTGTCAAGTTCAGCGAGTCGTTCGACGTTGCTGTAAACCTGGGCGTTGACCCGCGTAAATCTGACCAGGTTGTTCGTAGCGCTACTGTGCTGCCACACGGCACTGGCAAGACCGTTCGCGTTGCTGTGTTCACCCAGGGTCCAGCTGCTGAGGCCGCTCTGGCTGCCGGCGCTGACCGTGTAGGTATGGACGATCTGGCTGCCGAAATGAAAGGCGGCGACCTGAACTATGACGTAGTTATCGCATCCCCGGATGCAATGCGCGTTGTAGGTCAGTTGGGTCAGATCCTCGGCCCACGTGGTCTGATGCCTAACCCTAAAGTCGGCACTGTGACTCCAGACGTAGCTACCGCGGTTAAAAACGCCAAGGCTGGTCAGGTTCGTTATCGCACCGACAAAAACGGCATCATCCACACCTCCGTTGGCAAGATCGGCTTCGATGCCGTCAAGCTGAAGGAAAACGTTGAAGCCCTGATCGCTGATCTGAAGCGTATCAAGCCAGCTTCCTCGAAAGGCATTTACGTCAAGCGCGTTACCCTGAGCACCACTATGGGTCCAGGTCTGGTCATCGACCAGGGCTCGCTCGACGCGTAAGACAGAGGTTGGCGCAAGCGATTGCGTCAATTGAAAGATTGGGGTCCCTGCCTGGCGGGGGCTATCCAAGACCGTAGGCGACGCAAGTCTTAAACCTCAAGCCTACGCAGATGGTGCTCCCGGTTCCTTACCGAATCAGACACCAAAACGACATCCGGCTTCGGTTGGATGAAACGGTAACAAGCAGGAGTTTTTCCCGTGGCAATTAAACTTGAAGACAAGAAGGCCATCGTCGCTGAAGTCAACAAGGCTGCCCAAGTTGCTCTGTCCGCTGTCGTGGCTGATGCCCGTGGCGTAACAGTAGGCGCTATGACCGGACTCCGTAAAGAGGCTCGTGAAGCTGGCGTTTACGTACGTGTTGTACGTAACACCCTGCTCAAGCGCGCCGTTGCTGGCACTCAATATGACGTGCTCAACGACGTGTTCACCGGCCCGACCTTGATTGCATTCTCTAAAGACCATCCGGGCGCTGCTGCCCGTATTTTCAAAGAGTTCGCAAAAGGTCAGGACAAGTTCGAGATCAAGGCAGCTGCGTTCGAGGGCAAGTACCTCGCAGCTAATCAGATCGACGTACTGGCAAGCCTGCCGACCCGTGACGAAGCAATTTCTCAGCTGATGAGCGTGATTCAAGGCGCAACCAGCAAATTGGCTCGTACTCTGGCGGCTCTTCGCGACCAGAAAGAAGCTGCTGCAGCCTAAGGCTGAGTCACTCCTTTCAGCGTTTATTGTTTATTTCGATGGCCGCGTAGGCTGTCACCCCAATACAGGAATTTATAGTCATGTCTCTGACTAACGACCAAATCATCGAAGCAATCGGCGAAAAATCCGTTCTGGAAATCGTTGAGCTGATCAAGGCCATGGAAGAGAAGTTCGGCGTTTCCGCTGCCGCTGCTTCCGCTGGTCCAGCTGCTGTTGCTGCCGTTGTTGAAGAACAAACTGAATTCAACGTCATGCTGACCGAAGCTGGCGAGAAGAAAGTTAACGTGATCAAGGCAGTACGTGAACTGACCGGTCTGGGCCTGAAAGAAGCCAAGGCAGTAGTTGACGGCGCTCCTGGCATCGTTCTGGAAGCTGTTTCGAAAGACGCAGCTGACAAAGCAAAAGCCACTCTGGAAGAAGCAGGCGCTAAAGTCGAGCTGAAATAAGCATAGACTTTGCACCTCCAGCCCGAGCGTAAAGCGAAAGGCTGATGGCTGGTGGCTCTTGCCACCGGCCTTTTTCCGTTATTGGCAGCCGACTGGGTCGGTGCTGATAACGAGCTGTAACCACCCGATGCGGTGGAGCAAACCATGGGGTTTGCACGATTTTCTGGCTGCTCCCGTCGGGAGGGGCCAAACAAGCAGGTGACCAAGCTGGGGAACGCTGATGGCTTACTCATATACTGAGAAAAAACGTATCCGCAAGGACTTTAGCAAGTTGCCGGACGTCATGGATGTGCCGTATCTCCTGGCAATCCAGCTGGATTCGTATCGTGAATTCTTGCAGGCGGGAGCGACTAAAGATCAGTTCCGCGACGTGGGCCTGCATGCGGCCTTCAAATCCGTTTTCCCGATCATCAGCTACTCCGGCAATGCTGCGCTGGAGTACGTCGGTTATCGCCTGGGCGAACCGGCATTTGATGTCAAAGAATGCGTATTGCGCGGTGTAACTTACGCCGTACCTTTGCGGGTAAAAGTGCGCCTGATCATTTTCGACAAAGAGTCGTCGAACAAAGCGATCAAGGACATCAAAGAGCAAGAAGTCTACATGGGTGAAATCCCCCTGATGACTGAAAACGGTACCTTCGTAATCAACGGTACCGAGCGTGTAATCGTTTCCCAGCTGCACCGTTCCCCGGGCGTGTTCTTCGACCACGACCGCGGCAAGACGCATAGCTCCGGCAAACTGCTGTACTCCGCGCGCATCATCCCATACCGCGGTTCGTGGCTGGACTTCGAGTTCGACCCGAAAGACTGCGTATTCGTGCGTATCGACCGTCGTCGCAAGCTGCCTGCATCGGTACTGCTGCGCGCGCTCGGCTATACCACTGAAGAAGTGCTCGACGCGTTCTATACCACCAACGTTTTCCACCTCAGCGGCGAAACCCTCAGTCTGGAACTGATTGCTTCGCGTCTGCGTGGTGAAATCGCTGTTCTTGATATTCAGGACGAGAAGGGCAAGGTCATCGTTGAGGCTGGTCGCCGTATTACTGCGCGCCACATCAACCAGATCGAAAAAGCCGGTCTCAAGACCCTGGAAGTGCCTCTGGACTACGTCCTGGGCCGCACTACCGCCAAGGCCATCGTGCATCCGGCAACCGGCGAAATCCTGGCAGAGTGCAACACCGAGCTGAACACCGAAATCCTGGCAAAAATTGCCAAGGCCCAGGTCGTTCGCGTCGAGACTCTGTACACCAACGATATCGACTGCGGTCCGTTCGTCTCCGACACTCTGAAGATCGACTCCACCAGCAACCAATTGGAAGCGCTGGTCGAGATCTATCGCATGATGCGTCCAGGCGAGCCGCCAACCAAAGACGCTGCCGAGACCCTGTTCAACAACCTGTTCTTCAGCCCTGAGCGCTATGACCTGTCTGCGGTCGGCCGGATGAAGTTCAACCGTCGTATCGGTCGCACCGAGATCGAAGGTTCGGGCGTGTTGTGCAAGGAAGATATCGTCGCGGTTCTGAAGACTCTGGTCGACATCCGTAACGGTAAAGGCATCGTCGATGACATCGACCACCTGGGTAACCGTCGTGTTCGCTGCGTAGGCGAGATGGCCGAGAACCAGTTCCGCGTTGGCCTGGTACGTGTTGAGCGTGCGGTCAAAGAGCGTCTGTCGATGGCTGAAAGCGAAGGCCTGATGCCGCAAGACCTGATCAACGCCAAGCCTGTAGCTGCGGCGGTGAAAGAGTTCTTCGGTTCCAGCCAGCTTTCCCAGTTCATGGACCAAAACAACCCGCTGTCCGAGATTACCCACAAGCGTCGTGTTTCTGCACTCGGCCCTGGCGGTTTGACTCGTGAGCGTGCTGGCTTTGAAGTTCGTGACGTACACCCGACTCACTACGGTCGTGTATGCCCGATTGAAACGCCGGAAGGTCCGAACATCGGTCTGATCAACTCCCTGGCCGCTTATGCGCGCACCAACCAGTACGGCTTCCTCGAAAGCCCGTATCGTGTGGTGAAAGACGCTCTGGTCACCGACGAGATCGTGTTCCTGTCCGCCATCGAAGAAGCTGATCACGTGATCGCTCAGGCTTCGGCAACGATGAACGACAAGAAAATGCTGATTGACGAACTGGTAGCTGTTCGTCACTTGAACGAATTCACCGTCAAGGCGCCGGAAGACGTCACCTTGATGGACGTATCGCCGAAGCAGGTAGTTTCGGTTGCTGCGTCGCTGATCCCGTTCCTCGAGCACGATGACGCCAACCGTGCGTTGATGGGTTCGAACATGCAGCGTCAAGCTGTACCAACCCTGCGCGCTGACAAGCCGCTGGTCGGTACCGGCATGGAGCGTAACGTAGCTCGTGACTCCGGCGTTTGCGTCGTGGCTCGTCGTGGCGGCGTAATCGACTCCGTTGATGCAAGCCGTATTGTGGTTCGTGTTGCTGATGACGAAGTTGAAACCGGTGAAGCCGGTGTCGACATCTACAACCTGACCAAATACACCCGCTCCAACCAGAACACCTGCATCAACCAGCGTCCGCTGGTGCGTAAAGGTGATCGGGTTCAGCGCAGCGACATCATGGCTGATGGTCCGTCCACCGACATGGGTGAACTGGCGCTGGGTCAGAACATGCGCATCGCGTTCATGGCCTGGAACGGTTACAACTTCGAAGACTCCATCTGCCTGTCGGAACGAGTTGTTCAAGAAGATCGCTTTACCACGATCCACATCCAGGAACTGACCTGTGTGGCGCGTGACACCAAGCTTGGGCCAGAGGAAATCACTGCAGACATCCCGAACGTGGGTGAAGCTGCACTGAACAAGCTGGACGAAGCCGGTATCGTTTACGTAGGTGCTGAAGTTGGCGCAGGCGACATTCTGGTTGGTAAGGTCACTCCGAAAGGCGAGACCCAGCTGACTCCGGAAGAGAAGCTCTTGCGTGCCATCTTCGGTGAAAAAGCCAGCGACGTTAAAGACACCTCCCTGCGCGTGCCTACCGGCACCAAGGGTACCGTCATCGACGTACAGGTCTTCACTCGTGACGGCGTTGAGCGTGATGCTCGTGCACTGTCGATCGAGAAGACTCAACTCGACGAGATCCGCAAGGACCTGAACGAAGAGTTCCGTATCGTTGAAGGCGCGACTTTCGAACGTCTGCGTTCCGCTCTGGTCGGCCACAAAGCCGAAGGCGGCGCCGGTCTGAAGAAAGGTCAGGACATCACCGACGAAATTCTCGACGGTCTTGAGCATGGTCAGTGGTTCAAACTGCGCATGGCTGAAGATGCTCTGAACGAGCAGCTCGAGAAGGCTCAGGCCTACATCGTTGATCGTCGCCGTCTGCTGGACGACAAGTTCGAAGACAAGAAGCGCAAACTGCAGCAGGGCGATGACCTGGCTCCAGGCGTGCTGAAGATCGTCAAGGTTTACCTGGCTATCCGTCGTCGCATCCAGCCGGGCGACAAGATGGCCGGTCGTCACGGTAACAAAGGTGTGGTCTCCGTGATCATGCCGGTTGAAGACATGCCGCACGATGCCAATGGCACCCCGGTAGACGTCGTCCTCAACCCGTTGGGCGTACCTTCGCGTATGAACGTTGGTCAGATCCTTGAAACCCACCTGGGCCTCGCGGCCAAAGGTCTGGGCGAGAAGATCAACCGCATGATCGAAGAGCAGCGTAAAGTTGCCGATCTGCGCAAGTTCCTGCACGAGATCTACAACGAGATCGGCGGTCGCAACGAAGATCTGGACAGCTTCTCCGACCAGGAAATCCTGGATCTGGCGAAGAACCTGCGTGGCGGTGTTCCAATGGCCACTCCAGTGTTCGACGGTGCCAAGGAAAGCGAAATCAAGGCCATGCTCAAACTGGCGGACCTGCCAGAAAGCGGCCAGATGCAGCTGACTGACGGCCGTACCGGCAACAAGTTCGAGCGCCCGGTTACTGTTGGCTACATGTACATGCTGAAGCTGAACCACTTGGTAGACGACAAGATGCACGCTCGTTCTACCGGTTCGTACAGCCTGGTTACCCAGCAGCCGCTGGGTGGTAAGGCGCAGTTCGGTGGTCAGCGTTTCGGGGAGATGGAGGTCTGGGCACTGGAAGCATACGGTGCTGCTTACACTCTGCAAGAAATGCTCACAGTGAAGTCGGACGATGTGAACGGCCGGACCAAGATGTACAAAAACATCGTGGACGGCGATCACCGTATGGAGCCGGGCATGCCCGAGTCCTTCAACGTGTTGATCAAAGAAATTCGTTCCCTCGGCATCGATATCGATCTGGAAACCGAATAACACGTGACGCGAATCGAGAGCGGGGCAGGATTGCCCGCTCTCTGCTCCGCCAGGAGGAAAGGCCTTGAAAGACCTACTGAATTTGCTGAAAAACCAGGGTCAAGTCGAAGAGTTCGACGCCATCCGTATTGGATTGGCATCGCCTGAGATGATCCGTTCGTGGTCGTTCGGTGAAGTTAAAAAGCCGGAAACCATTAACTACCGTACGTTCAAACCTGAGCGTGACGGCCTGTTCTGCGCCAAGATCTTTGGCCCGGTAAAGGATTACGAGTGCCTGTGCGGTAAGTACAAGCGCTTGAAGCATCGTGGTGTGATCTGCGAGAAGTGCGGCGTTGAAGTCGCGCTGGCTAAAGTTCGTCGTGAGCGCATGGCGCACATCGAACTGGCCTCGCCAGTTGCCCACATCTGGTTCCTGAAATCGCTGCCGTCGCGTATCGGTTTGCTGATGGACATGACCCTGCGTGATATCGAACGCGTTCTCTACTTCGAGAGCTATGTCGTTATCGATCCAGGCATGACCACTCTTGAAAAAGGTCAGCTGCTGAACGACGAGCAGTACTTCGAAGCGCTGGAAGAGTTCGGCGACGATTTCGATGCCCGCATGGGTGCCGAAGCTGTCCGCGAACTGCTGCACGCTATCGACCTGGAGCACGAGATTGGTCGTCTGCGTGAAGAAATTCCGCAAACCAACTCCGAAACCAAAATCAAGAAGCTGTCCAAGCGTCTGAAGTTGATGGAAGCCTTCCAGGGTTCCGGCAACCTTCCAGAATGGATGGTGCTGACCGTTCTGCCGGTTCTGCCGCCAGATCTGCGTCCACTGGTCCCGCTGGATGGCGGTCGCTTCGCGACTTCCGACCTCAACGATCTGTATCGTCGAGTGATCAACCGTAACAACCGCTTGAAGCGTTTGCTCGATCTGTCCGCTCCGGACATCATCGTGCGCAACGAAAAGCGTATGTTGCAGGAAGCCGTCGATGCACTGCTCGACAACGGCCGTCGTGGCCGCGCTATCACCGGTTCGAACAAGCGTCCTCTGAAATCCCTGGCTGACATGATCAAGGGTAAGCAGGGTCGTTTCCGTCAGAACTTGCTCGGTAAGCGTGTTGACTACTCGGGTCGTTCGGTAATTACCGTTGGTCCGACCCTGCGTCTGCACCAGTGCGGTCTGCCGAAAAAGATGGCTCTCGAGCTGTTCAAACCGTTCATCTTCGGCAAGCTGGAAATGCGTGGTCTTGCTACCACCATTAAAGCTGCCAAGAAAATGGTCGAGCGCGAACTGCCAGAGGTTTGGGACGTTCTCGCTGAAGTGATCCGTGAACACCCGGTTCTCCTCAACCGTGCACCGACCCTTCACCGTCTGGGTATCCAGGCGTTTGAACCGGTACTGATCGAAGGTAAGGCTATCCAGCTGCACCCTCTGGTCTGTGCTGCGTACAACGCCGACTTCGACGGCGACCAAATGGCCGTGCACGTACCGCTGACACTGGAAGCCCAGTTGGAAGCGCGTGCGTTGATGATGTCGACCAACAACATTCTGTCGCCAGCCAACGGTGAGCCAATCATCGTTCCTTCG
Organism: Pseudomonas sp. TNT3; assembly: GCF_010095445.2. Lineage (GTDB taxonomy): Bacteria > Pseudomonadota > Gammaproteobacteria > Pseudomonadales > Pseudomonadaceae > Aquipseudomonas. The sequence continues at coordinate 13,523 of NZ_WFGV02000032.1, forward strand.
CAGGACGTTGTATTGGGTCTGTACTACATGACTCGTGAAGCGATCAACGCCAAGGGCGAAGGTCGTGTGTTCGCGGATCTGCAGGAAGTTGACCGTGTGTTCCGTGCCGGCGAAGCCGCACTGCACGCTAAAGTCAAAGTGCGGATCCACGAAACCGTCAACGATCGTGATGGTGGCAGCGTCAAGAACACCCGTATCGTCGACACCACTGTCGGTCGTGCGCTGTTGTTCCAGGTTGTTCCACCTGGTCTGTCGTACGACGTCGTCAACCAGCCGATGAAGAAAAAAGCGATCTCCAAGCTGATCAACCAGTGCTACCGCGTGGTTGGTTTGAAAGAGACCGTGATCTTCGCTGACCAGTTGATGTACACCGGTTTTGCCTATTCGACCATTTCCGGCGTTTCCATCGGTGTTAACGACTTCGTTATCCCGGATGAAAAAGCCCGCATCATCAATGCTGCTACTGATGAAGTGAAAGAGATCGAAAGTCAGTACGCCTCCGGCCTGGTAACCCAGGGCGAGAAGTACAACAAAGTGATCGACCTTTGGTCCAAGGCGAACGACGAAGTTTCCAAGGCAATGATGGCTAACCTCTCGAAAGAGAAAGTCATCGACCGCCATGGCGTCGAAGTCGACCAAGAGTCTTTTAACTCGATGTACATGATGGCCGACTCGGGCGCACGGGGTTCTGCTGCGCAGATCCGTCAGCTCGCCGGTATGCGTGGCCTGATGGCCAAGCCGGACGGTTCCATCATCGAAACGCCGATTACTGCGAACTTCCGTGAAGGTTTGAGCGTACTTCAGTACTTCATCTCGACTCACGGTGCTCGTAAAGGTTTGGCGGATACCGCGTTGAAAACTGCGAACTCCGGTTACCTGACTCGTCGTCTGGTAGACGTGGCGCAGGATCTGGTTGTGACCGAGATCGATTGCGGCACCGAACATGGCCTGGTGATGACTCCGCACATTGAAGGCGGTGACGTTGTTGAGCCGTTGGGTGAGCGCGTATTGGGTCGAGTTATTGCCCGTGACGTGTTCAAACCAGGTACTGAAGAAATCATCGTTCCTGCCGGTACACTGGTAGACGAGAAGTGGGTCGAGTTCATCGAGCTGAACAGCATCGACGAAGTGATCGTGCGTTCGCCGATCAGCTGCGAAACCCGCTATGGCATTTGTGCCAAGTGCTACGGCCGTGACTTGGCTCGTGGTCACCAGGTCAACATCGGTGAAGCGGTCGGCGTTATCGCTGCCCAGTCCATCGGTGAGCCGGGTACCCAGCTGACCATGCGTACGTTCCACATCGGTGGTGCGGCAAGCCGGACCTCCGCAGCTGATAGTGTTCAGGTGAAAAATGGCGGTACCGTCCGTCTGCACAACCTGAAGCACGTTGAGCGAGTGGATGGTTGCCTGGTTGCTGTATCCCGTTCCGGTGAGCTGGCAATCGCTGATGACTTCGGTCGTGAGCGCGAGCGTTACAAGCTGCCGTACGGTGCTGTGATTTCGGTTAAAGAAGGTGACAAGGTCGACGCTGGCGCAATCGTGGCCAAGTGGGATCCGCACACTCACCCAATCGTTACCGAAATGAAAGGTACCGTGACCTACGTGGGCATGGAAGAAGGCATCACGATCAAGCGTCAGACAGACGAATTGACCGGTATGACCAACATTGAAGTACTCGACGCAAAAGACCGTCCAGCTGCCGGTAAAGATATCCGTCCTGCTGTGAAAATGGTTGATGACAACGGCAAGGATCTGTTGCTGCCAGGTACTGACGTTATCGCTCAGTACTTCCTGCCAGCCAACGCCCTGGTCGGTGTTGCGGATGGTGCAAAGATTGCGATCGGTGATGTTATCGCTCGTATCCCGCAAGAGACTTCGAAGACCCGTGACATCACCGGTGGTCTGCCACGTGTTGCCGACTTGTTCGAAGCACGTCGTCCGAAAGAAGCCTCGATTTTGGCTGAAGTCAGCGGCACCATCGCGTTCGGTAAAGAGACCAAAGGCAAGCGCCGTCTGGTTATTACCCCGAACGACGGTACCGATCCGTACGAAGAGCTGATTCCGAAGTGGCGTCACCTGAACGTCTTCGAAGGCGAACAGGTAAACCGCGGCGAAGTTATCTCCGACGGCCCGAGCGATCCACACGACATCTTGCGTCTGCTGGGTGTGAGTGCGCTGGCCAAGTACATCGTGAACGAGATCCAGGACGTTTATCGTCTGCAAGGCGTGAAGATCAACGATAAGCACATCGAGACCATTCTGCGTCAGATGTTGCGTAAGGTTGAAATCGCCGAATCCGGCGACTCGACTTTCATCAAGGGCGACCAGATGGAGTTGACTCACGTTCTGGTAGAGAACGAGCGTCTGGCTGGCGACGAGAAATTCGTTTCCAAGTTCACTCGCGTACTGTTGGGTATCACCAAGGCGTCGTTGTCCACCGAATCGTTCATCTCGGCGGCTTCCTTCCAGGAAACCACTCGCGTACTGACCGAAGCGGCGGTAACCGGCAAGCGCGATTACCTGCGCGGCCTGAAAGAAAACGTGGTCGTGGGTCGTCTGATCCCGGCAGGTACTGGTCTGGCTTATCACAGTGAGCGCAAGCGTCGCCGTGATGCTGACAAACCATTGCGCGTAAGCGCCAGTGAAGTGGAAGCTGCACTGACCGAAGCGCTGAACTCTAGCGGTAACTGAGTTCTGCGATAAATGAGCGTGAGGCCCTGATCATTCCGTTCATCGAATCCAGACATTTTGTCGAGGTTGGATGAGCGGGAAGGTCGGGGCCTTGCCTTGACTGGGGGCAAGATCCTCTTTAGACTCTTGTACCCCTAAATTTGGCGGGAATTCGTTCCTGCCATTTTGCTTTTCTTGCAAGACAATAGCGTCGCAAGACAACAGTGGAGCTAGTAGATGGCAACTATCAACCAGCTGGTACGTCAGCCGCGTAAGCGTATCGTCGAGAAATCCGACGTACCTGCGCTGCAGAACTGCCCGCAACGTCGTGGCGTATGCACTCGTGTGTATACCACCACGCCGAAAAAACCTAACTCGGCACTGCGTAAAGTATGCCGTGTGCGTCTGACCAACGGTTTCGAGGTTTCCTCGTACATCGGCGGTGAAGGCCACAACCTGCAAGAGCACAGCGTGGTACTGATCCGCGGCGGTCGTGTAAAAGACTTGCCAGGTGTTCGTTACCACACCGTACGCGGTTCTTTGGATACTTCCGGCGTTAAAGGTCGTAACCAGGGTCGTTCGAAGTACGGTACCAAGAAGCCTAAGTAGTAGCGGCTTTTTGTAAAACTGATTTTCTATTTTTCTGAGTCGATAAGAGTAAGGTCGGAGGCGTCCCGTAAGGGCACCGATTCCGAGCGAACCTGAAGACCGTTTGAGGGCTTATCCATGCCAAGAAGACGCGTAGCAGCCAAGCGCGAAGTGCTTGACGATCCAAAATACGGAAGCCAAATCCTGGCCAAGTTCATGAACCACGTTATGGAAAGCGGTAAGAAAGCCGTTGCCGAACGTATCGTTTATGGCGCGCTGGAAAAGGTTAAAGAACGCAAGAACAGCGACCCCCTGGAAATCTTCGAGAAAGCTCTCGACGCCATCGCTCCGCTGGTCGAAGTGAAGTCGCGCCGTGTAGGCGGTGCTACTTACCAGGTTCCGGTCGAAGTTCGTCCGTCCCGTCGTAACGCCCTGGCAATGCGCTGGTTGGTAGACTTCGCCCGTAAGCGCGGCGAGAAGTCTATGGCTCTGCGTTTGGCTGGCGAACTGTTGGACGCTGCCGAAGGTAAAGGTGCTGCAGTTAAGAAGCGTGAAGACGTGCACCGTATGGCTGAAGCCAACAAGGCTTTCTCGCACTACCGCTTCTAATTTTAGCGTCACTAATTTTGCGAGGGCTTTATGGCTCGTACAACACCGATTAATCGCTACCGTAACATTGGTATCGTTGCTCACGTGGATGCTGGTAAAACCACCACCACCGAGCGCGTCCTTTTTTACACTGGCAAAAGTCACAAAATGGGCGAGGTGCATGACGGCGCCGCGACCACAGACTGGATGGTTCAGGAGCAGGAGCGTGGTATTACCATTACTTCTGCTGCCATTACCGCCTTCTGGCAGGGTTCCGAGAAGCAGCACAAGGACCAATACCGCTTTAACGTCATCGACACCCCGGGCCACGTTGACTTCACTATTGAAGTTGAACGTTCCCTGCGTGTTCTCGACGGCGCGGTTGTTGTGTTCTGCGGCACCTCGGGTGTTGAGCCTCAGTCGGAAACCGTATGGCGTCAAGCCAACAAGTACGGCGTTCCACGTCTTGTTTACGTAAACAAGATGGACCGTGCTGGTGCGAACTTTCTGCGCGTGATCGGTCAGATCAAGCAGCGTCTGGGTCACACTCCGGTGCCAATCCAGTTGGCTATCGGTTCAGAAGACAATTTCCAGGGTCAGATCGATCTGATGGCCATGGAAGCTGTTTACTGGAATGACTCTGACAAAGGCATGACTCCACGTCGCGAGCCTATCCCTGCTGAACTGCAGGAATTGGCTGACGAGTGGCGCGGTAACATGGTTGAGGCTGCGGCCGAAGCCAGCGAAGAGCTGATGAACAAGTACCTCGAAGGTGAAGAACTCACCAACGCGGAAATCAAGGCTGCTCTGCGTCAGCGTACTATCGCTGGTGAGATCGTCTTGGCTGTTTGCGGTTCTTCCTTCAAGAACAAGGGCGTTCCCCTGGTTCTCGACGCCGTTATCGATTACCTGCCTGCTCCAACTGACATTCCTGCCATCAAGGGTACTGACCCGGATGACGAGGAAAAGCAAATGGAGCGTCACGCAGATGACAGCGAGCCGTTCTCGGCTCTGGCTTTCAAAATCGCTACCGACCCATTCGTGGGTACTTTGACCTTCGTTCGAGTTTACTCGGGCGTGTTGGCCTCCGGCGACGGCGTGATCAACTCGGTTAAAGGCAAGAAAGAGCGCGTGGGTCGTATGGTGCAAATGCACGCAAACGCCCGTGAAGAAATCAAGGAAGTGCGCGCTGGTGACATCGCGGCCTTGATCGGCATGAAGGACGTCACCACTGGTGAAACCTTGTGCAGCGCTGACAAGCCAATCATCCTGGTTCGCATGGACTTCCCGGAGCCGGTTATTTCGGTTGCCGTTGAGCCTAAGACCAAGGATGACCAGGAAAAAATGGGTATCGCTCTGGGCAAGCTTGCTCAGGAAGATCCATCTTTCCGCGTCAAGACTGATGAAGAGACTGGTCAAACGATCATCTCCGGCATGGGCGAGCTGCACTTGGACATCCTGGTTGACCGGATGCGCCGTGAGTTTAACGTCGAAGCCAACATCGGTAAGCCTCAGGTTTCTTATCGTGAGCGCATCACGAAGAACTGTGAGATTGAAGGCAAGTTCGTTCGTCAATCCGGCGGTCGTGGTCAGTTCGGCCATTGCTGGATCCGTTTTGCTCCTGCTGACGAAGGTCAGGAAGGTCTGCAATTCGTGAACGAAGTAGTGGGTGGTGTGGTTCCTAAGGAATACATCCCGGCTATCCAGAAGGGCATCGAAGAGCAGATGAAGAACGGCGTTGTTGCCGGTTATCCGCTGATCGGCCTGAAGGCTACTGTGTTTGATGGTTCCTACCACGACGTCGACTCCAACGAGATGGCGTTTAAGGTGGCTGCTTCCATGGCAACCAAGCAACTGGCCCAGAAGGGTGGTGGTGAGTTGCTTGAGCCGATCATGGCGGTAGAGGTTGTTACACCTGAAGACTATATGGGTGACGTGATGGGCGACCTTAACCGTCGTCGCGGCATGATCCTGGGTATGGAAGATACGGTTTCCGGCAAAGTAATTCGTGCCGAGGTTCCGTTGGGTGAGATGTTCGGTTACGCAACCGACGTTCGCTCCATGTCCCAAGGTCGCGCAAGCTACTCTATGGAATTCAAAAAATACAATACGGCTCCGTCGCACATCGTCGAAACCGTTACCAAAAAACAAGGCTGATTCAGCCCCTTTAGGCTAGGAGTTAATTGTCGTGGCTAAAGAAAAATTTGACCGTACCCTCCCGCACGTCAACGTTGGCACCATCGGTCACGTCGACCACGGTAAAACCACGCTGACCGCTGCTCTGACTCGTGTTTGCTCCGAAGTTTTCGGTTCGGCCGTTGTTGCTTTCGACAAAATCGACAGCGCTCCGGAAGAAAAAGCTCGTGGTATCACCATCAACACCGCGCACGTTGAATACAACTCGCTGATCCGTCACTACGCTCACGTTGACTGCCCAGGTCACGCTGACTATGTGAAGAACATGATCACCGGTGCTGCACAGATGGACGGCGCTATTCTGGTTTGCTCGGCCGCTGATGGTCCGATGCCACAGACTCGTGAGCACATCCTGCTGTCCCGTCAGGTTGGCGTTCCGTACATCGTTGTCTTCCTGAACAAGGCTGACATGGTAGACGACGCTGAGCTGTTGGAACTGGTTGAGATGGAAGTGCGCGATCTGCTGAGCACTTACGACTTCCCGGGCGACGACACCCCGATCATCATCGGTTCCGCTCTGATGGCTCTGAACGGCCAAGATGACAACGAAATGGGCACCACTGCCGTTCGTAAACTGGTTGAGACTCTGGACAGCTACATCCCAGATCCAGTTCGTGTTATCGACAAGCCGTTCCTGATGCCAATCGAAGACGTATTCTCGATCTCGGGTCGCGGTACTGTTGTGACCGGTCGTATCGAGCGCGGTATCGTTAAGGTTCAGGATCCACTCGAAATCGTTGGTCTGCGTGACACTACTGTCACCACCTGCACCGGTGTTGAAATGTTCCGTAAGCTGCTCGACGAAGGTCGTGCGGGCGAGAACTGCGGCGTGCTGCTGCGCGGCACCAAGCGTGACGACGTTGAGCGTGGCCAGGTTCTGGTCAAGCCAGGTTCGGTTAAGCCGCACACTACCTTCGAAGCTGAAGTGTACGTGTTGAGCAAAGAAGAAGGCGGTCGCCACACTCCGTTCTTCAAAGGCTACCGTCCACAGTTCTACTTCCGGACCACTGACGTGACCGGTAACTGCGAACTGCCGGAAGGCGTTGAAATGGTAATGCCAGGCGACAACATCAAAATGGTTGTCACCCTGATCAAAACCATCGCAATGGAAGATGGTCTGCGTTTCGCTATTCGTGAAGGCGGTCGTACCGTCGGCGCTGGCGTCGTAGCCAAAATCATCGCTTAATAAGTGATGACTTGAAAAAGCCCCCGCCTAGCGGGGGCTTTTTTATTGGGTTGACACTGTAGTAGCCCGTCTATAGAATTGCGCCTCCTTTTAACGGGCGTATTGCGCTCGCTGGGAATAGCAGCCGGAGTCTGAAATCCAATGCAAAATCAGCAAATCCGTATCAGGTTGAAGGCTTTTGACCATCGCCTGATCGACCAATCCACCCAGGAAATCGTGGAAACCGCGAAACGTACTGGTGCTCAAGTGCGTGGTCCAATTCCACTGCCTACCCGTAAAGAGCGGTTCACCGTTCTGGTCTCCCCGCACGTCAACAAAGACGCGCGTGACCAGTACGAGATCCGTACTCATAAGCGCGTTCTGGACATCGTCCAGCCAACGGATAAAACCGTTGATGCTCTTATGAAGCTTGATCTTGCGGCCGGTGTGGAAGTGCAGATCAGCCTCGGCTAAGACTCGGTCTTAGTCGTGTAACGCTCTGAAATGGGCGGCCATAGCGGGTGAAAGCCCCGTACACTCATGAGGTTTACAACATGACTATTGGTGTAGTCGGTCGTAAATGCGGTATGACCCGTATTTTCACCGAAGAAGGTGTCTCCATTCCGGTCACGGTCATTGAGATCGAGCCGAATCGCGTCACCCAGTTCAAAACTGAAGAGACCGATGGCTATCGTGCAGTGCAAGTCACTGTAGGCGAGCGTCGTGCTTCGCGTGTTACAGCTGCTCAGGCTGGCCACTTCGCTAAGGCGAACGTTGCCGCTGGTCGTACCGTAATGGAATTCCGTCTTGAAGAAGGCGAGTACCAGGCCGGCGATCTGATCAACGCTGAAATCTTCGCTGCTGGTCAACTGGTTGATGTAACCGGTCAGTCCAAGGGTAAAGGCTTCCAGGGTACGATCAAGCGTTGGAACTTCCGCGGGCAAGATAATACCCACGGTAACTCCGTGTCCCACCGCGTTCCAGGCTCTATCGGCCAGTGCCAGACTCCTGGTCGTGTATTCAAGGGCAAAAAAATGTCCGGTCATATGGGCGCTGAGCGCGTGACCGTGCAGTCCCTCGAAGTAGTGCGCGTGGACGCTGAACGCAATCTGTTGTTGGTCAAGGGCGCTGTTCCTGGCGCTACTGGCGGCAACTTGGTTGTACGTCCAGCAGCCAAGGCTCGCGGTTAAGGGGAAGCTGACATGCAATTAAATGTAAATGACGCTCAAGCGATCGAAGTTTCCGAACTGACATTTGGCGGCGAATTCAACGAGACGCTGGTTCACCAAGCAGTCGTGGCCTACATGGCCGGCGGCCGTCAAGGTAGCAAGCAGCAAAAGACCCGTTCCGACGTTCGTGGTGGCGGTAAGCGCCCATGGCGTCAGAAAGGTACTGGCCGTGCTCGTGCCGGTACTATCCGTAGCCCAATCTGGCGTGGCGGCGGTACCACTTTCGCAGCTCGTCCTCAGGATCACACCCAGAAGCTGAACAAGAAGATGTATCGCGCAGCAATGCGTTCCATCCTTGCTGAGCTGGTGCGTACTGATCGTCTGGTTGTGGTTCAGGACTTCGCTGTTGATGCACCGAAGACCAAAGATTTGCTGAACAAACTGACCGGCATGGGCCTGACTGACGTCTTGATCGTGTCTGAAGTGGTTGATCAGAACCTGTACCTGGCTGCTCGCAACCTGCCGCACGTTGATGTACGTGACGTGCAAGGTTCCGATCCAGTTAGTCTGATCGCATACGACAAGGTGTTGATCACCGTGTCGGCCGTGAAGAAATTCGAGGAGCTGCTGGGATGAACCAGGAACGCGTATTTAAAGTTCTGCTTGGCCCGCACGTTTCCGAGAAGGCTACGGTTCTGGCTGACAAGAAAGGCCAGTTCGTTTTCAAGGTTGCAACTGACGCAACCAAGCTGGAAATCAAGAAGGCCGTCGAAAGCCTGTTCAGCGTGAAAGTAGAGCGTGTTACTACCCTGAATGTTCTGGGTAAGAGCAAGCGCACTGCTCGCGGTCTGGGCAAGCGTAATGACTGGAAGAAGGCAGTTATCTCCCTTCAGCCAGGCCAAGATCTCGATTTCAGCAGCAGTGCTGAGTAAGGAAGGGGTGCATCATGGCAATCGTTAAATGCAAACCGACTTCCCCTGGCCGCCGTTTTGTGGTCAAGGTGGTCAACCAGGAGCTGCATAAAGGCGCTCCTCACGCACCGCTGCTCGAGAAAAAATCGAAGACTGGTGGTCGTAACAACAATGGTCGTATTACCACTCGTCACATCGGTGGTGGCCATAAGCAGCATTATCGTCTGGTCGATTTCCGTCGCAACGACAAAGATGGCATCACTGCCACTGTCGAGCGCATTGAATACGATCCAAACCGTACTGCTCACATCGCTCTGCTGCTGTACGCAGATGGCGAGCGTCGGTACATCATTGCCCCTAAAGGCGTGAGCGCTGGCGACCAGCTGATCGCAGGTGCTTTGGCGCCGATCAAGCCGGGCAACGCTCTGCAACTGCGTAACATTCCAGTTGGTAGCACCGTACACGGCATCGAATTGAAGCCAGGTAAAGGCGCGCAAATCGCTCGTTCCGCTGGTGCTTCGGCTCAGCTGATCGCTCGTGAAGGTGTCTACGTGACCCTGCGTCTGCGTTCTGGTGAGATGCGTAAAGTGCTGGCTGAATGCCGCGCGACCCTGGGTGAAGTCTCGAACTCCGAGCACAGCCTGCGTTCGCTGGGTAAAGCTGGTGCCAAACGCTGGCGTGGCGTTCGCCCAACCGTTCGTGGTGTTGCCATGAACCCGGTTGACCACCCACATGGTGGTGGTGAAGGTCGTACCTCTGGTGGTCGTCATCCGGTATCGCCATGGGGCTTCCCGACTAAGGGCGCGAAGACTCGTGGTAATAAGCGTACCGACAAAATGATCGTCCGTCGTCGCAAGTAAATAGAGGGATACGACAGTGCCACGTTCTCTGAAAAAAGGTCCTTTTATTGATCTTCACCTACTGAAGAAGATCGAAGTGGCGGCGGAAAAGAACGATCGCAAACCAGTTAAAACCTGGTCGCGTCGTTCGATGATCCTGCCACAAATGGTCGGTTTGACCATTGCAGTGCATAACGGTCGTCAACATGTTCCAGTTCTCGTGAACGAAGACATGGTCGGCCACAAACTAGGCGAGTTTGCCGGTACCCGCACATATCGTGGGCACGTGGCAGACAAGAAAGCCAAGCGTTAAGGGGTAAGGAACGATGGAAGTAGCCGCTAAGTTGTCGGGCGCTCGAATCTCCGCCCAGAAAGCCCGCTTGGTCGCCGACCAGATCCGCGGGAAGAAGGTGGGCGAAGCGCTCAACCTGTTGGCTTTCAGCAGTAAGAAAGCCGCCGAGATCATGAAGAAAGTGCTGGAGTCGGCCGTAGCCAACGCCGAGCATAACGAAGGCGCAGACGTTGATGACCTTAAAGTCAGCACCGTTTTCGTCAACGAAGGGCGTTCGCTGAAGCGAATCATGCCACGAGCCAAAGGCCGTGCTGATCGCATCGTCAAGCGGTCTTGCCATATCACTGTCAAGGTTGCTGACAAGTAACGGAGTCGAAGAGATGGGTCAGAAAGTACATCCCATTGGCATTCGCCTGGGAATCGTCAAGGAGCACACCTCCGTCTGGTACGCAGACGGTCGGACTTATGCGGACTATTTGTTCGCTGATCTGAAGGTGCGTGAGTATCTCCAAGACAAACTAAAAAGCGCGTCCGTAAGCCGTATCGATATCCATCGTCCGGCCCAAACAGCACGTATCACCATCCACACTGCTCGTCCAGGTATCGTTATCGGGAAGAAAGGTGAAGATGTTGAGAAACTGCGTCAGGACCTGACCAAGCAAATGGGTGTGCCTGTGCACATCAATATCGAAGAAATCCGCAAGCCGGAACTCGACGGTATGTTGGTTGCGCAGAGCGTAGCTCAGCAGCTGGAGCGTCGCGTAATGTTCCGTCGCGCTATGAAGCGCGCTGTACAGAACGCCATGCGCATTGGTGCCAAAGGCATCAAAATCCAAGTGAGCGGTCGTCTCGGCGGTGCTGAAATCGCACGTACTGAATGGTATCGCGAAGGTCGTGTGCCACTGCACACCCTGCGTGCCGACATCGACTATGCCAACTACGAAGCTCACACCACTTATGGTGTGATCGGTGTAAAGGTTTGGATCTTCAAAGGCGAAGTAATTGGTGGTCGCCAAGAAGAGCTGAAACCACAAGCACCAGCGCCTCGTAAAAAAGCTGCTAAGTAAGGGGTACGCCAAATGTTGCAACCAAAGCGTACGAAGTTCCGCAAGCAGATGACAGGCCACAACCGTGGTCTGGCACAGCGCGGTAGCAAAGTCAGCTTCGGCGAGTTCGCGCTGAAGTCTGTAGCTCGTGGTCGTCTCACCGCTCGTCAGATCGAGTCAGCGCGTCGTGCTCTGACCCGTCACGTTAAACGTGGCGGCAAGATCTGGATCCGTGTATTCCCGGACAAGCCTATTTCCAAGAAGCCACTCGAAGTTCGGATGGGTAAAGGTAAGGGTAGTGTGGAGTACTGGGTTGCCCAGATTCAGCCAGGTAAAGTCCTGTATGAAATCGAGGGTGTAACTGAAGAGCTGGCGCGTGAGGCTTTTGCCCTGGCTGCTGCAAAGCTGCCGCTCGCCACCGCCTTTGTTAAACGGACGGTGATGTGATGAAAGCGAATGAACTTCGTGAAAAAGACGCGCCGCAGCTTAACGAGCAACTGCTCGGCCTGCTGCGCGACCAGTTCAATCTGCGTATGCAGAAAGCAACTGGCCAGTTGGGGCAGTCTCACCTGCTCCGGCAAGTTAAGCGTGACATCGCTCGCGTGAAGACTGTGCTCAAACAGCAGGCAGGTAAGTAATCATGGCTGAAGCCGAAAAAACCGTCCGTACGCTGACTGGCCGTGTTGTCAGCGACAAAATGGACAAGACCATCACCGTTCTGATCGAGCGTCGCGTTAAGCACCCGATCTACGGTAAATACGTTAAGCGTTCGACTAAGCTGCACGCGCACGACGAAACCAATCAGTGCCACATCGGCGACAAAGTCACTATTCGTGAAACTCGTCCTTTGGCCAAGACCAAGTCTTGGGCGCTGGTTGATGTTCTCGAACGCGCTGTGGAAGTCTAAGGACTAGGGGTCGGAGAAATTATATGATTCAGACTCAATCCATGCTCGATGTGGCCGATAACAGCGGCGCTCGCCGCGTTATGTGCATCAAGGTGCTGGGTGGCTCCCATCGTCGTTACGCTGGTATCGGTGACATCATCAAAGTTACCGTGAAGGAAGCAATTCCTCGCGGTAAAGTGAAAAAAGGCCAAGTGATGACTGCTGTTGTAGTCCGCACTCGTCACGGCGTACGTCGTGCTGATGGCTCCATTATCCGCTTTGATGGCAACGCTGCTGTTCTTCTGAACAACAAGCAAGAGCCGATCGGCACCCGTATCTTTGGGCCAGTGACCCGTGAACTTCGTACTGAGAAGTTCATGAAGATCGTCTCGCTCGCCCCAGAAGTGCTGTAAGGAGATCCGACATGCAAAAGATTCGTCGTGACGACGAGATCATCGTGATCGCCGGCAAAGACAAAGGTAAGCGCGGTAAGGTGCTTAAGGTTCTCGCTAACAACCGTTTGGTTATTGGCGGTCTGAACCTGGTTAAGCGTCATACCAAGCCTAACCCTATGTCGGGCGTGCAAGGCGGTATCGTCGAAAAAGAAGCTCCGCTGGATGCTTCTAACGTCGCCATTTTCAACGGCGAAACCAACAAGGCTGATCGCGTTGGTTTCAAAGTAGAAGACGGCAAGAAAATTCGTGTCTTCAAGTCGACCCAAAAAGCGGTTGATGCTTGAACACTGCTAGGTAGAAGACCATGGCACGACTAAAAGAGATTTACTGGAAGGAAATCGCACCGAAACTTAAGGAAGAACTTAAGCTTTCGAACGTGATGGAAGTTCCACGCGTTACCAAAATCACCCTGAACATGGGTCTGGGCGAAGCGGTCGGTGACAAAAAAGTCATCGAGCACGCTGTTGCCGACCTGGAAAAGATCACCGGTCAGAAAGTCGTTGTGACTTACGCTCGGAAATCCATCGCTGGCTTTAAAGTCCGTGAAGGTTGGCCGATCGGCGTCAAAGTGACTCTGCGCCGTGAGCGTATGTACGAATTCCTGGATCGTCTGCTGTCGATCTCCCTGCCTCGGGTTCGCGACTTCCGCGGCCTGAATGCCAAGTCCTTCGATGGTCGTGGTAACTACAGCATGGGCGTAAAAGAGCAGATCATCTTCCCGGAAATCGACTACGACAAGATCGATGCTCTCCGCGGTCTGGACATTACCCTGACCACCACTGCCAAGAACGATGATGAAGGTCGCGCGCTGCTGCGTGCTTTCAAATTCCCGTTCCGCAACTGATTGGAGTAGGAAAATGGCCAAGATGAGCATGAAAAACCGCGAGCTGAAGCGTCAGCTCACGGTTGCCAAGTACGCCAAAAAGCGTGCAGCACTGAAAGCTATCATCGTTGATCTGAACGCAAGTCCAGAAGCACGTTGGGAAGCTACAGTAGCTCTGCAGAAGCAGCCACGTGACGCAAGCGCTTCGCGCATGCGTAACCGCTGCCGCCTGACCGGTCGTCCACACGGCGTTTACCGCAAGTTCGGCCTTGGCCGTAACAAGTTGCGTGAAGCTGCAATGCGTGGTGACGTACCTGGTCTGGTTAAAGCCAGCTGGTAAGCAATATCAAAGTCTCGGTGCTCGGGATCGCAAGATCCTGACCACCGGTGACCTTGAACTTGAATCAAGCCCCTTTTGGGGCTTGATTCATTTGTGGGGTGTGTCTAGAATACCCGGCTCGCCTGAGCCCGTGCTTTTTTCGCATGGATGTACTCGGCGACACGTAGTAGCCGCAAGGCTAATTTTTTGTGTATTAGGAGCGTCTAGCCCATGAGTATGCAGGACCCGTTAGCGGACATGCTAACTCGAATCCGTAATGCCCAGATGGCTGAAAAGTCCGTCGTAAGCATGCCATCTTCTACTTTGAAGGTAGCTGTTGCCAAAGTCCTGAAGGACGAAGGTTACATTGCGGGTTATCAGATCAGCAGCGAAATCAAACCACTGCTGTCTATCGAGCTGAAATATTTCGAAGGCCGTCCGGTCATCGAAGAAGTGAAGCGCGTTAGCCGTCCAGGCCTGCGTCAGTACAAGTCCGTCGATGATCTGCCGAAAGTTCGTGGCGGTCTCGGTGTGTCTATCGTCTCCACCAACAAAGGTGTGATGACGGATCGTGCTGCGCGCGCTGCCGGTGTCGGCGGCGAAGTTCTTTGCACTGTGTTCTAAGGGGGGATAAGCATGTCACGCGTCGCTAAGAACCCCGTTAAGCTGCCAGCCGGTGTCGAAGTCAAATTCGCAGGCCAACAGCTTTCGGTGAAGGGTGCCAAGGGCACTCTCGAACTGAACATCCATTCGTCCGTTGAGATTGTTGAAGAAGCCGGTGAGCTGCGTTTTGCTGCTCGCAATGGCGATCAACAGACTCGCGCAATGGCTGGTACCACTCGTGCGTTGGTAAACAACATGGTCCAAGGCGTAAGCCAAGGCTTCGAGCGCAAGCTCCAGCTGGTCGGTGTTGGTTACAAAGCGCAAGCAAAAGGCACAGTGCTGAACCTGGCTCTTGGCTTCTCGCACCCAGTGGATTATGAACTGCCGGAAGGCATCACCGCTGAGACTCCTAGCCAGACCGATATCCTGATCAAGGGCATCGATAAGCAGCTGGTAGGTCAAGTGGCCGCCGAGATCCGCGACTTCCGTCCACCAGAGCCGTACAAAGGCAAAGGTGTGCGCTACGCGGACGAAGTCGTCCGTCGTAAAGAAGCCAAGAAGAAGTAGGGCATAGCAAATGACCGACAAAAAAGTTACTCGACTGCGTCGCGCTCGCAAAGCACGCCTGAAAATGCACGAACTCGAAGTCGTGCGTCTCTGCGTGTTCCGCTCGTCGCAGCACATTTACGCCCAGGTCATTTCGGCCGACGGCAACAAAGTCCTGGCATCCGCCTCGACTTTGGATAAAGAACTGCGTGATGGCGCCACTGGCAACATCGACGCGGCCACTAAGGTTGGCCAGCTGGTCGCTACGCGTGCTAAAGCCGCTGGCGTCTCGCAGGTGGCTTTCGACCGCTCTGGCTTCAAGTACCACGGCCGCGTCAAGGCGCTGGCTGATGCTGCTCGTGAAGCTGGGCTGGAGTTCTAAGTTATGTCAAATAACGACCAAAAGCGCGACGAAGGCTACATTGAGAAGCTGGTTCAAGTTAACCGCGTAGCCAAAACCGTTAAAGGCGGCCGTATCTTCACTTTCACCGCGTTGACCGTGGTTGGTGATGGTAAAGGGCGTGTTGGCTTCGGCCGTGGCAAGTCACGTGAAGTGCCTGCTGCGATCCAGAAGGCAATGGAAGCTGCTCGCCGCAACATGATCCAAGTTGACCTGAACGGCACTACCCTGCAGTACGCAATGAAGTCCGGTCACGGCGCTTCGAAGGTGTACATGCAGCCTGCTTCTGAAGGTACCGGTATCATCGCTGGCGGCGCTATGCGTGCTGTCCTCGAAGTTGCTGGTGTTCAGAACGTTCTGGCCAAGTGCTACGGCTCGACTAACCCGGTAAACGTGGTTCACGCCACTTTTAAAGGTTTGAAAGCTATGCAGTCTCCTGAATCCATTGCCGCCAAGCGTGGCAAAAGCGTCAAGGAGATCTTCTGATCATGGCTACCGTTAAAGTTACGCTGATCAAAAGCATGACCGGCCGCATCCCTAACCACAAACTGTGCGTTAAGGGTCTGGGTCTGCGTCGCATCGGTCACACTGTAGAAGTACTTGATACTCCCGAGAATCGCGGGATGATCAACAAGGCTTACTACATGCTGCGTGTCGAGGGTTAATCGATGAAACTCAATGATCTGAGTCCAGCGCCGGGTTCCCGTCGCGAAAAGCATCGTCCGGGCCGTGGTATCGGTAGTGGTTTGGGCAAGACCGGTGGCCGTGGCCACAAAGGTCAGTCCTCCCGCTCCGGTGGCACCATTGCTCCAGGCTTTGAAGGCGGTCAACAGCCGCTGCATCGTCGCCTGCCGAAGTTCGGTTTCGTTTCCCTGAAAGCCATGGATCGCGCAGAAGTGCGTTTATCCGAGCTGGCTAAAGTGGAAGGCGACATCGTTACCGTGCAGTCCCTGAAAGATGCCAACGTGATCAACGTCAACGTACAGCGCGTGAAAATCATGCTGTCCGGCGAAGTTACTCGCGCTGTTACCATCGGAAAGGGAATCGGCGCCACCAAAGGTGCGCGTTCGGCTATCGAAGCAGCTGGCGGCAAGTTCGAGGAATAAATGGCTAAGCAAGGTGCTCTCTCTGCGCTCGGCAAAGGCGGTATGTCTGAACTCTGGGCTCGTCTGCGTTTTCTGTTCCTGGCGATTATCGTCTACCGAATAGGCGCACACATCCCGGTTCCAGGTATCAACCCGGACCGACTCGCGGACCTGTTTCGACAGAATGAGGGGACCATTCTTAGCTTGTTCAACATGTTTTCTGGCGGCGCGCTGGAACGGATGAGCATCTTTGCACTGGGGATCATGCCGTATATTTCGGCATCGATCATCATGCAGTTGATGACCGCCGTCAGCCCGCAGCTCGAGCAGTTGAAGAAGGAAGGTGAAGCTGGGCGTCGCAAGATTGCCCAGTACACCCGCTACGGCACTGTCGTCCTCGCTCTGGTTCAGGCAATTGGCATGTCCATTGGTCTGGCAGGGCAGGGTGTTTCGTTCACTGGTGACTTTGGCTTCCATTTCGTCGCGGTATCCACTTTTGTGGCTGGTGCGATGTTCATGATGTGGCTGGGTGAGCAGATTACTGAGCGTGGTGTTGGCAACGGTATCTCGATGTTGATTTTCGCAGGTATCGTCGCCGGTCTTCCGAGAGCGATCGGGCAGTCTTTCGAGTCTGCGCGGCAGGGTGATATCAATATTTTCGCCCTGGTTGCCATCGGTTTGCTGGCAGTAGCGATTATCGGTTTTGTGGTGTTCATTGAGCGTGGTCAGCGTCGTATAGCTGTTCACTACGCCAAGCGTCAGCAGGGCCGCAAGGTTTTTGCTGCACAGACTAGCCACTTGCCGCTGAAGGTGAACATGGCCGGTGTTATTCCGGCCATTTTCGCGAGCAGCATTTTGCTGTTCCCGGCTTCGTTGGGTACCTGGTTTGGTCAGTCTGAAGGTATGGGCTGGCTGCAGGACATCTCGCAGTCGATCGCTCCTGGTCAGCCGTTGAATATTCTGCTGTTTAGTGCAGGGATTATTTTCTTCTGCTTCTTCTATACGGCGTTGATGTTCAATCCGAAAGACGTAGCGGAAAACCTGAAGAAGTCCGGTGCCTTTATTCCGGGCATCCGTCCAGGTGAGCAGTCTGCGCGCTACATTGATGGCGTTCTGACTCGTCTGACCCTGTTCGGTGCTCTATATATGACGGCCGTGTGCTTGTTGCCCCAGTTTCTGGTGGTTGCAGCAAACGTTCCGTTCTACCTTGGCGGGACCTCGTTGCTGATCGTCGTCGTGGTTGTGATGGACTTCATGTCCCAAGTACAATCGCACCTCGTTTCGCACCAGTACGAATCCCTGATGAAGAAAGCCAACCTGAAGGGCTACGGCAGCGGCATGCTTCGCTGAAGTACCCATAAGGTGAGAGGAGTTGGTGATGAAAGTTCGTGCATCGGTGAAAAAGCTGTGCCGTAACTGCAAGATTATTCGCCGCGAAGGTGTTGTTCGAGTAATTTGCAGCGCGGAACCGCGTCACAAACAGCGCCAAGGCTGAGTGTGATCCGCTTGAAGCCCGGTAGCTAGTGCGCTGCCGGGTTGATTATTTGTTATTACAGCGATATTATCTCGCGCCCTATTTCTTGGCTTCCGGGGCGTAGGTAGCTGTCAATTGGAGTCCCACTGAATGGCCCGTATTGCAGGCGTTAACATTCCAGATAACAAGCACACTGTTATCTCGCTGACCTACATCTATGGTGTTGGTCGCACTACTGCGCAGAAAATTTGCGCAGTGACTGGGGTAAACCCAGCCGCAAAGATCAAGGATCTGAGCGACGAGCAGATTGAACAGCTGCGTGGCGAAGTGGCGAAGTTCACCACTGAAGGTGACCTGCGTCGCGAAATCAACATGAAAATCAAGCGTTTGATGGACCTCGGTTGCTATCGCGGTCTGCGTCATCGTCGTGGTCTTCCAGTACGCGGTCAGCGTACCAAGACTAACGCGCGTACCCGTAAAGGTCCGCGTAAGCCGATCCGCAAGTAATCGCCCCAGCGAATCGACAGGAAAATTATCATGGCAAAACCTGCTGCTCGTCCTCGTAAAAAAGTTAAAAAGACAGTGGTTGATGGCATCGCCCACATCCATGCATCTTTTAACAACACAATCGTGACCATCACCGACCGTCAAGGTAACGCGCTTTCTTGGGCTACCTCCGGTGGTTCGGGTTTCCGCGGTTCCCGCAAGTCCACGCCGTTTGCTGCTCAAGTAGCTGCTGAACGTGCTGGTCAAGCTGCGCTGGAATACGGCCTGAAAAACCTCGACGTTAACGTCAAGGGTCCAGGTCCAGGTCGTGAGTCTGCTGTCCGTGCTTTGAACGGCTGTGGCTATAAGATCGCCAGCATCACCGACGTGACGCCAATCCCGCACAACGGGTGCCGTCCGCCGAAGAAGCGCCGCGTGTAATCCAGGAGATTGTAAAGAATGGCTCGTTACATTGGTCCAAAATGCAAACTCGCTCGTCGCGAAGGCACCGATCTCTTCCTGAAGAGCGGCGTGCGCGCGATCGAATCGAAGTGCAACATCGAAGCAGCACCTGGTATCCACGGCCAACGCCGCGGTCGCCAGTCCGATTACGGCACCCAACTGCGTGAAAAGCAGAAGGTCCGTCGTATCTACGGCGTTCTCGAGCGTCAATTCAGCGGCTACTACAAAGAAGCTGCTGGCAAGAAAGGTGCAACTGGCGAAAACCTGTTGCAACTGCTCGAATGCCGTCTGGACAACGTTGTATACCGTATGGGTTTTGGCTCTACTCGTGCCGAATCCCGTCAGCTGGTATCGCACAAATCCGTCAGCGTTAACGGTCAGACCGTAAACGTACCGTCTTACCAGGTTCGTGCTGGTGACGTGGTCGCGATCCGCGAGAAAGCAAAGAACCAACTTCGCATTGTCCAAGCTCTCGATCTGTGTGCCCAACGTGGCCGCGTAGAATGGGTAGAAGTAGACACTGAGAAGAAGTCGGGCGTTTTCAAGAACGTTCCAGCTCGCAGTGATCTGTCCGCCGACATCAACGAAAGCCTGATTGTCGAGCTCTACTCCAAGTAAGGGCTAGAAAATAGGTGCATCCATGCAGATTTCGGTAAATGAGTTCCTGACACCCCGCCATATTGATGTGCAGGTTGTCAGTCCAACCCGCGCCAAAATCACTCTCGAGCCTCTCGAGCGTGGTTTTGGCCACACCCTGGGCAACGCGCTGCGCCGCATCCTGTTGTCCTCAATGCCCGGCTGTGCAGTAGTCGAGGCCGAGATTGACGGTGTACTCCATGAGTACAGCGCCATCGAAGGCGTACAGGAAGACGTAATTGAAATCCTGTTGAACCTTAAAGGTCTGGCTATCAAGCTGCACGGTCGTGACGAAGTTACGCTGACCTTGTCGAAGAAGGGTTCGGGGGTGGTTACCGCTGCCGATATTCAGCTGGATCATGATGTCGAGATCGTTAACCCCGATCACGTAATCGCTAACCTGGCGTCTAACGGCGCCCTGAACATGAAGCTCACCGTAGCTCGTGGTCGTGGTTATGAACCGGCAGACTCGCGTCAGAGCGATGAAGACGAAAGCCGCAGCATCGGTCGCTTGCAGCTTGACTCTTCGTTCAGCCCGGTTCGCCGTATCGCATACGTGGTGGAAAACGCCCGTGTCGAGCAGCGTACTAACCTGGACAAGCTGGTTATTGATCTGGAAACCAACGGCACCCTGGATCCTGAAGAGGCTATCCGTCGCGCTGCAACCATTCTGCAACAGCAGTTGGCTGCGTTCGTCGACCTCAAAGGTGACAGTGAGCCAGTGGTTGTCGAGCAGGAAGACGAGATCGATCCGATCCTGCTTCGCCCGGTTGACGATCTGGAACTGACTGTACGTTCGGCTAACTGCCTTAAGGCGGAAAACATCTACTACATCGGTGACCTGATCCAGCGCACCGAAGTAGAGCTGTTGAAGACTCCGAACCTTGGCAAGAAATCCTTGACTGAAATCAAGGACGTTCTGGCCTCCCGCGGTCTGTCCCTCGGCATGCGCCTCGACAACTGGCCGCCTGCAAGTCTTAAGAAGGACGACAAGGCGACTGCCTGATCGTCGTAATCACCGAACGTTGTGTTTGGTAAGGAATGAACCATGCGTCATCGTAAAAGTGGTCGTCACCTGAGCCGCACCAGCTCGCACCGCAAGGCCATGTTTCAAAACATGGCGGTGTCGCTGTTCGAGCACGAGCTGATCAAAACTACACTGCCGAAAGCTAAAGAACTGCGTCGCGTTGCTGAGCCGCTGATCACTTTGGCCAAGACAGACAGCCTGGCTAACCGCCGTTTGGCTTTCGACCGTACTCGTTCGAAAGCTATCGTTGGTAAGCTCTTCAACGACCTGGGCAAGCGTTACGCTACCCGTGAGGGTGGCTACCTGCGCATCCTCAAGTGCGGCTTCCGCACTGGTGACAACGCGCCTATGGCGTACGTTGAGTTGGTTGATCGTCCAGTTGGCGGTGAAGCTGTATCCGCTGAGTAAGACATCAGTCTGAAACGAAGAACCGGGCCTAGTGCCCGGTTTTTTGTGCTCGCTATTAAATGCCAGCCACTCCTACGGTCGTTAGAAAAAATCTATCGCCATGCATAGCTTAATGAATTTGTACGTGTAACGTTGGTGGTCAATACTCTCCTCTAGCCGATCAGCGGTAGTTCATAGACTGACAGAGGAAGAGATTTCAATGAGCCAAAATAAAACCCTTACCACCGCCAGTGGCGCTCCTGTCGCCGATAACCAGAATTCCCGCTCCGCCGGCCCACGCGGACCGCTGTTGCTTGATGATTTCCATCTCATCGAGAAACTTGCTCACTTCAATCGTGAGAATATTCCTGAGCGTAGAGTGCACGCGAAAGGCTCGGGTGCTTACGGCACATTTACGGTGACTCGTGACATAACCGAGTACACCAGCGCCAAACTGTTTGAGTCCGTCGGTAAGCAAACCCCAACCTTCCTGCGTTTTTCTACCGTGGGTGGTGAGCGTGGTTCCGCCGACACAGAGCGCGATCCACGTGGATTCGCGTTGAAGTTCTACACCGAAGAAGGCAATTGGGACATTGTCGGCAACAACACGCCGGTGTTCTTCATCCGTGATCCGCTCAAATTCCCTGACTTTATCCACACCCAAAAGCGCCTACCGCAAAGCAACCTGAAAAGCGCGCAGATGATGTGGGATTTCTGGTCGCACTCGCCTGAGGCGTTGCACCAGGTCACTATTCTGTTCTCGGACCGCGGCATTCCCGACGGATACCGTCATATGCACGGCTTCGGTAGCCATACCTACAGTCTGATCAATGCCAGCGGCGAGCGGCACTGGGTGAAATGGCACTACAAGACCAAGCAGGGGATCAAGAACCTGGCGCCTGCTGACGCTGCACGTCTGGCGGGTACCGATCCGGATTACGCTCAGCGGGATCTGTTCGGTGCGATCGAGCGCGGTGATTTCCCGAAATGGCGTGTCTGCATTCAGATAATGACCGAGGCTCAAGCCGCGGCACACTACGAGAACCCGTTCGACGTCACCAAGACCTGGTCGCAGAAAGAATTTCCGTTGATTGAAGTCGGCGAGCTTGAACTGAACCGTAATCCGCAGAACTATTTTGCAGAAGTCGAGCAAGCCGCATTTGGTCCGAGCAACATGGTGCCGGGTGTCGGGCTGTCGCCAGATCGTATGCTGCAAGGGCGTGTGTTTGCTTACGCAGACGCGCACCGCTACCGCATCGGCACCAATCATCAGCAGCTGCCGGTGAATGCCCCACATAGCCCAGTGAACAGCTACCAGCGTGACGGTTCGATGGCATTCGGCAGCAACGGCGGCAGTGCGCCGAATTACGAGCCAAACAGCTACATCGAGGCGCCAAAACAGGCCCCTCGTTATGCTGAGCCTCCGTTGGCATTGAACGGTGCCGCGGATCGTTATGACCATCGCGAAGACACCGATTACTACAGCCATGCTGGTGCGCTGTTCCGCCTGATGAGCGACGAGCAGAAAACCCTGTTGATCAATAACATTGCCGGCGCAATGGCTGGGGTTTCAAGCGACGTGGTTGATCGCCAGTTGCAGCATTTCTACAAGGCCGATCCGGCGTATGGAGAAGCAGTCGCAAAGGCACTCAACGTACAGATTAACGAAGTCTAAACGAGAAGCAGAACCGCCCTCATCTGGGCGGTTTTTGCGATATTTAAACTACTTTTCTCAGAATATCTTCGCTTTTATCGCGTAAACGGAGTGACCTAACAGTCGCCTTGGTTCAAACTACAGACTTTCAAGCAGGGAGATGTAGGGCGATGCAAGGCCACCCAGACGTTATCGATTACCTCAACACGTTGCTGACCGGCGAGCTGGCGGCGCGTGATCAGTATTTCATCCACTCGCGGATGTACGAGGACTGGGGTTTCACCGAGCTCTACGAACGTATCAACCATGAAATGGAAGAAGAAGCACAGCACGCTGACGCGCTGATGCGTCGGATCCTGATGCTTGAAGGCACTCCGCGCATGCGTCCTGACGACCTCGATGTCGGCACAACCGTGCCTGATATGCTCGCCGCCGATTTACGCCTCGAATACAAAGTTCGCGCTGCTCTCTGTAAGGGCATTGAACTTTGCGAGTTGCACAAAGATTACGTAAGCCGCGAGATCCTGCGCATTCAGCTCAACGATACCGAAGAAGATCACACCTACTGGCTGGAAAAACAGCTGGGTTTGATCAAGCTGATCGGTCTCGAGAACTACCTGCAATCGCAGTTCTAATCAGCTACAAAAAAGCCCCTGCCACTGATGAAGTGACAGGGGCTTTTTCGTGGGGCCGGATCAGTCCCGGTCGCGAGCCAGGAGCGGCTTGAGGTAGAAGCCAGTGTGCGATTGCTTCATCTCAGAGACTTCTTCTGGCGTACCAACGGCAATAATCTGCCCACCTTTGGAACCACCCTCGGGTCCGAGGTCCACCAGCCAGTCGGCCGTTTTGATCACGTCAAGGTTGTGCTCGATTACCACCACAGTATTGCCGTGGTCGCGCAGTCTGTGCAGTACATCGAGCAGTTGCTGGATGTCTGCGAAGTGCAGGCCAGTGGTTGGCTCATCGAGGATGTACAACGTCTTGCCGGTATCGCGTTTGGAAAGCTCGCGAGACAGTTTTACCCGTTGCGCTTCACCTCCAGACAACGTGGTCGCCGATTGCCCCAGCTTGATGTACGACAGCCCAACATCCATTAGCGTCTGAAGCTTGCGCGCCAGCGCCGGAACCGCGTCGAAGAACACTCGCGCTTCCTCGATGGTCATCTCGAGGGTCTCGTGAATGCTCTTGCCCTTGTATTTGATCTCAAGGGTTTCGCGGTTGTAGCGCTTGCTCTTGCAGACGTCGCACGGCACATAGATGTCCGGCAGAAAGTGCATTTCGACCTTGATCAGACCATCGCCCTGACACGCTTCGCAACGACCGCCTTTCACGTTGAAGGAGAATCGCCCCGGGCCATATCCACGGGAACGGGATTCCGGCACGCCGGCGAACAATTCGCGAATCGGCGTGAACAAGCCGGTGTACGTCGCCGGGTTTGAGCGCGGCGTACGGCCAATCGGGCTCTGGTCAATGTCGACCACCTTGTCCAGGTGCTCCAGACCTTTGATGCTGTCGTGTGCGGCAGCCTCCAGCGTCGTTGCACCATTGAGTGCCGTGGCGCTCAGGGGAAACAGCGTGTTGTTGATAAGCGTCGACTTGCCCGAGCCGGATACGCCGGTGACGCAGGTCAGCAGACCAATCGGAATATCCAGGTCGACATTGCGCAAATTGTTGCCGCGCGCGCCTTTCAAGGACAGAGACAGCTTTTTGTTACGCGGCGTACGCTTGGCTGGAACCGCAATCTTGACCCGGCCCGACAGGTATTTACCAGTCAGCGAATCAGGGTGAGCCATGACTTCTGCGGGCGTGCCCTCGGCAACGATATGCCCCCCGTGAACACCTGCACCCGGGCCAATGTCCACCACATAGTCGGCAAGACGAATGGCGTCTTCGTCGTGTTCGACCACGATGACCGTATTGCCAATGTCCCGCAGGTGCTTGAGCGTACCGAGCAAACGATCATTGTCGCGCTGGTGCAGGCCGATGGACGGCTCATCGAGAATGTACAGGACACCTACCAGCCCGGCGCCAATCTGACTGGCCAGGCGGATCCGTTGAGCCTCACCGCCGGATAGGGTATCCGCGCTTCGATCCAGCGACAGATAATCCAGGCCTACGTTGACCAGGAACTGCAGGCGCTCGCGAATTTCCTTGAGGATCTTGTCGGCGATTTCACCGCGGCGGCCCGTCAATTTCAGTCCGCCGAAGTACTCGCACGCATCGCCGATCGGCAGATTGGTGACTGCCGGAAGCGTCTTCTCACCTA
Organism: Pseudomonas sp. TNT3; assembly: GCF_010095445.2. Lineage (GTDB taxonomy): Bacteria > Pseudomonadota > Gammaproteobacteria > Pseudomonadales > Pseudomonadaceae > Aquipseudomonas. Next base: position 38,496 of record NZ_WFGV02000032.1, read on the forward strand.
CCCAGACGTGCCGCGCCTCGCGACGCAGACGGGTGCCACGGCAATCCGGGCAAGGCTGGGTGCTGAGGAACTTGGCCAGCTCTTCACGTACCGAAGCCGATTCGGTTTCGCGGTAGCGACGTTCCAGGTTCGGCACGATGCCTTCGAACGGGTGCGAACGTTTGACGATGTCGCCACGGTCGTTCAGGTACTTGAAGTCGACGTTCTGCGAACCGCTGCCATGCAGGATGTACTTCTGCTGATCGGCCGGCAGTTCATTGAATGGCACTTCCAGGCTGAACTTGTAGTGAGACGCCAGCGATCCGAGCATCTGGAAGTAATAGACGTTACGCCTGTCCCAGCCGCGTATCGCGCCCTCGGCCAGTGTCAGGTCTCCATTGACCAGTCGCTTGATATCAAAAAACTGCTTCACGCCCAGGCCATCGCACGTCGGGCACGCGCCTGCCGGGTTGTTGAAGGAAAACAGCTTGGGCTCAAGCTCGCTGATGGCATGACCGCAGATCGGGCAGGCGAAGCGCGCGGAAAAGATCATCTCTTCGCCAGGCTCGTCGTCCATCGGAGCAACCAGTGCGATGCCATCCGCCAGTTTCAGCGCGGTCTCGAACGACTCAGCGAGGCGCTGCTGCAGATCGGCGCGAACCTTGAAGCGGTCAACCACGACATCAATCGAATGCTTCTTCTGTTTATCCAGTTTCGGCAGCTCGTCCAGCTCGCAAAGCCGGCCATTGATTCGTGCGCGGACGAAGCCCTGGGCGCGCAGCTCTTCGAAGACCGACAGATGTTCGCCTTTACGCTCGCGAATCACCGGCGCTAACAGCATAAGCTTGCTGCCTTCCGGCTGGGCAAGCACCAGGTCGACCATCTGGCTGACGGTCTGCGCTTCCAGCGGAATATCGTGATCCGGGCAGCGCGGAATACCCACACGAGCATAGAGCAGGCGCAGGTAGTCGTAGATTTCGGTGATGGTGCCGACGGTGGAGCGCGGGTTGTGCGAGGTCGACTTCTGTTCGATGGAGATTGCCGGCGACAAACCTTCGATGGTGTCGACGTCAGGCTTTTCCATCATCGACAGGAATTGTCGCGCGTAGGCGGACAGCGACTCGACGTAGCGGCGCTGGCCTTCGGCGTACAACGTGTCAAATGCCAGAGACGACTTGCCGGATCCGGACAGGCCGGTGATGACGATCAGTTTGTCCCGTGGCAGGGTCAGGTCGATGTTCTTCAGGTTGTGGGTTCGGGCCCCACGAATCAGGATCTTGTCCAAAGTGGCCTCGCTTGGCGGGCGTCGAAAACGTAGGAGTATACGGCCAAATACTGGATGGATGCACACTATCAAACGAGCGGATTGTTGTCTTACATGAAGAGTCTGTCAGCAGAGCGCGGCAAAGCGTCGCGATATACCCTGTCAATCGATGGGACTGGTAGAATCGCCGCCGGTTCACATGAGGTTTATCCATGCACGATCCCCACAGCGAACGCATGAGTGGCAGTGAGACCCGCGCAGCAAGCGGTCTGGCCCTGGTGTTCGCCTTCCGTATGCTTGGCATGTTCATGGTGTTGCCGGTATTGGCGACCTATGGGATGGATCTGGCAGGCGCGACCCCGGCCCTTATCGGGCTGGCGATTGGCGCATACGGCCTGACCCAGGCGATTTTCCAGATTCCCTTCGGTTTCATTTCCGACCGCATCGGGCGACGTCCGGTGATTTATCTGGGGCTGATCATTTTCGCCCTGGGCAGTGTACTGGCCGCTAATGCCGATTCGATCTGGGGCGTCATTGCCGGACGAATCCTGCAAGGTGCCGGTGCCATTTCTGCGGCGGTCATGGCTCTGCTGTCGGACCTGACCCGGGAACAACACCGCACGAAAGCCATGGCGATGATTGGCATGACCATCGGCTTGTCGTTCGCTGTCGCCATGGTTGTAGGGCCATTGCTGACTCGCGCCTTCGGCCTGTCGGGACTATTCCTCGCCACGGGCGGTATGGCGCTGATCGGCATCGTCATCGTGATGTTCATGGTGCCCCGTGCCAGCGGGCCGTTGCAGCATCGTGAGTCCGGTGTCGCGCGACAGGCGCTGTTGCCGACGCTCAAGCATCCGGACCTGTTGCGCCTGGACCTGGGCATTTTTGTGTTGCACGCGATGTTGATGTCGAGCTTCGTCGCCTTGCCGTTGGCGCTGGTCGAAAAAGCCGGCCTGCCCAAAGAGCAGCACTGGTGGGTGTACCTGACTGCGCTGCTGATTTCTTTCTTCGCCATGATCCCGTTCATTATCTACGGCGAGAAGAAACGCAAAATGAAACGAGTTTTACTCGGCGCCGTCGTGACGCTGATGCTCACTGAGCTATTCTTCTGGCAGTTCGGCGATAGCTTGCGGGCTCTGGTGATTGGTACGGTGGTGTTCTTCACCGCGTTCAACCTGCTGGAAGCTTCGTTGCCATCGTTGATCAGCAAGGTTTCACCGGCAGGCGGCAAGGGCACGGCAATGGGGGTTTATTCCACCAGTCAGTTCCTGGGTTCGGCGTTGGGCGGGATCATGGGCGGGTGGATGTTCCAGCATGGCGGTTTGTCGGTTGTGTTCCTTGGATGCGCCGGGCTGGCTGCCCTCTGGTTAGCCTTTGCTGTTACCATGCGCGAACCTCCCTACGTGACGAGCCTGCGCTTGCCGTTGTCGCCCGAAGCGATCCGCGAAGCGGGTCTGGTCGAGCGCCTGTTGGCCGTCGTAGGGGTAACAGATGCAGTCGTGGTCGCTGATGAAGCGGCCATTTACATCAAATTGGACACCGAACTATTGGATCGCACCACCCTTGAGCGCCTGGTGAACAACCCGGCCTCGACAGCGTGCGAAGCCTAGGAGAACGTTATGGCCCGTGGGGTTAACAAAGTCATATTGGTCGGCACTTGCGGCCAGGATCCCGAAGTTCGCTACTTGCCTAACGGTAACGCCGTGACCAACCTGAGTCTGGCGACCAGCGAACAGTGGACTGACAAGCAAACCGGTCAGAAGGTCGAGAAGACCGAATGGCACCGTGTATCGATGTTCGGCAAAGTAGCCGAAATCGCCGGCGAATACCTGCGTAAAGGTTCGCAGGTGTATATCGAAGGCAAGCTGCAAACCCGCGAGTGGGAAAAAGACGGTATCAAGCGTTACACCACCGAAATCGTGGTCGACATGCAAGGCACCATGCAACTGCTCGGCGGCCGACCACAACAGGGCGACCAACAAGGCGGGGGCAATAACTACCAGCAGTCCGCTCCGGCACCGCGTCAGCAAGCTCCGCGCCCACAGCAGTCGGCACCGCAGCAGTCCGCCCCACAACAGTCGCGTCCGGCTCCTCAGCAGGCTGCGCCGCAACCGGCTCCGGATTTCGACAGCTTCGATGACGATATCCCGTTCTAGGATGCAGCCTGGACTTGTTTGTAAGGTCTAGCCTCGAAACCCCCGATCAGTCCTCTCGACTGGTCGGGGGTTTTCTTTTGTACATCATTTAAGCAGGAGCGTCCGGGCCGGCGTCACGACTGAGCGTGAGCAGTCACATTCGCCCGCGCCGTGTGCAGTTTCTTGTAGCTGTCGATCAGGCGCAGGTGCCTGTCGAGCCCTTCCAGTTTCATGCTGGTCGGCGTCAAGCCATGGAAGCGAACGCTGCCATCCACCGATCCGATCGCTGCATCCATGCGCTCGTTACCAAACATCCGGCGGAAATTAGCCTCGTAGTCTTCCAGTTCCAGGTCTTCGTCCAGCTTCATCTCCAGCACGGCATTGATGGCCTGATAGAACAAGCCACGCTCGACCGTGTTGTCGTTGTACTGCAGGAACATCTCCACCGCTTCCTTCGCCTCTTCAAATTGCTGCAGGGCGAGATAAATCAGCAGCTTCAACTCTAGAATCGTCAGCTGGCCCCAGGCCGTGTTGTCGTCAAACTCGATGCCGATCAAGGAAGTGATGTCGGTGTAGTCGTCGAGCTCACTTTCCACCAGACGCTCAGCCAGCGCTCGCAGCTCCTCTTCGTCCAGACGATGCAGGTTCAGGATATCGGCGCGGAAGAACAGCGCTTTGTTGGTGTTATCCCAGATCAGATCATCTACGGGATAGATTTCCGAATAGTCCGGCACCAGGATGCGGCACGCCGTCGCGCCAATATGCTCGTAGACCGCCATGTACACTTCTTTGCCCATGCCTTCGAGAATGCCGAACAAGGTCGCGGCTTCTTCGACGTTCGAGTTTTCACCCTGGCCAGAGAAATCCCATTCGACAAATTCGTAGTCCGATTTCGAGCTGAAGAAGCGCCACGACACCACGCCGCTGGAGTCGATAAAGTGCTCGACGAAGTTGTTCGGCTCGGTCACCGCATGACCTTCAAACGTCGGCTGTGGCAGGTCGTTGAGTCCTTCGAAGCTGCGGCCCTGAAGCAATTCGGTCAGGCTGCGTTCCAGCGCCACTTCCAGGCTCGGGTGCGCACCGAACGAGGCGAACACGCCGCCGGTACGCGGGTTCATCAGCGTGACGCACATCACCGGGAATTCGCCGCCCAGGGACGCATCTTTCACCAGCACGGGGAAACCTTGCTCTTCCAGTGCCTGAATACCGGCCAAAATCCCGGGAAACTTCGCCAAAACATCGGCCGGCACATCCGGCAGGGCAAATTCACCCTCGATGATTTCGCGTTTTACCGCGCGCTCGAAGATCTCCGACAGGCACTGCACCTGGGCTTCGGCCAGCGTGTTACCGGCACTCATGCCGTTGCTCAGGAAAAGGTTTTCAATCAGGTTGGACGGGAAGTACACCACCTCACCGTCCGAACGCCGCACGTACGGCAGCGAGCAGATACCACGCTCTTCATTGCCCGAGTTGGTATCGATCAAATGGGAGCCACGCAGCTCGCCGTCGCGGTTGTAAATCTTCAGGCAGTACTCATCGAGAATTTCGACCGGCAGCGCATCTTTACGGCCCGGCTTGAACCAGCGTTCGTCCGGGTAGTGCACAAACGCTGCATTGGCGATGTCTTCGCCCCAGAACTGGTCGTTGTAGAAGAAGTTGCAGTTGAGTCGCTCGATAAACTCGCCCAGTGCCGACGCCAGTGCGCCTTCCTTCGTCGCGCCCTTGCCGTTGGTAAAGCACATCGGCGAATGCGCATCGCGGATATGCAACGACCACACGTTAGGCACGATATTTCGCCACGAGGCGATTTCAATCTTCATGCCCAGGTCGGCGAGGATGGCCGACATGTTCGCAATGGTCTGCTCAAGTGGCAGATCCTTGCCGGCAATGTAAGTGCTCGCCTCAGAGCTGGATGCAGGCATCAGCAACGCCTGAGCGTCGGCGTCGAGGTTTTCGACCTCTTCGATCACAAACTCAGGGCCGGCCTGCACCACTTTTTTCACGGTGCAACGGTCGATGGAACGCAGAATGCCTAGACGGTCCTTCTCGGAAATGTCTGCTGGCAGCTCGACCTGGATCTTGAAAATCTGGTTGTAGCGGTTTTCCGGGTCAACAATGTTGTTCTGTGACAGACGGATGTTGTCGGTGGATATGTTGCGGGTGCTGCAGTACAACTTTACAAAGTACGCCGCGCACAACGCCGACGAAGCGAGGAAGTAGTCGAACGGGCCCGGTGCCGAGCCATCGCCCTTGTAGCGGATAGGTTGATCAGCCACCACCGTGAAGTCATCGAACTTGGCTTCAAGTCGAAGGTTGTCGAGAAAGTTGACCTTGATTTCCATGGGGGTTACCAGAATAGCGGGCTAGTCGATTTGGCCGCCATTATCCGGCATTTCAACGGTAAGTCTCGCGGGCGTCTGACGATATGTCCCCTCCGGGCCGTTTTAATGAGCCGCGGAGGGGCAAGTCGAGCTTTCAGACTTCGATGAGGACGTTGTGATCTTAGTGGCTGGCAGCCAGGAATTCGTCAGTGGAGATCACGCTCGCATAGGCAAAGCCCAGAGCTGACATGAACGCGGCGTGAACGTGGGCCGCCGGAACCGTCAGACCGTTGAACTCCAGGTCACGGCTGGCACAGGCGTCATGGATCACGGTGACGGTGTAGCCCATATCGGCGGCGGCGCGAGTGATGCCGTCGACACACATGTGGCTCATGCTGCCAACGACCACCAGTTCCTTGATGTCTTGCTCGTCAAGGATCGACTTCAACTCGGTTTCGCGAAACGAATTGACGAAGTGCTTGAGCACGACGGGCTCATCCGCGCGGTTGAGAACCTTGGGATGAAGCTTTGCGCCCTCTGAACCCGGAGTGAAGAAAGGCGCTTCGTCGGACGTGAATTCATGGCGGATGTGCACCACCCACTCACCCGCGTCGCGAAAGGCCTTTAACAGACGTACGGCGTTATCGGCAGCGACATCGGCGCCCACCAATGGCCACTTGCCTTGGGGGAAGTAGTCGTTTTGGATATCGACTACGATGAGTGCTTGCTTGGCCATGACTGTTTCCTCGAAGTGTGTAGTAGGTGTGGAATGAAGTATTGGCCCTGGCAGGCCGTCCGAGGATTGGCCGCACCGACAATAGAAGGGGGAAAACTGACAATGGATGCACAAAGGGCTGTCGCGCAATTGGGCGTACTGATTTATCCCGGTGCTCAAATGGCGGCGGTGCATGGATTGACGGACTTGTTCGGGGTGGCCAACCGTATTGCCGCCGAGCATCAGGCTGCGCGTTTGCCGCTGCTGCGGGTCAGTCATTGGCAGGTCAATGGCGAACAAGCGCCTGAGTGCGTTTACGACAGCCATCCCGCTCCAGACGAGGCGCTGGTAGCTGTGCTGATTCCGCCGTCGATTGCCGGCTTCTCCGAGGGGCAGGCCTCGCACGCTTTGATTCAATGGCTGCGGCAGCACCATGCGAACGGCGCCACCCTCGGCGGCGTCTGCGTCGGTTCGATCCTGCTGGCCGAAAGTGGCCTGCTCGACGGACGCAGTGCCACCACCCACTGGACCTCAGCCAAAACCTTCGCCGAGCGCTATCCGGCGATCAAGCTCAAGGCTGATACACCGATAGTCGATGACGGCGACCTGATCACCACCGCCGGGCTGATGGCATGGTCCGAGCTGGGATTACGCCTGGTGGACCGACTGCTCGGCCCAAGTATCGCTACCGGAACTGCGCGGTTCCTGGTGGTCGAGCACAGTGACAGCGCAAGCGAATGCGGCAGTAACTTCTCACCTATTCTCAATCACGGCGACGCATCGATTCTGAAGGTTCAGCACTGGCTGCAAAGCACGGGTGCGACCGAGGTATCACTGACCGCAATGGCCGAGCGGGCAGGGCTGGAAGAGCGTACTTTTCTGCGTCGTTTTCGCACGGCAACCGGCCTCAAACCCACCGAGTATTGCCAGCATCTGCGGGTCGGCAAGGCGCGGGAAATGCTTGAATTCACCAATGGCACCATCGATCACATCGCCTGGACCGTCGGCTATCAAGACCCCAGTGCATTCAGGGCAACCTTCAGGAAAATCACCGGGCTGGCGCCAAGTGATTACCGCAACCGATTTGGCGTCGGCGCCGGTCAGAGTTGAACGCTCAAGGGTGCAAAATGTCGGAGTGATTAACCGGCGGATTCAGTAACGGTTCCCAGCAGACGGTGCCTGGTTCGATCCCGGCACCGGTCCTGCCACATTCACCCAGCGCAGATTGAAGGGGGATGCATGACCCCAACGAATCGCAAGAAACTGGTCGTTGCTCACTCGGTTCGCGCCGAGGCGCCTTTGCACGAAGTGGAAACCAACCGTGCACTGGCTCGATGGCTGGCCCAAATCCTCGGGCTCAAATTCGGTGGCAGCTACGACGTCGACGCGCACAGCGGCCGTGACCTATACCTTTTGCCCACCCAGACATTAGTCGGCGCCGCAGCCGCTCGTCAGCTAGGCGTGAAAGGCCCCGAGGATCTGTGGGGCGGGTACGTCGATCACGATTTCATCTGTACCAAGGCCATCAGTCATGGCTTGCTCAACCGCCACGCTTACGCGCCTGAAGGCTGGTCGCCGTTGTTTTCCGAACGGGTGCGCAGCGTTGTGCTCGACGGTCTCAGCGTATTTTCCCTGGAAGATGCCCGGCCTGCGGCGGAGCACTTGCTGTACAGCGGCCCGATCCGGCTCAAACCGGTTCACGCTTGCGCCGGGCGCGGGCAGGAAGTCGTCGAGAGTCTTGATCAGTTCGATGCCATCCTCGCCCGACCCGATGCCAGGACGTTGTTTGTCGAAGGCGTCGTGCTGGAGCAGGACCTGCAAAATGTCATCACGCATAGTGTCGGCCAGAGCTTCATCGGCGACAGGGTGCTGAGTTACTGCGGCGATCAATACTTGACCGAAGACGGCCATGGCGAGCAGGTTTATGGAGGCTCGAACCTGCTGGTCGTGCAGGGGTATTACGACGATCTGCTCGAATTGCCGTTGGCTGACGACGTGCAACTGGCCATCCGCCAGGCCCAGGTGTTCGACAGCGCGGCTGACGAAGCCTATCCGGGGTTTTACGCCTCGCGACGCAACTACGACATCGCCCAGGGACTGGACAGCAACGGCCAGAGTCGCAGCGGCGTGCTCGAACAATCCTGGCGCATGGGCGGCGCCAGCAGCGCCGAGGTGGCGGCCTTGCAGAGCTTCGTCAACGATCCGGGTATGCGCGCGATTCGTGTCTCTTCGGTGGAAACCTACATCGATCAACCGCTGCCGGCAGACGCCATCGAGGTGTACCGCGGGGCGGCGGAAAACAGTGACTTTCTTCTCAAGTACGTGACGGTTAAATCCTATGACGGCTAGAAGCGAAACCATTCAAATCGACATCGACGACGAGCAGATGGTCGGGACTTTCCTGAGTCCCAAATCCAAAGTCCCAGGGGTTCTTTTCGTACACGGATGGGGCGGCAGCCAGGAGCGCGATCTGGAGCGCGCCAAAGGCATCGCCGGTCTGGGTTGCGTGTGCCTGACGTTCGACTTGCGTGGCCACACCGGTGGCAGCGGCATTCCGCTGACGCGCGTCACGCGTGAAGACAATCTGCGCGATTTGCTCGCGGCCTACGATCGGCTGCTTGCGCATCCGGCGCTCGACACGTCCGCCATCGCGGTGGTGGGCACCAGTTACGGCGGTTATCTTGCCTCGATTCTGACTTCTCTACGCCCGGTCCGCTGGCTGGCGCTGCGGGTCCCCGCGCTGTATCGGGATGAACAATGGCACACGCCCAAGCGTGAACTGGACAAGACGGATTTGCGCGATTACCGCAGCACGCTGATCCGTGCCGACAGCAATCGTGCATTGCATGCATGCTCGCAATTCACCGGCGACGTGTTGCTGGTCGAGTCAGAGACGGACGACTACGTACCCCACGCAACCATCATGAGTTACCGCGCCGCTTGCCAGCAGACGCACTCCCTGACCCATCGAATCATCGACGGTGCCGATCACGCCTTGAGCGAGCCTGTTTCACAACAGGCCTATACCTCGATTCTGGTGGACTGGATCACCGAAATGGTCGTGGGCGAGCGCTTGAGCATTATTCAATCGAAATGAGCATTTCCCAGAAGGGGCTCGCCACACGCCAGCCCCTCCTCAGCGAAGGAATAGGTTTAATCCCTGGGCTTCTTCGAAATCCGCAACGACTTGGCTTTCGCCTCCACCACCAGGTACATCACCAACGTGATCAACAGCGGCAAAATGAAGTAAATCGCCCGATACGCCAGTAACCCCGCCACCAGACTTCCGCGTGAAGCCTCATGTTGCAGCAGCGCGACAAACACCGCCTCCAACACACCCAGCCCCGCAGGAATGTGCGTGATCACCCCGGCAATGGCGCTGATCAACAGCACGCCCAGCACCAGCGGATAATCCAGCTTGCTCGGCAGCAGCGTGAAAATCACTGCCGCCATCAACGACCAGTTCAACGCACCCAACGCCAATTGCAGAATCGCCATGCGCAGCGATGGCAGGTTGATTTCCACTCCCCGAATCGCCCACTCGCGACGCTTGGAAAACCGGCAAGCCGCCAGATACCCCGCACTCACCAGCAGTAACAGCACCCCCACCCATTGCAGCGCATCGCTGCTGAGTTTCCAGCCCGGCGGCATGCGCACCAGCCCACTGCTGAAGACCACGCCGGCAATCAACATGTAGCCGAACCAGTTGGTCGCCAGACTCAGGCCGAGGATTTTCGCGATGTTGGACTTGCTCACCCCCAATCGTGAATACAGCCGATAGCGCATGGCGATTCCACCGACCCAGGCGCTCAGGTTCAGGTTGAAGGCGTAGCTGATGATCCCGACCGGGAGGATCTGCTTCCAGGTCAGGTCCTGACGGATGTACGTGCGACCGATCAGGTCAAAACAGGCGTAGACCAGAAAACTCAACAGCGTCAGCCCCGAGGCGATAATCAACGTGCTTACTTTGAAATCGGCCAGGGTTTCGAACACTTCATTCCATTCGATGCGGCGAGCAAGCATCGTGAACAGCACGATCAGTGCCAGGAAAAACAACATCGTCAACGGCCGTTTCCAGCGGCTCCAGCGGGATTTTACCGGGGTTTCGGCATGCTGCGCCGGTTGGGCTTCAGCGCGGCTCATGGAGTTTGCTCCCGGTTGGATGAGTGAACCGTTTCAGGCGCGGTTTATGCGCTGGAAGCCAACCGGCCCACGCAGGGAAGTGCCGCAAGAAGTGGAACACCAGAAAGCCCACGGTCATGTGCCAGACCCGACCGCGGGGGGATTTATCGGCTGACATGGCCTTGCAGTGATTGTTGCTGAGGTCTTCCAGACGTTCGAACAGTTCGCGGTTGAAGGCGCGGTCACGTATCAACACGTTGGCTTCCAGATTCATCGACAGGCTCAACGGGTCGAGATTGCTTGATCCGACCGTGCTCCAGTCCTCATCCACCAACGCCACTTTGCCGTGCAGGGGACGCTCGCAATATTCGTGAATCTGCACACCGGACTTGAGCAAATAGTCATAGGTCATGCGCGCGGCGAGCTTGGCCACCATCATGTCCGGCTGACCTTGCAGAATGAGCCGCACCTCCACGCCACGACGGGCAGCATTGCGGATCTCTCGCAGCAGTCGATAACCGGGAAAGAAGTAAGCGTTGGCGATGACCACGCGGCGTTGGGCACTGCGCAGCACCTGCCGGTAGACCTCTTCGATATCGGTCTGATGATCGCCATTGTCGCGATACACCAGCCGCACCTGACCATCATGGTCGCTGAACGCCAGTTCCGAGCGCCGTTGCCGCCGCCGTTGCCACCAGTATTTGGCGCGCGCCGGGCGGCCACTTTGCAGCAATGCAAAATGATGAATATCGGCCACTGCCGGGCCCTGCACTTCAACCGAATAATCCTGTTTGGCCTCGGGGCCAAAATCGGCGAGATGATCACCGGAAAAGTTGATCCCGCCAATGAACGCGACCGTGCCGTCGACCACCACAATTTTGCGATGAAGCCGACGGAACCAGTTGGTGCGTATGCCCAGGTGCTTGGGCGCCGGATCGAACATCTGGATGTGCACACCGGCCTCGCTGAGAGCAGTGAGGTAGCCGGTGGTCAGCTCTCCACAACCAAAACCATCGAAGCTGGCGGTGACACGCACGCCGCGTTTTGCCGCCTCGATCAGCACTTCCTGCAGCTCGTTGCCCACCTTGTCCTCAAACACAATGAAGGTTTCCAGGAGAATCTCGGTCTTGGCCTCACGCATGGCCTCGAAGACCCTCGGGAAATACGCTTCGCCATTTTCCAGCAACACAACCCGATTATTCCCTTGCCAGCCGTATTCGACGTCAACCGCTGCGGGCTCTCGAACAGGAGGCTCGGAAGTATGTTCCACGGTGCTTTTCTCCATCGACGGGACGCTCATAGCTCAATCTCCACCGATAGCGGTGCGTGGTCGGAAAGGTGAGACCAGGGTCGCGCAACTAACACTTGCGGACGGCTGGCCTTGAGGTTTCGCACGTAAATGCGGTCCAGGCGTAGCATCGGCAGTCGTGCCGGGAAGCTACGCGCCGGTTTGCCGTGGTGCTCCGCGAACACCTCGCGCAAACCGCAAGGTTCAAGCAAGGCATCAGCGCGTTGGCGCCAGTCGTTGAAGTCGCCGGCGACGATGACGGGCGCATCACTTGGCAACTCCGCGAGGCGGCGCGCGAGCAATTCGAGTTGCTCGGTTCGGTGGGTTTCATGCAAGCCCAAATGGACGCAGATCGCATGAACTTCCGGCCCGTCACCTGGCAGGCGGAGTACGCAATGCAGGATCCCGCGGTTTTCATGACCACTGATGGAAACGTCGAGGTTGTCATGGCGGATGATCTGGAATTTCGACAGCAGCGCGTTGCCGTGATCGCCGGCCGGGTACACCGCGTTGCGGCCATAGGCGAACTGCGGCCAGAGAGTGTCGGCGAGGAACTCGTATTGCGGCATCGACGGCCAATTGTCGTAGCGCTGTGGATGGTGCTCGTGTGTGCCATGGACTTCCTGCAGAAACACCACGTCGGCCGACACGCTACGCACCGCTTCGCGTAATTCCGGCAGGATGAATCGCCGGTTTAGCGCGGTGAACCCCTTGTGTGTATTGACCGTCAGCACCGTGAAACGGCGCACGGCAGTGTGGGTCTGAAGTTGCTCGGGAGCATCGGGCTGTTCGGAAATGCTCATGGCAGCACTCCTTCGGCTGCTGGCTCTCCGGGTCTCGTGGCCAGGCTGTCATCGAGATGAAAGCGCTCCAGCAGACGTCGCGCATCAAAAGGCGCGCGGACCTTGATGTCATTGTCGAAATAGCAGAACACCTCGCGGGACTTGCGTGCCTGAGGTTTTTGCCGAGGCGCAATCAGCTGCGGATCCGTGGGTTGCTTCCCGTGATTCCAGGCATCAATCCGGTCGCCCCAGCGTTTCAACGCCTCGGACGTGTAGCCGCTGGCATACAGTTCTTCGGCCCCGTGCAGGCGCAGGTAGACAAAGTCGCTGGTGAGGTCTTCGCGGTACGGCCATTTACCCGCCGTGTCGGCAATGACAAAGGCGACGTTGTAGCGCTTGAGCAGGCGGACAAAAGCGGGGTCGATAAAGGTGTCGTTTCTGATTTCCACGGCGTGGCGCAGGTGCTTTTTTTTGTAAGCCTTCACGCTGGCATGACCCGGCAGGTGCGAATCATGTTGGCGGGCGAGGGCAGCGGCCTGCTGGGTATTGTGCGGAAGTTGTTCCAGGAAACCCTCGAACAGGTCGGCATCGAATTTGAAATTGGGCGGAAATTGCCAAAGGATCGGCCCCAGCTTTTCCTTGAGCTCCAGCACCCCGGAAGCAAAGAAATTCGCCAAGGGCTTGTGCACATCCCGCAGGCGCTTGATATGGGTGATGAACCGTGGGGCTTTGACGCTGAAGACAAAATCAGCCGGCGTTTCGGCATACCACTCGGCGTAACGCTCAGGCCGTTGCAGGGCGTAAAACGATCCATTGATTTCGATGCTGTTGACCGCCCTCGACGCAAATTGCAATTCACGTTTCTGGGTCAAGCCCTTTGGGTAGAAATCCCCGCGCCAGGGCACGTAACGCCAACCTGAAATACCGATGTGAATCGCCGCCATGTCGCCTCCCGTCTAATGGTCCTCGGTTGCCTCTGTCTTTTGATGACTGCACAAAACGGGAGAAAGTTTCGACGGGGCTACGGATGGTATCGGCTGGCGATGCACGGCCATTGATGTATTGACTGGCGATACGCGGCCTTTAATTGTGTAGGAGCTGCCGCAGGGGTTAAGTCCGGCGACGATTCGTGTTGAACTTCATCCAGTCGCGCTTACCGGACCCGCAAGGGTGGGTTTCTATCAGCTATAACCGAACTTGCTGACCATTTTTCGATCAGTTCCTAACTGATGCGTTTTTAAGGAGCCCTGCGTTTTGCTCAAATTCAAAACCGCAATACTGCTGGGAGCGTTGCTGATCCTGGGCAGCAACGAACTGGAAGCCGCCGCACTACCGGGTGTTCCCGCTGCCAGCGAGGAGCAGGCCAAGCCTGAGCCGCTGGTGCAAGGCGGTCTGCTTGGGGCCATCAGTTCCAGCATCGACGATGTGCAGGAAAAACTCGATCTCAACGAAAACCTGGTGGACGCCTGGCGTCTGCGAGCCGACAGGGCTGCGGATGAAGTCGACAAACTGGTGAATCAACCATCGGCGCGCTCGCCCATGAGTGTCGTTGGCGATTTCCTGCTGCTGTCCGGCATCTGGCTCGGGCTCTTCGCTTTGCTGACGGTGCTGGGCGGTCTTCTGGCCAAGCGCCTGAACCAGGGGCGCTGGCTGCGAACCCGCCAGCGCAGCCAGGCCCTGCTCAACTATGTGCTGCCTTACACGCTGCCGGCGGTCATCTGTCTGCCGGTAACGCTCTATGCCAGTCATTTCCTGCAGGCCTCGGTAGGTCGCGCACTGGCGATGTGTTTTGCCTACGCCACCAGCAGCGGTATTTTTTCGACCTCGATGCTGCTGTGCGTGATCGTCATGTTCAACACCGGGCACAAGCGCCCCGCGGTGCAGATCATTCGTGATTACTGCCCCAGACCGCTGTTCCTGATCGGCTTCCTCGCCGCGCTGAGCGACGCGTTGACCAGCCCGCAGATCGCCCGGCAACTGGGCGGCAATATCACCAGCAGCGTTGCGGTATTCACCGGACTTTTTGCCTCGATCATCTTTGGTTTACTGGTGATTCGTCTGCGCCGCCCGGTGGCGCACCTGATCCGTAACCGACCGTTGGCTCAGCGGCTCAAACAGCCTTCGATGCAAGAGTCCCTGCGGATCTTTTCCGGGCTCTGGTACTGGCCGATTCTGCTGATGGTGATGGTTTCAGCGATCAACCTGATCGGCGTCGGCGAGGACAATCAGAAAGCCCTGCGTTGTGCCTTGTTCACTACTATTTTGCTGATCGGAACGGTATTTCTCAGCACGATTTTCCAGCACCTGTTCAAGTCCAGACAAGCCGAGGCGCTTCAACGCAGCAGCGCCTACAAGGAACGTTTTCTCAGCCTGCTGCACGCCCTTCTGAGGATCGTCATGGCCGTGGCGTTCATCGAAATCCTCGGACGAATCTGGGGCGTGTCGCTGTTCGAATTTGCCGTGCGCAACTCGATAGGGCGGGCGATCAGTGACTCGCTGAGTCGTATCGGTCTGATATTCCTGGTGACCTGGCTGGTTTGGGTGGTGCTCGACACCGCGATTCAGGAAGCACTCAAACCATCGGCCAACAAGCGTTCGGCCCGCCAGCCCAGCACCCGGGTGAAAACCATCCTGCCGCTGCTGCGCAACGCGATGAAAATCATCCTGGTGGTGATTTGCGCAATCACCACCATGGCCAACCTGGGGATCAACGTCGCGCCATTACTGGCCGGTGCGGGGGTAGTTGGTCTGGCCATTGGTTTTGGCTCGCAGCAACTGGTACAGGACGTGATCACTGGCCTGTTTATCATCATCGAAGACACGCTATCGATCGGCGACTGGGTAGTGCTCGACTCCGGCCACGCAGGCACCGTCGAAGGCCTGACCATCCGGACCTTGCGCCTGCGGGACGGCAAGGGCTTTGTGCACTCGGTGCCGTTTGGCCAGATCAAGGCGGTGACCAACCAATCACGACAATTTGCCTACGCGTTTTTCTCGGTGCAGTTCACCTATGACACGGATGTCGATAAAGCCATCGAACTGATCCGTGAAGCGGGGGATTCGATTCGCGAAGACGCGTTCCTCAAATACAACCTGCAAGGTCCGCTGGACGTGTTCGGCGTCGACAAGATGGACCTCAACGGCGTGGTGCTGACGGCGCAATTCCGCACCGTCTCGGGTGGGCAATATGCAGTGAGCCGGGCGTTCAATCAGCGTTTGAAAAAGCTTGTGGATAACAGCCCGTGGGTGCACTTCGCGCAAACTTATCCACAGCAGGTTTTGCTGCCCAAACGGCAGGCGGAAGAGCCTGGGGATGAGGGGCAGACGCCAGAGCATGGGTCGGTGTTGCTGCCGGATCAGCCGCGTAGTCAGTAGCTATGTTGGTCCTGCTGGCCTCATCGCGGGCAAGCCCGCTCCCACAAGGTTTTTTTTATCGGCGCAAATTACTGTGGGAGCGGGCTTGCCCGCGATGAGGCCAGCCCGAACACCATCATCGCTGGATCAGCCTGCTCCGCACCTCAGCACCGACCTCCTGATCCAGCTCCCCCCAAATCTGCTGCTTACCCGCAATCACCGCCGCCACCGGCACCCCATCCCGATACACCAACCGATTGCTCGCCAACCCAGGCACCTTCGCCCCAGGCAAAAGCGTGCCGGCAAGGTTCAGCGGATCGACCCCGCACACCACCACCAGACTCCCGTCATGGGGCCGCCGCCTGACTTCGCGCAACAACGGAATGGCCTCCGGCAATGCAAACTGCTCACCCGCCAGACCGCTGACAAACCGGCCGCCGCGAATCTCGCCACGAGCTTCCAGGCGATGAAAGGTGCGCAGCAATTCCCGCCAGTTGGGCAACCAGTCCGCCTCGCGCTCCAGCAAGCGCCAGAACACCACGCCATAACGTCGAAGCAGGGTCATGGCGATGTGTTCCAGCGTATCGGCGGGGGTGGGCGCCGGACGTTTGTTATCCACAATCGGCGCGGCGGGACCGCGTCGCAACAACGCCCAGCGACCGGCATCGTCCATCCCGCCGATAAACGCGCCGCGACCACGACGGCTGCTGCGGGCCTGACGTTTGCTGGCCGGAGTGATCAGCGCGCGCAGTCCGGCAAAACTGTCGGCGTTCACCAGCCCGGCGCCCACCAGTTCCTGCAAGGCAATTTCCAGTTCCGAGCGCAGCAGATGCGCCTCGTGAATCAGCTCATCAAAAAACAATGCGCCGTGTCGGGTGAGAGCCTCATGAACCTTTTGGGTTTTGAGTGACAGGTCGCTCACCGGAGTCTGTTCGGTCAAGCTGCTCCACAACCCGACCTGACTGCGTGGCAGCAACAGGATGGGCGTGCTGCGCAGGGCCGTGGTGGCGCTTTTGTTGCGCGCGGTCAGCCGAGTCCAGACAAGTTTGCCGCTGCGACACAGATCATCCAGCCCGCTGGCGGAGTAGCCTTTGATGCGCGCTGGCAAAATGTCGCTGTCCCAGGCGGATGCAGCGGCAGGGTAGCCTTCGAATTGCGCGACGATTGCCGGCAATACCGCGCTGCCCTGGCCTTGCGTCGCCGCTGACAGGTGCTGCCAGTCGAACAGAAAACGCATGAAATCCTGCAAAGCCACCGGCTCGATTTCCCGGCGCAAGCGCTTGACCGTGTAGCGATGAATCCGCGCGAGCAAATGCCGCTCGCACCACTCATCCTCCGAGGCGCCGGGCGTGAACTGGCCGCGCAGCACGTACCCTTCGCGCTCCAGTTGAGCCAGGGCCTGAGTGACTTGAATGGCGGGTAATCCAAGCGGGTCGGCGATCGCCTGCAACGGCAGCGGACCAAACGCACTGAGCCGTGCGCGGATCACTTCCAGCACGGCTTCGTCCGCGTCCCAGACTTCATCGAGTCCTGGTAGCGCCTCAAGGGGTGGCTGCAACTTCGCCTGTGGATAAATCGACCGCAGGCAGGTCAGGCGCTCCAGCGCAAACCACAGTGATTCATTGAGACGGCTGGCGCGACCGCTCTTGGCCAAGGCGTTCAGCCAGTCGGGCCAATGGGTATTGGCCTGCGCCTCGGTTTCGGTGATGCACGCCAGACTCATCAGCGCTTCATGCATTTCATCGAGGCTGGTGGGCGCTGGCCAGGCTTCTTCGCGCACCGCCTCAATCGCCTCGACATCGAGTGCGCCGAGGTCGTCGGTGGACTGCGGATCGGTCCAGCGGCGGTTGAGCACGGCTTGGGTGCGGCGCTCTTCCAGCGGGGCATCGTCGAGGAACGTATAGGGGCGGGCGCTGAGGATTTCTGCCGCCAGCGGCGACGGCGCCGGCAAGTCGCGGCTGATCAAACGCACCTCGCCACGCTCCATGCGTCGCAGCAGGTTCAGCCAGCCTTCGCTGTCCATGGCCTCGTGCAGGCAATCGTCCAGGGTTTGTTCCACCAGCGGGTGCTCGGGCACTTCGCGTTCGCCGGCCAGGTTCTCCACGCAGGCAATCTGATCGGGAAACACGCTGGCGATCAGGTCATCACTTTTCATCCGCTGGATCTGCGGCGCGACTTTACGCCCACCGGTGTAACGCGGCAGCGCCAGGGCAACACTGGCGTTCCAGCGCCAGCGCACGCCGAACAACGGGGCGTCGAGCACCGCCTGAATCAGCAGATGCTCGGCGCTGTTGCTGTGCAGATAACGCCACACATCATCGAGTTCAAAACTGTGGCTGGTGGACAGCGACAACACGATCGCATCTTCGCTCGCAGCGGCCTGCAATTCGAAGTTGAACGTGCGGCAGAAACGCTTGCGCAGCGCCAGGCCCCAGGCACGGTTGATGCGACTGCCGAACGGCGTGTGGATGATCAGTTGTGTGCCGCCGGATTCGTCGAAAAACCGCTCCATCAGCAGGGTGTCCTGGGACGGCAAGGCACCCAGGGTCAGTCGCGCGCGGGCCAGGTAATCCACCAACTGTTCGGCGCTGTCGAGGTTCAAGCCGAGTGTGTCGGTCAGCCAGTCGAGGGCCGGTTGCAAGTCGCCCGGTGTGGCGCTGAGCAAGTCATCGAGTTGCGCTTGCAGTCGGGCCACGGCGAATGACAATTCGGCACTGCGCCCCGGGGCCTCGCCGAGCCAGAACGGAATGGTCGGCGGCATGCCCTTGGCGTCTTCGACGCGTACTTTACCGCTATCGACTCGCAGGATCCGATAGGACGTATTGCCCAACTGGAAGACGTCGCCGGCGATGCTCTCCACCGCGAAGTCTTCATTGACGCTGCCGATGTTCAGCCCCTGAGGCTCCAGCAGCACGCTGTAGTCCGCGTTGTCGGGAATGGTCCCGCCGCTGGTCACGGCTGTCAGCTTGCTGCCACGGCGACCACGCAGGGTGCGGGTCACGGCGTCGCGATGCAGGTAAGCGCTGCGGATGCCCTGACTGCCGTTGTAACCCTCGGCGAGCATTTGCAGCAGTGCCTGATAATGTTTTTCGTCGAGTTCGGCGTAGGGCGAGGCTTGGCGGAACATGTCCAGCAGTGCCTGTTCCGGCCATTCCTGGCAACTGACCTCGGCGATGATCTGTTGGGCCAGGACGTCTAGCGGCGCCTTGGGAATCTGCAAGGTGTCGAGCTCACCGCGACGTACACAGTCGAGCAGGGCGGTGCATTCGATCAAGTCGTCGCGCGTGGTGGCGAACAACCGGCCTTTGGGCGTGCCACCGACCTGGTGACCGGAGCGCCCGACCCTTTGCAGAAAACCGGCGATCGAGCGCGGCGAGGCGATCTGGCACACCAGGTCGACGTCACCGATATCGATCCCCAATTCCAGGGATGCCGTGGCGATCAGCACTTGCAGTTCGCCGCGCTTGAGCCGTTGCTCGGCATCCAGACGAAACTCCTTGGCCAGGCTGCCGTGGTGGGCGGCCACCGCGTCTTTACCCAGGCGTTCGCTCAGGTGTCGGCTCACGCGCTCAGCCAAGCGTCGGGTGTTGACGAAGATCAGTGTGGTGCGGTGTTCGCGGGCCAGGGCGGCGAGGCGGTCGTAGACCAGTTCCCAGACGTCGTTGGCCATGACTGCCGACAGCGGCACGGGCGGCACTTCGATGCCCAGATCCCGTGGACGGGCGTGCCCGATGTCGATGATTTCGCATGCGCGATCCCGGCCAACCAGATAGCGCGACACGGCTTCGATGGGTTTTTGCGTGGCGGACAAGCCGATGCGTGTCAGGGGTTCAGCGCACAGCGCCTGCAACCGCTCGAGGCTGAGCGCTAAATGACTGCCGCGTTTGCTGGCGGCGATGGCATGAATTTCATCGACGATTACCGTGCGTGCGGTACTGAGCATTTTTCTGCCCGAGTCGGAACCGAGCAGCACGTACAAGGATTCCGGCGTCGTCACCAGAATGTGTGGCGCTGTCTTGCGCATTGCCGTGCGTTCTTTTTGCGGCGTATCGCCGGTGCGCACGGCGGTGTTGATGTGCAAGGGGGGCAAGCCCATGGCGCGCAATTGTTCGGTGATGCCGGCCAGCGGGTTTTGCAGGTTGATCTGGATGTCGTTGGACAGTGCTTTCAGCGGCGATATGTAGACCACCAGGGTTTCATCGGGCAGCCCGCCTTCAGTCTCCAGGCCTCGGTGGACCAGATCGTCGATCACCGCTAGAAACGCAGTGAGGGTTTTGCCGGAACCGGTGGGCGCGGCAATCAAGGTCGAGCGGCGCTGGCGAATCAACGGCCAAGCCCGTGCCTGGGCGGCGGTGACCGTCGGGAACGTAGCGCGGAACCAGGCGCTGACGGCAGGGTGAAAGCCTGCCAGAGCAGCGTCCGGGGGAATGGGTAGATTCATGGGTGATTTATGCGGGTGGGGTGGCGAAGATGCAAGTACCGCTCAAGACCTTCGCAGATGCTACTGGCTCCATCGCGGCAAGCCGCTCCCACATTATTCTCTGTTGTTCACCGATATTGCATTCACAGAAGATCCCTGTGGGAGCGGGCTTGCCCGCGATGGGGCCATAAGCAACACCACAAATCCCGGGGATCTACACTTTACGGATGACGGTTGCGCACTAAACCCGCAAAATGCAACGATTCCGGCAACTATCAACGACATCGCCTACGGGTACTGTCGATACAGCCATCGTTCCAATCAGACTGGGCCTGCTGACTCTATGCGAATGCGCCTTATGTTACTGGGCGGCGGAAATGCCCTTGGGCAGGCGCTGATTCGCCTCGGTGCGGAGGAAGACATCGGCTTCCTCGCCCCCCGCCCACCGCAAGACGGCTGGGATGCCGCGAGCTTGACGCAATTGCTCGACGACACCCGCCCGGACGCGCTGATCAACCTCGCCTATTACTTCGACTGGTTTCAGGCGGAGACGGTCAGCGAACAGCGTCTGGCCGGGCAGGAGCGCGCGATCGAGCGTCTGGCCGAACTGTGCCAGCACCACAACATCGTGCTGGTGCAACCATCGAGCTATCGCGTATTCGATGGCTCCCGGGCGACCGCCTACAGCGAAAAAGATGAACCCGTACCCCTGGGCTTGCGCGGTCAGGCCTTGTGGCGCATCGAACAAAGCGTCCGTGCCACGTGCCCGCAGCATGTGCTGCTGCGTTTCGGCTGGCTGCTCGATGACAGCCCCGATGGCGCACTGGGGCGTTTCCTCGCTCGGGCGGAAAAGCCCGAAGCGCTGTTGATGGCCGACGACCGCCGTGGCAACCCGACGCCGGTCGATGATGCGGCCCGTGTGATTATTTCGGTGCTCAAGCAACTCGATTGTGCAGCACCGCTGTGGGGCACCTATCATTACGCCGGGCATGAGGCGACCACGCCGCTGGCATTGGGGCAGGCTATCCTCACCGAAGCCCGTAACCTGCATCCGCTGGCCATCGAAGCACCGACCGCCCAGGCTCACGCTGCGCGCCCGGATGCTGGCGAAGAACCGCAACACGCGGTGCTGGCTTGCAAGAAAATTCTGCACACGTTCGGGATCAAACCACGCGCCTGGCGTGCGGCACTCCCGGGCTTACTGGATAGGTTCTATCGCCATGGCTGACGGCCCAGTTTTGATCACCGGCGGTGCCGGTTTCATCGGTTCGCACTTGACCGACGCATTGCTTGCCAAGGGGCATTCGGTGCGCATTCTCGACGACCTCTCCACCGGCAAACGCAGCAACCTGCCGCTGGACAATCCCAAGGTCGAGTTGATCCTGGGCGACGTCGCCGACGCCGATCTGGTGGCCAGGGCGATGGCTGGATGCAGCGCGGTGGCGCACCTGGCGGCGGTCGCTTCGGTACAGGCGTCGGTCGATGATCCGGTCAAAACCCATCAGAGCAACTTCATCGGTTCGCTCAACGTCTGCGAAGCCATGCGGCAGGCCGGCGTCAAACGCGCGTTGTTTGCCTCCAGTGCAGCGGTCTATGGCAACAACGGTGAGGGCGAGTCGATCGACGAGGACACGCCAAAAGCGCCGCTGACGCCGTACGCTTCGGACAAGTTGGCGAGCGAGCACTATTTCGATTTTTACCGCCGCCAGCATGGACTGGAACCGGTGATTTTCCGCTTCTTCAACATCTTCGGACCGCGTCAGGATCCCTCCTCGCCGTACTCCGGGGTCATCAGTATTTTTAGCGAACGAGCCCAGAAAGGCCTGCCGATCACCGTGTTTGGGGATGGCGAGCAGACGCGGGATTTTGTTTACGTCGAAGATCTGGTCGACTTGCTGGTGCAAGCCATCGAGAAACCGCAGGTTGAAGTAGGCGCCGTCAATGTCGGCTGGAATCAGGCCACCACGCTCAAGCAGATGCTTGAGGCGCTGGAAGCGGTGGTGGGAGAGTTGCCGCCCGTGAGCTACGGCCCGGCGCGCTCCGGTGACATTCGTCATTCGCGGGCGAACAACCGTCGGTTGCTGGAGCGCTTTACCTATCCAGAGCAGACACCCATGAGCGTCGGTCTGGCGCGGTTGTTGGGACGCTGATTGTCCCGGCCAAAAAAAGGCGCCTTTCGAGGCGCCTTTTTTTTTGATCGTTCCCTGTGGCGAGGGAGCAAGCTCCCTCGCCACAAAAGCAGTCCACGTCTGTATTAAAACTTGTAACCCAGACCCACCATGTACACGAACGGGTCCACATCCACATTGACTTTGGCCCGGGTGCCCGGCGCCACAGCGTTGTTTTCCACGGTCGCCGTCGTGTCGATATCGATGTAACGCGCCTGGGCGTTGAGCATGATGTTGTCGGTAATCATGTAGTCGGCACCGATCTGGAACGCCATGCCCCAGGAGTTCTCCGCCTTGAAGTTGCTGAAGCCGTTGGCGCTGGCTTCGCTGCCGACGTGCTCGTCGTAGATCCAGGTGTAGTTGATACCGGCACCGACGTAAGGCTGGAACGCGGACTTATGGTCCAGCGGGTAGTACACAATGCTCAAGGTGGGCGGCAGGTGTTTCAGGGTGCCGAGTTTGCCGTTGGCCGCGCCCAGGGCGGTGCCTTTGAGCTTCACGTCATGCTCGAACGGCGAGGCTGCGAGCAACTCGATGCCCCAGTTATTGTTGAGCATGTAAGCGAAGTTCAAACCCAGCTGCGTGTCGCTGCTCATGGTGGCCTTGCCGCCCAGATCGGCACCTGCCAACGGGCCTTGGTCGACCTTGACGCTGGAGCTGTCAGCTTTCGGGTTAACGGTGATCGCACCGGCACGAACGATGATGTCACCCGCTTCGTGGGCGTAGGCGAGCGGGGCTGCGAGCGCGAGGGCAAACAGCGAAGCGCTGAGCAAGGACTTGTGCATGTGGGCTCCAAAGGACGTTAAAAGTTTTCGATGTCCAATGGTAAGGCGGCTAACAATCCGGTCTTTTGATACAGCTCAATGAAACGCTGATAGTCGAGCTTTTTGTGCAACGTTGAGGGACCCATCGCGGGCAAGCCCGCTCCCACAGTGATCACCTGAATCCTGTGGGAGCGGGCTTGCCCGCGATGGCGATTGACCAGACAACACAAGACCACCGATTCACTCCGGCAGCTCGTACACATAAATCTTGTCCGCCTCCATCTGATACCCCGCATCCGCCAATTCGCTGGTGGAGGCTTTGACCTGCAACGCCCCCTCGATCCAGTACGGTTGGTACAGCTCATCCAGCTTCACGCCCACCTCGCTTTTCACATGCACGATCTGGTTCGACGGCGGTGGCGGGACGTGGATGCACGCGCCGAAATACGGCACCAGCAAAAACTCGGTGGTGCGCCCGTCTTCATTGACTTCCAGTGGCACGATATAGCCGGGCAGCCGGATGCTCTGACCGTCGAGACCTTTCACCACCGGCGCATTGGGCATGTCCTGTTTCGCCGCTGGTGCCGATTCGGCGGACAGCGCGTTGCTCATCTGCGACAGGTCGTGCAACGGCGTCATGTTGGGTACTTCAGGCGCGGCGTCCGGCGGGATCATTTCCGACCAGGTCAGGTCTTTCGGCTCGGCCGCCCACAGGGGCAGGGCGACCAGCATCAACAGCGCAAGCAGAGCGCGGGGCATATTCAGTCTCTTCATGGAGCATTCATAATCGGATCGACAGGCCGTCGGCCAGAGATTGGCGATACGCACGCCAGGCCGGCACGCTGCCCATCAACAACGCGGCGCCCAGAATGCCACCGAGCAGCGTCCATTCATATTCGCTTGGCCACGCCAATGGCAGAAACAACCCGTAATTTGCCTGCACGTAACCCTGGGCCGCCGCGATGCAGACGTACAGCAGCGCCACGCCGGCAATCACCCCGGACAAGGCGAGAGCAAACGCCTCCAGTACCAGCAACGATGCGATATGCCACGGCCGAGCGCCCACCGAACGCAAGATGGCCATCTCTCGACGGCGCTCGTTGAGGCTGGTGAGAATCGCCGTGAGCATCCCGATCAATCCAGTCAACACCACGAACAGCGAGACCACGAACAAGGCTTTTTCCGCCGTGCTCATCAAGCTCCACAATTCCTGCAACGCGACGCCGGGCAGGATGGCGAGCATCGGTTCACCGCGGAATTCGTTGATCTCCCGTTGCACGGCGAAGGTCGAAATCTTGCTGTTGAGACCCAGCATGAACGCTGTGATCGCTTGCGGTGTGAGGTCCATGTTGCGCGCCTGATCGGCACTGATCCGGCCTTTGCCCTGGGCCGGTACGCCGTTGTGCCAATCGACGTGAATCGCTTCCATACCGCCCAGGCTGATGTGCAACGTGCGGTCAACCGGAGTGCCCGTGCGTTTGAGAATGCCGACGACAGTGAAGGGCTTGTCGTCATGTTTTACCAGGCTGATCACCGCCACGCCGTGGGCCAGCACCAGTTTGTCACCGAGCTTGTAGTGCAGCGCATCGGCCACTTCGGCGCCGAGTACCACTTCAAAAGGGTCGGTGGCGAACGCACGGCCATCCGCCAATTCCAGATGCTGTTGGCGACCGTATTGATAATGTTCGAAGTACGCGTCGGTGGTGCCCATCACTCGATAGCCGCGGTGAGAATCGCCCAGCGACATCGGGATGGCCCACTTCACTTTCGGGTTGTTGGCGAAGTGCTCGAAGCTGTCCCAGCGGATGTTGTTGGTTGCATTGCCGATGCGAAACACCGAATACAGCAACAGGTTTACTGAACCCGAGCGTGCGCCGACGATCAGGTCGGTACCGCTGATGGTGCTGGCAAAACTGGCCTTGGCTTCGGTACGAACGCGTTCGACGGCCAGCAACAAGCACACCGACAGGGCGATGGCGAAAGCGGTGAGGATTGCGGTGAAACGGCGGTTAGCCAGGCTGGCCATGGCCAGACGAAACAAATACATCTCAAACCTCTTCGGGCGTGGCGGCGCGATTGAGTTCGGCCAGCGACAGATGACGGTCAAACAGCGGCGCGAGGCTTTGGTCGTGGCTGACGAACAACAGGCTGGAGCCCGCTTCACGGCATTCGGCGAACAGCAGGCGAATGAAATTCTCGCGGGCGTCGTAATCCAGGGCTGACGTCGGTTCGTCAGCGATGACCAGCTCGGGCTGACCGATCAACGCGCGTGCGGCCGCCACGCGTTGTTGCTGCCCGATCGACAGGGAATCGGCACGACGGCTGAGCAGGTTTTGATCCTTCAGGCCCAAGTGGGCGAGGAGGGTAGCCGCCGCCTGATCGACGCTGCCGTGGCGCTGGATCGCCCGTTCGGCGCGCAGTCTGGAGAAGTGGCAGGGCAGTTCGACGTTCTCCCGTACCGAGAGAAACGGCAGCAGGTTGAACTGCTGAAAAATGTAGCCGGTGTGATCAACGCGGAACGTGTCGCGGGCGCCGGCACCGAGCTCGGTCAGTTCCTGGCCAAGCAAGCGGATGCTGCCGCGATCTGGTTTCTGCACGCCGCCGAGCAAGCCCAGCAGGGTGGTTTTGCCACTGCCACTGGGGCCTTTGAGGAAAAGGGTTTCGCCCGGTTCCAGGCGAAAAGCCGGGATGTCCAGCAGCAGCGGATGACCGGGCCAGCTGAAGCCCAGATCGGATAGTTCTATCAGTGGTTTAGTCATAACACCCATTTCATGAACACAGATAACCCTGTAGGAGCTGTCGAGTGCAACGAGGCTGCGATCTTTTGATCTTGATCTTTAAAGTCAAAAGATCGCAGCCTCGTTGCACTCGACAGCTCCTACAGGGATCAGGGTGGAGTCAGAATTTCAGCGCAGCCGCCTTGGCCGTCACTTCAACACCTTGCTGCCCGCTCGGGCCGATCAGTTGTACCTGAATTTTCTGGGTGGCCGGGAATGTGTTGAAGATGTTCGCCAGGTCCAGAGATGTCAGCGCGCCCGGTGCCGAGCACGTGAAGTGGTAATGGGCGTGAATCTCGCTGTGGTCGTGATGATGCTCGCCTTTCGCATCTTTACCGTGGCCATCTTCATCGTGATCATCATCGGCGTGCGGCTTGTCACCAAACAGCGGGCTTTCCAGTTTCTGTGTCGCGACCACGCAGCCGGCAGCTTTTGGCAGGTTGAACAGGGTCAGCGGTTTTTCCAGTTGCGCCCGAGCGGCGGCGACTTTGGCCTTGTCAGCGTCGGTGGTGGCAACGTGTTCGAAGCCCACCAGATTCATTGCCGGGCTTTCGAGCTCCAGATCCAGGGTCTGACCATCCAGCGCCGCGTTCAAGCGACCGACGCCGTGCTCATGGGCGGCGAGGCTGCCGTGTTCATGGTCGTGATCATGTTCTTGCGCCGCATGGGCGACAGCCAGCGGTAACAGGGCAAACGGCAGAGCGAGCAGCAGACGACGCATGTGAGGATCCCCGGATAGAAAGATGAAGATATTGTTATGTAATCTTATAACGTAAGTGCGGAGAGTTTGCCCGGCTGCTTGGCGTTGCACAAGCCCCATGGGAGCATGCAGGGAAGAAATGTGCAGGAGCGAGCTTATGTTGCGTATACGCGGAAGCATCGGCGATTGGCCGGTGGATTTGACGCTGGAAATGGATGACGGCGATTGGGCGCGGCTTGGCGCGCAGTTGCAGGTCACCCAGCCCGAGGCCAGTGCGGCTGCGGCCACGGCGAAACCGGTCAATCAGGACGATGCGCTTTGGCAGATCACCAAGGACCTGCTGCGCAAGGCCGGGCAATTGAGCGGGCCGGACTTGCTTGAGCAACTGGAAGGGCTGACCGGGAGCGCCGCCTCCGGCAAACGCCTATTGGTGCGTTTGCGCCACTGTGCAGAGGTGAAGGTGACAAGCGGCGGGGATACGCCGCTTTACAGCTGGATCGAATAAACCCCGAAAAATACACATCTCATGTAGGAGCTGCGGCACGCTGCGATCTTTTGATCTTCGGTTATTTTCAGCACCGTAAAAAACAAGATCAGAAGATCGCAGCGTGCCGCAGCTCCTACGAGATCGGGGTTGCCATCAATACAACGCGGCAAACAACTTGCGGCGGTACGTGGTCACCAGCGGATGGTCATTGCCGAGCAGTTCGAACACTTGCAGCAACGTCTTGTGCGGCAGACCTTCGTTGTAACTGCGATTGCGGATGAACAGCTTGAGCAGTGCATCCAGCGCCGCGTCGTACTGCTGGCGGGCCAACTGCTGAATCGCCAGTTGATAGACGGCTTCGTCGTCCTGAGGATTTTTCGCCAGTCGGGCTTTCAGGACCGCCGCATCGGGAAGGTCCTTGGCCTGGCCGAGGAACTGGATCTGCGCCTTGGCACCGGCGAGGGCGGCCTTGTGTTCATCACTCTTCACTGCGTCGAGCACGGTTTGGGCTTCACCCAGTTCGCCACGCTCGGTCAGGCAACGGGCATACAGGATCAGCGCCTTGGCGTTGGTGTTGTCTTCGCCCAACAGCACTGCCAGCACCGCTTCTGCATCGGCAAAGCGACTGTCGTCGAACAGCGCCTGGGCTTGTTCGAACGGGTCGGCCGCAGCCGGTGGCGGCATCTGCACGTGAGGCTCCAGCATCGCGCGCACGGCGGATTCCGGCTGCGCACCGGCAAAGCCATCGACCGGTTGGCCATCCTTGAACAGCACCACGGTCGGCAGGCTTTGAATGCCGAAACGGGCGACGATGTCCTGTTCCAGATCGCAGTTGACCTTGGCCAGCAGCAACTCGCCCTGATAGCTCTCGGCAATGGTCTGCAGCATCGGCATCAGCACTTTGCAGGGCGCGCACCATTCGGCCCAGAAATCCACCAGCACGGGCTTGTGGAAAGAGTTCTCGATCACCGACTGTTGGAAATCGGCAGTCGTGGCGTCGAAGATGTACGGCGTTTCCTGACTCATGGGGGATCTCGTAAAAGCGTGGATGGGGCAACTATAAGGCTTGGCGGGGGGTGGCCGGAAGCGGGGGGTGACCGGGAGCGTTGTGTCGCCTGATCTGACGCTTCGCCGGCAGGCTGGCTCCCACCATGAATGCGGCCAACTGTGGGAGCCAGCCTGCTGGCGATGGCGTCAGACAGGGCGTCGCGCGTGGTACAGGCTCACATGCCGGAACTCCTCCGGCTCGGCCAGATCCGGCAGTGTCATGGCTTCCAGCATTTCGATGCGCTGATACAGCGGATGCCTGAAATCACGCACCCGCGAATCCGCGACCAATGCGTCCCGCCCGCGCGTCAGGAACTCGTCGAGCAGCGGCAGGTTCGCCCGGTCGTACAACACGTCGGCGACAAGGATCAGGTCGAAGCGATCGGCCTCGGCGAAAAAGTCCGTCGAGTAGCTGAGCGCTACATCATTGAGTTCGGCATTCGCCCGACAGGCGGCAATCGCCAGTGGGTCGAGATCGCAAGCCACCACTTCGAGTGCCCCGGCCTTGAGTGCCGCAATCCCTGCCACGCCGGAACCCGCACCGAAGTCCAGCACACGCTTACCCTCGACCCACCGCGGGTTTTGCGCAAGGTAGCGGGCCACGGCCAGGCCACTGGCCCAGCAGAAACTCCAGTACGGCGGCTCGTGCAGAATCCGTCGGGTTTCTTCCGGGTTGAAGGCTCGGTCCATCTTGTCACCGTCGATCAACCAAAGCTGCAGTTCAGTCCCGGGCAATGCGACCGGAACAAGCTGCGCATCACCGAGCAGTTCACCCAACGCGTGTTGCAGGTCGAGCGGTGCAATCATGGCGCTTTGACGAATTGCAGCTGGCCCACGGTCTGAGTCGTTGGCTGCGTAATGACCTGCGACGGCAGATGCAGGATCAGCTGTCCGGACTGGCTGGCGCGGCCTCGCAGTTCCACCCGTTGACCTGCCGGAAAGGAATCCGGATTGAAGCGCAGGTGAAACGGCAGGATCTGGTTGGTGCCGATCAGGCTGGAACTGGCGAGCAATTGCTGCGGGCGATCCTTGCTGTCGATCACCAGCAGCGCCAGTTCGACTTCAGCGCCGGCCGGCACGCCTTGCAGGGTACCGCTCAATTCACGCTGGTATGCCGGCAGCGGGCCGAGGTTGGCCGACTCCTGGGCTTTTTTCTGCGCAGCCTGCGGCGCCGGGCCTGGTGTCGGAGGCTGGGGCTTGGGCGCATCGCTGCTGCAGGCCACCAGCAGGCTGAAAAGACTGAGCAAAACGAGCGGTCTGAGTGACATTTGCGGCTCCAGCAAGGTGAAATCCATGGATCGATCTATATAGCCAGTCTGTATACCGCAAACCCTATGGCTTGTCTTGCCACCGGGATGCGCTACCATGGCCCTCCCTTTTTTTGTTGCCTGCCACCATGCACTGTCCCTTCTGCGGTGCCAACGACACCAAGGTCATCGACTCGCGTCTGGTCGCCGAGGGCGAACAGGTGCGCCGCCGGCGTGAATGCCTGGCCTGCGGCGAACGTTTCACGACGTTCGAGACGGCTGAACTGGTGTTGCCGCGCCTGATCAAAACCGACGGTAGTCGTCAGCCGTTCGACGAAGAAAAACTACGCGCCGGCATGCAGCGCGCCCTCGAGAAACGCCCGGTCAGTGTCGAGCGCCTCGAATCGTCGCTGGTGCACATCAAACACAAACTGCGAGCCACCGGTGAGCGCGAGGTCAAATCCCTCGTGGTCGGTGAACTGGTGATGGCCGAGCTGCAAAAGCTCGACGAAGTCGCCTACATCCGCTTCGCTTCGGTGTATCGCCGCTTCCAGGACCTCAACGAGTTCCGCGAAGAGATCGATCGCCTGGCCCGTGAACCGGTAAAAGAATGACCACCTCTCCCGAACAGACCATCCTCGACGCTCACTACATGGCCCGTGCCCTGGAACTGGCGCGCAAAGGTCACTACACGACGCACCCCAACCCGCGGGTGGGTTGTGTAATCGTGAGTGACGGGCAGATCGTCGGCGAAGGCTGGCATGTGCGCACCGGTGAGCCTCACGCCGAAGTCCACGCCCTGCGTGCTGCTGGCGACAAGGCTCGTAACGCCACCGCCTACGTGACCCTCGAACCGTGCAGCCACCATGGGCGTACGCCGCCCTGCGCCGATGCGCTGGTCAACGCCGGTGTGGCACGTGTGGTCGCCGCGATGCAGGACCCGAATCCGTCAGTCGCCGGTCGTGGCATGCAGCGTTTGGCCCAGGCCGGAATATCCATCGAAAGCGGTGTGCTGGAAGGTGAGGCCCGAAAGCTTAATCAGGGTTTCCTGAAACGCATGGAACACGGCTTGCCGTTCGTGCGGGTCAAACTGGCCATGAGCCTCGACGGTCGCACGGCGATGGAAAGCGGCGAAAGCCAATGGATCACCGGTCCGGCGGCACGCTCTGCGGTTCAGCGTCTGCGCGCGGAGGCCAGTGTGGTTCTGACCGGCGCTGACACCGTGCTGGCAGACAATGCGCGTTTGACCGTGCGCGCCGATGAATTGGGTCTGGATGCCGAGCAAACCGCGCAGGTGATGAGCCGTCTGCCCTTACGTGTGTTGATCGATGGCCGCCTGCGCGTGCCGCTCGATGCGCCGTTCTTCAAGGCGGGCCCGGCCCTTGTGGCCACCTGCATGGCCATCGAAGAGCAATATGCCAACGGGCCGGAATGTCTGATCGTGGCCGGCAGCGATGGCCAGGTCGACCTGCGCAAACTGCTGGTTGAACTGGCGGCGCGCGGTGTCAACGATGTGCTGGTGGAAGCCGGCCCGCGACTGGCGGGTGCTTTTGCCCAGCAAGGTCTGGTCGATGAGTTCCAGATTTTCATCGCCGGCAAGTTCCTGGGCTCTTCGGCACGCCCGCTGCTGGACTGGCCGCTCGCGCAAATGAAAGACGCGCCCGAGCTCAAAATCACCGAAATTCGCGCGGTTGGCGATGACTGGCGGGTCACTGCCATTCCTGTGCCAGCAGCGAGCGTATAATTCCCGGCCATCGCCACAGCGCTGGCCTGTTCTCGAGGAGGACTCCATGTTTACCGGCATCATCGAATCCATCGGCAGTATTCGTGCATTGACCCCAAAAGGCGGAGATGTGCGGGTACACGTAGAAACCGGCAAGCTCGATCTGAGCGACGTCAAACTGGGCGACAGCATTGCGGTCAACGGCGTCTGCCTGACTGCGGTTGAACTGCCAGGTAACGGTTTTGCGGCGGACGTCAGTCGCGAAACCCTCGACTGCACCGCCATGAATGACCTGAAAAGCGGCAGCCCGGTCAACCTGGAGAAAGCCCTGACCCCGACCACTCGCCTGGGCGGGCATCTGGTCAGCGGTCACGTCGATGGCGTGGGTGAAGTAGTGACCCGCACCGAGAATGCCCGGGCTGTGGAGTTTCGCATCCGCGCACCGAAAGAACTGGCCAAGTACATCGCTCATAAAGGCTCGATCACCGTCGACGGCACCAGCCTGACCGTGAACGCGGTCGATGGCGCCGAATTCCTGCTGACGATCATTCCGCACACCCTGAGCGAGACCATCATGGCGTCGTATCAGCCGGGTCGCCGGGTAAACCTGGAAGTGGACTTGCTGGCCCGTTACCTGGAGCGCTTGCTGCTGGGCGACAAGGCCGCAGAGCCAGCCGCCGGCAGCAACATTACTGAAAGCTTCCTGGCCCAAAACGGCTACCTCAAATCCTGACTCAAGGGGGTGCCTTGTGGCGCTCAATAGCATCGAAGAACTGGTTGAAGACATCCGCCAAGGCAAGATGGTCATCCTCATGGATGACGAAGATCGCGAGAATGAAGGCGACCTGATCATGGCCGCCGAGTGCTGCCAGCCCGAACACATCAACTTCATGGCCAAGCACGCCCGTGGCCTGATCTGCATGCCGATGAGCCGTGAGCGTTGCGAACTGCTGAAGCTGCCTTTGATGGCGCCGCGCAACGGTTCCGGTTTTGGCACCAAGTTCACTGTGTCCATCGAAGCCGCTACGGGCGTGACCACCGGTATCTCCGCCGCCGACCGTGCGCGCACCGTGCAAGCGGCTGCCGCTAAGGATGCGAAGGCTGAAGACATTGTCAGCCCCGGTCACATCTTCCCGCTGATGGCCCAGGCCGGCGGCACCCTGGCTCGTGCCGGTCACACCGAAGCAGCGTGCGACCTGGCGCGCATGGCCGGTTTCGAGCCAAGCGGCGTGATCTGCGAAGTGATGAACGACGACGGCACCATGTCCCGTCGCGCCGAACTGGAAGCGTTTGCCGCTGAACACAACATCAAGATCGGCACCATTGCCGACCTGATCCACTATCGGATGATCCACGAACGTACCGTTCAGCGGATTGCCGAGCAGCCGCTGGACAGCGAACTGGGCCAATTCAACCTGGTGACCTATCGTGATTCCGTGGAAGGCGACGTGCACATGGCACTGACCCTGGGCACCGTGTGCGCCGATGAACCGACACTGGTTCGCGTGCACAACATGGACCCGCTGCGCGACCTGCTGATGGTCAAACAGCCCGGCCGCTGGAGCCTGCGTGCCGCGATGGCTGCGGTCGCCGAGGCCGGCAGTGGCGTGGTGCTGTTGCTCGGGCATCCGCTCGATGGCGACGTGTTGCTCGCGCACATTCGCGAAACCGCCGATCAGACGGTCGTGAAAAAACCGACCACCTACAGCATTGTCGGTGCCGGTTCGCAGATCCTTCGGGACCTGGGCGTGCGAAAAATGCGCCTGATGAGTGCACCAATGAAATTTAATGCGATATCCGGTTTCGATCTGGAAGTTGTAGAATACGTGCCCTCCGAATAATGACCCGGAGATTCGTATTGCTGGTGTGTACCCGTTGTGGCGAGGGGATTTATCCCCGTTGGGCTGCGTAGCAGTCCCAAAACAGGGGCCGCTGCGCAGCCCAACGGGGATGAATCCCCTCGCCTCAGGGGTGCATTCGAACAGCAATGCGGATTTTTCCGGCTGCGTATTCGTGGCTAATATCACTGAGGGATGCGTAAAAAACGCGTCCCGGCTCTTTAAGAGATCTAACGAATGACCCTGAAGACCATCGAAGGTACCTTCATCGCCCCTAAAGGCCGCTACGCTTTGGTAGTAGGCCGTTTCAACAGCTTCGTCGTTGAAAGTCTGGTCAGCGGTGCAGTTGATGCCCTGGTTCGCCATGGCGTGAGCGAAAGCGACATCACCATCATCCGCGCACCTGGCGCCTTCGAAATTCCGCTGGTTGCGCAGAAAGTTGCTCAGAAAGGCGAATATGCAGCAATTATCGCCCTGGGCGCAGTCATTCGTGGCGGTACTCCGCACTTCGAATACGTGGCTGGCGAATGCACCAAGGGCCTGGCCCAGGTGTCCATGGAGTTTGGCGTACCGGTTGCCTTCGGCGTGCTGACCGTTGACTCCATCGAACAAGCCATCGAACGTTCCGGCACCAAGGCCGGTAACAAAGGTGCTGAAGCTGCCTTGTCCGCTCTGGAAATGGTCAGCCTGCTGGCGCAGTTGGAGGCCAAGTGATTAGCGACGAAAGCGATCGTTTCAACCCGCGCGATCCAAAGCCTGCGGATGCTGGTAAACCATCGAAAAGCGTCAAGCGTCGCGAAGCCCGTCAGCTCGCGACTCAAGCGCTGTACCAATGGCACATGGCCCGGCAATCGCTGAACGAGATCGAAGCACAGTTCAGGGTCGATAACGATTTCAGTGATGTCGACGGTGCCTACTTCCGTGAAATCCTCCACGGGGTTCCGGCACAGAGAGACCGCATCGACGCCGCACTGGCGCCGTGCCTGGACATCACGATCGAAGAGCTGGACCCGGTTGAGCTGGCCGTCCTGCGCCTGTCCACCTGGGAGCTGCTCGAGCGCGTCGATGTGCCGTACCGCGTTGTGATCAACGAAGGTATCGAGCTGGCGAAAGTCTTCGGTTCCACTGACGGCCACAAGTTCGTCAATGGTGTACTGGACAAGCTGGCTCCGCGTCTGCGTGAAGCTGAAGTGAAGGCGTACAAGCGCTAATCGGCGCTTGTACTGTCGGCACGCAGCCATGGGCGAGTTTGAGCTGATCCGCAATTTCTTCGCCGCCGCGCCCTGTGCGCAAGGCGGCGAGGGCGTTGCTCTCGGCATCGGCGACGATTGCGCCTTGCTGGCTGTTCCCCCTGGGGAGCAGTTGGCCATTTCTACCGACACCCTCGTGGCCGGTGTGCATTTCGCAGATCCTTGCGACCCTTTTCTACTCGGCCAGCGTTCGCTTGCCGTCGCAGTCAGCGATCTGGCTGCCATGGGCGCCACGCCCGTTGCCTTTACCCTCGCCCTGACTGTGCCCACGGTAACCGCCGATTGGCTGGATGCGTATGCCCGTGGTTTGAACCTCATGGCCCAACGCTGCGGCGTGGCGCTGGTGGGCGGCGATACGACCCGTGGGCCGCTGAGCCTGACCGTGACCGTATTGGGTCGCGTGCCAGCTGGCC
>NZ_WFGV02000033.1 GCF_010095445.2 Pseudomonas sp. TNT3
CACACCGGCCAGTTCCGCCAGCAGCGCGCAGCCCACAGCGTGCCGCGCGCGCTGGATGCCCACCGCGCCGAAGTACACCGCCAATACATAGAACGTCGTTTCAGTGCTGCCCTGGATCGTCGCCGCCACCAGCGCCGGGAAGCTGTCGACCCCGGACGTTTTCATGGTTTCGATCAACATCGCCCGGGCGGCGCTGCCCGAGAATGGCTTGACCATTGCTGTCGGCAGCGCGTCGACGAAGCGTGTGTCCCAACCCGCCCACTCCACCAGATGCCGAATGCCGTCGAGACCAAAATCCAGCGCACCGGAGGCCCGCAGTACGCCGACCGCGCAGAGCATGGCCACCAGATACGGCAACAGATTCTTCGCTACGTCGAAGCCTTCTTTCGCCCCTTCGACGAAGGCTTCGTACACCTTCACTTTGCGCAAGGCGCCGATCACCAGAAACAACATGATCAGGCCAAACAGCGTCAGGTTGCCCAGGATCGAGGACAAACCGGCCAGAGCGGTGGCTGAGAGGGTCGCCAGCAAAGCCATGAAGCCGCCGAGGGCCAGGGCACCGGGGATCAGATAGGCAAGCACCACTGGGTCCCACAGGCGCAGGCGCTGCATGAACGCGACGGACAGCAGGCCCACCAGCGTTGAGCAACTGGTGGCCAACAGGATGGGCAGGAACACCAGCGTCGGGTCGGGTGCGCCTTGCTGGGCGCGGTACATGAAGATGGTCACCGGCAGCAGCGTCAATGACGAGGCGTTGAGCACCAGAAAGAGAATTTGCGCGTTACTGGCAATGGTCGGGCTGGGGTTGAGCTCCTGCAACGCTTTCATGGCCTTCAGGCCGATGGGCGTGGCGGCGTTGTCGAGGCCCAGGCCGTTGGCGGCGAAGTTGAGGGTGATCAGGCCGATGGCCGGGTGGCCCGCCGGGACTTCCGGCATCAGGCGAAGGAACAGTGGCCCCAGGGCTTTCGCGAGCCAATCGACGATCCCGGCTTTTTCGGCGATGCGCAGAAACCCGAGCCAAAGGGTGAGGGTGCCGAACAGCAGCACCATGACTTCGACCGACAATTTGGCCATGGCGAAAATGCTCTCTACCATCGCCGCGAATATCCCGGCGTTGCCGCCGATCAGCCATTGCGCCAGTGCCGAAACGGCAGCCACGATGAAGAAGCCAAGCCACAGGCCATTAAGCATCAGTCAAATCCCCCGAAGAATGCGGCGAATGATAGCGGGGTAGCCAGAAACGACAAACCCCGGATTTCTCCGGGGTTTGTCTACGACTGTGGGCACCCAATCACAGGGTTGGCCTCAATCTACTGTAGGAGCTGCCGAAGGCTGCGATCTTTTGATCTTGCCTTTAAAACAGAATCAAAAGATCGCAGCCTGCGGCAGCTCCTACAAGGGTGTGTCAATTACTGGAAATCTCGCCAGCCGGCAGCTTTTCCTTGCTGCGCCAGTGCGGCAGGGAGTTCCAGTAGCGCTCGCCCTTGGCGTCGTCGTACATGCCTTCCCAGCGGGAGATGACCAATACCGCCAAGGCATTGCCGATCACGTTCAACGCGGTACGTGCCATGTCCATGATGCGGTCGACACCGGCGATAAATGCCAGGCCTTCCAGCGGAATACCCACGCTGCCCAGTGTGGCCAGCAGCACCACGAAGGACACACCCGGTACGCCGGCGATGCCTTTGGAGGTGACCATCAAGGTCAGTACCAGCAGCAACTGCTGGCTGATGGACAGGTCGATGCCGTACAGCTGGGCAATGAAAATTGCCGCGATGCTTTGATAAAGCGTCGAACCGTCGAGGTTGAACGAATAGCCGGTCGGCACCACGAAGCTGCAAATGGCCTTCGGCGCGCCGTAGGCTTCCATCTTCTCGATAACGCGTGGCAGCACGGTTTCCGAACTGGCGGTGGAGTAGGCCAGCACCAGCTCATCCTTGAAGATGCGCATCAGTTTGAGCACCGAGAAACCGAACAGGCGAGCAATCAGGCCCAGCACCACAAAGGCGAAGAAGGCAATAGCGACGTAAACCAGGATGACCAGTTTGGCCAGCGGGATCAGGGAAGCGAAGCCGAAGTTGGCAACCGTCACCGCGATCAGTGCGAACACGCCGATCGGGGCGTAGTTCATGATCATGTGGGTAACTTTGAACATGCTTTCCGATACGCCCTGGAACATTTTTACCAGGGGTTCGCGCAAGTCGGCTTGCAGGCTCGACAGACCAAGACCGAACAATACCGAGAAGAAGATGATCGGCAGCATCTCGCCACGGGCCATGGCCGCGAAGATGTTCGACGGGATCAGGTTGAGGATGGTTTCGATGAACGCATGTTCATGCTGAACCTCGGCAGCAGTCGCCTGGTACTTGGAAATATCCACGGTACCCAGGGTGCTCATGTCGATGCCGGTGCCCGGGTGGAACACGTTTGCCAGCACCAGACCTACCACAATAGCGATCGTGGTGACGATCTCGAAGTAGATGATGGTCTTCAGACCGATACGTCCGAGTTTCTTCGCGTCGCCAACACCGGCGATGCCGACGATCAGCGAGGAGATGACGATCGGAATCACGATCATCTTGATCAGACGGATAAAGATATCGCCCGCGGGTTGAAGGACGTTACTGATCCACCAGGCTTTTTCGGCACTGAAATGGTTGAGCAGCGCACCGATTGCAATCCCCAATACCAGACCGATCAGGATCTGCCAGGCGAGGCTAAGCTTTGCCTTCTTCATATCTTTACCCTTACTTGCGTTTGACTCAGGCAGATGCGCGGAACTGGAACGCTCGTGGCGAAAAAGTCTTGTGCATCTGCCTCCGTATAAGGTGCCCCGAAGCGCGTGTTTGCGGCTCTCTGGCAGGCGAAAAAAGGCGCAACTATTCCGATGCAAGGAAGCGACGTCTAATGCCGTAAACGCCTACCCTATGCCGAATCGGCATGAGCTTTTTTAAGTGAAACTCGCGTCCCAACCGGTTCGAATACGACATTTCGGCAGGCATAAGTGCCGTGAACCGGCCATCACAGAGCAGGTTGAGTGTTTTTTGATCAGGTGAGGTGAGGGGGTTTTGGGGCTGAAATCGGACAATCCGACAGGAAGATACCGTTGAAAAATCAGGCAATTTTTCTCGATGTACGGTCGTGACGAAACACCGCGAAAAGTATTTTTTGGGAAAGTTGATTCGAATTGTAGAAAAGAGAAGCTCAACCGAGCGGTTGGCCTAGTATCGATGCCTCAGTTGCATAAGCTCTCCGCAAGTCCGTCGATGCCTATCACCGGCGAACTTGCGTCGCAGCTATTCCTGACCCGGTCCTTTCGCAAGTACTCCCTGTACTCGTAGGTCACTCCGCCCCTGAAACAGGCAGAACATCCCGACCCCTTGGTCATGCGTCTACCTTCCTCGGGTAGCGCATTGGAAAGATGCCATTTGGCCTCTTTCTTGTTACAAACTCAGTACCAGTTCGGATCTTTCTTCAGTTGTTCCATCAACAGCTTTTGCATGCCCTCGTCCGGCTTTCCAAGGAAGCGATAGTCGGCATGTCGTGTAGGCGACTTGTCGGCTGGCAACCCGGCAGGCACTTCGACCAGCATGGCGTATGCGTCCTTTTTGTCGAAGCTGACGGCGACGATCAAGCGCTTGTTGAGACAGGTCGCCTGCGTTTCGCAAAGCGGTCCAACGAGGTACTTATCGCCATCTTCTTCAACCGCATTCATTTGCTCGGCGTCGCCGGACAGGTTCATGACCCATTCCGGCAGGCGTTCTTCCTTCTTCACCACGCCTTGCCAGGTTTCCCGGTATTGCGGGTCAGTGTTCAGCAACTCGTTGACCCGCGCCTGGCCGTCATTGGCCGCCATCGCCATGGCACTACCGCCCAAGAGCAGGGCGGCTGCCAGTGTCTTTAACGAAACGCTCATGTTCAGCCTCGACCGCGACGGCCAAAGAAGAACGAAGCAATGAACATCACCAGGAACACGACAAAGAGAATCTTGGCGATACCCGTGGCGGTGCCCGCGATACCACCGAAGCCCAGTACGGCGGCGATGATGGCAATGATCAAGAATGTGATTGCCCAGCTCAACATGGTGATTCTCCTTACGCTTCTATTAGAGGTAGTGCTTGGTGGTGCGTTTCCCGGCGCATCGAACGCGCCAAGTTCGTGAGTTAGAACACCCAGCGTTCCTGACGTGGCATCTCATCCACAGGCTGAGCCTGGTCGACGTCCATCATTCGTAGCGGGGTTGTGTCAGCCTGATTGCTGCTGACGGCACTGAAGTGGGTCTGAGTCGGATGCTTGAGCGACACATGTGGCGCTTCTGGCTGCTGGCTCTGCTCCCAGAGAAGAAACTGTTGGCCGCCGATCAGAGTGATCAAAAGGGCGAGCATGGCGAACAGACCTTGCTGGATATGCAGTGGCGAGATGCGCAATTGGGCGGCACGTTGGCGATTCATCCGGAAACTCCTCCCACTCTGGTGGTGATCTTGTTGTGGGCGATGGTTTTGCCCTGATTAACCAGAGTATTGCAGCCTGCATGCCAGCTTTTTGATGGGAATTAATCCTTTAAAATCAACAACTTAAAAGATAGTTAAAAATTGCATTGAACGCATCCTGCACGATGGGCTCTCTACGGTCGTGCGTAATGCACGATAATGCCGTAGGAACTTTCATTCTTTTTGAATTGAGAGGAGGGCGCAGATGTCAGAAAAGGATGTGGGCAACGGCTTAACGCTCTGATTTTCGATAAAAAACCAAAGAAATCAGGCCATTGGCTGGGATTTGCTTAGATTGCTACCCTGTCAGAGATGGAAAGGCACAGAATCAACCATGCAACTTGCCCGATGTTTCCGGGACTAACCAAGATCATTCAGAAAGGAGCGTAGGAAAATGGAGTCAGCCACTGAGCATCAAGGCCGCATTCTGCTGGTGGACGACGAATCCGCCATCCTGCGAACTTTCCGTTATTGCCTCGAAGACGAGGGCTACAGTGTCGCTACTGCCAACAGCGCGGCCCAGGCGGATGCATTACTGCAACGCCAGGTGTTCGACCTGTGCTTTCTCGATCTGCGGCTAGGCGAAGACAACGGCCTTGATGTACTCGCCCAGATGCGCATTCAGGCCCCTTGGATGCGGGTCGTCATTGTCACGGCCCACTCTGCCGTCGACACAGCAGTAGATGCCATTCAGGCGGGTGCCGCTGATTATCTGGTCAAGCCGTGCAGCCCTGATCAGTTGCGCCTTGCGACGGCCAAACAGTTGGAAGTTCGGCAATTGTCGGCGCGTCTGGAAGCGCTGGAAGGTGAGATTCGCAAACCCAAGGACGGCCTGGATTCCCACAGTCCAGCCATGAAAGTAGTGCTTGAAACAGCACGCCAAGTGGCCAGTACCGATGCGAACATCCTGATTCTCGGTGAGTCCGGTACAGGTAAGGGTGAGCTGTCCCAGGCCATTCATGGCTGGAGCAAGCGGGCTAAAAAATCCTGCGTAACTATCAATTGCCCGTCCTTGACCGCCGAGTTGATGGAGAGCGAACTGTTTGGTCACAGCCGTGGTGCGTTCACAGGCGCAAGCGAAAGTACCTTGGGGCGTGTGAATCAGGCTGACGGCGGAACACTGTTTCTCGACGAGATCGGCGACTTTCCGCTCACGTTGCAGCCAAAATTGCTTCGTTTCATTCAAGACAAAGAATATGAGCGTGTCGGTGATCCGGTGACCCGCCGCGCGGATGTGCGAATCCTCGCAGCGACCAACCTTAACCTTGAAGACATGGTGCGCGACGGGCGCTTCCGTGAAGACCTGCTCTACCGCCTGAATGTCATTACCTTGCACTTGCCGCCATTGCGGGAACGTCGCGAAGACATCCTGAACCTGGCTGATCGTTTCCTGGCGCGCTTCGTCAAGGAATACGCGCGCCCGGCTCGCGGTTTCAGCGACGAAGCCCGGGAAGCGCTGCTGAGTTACCGCTGGCCAGGCAACATTCGCGAGCTGCGCAACGTCGTGGAGCGGGCAAGCATTATCTGTCCGCAGGAGCGTGTAGAGATCAGCCACCTGGGCATGGCCGAAACACCGGTCAACAGCGCGCCACGCATCGGCGCCGCGTTGAGTCTGGACGAATTGGAGAAGGCGCACATCGGTGCGGTCCTGGCCACGGCGGATACGCTGGACCAAGCCGCTAAAACCCTGGGCATCGACGCTTCGACCCTGTATCGCAAACGCAAGCAGTACAACCTGTGAGTCATCCCCGATGAAACTGGCGATGAAGTTGCGCACCCGGCTCTTCCTGAGTATTTCGGCGTTGATCACGGTTGCGCTACTTGGGCTGTTGCTCGGTCTGGTCAGTGTGATGCAGATGGCCAGTTCCCAGGAAGCGCTAGTGCGCAACAACTTTGCGACCCTGGATTTGGGGCTGAAACTGAGGCAAACCCTGGGCGATCAATTGATCGTCATGCTCAGCGAAAAACCCGACGACGGGGCCTTCGAGAGATCCAGGCAGAAGTATTTCGAGCTGCTTGATGAAGGTATCGCCCATGAGCAGAAGGGCGATGGCAATCAGTATGGTTTTAGCCAGGCCAAGGCGGATTATCAGAGCTTTCTCGAGGCCTACACACAGTCGCGTGATACGACCCACGTACTGAGTGGCAATGAGGCGCTCACTGAAAAATTCAATGCGCTGCGCAATGGTCTGCTTACCGAGCACAAGCGTGCGCTGGATAACATTAATGAAACCCAGCGCAGCGCGCGCGACCGGGCGTTATTGGTCGCGGGACTGCTGGGGTTGGTCGGGCTCGCGGTGCTGATCATAGGTTTTATTACCGCTCACGCCATCGCCAGGCGTTTCGGTGCGCCCATCGAAGCGTTAGCCCAAGCGGCAGACAATATAGGCCAGGGCAATTTCGAAGTGACACTGCCGATTTCATCGGCGGAGGAAATGAACCTGCTTACCAAGCGCTTCGGGATGATGGCCGAGGCATTGCGCGAGCATCAGGCCACGAACATCGATGAATTGCTCGCGGGGCAGCAGCGTTTGCAGGCGGTCCTCGACAGCATTGATGACGGATTGCTGATGATCGACCGTGAAGGGTATCTGGAGCATTTGAACCCCGTCGCTCAACGGCAGTTGGGTTGGGACGCTGATCGACTTGGCCAGGGATTGGGCTCTGCCCTCGAACGCCCCGAGCTGGATGAGCAGCTGCAACTGGTTCTGCGCGGCGGCACGCTTGAGCGTGCACCGGAGGATCTGAGTATCGAGGTCGATGGTGAATCGCGGCTGCTGACGTATAGCCTGACGCCGGTTAGCCATACGCAGGGTCATATTCTCGGTGCCGTGATGGTGCTGCATGACGTGACCGAGCAGCGTGCCTTCGAGCGGGTGCGCAGCGAGTTCGTGTTACGCGCTTCCCATGAGTTGCGAACCCCGGTCACGGGGATGCACATGGCCTTCGGCCTGTTCCGGGAACGGGCGAAATTTCCTGAAGATTCACGCGAAGCCGATCTGCTGGATACCGTGAATGAAGAGATGCAGCGGTTGATGCAGTTGATCAACGATCTGCTGAACTTCTCTCGTTACCAGAACGGATTGCAAAAGCTCACGCTTGCGCCTTGTTCCATCGACGAGTTGCTGGAGGAGGCGCGGTTGCGGTTCTCCGGGGCGGCACAGGACAGTGGTATCGATCTGCTGGTTGAAGTGCAGGGTCCGTTGCCCAGGCTGCAGGCTGATAAGGCCCAGCTGGATCGCGTGCTCGATAACCTGATTGATAATGCGTTGCGCCACACCGGACCGGACGGGCAGATCCGTTTGCAAGCCCGGCGCCATGGCGAGCGCGTCATCATCAGCGTCGAGGATAACGGCGAAGGCATTGCCTACGGACAACAGGGACGGATCTTCGAGCCCTTTGTGCAGGTGGGCCGCAAGAAGGGCGGCGCGGGGCTCGGTCTGGCGCTGTGCAAGGAGATCGTGCAGTTGCACGGCGGGCGGATGG
The DNA here is from genome assembly GCF_010095445.2 of Pseudomonas sp. TNT3. GTDB lineage: Bacteria > Pseudomonadota > Gammaproteobacteria > Pseudomonadales > Pseudomonadaceae > Aquipseudomonas. Next base: position 7,977 of record NZ_WFGV02000033.1, read on the forward strand.
GTGTTTATTCGCGGCCAGGGCAGGGCACGCAGTTCTATATGGCGCTGGCGGTTTAAAGTGGGTTCACGCTTCGTCGTCGAGGCGTCTACCGGCCAAGCGGCGACCCCGGGTAATCAGCTCAATGAACTGAACTGCGCTTAACGCATGGGCGAATAGCCAGCCCTGGCCGTACTTAACGCCTTCGCTACTCAGGAATGCGGCTTGGGATTCCAGTTCGATCCCCTCGGCAATCACTTTGAGTTGCAGGGCCTGGGCCATGTGGATGATGTGCGGGGCAACACCGCTGCTGGCGGCGTCGTGGCCCAGCGCATCGATGAATGCCTTATCGATCTTCAGGCAGTCCACTGGCAAGGTCTGCAGGTAGGCGAGGCTGCAATAGCCGGTGCCGAAGTCATCGATCAGAACTTGATGCCCGACATCTCGCAAGGCTTGCAGGTTTTCCCTGGCGACCACCACGTCGATCAATCCCCGCTCGGTTACCTCAAACGCAATCTGCTGCGCTGCGACCCGGTGCAGGGTCAGCAAACGCGCCATCACTTGTCCGATACGGGGCACCATCACGTCGCATGCTGCCAGGTTGACCGAGATGTAAAGCTTTGGATTGGCTCGCAGTAGCTGTCCCAGTTGCTCAAGCAATCGCTGCAAGACGAAGTCGGTCATCTGCCGGATCTGACCGGTGTTCTCTGCCATGGGAATGAACAGGTCGGGGCTGGTCAGGGTTCCATCCGGTCGACGCCAGCGCAGCAAGGCTTCCGCCCCGACACAATTACGGCTGTCGAGGTCGAAGATCGGTTGATACAACACCTGCAACTCGCCCCTGCGTATGGCGCCATTGAGCTCGGCATCCAGTGACTGTCGCTGACGGACCAGCAGGAACACCAGGAAACCCATGAAGCAGCCGAGCAACACGCTGGCTGGCAGCAACCACCACCACACTGCAGGCACGTGAATAACAGTGCGAGGTGAGATGAGCACGAGTTGATACGCGGGATTATTGGTGGGCATGCGGTAGATCAAACTGGTTTGCGTGATCTGCAACGCATCGCGGCTTTTTGGTGGCCAGCCTTCTGGAGGCGGCCAGGCTTGTGCGACGCCCAGAACAGGGATCGCTCGAGCGCCACGGTCGAGCACCACCAGCAGGCTGCTACCCGGCGACAGATCGACCATGTCGGTCAAGTGCCCGCGAGAAGTGGCGACGCGGAAGTTGCCACGTCCGAGCATCAGGGCCGCGCGGTTTTCGTCGGGCTCAGTCGTGGTGTTTAGCCAGTAACTGTACGTGGGGCCTGTGATATCAGGCGGTCTGCTCATCGATAGCCCTTCCTGGCGAGGACGGTTGGAGCAGATCCGGGAGGCGTCCATGTAGGCGGCTTCGTAAACGAAGCGGTAGTTGAAGGTGACTTGCTGCAGGGTGGCGATCATTTCGTCGTCACAGCGCCTGAGCGGCTGGGCTTCAAGGTCGTCGAGGCTTTCGCGCAGCTGTCCGAAGAGTTGCTCCAGGCGGGCGAGAAATCGCTCGCCCTGGGCGTTCATTTCTTCGCTTTCGTTTTGGTCGACCTGGTGTACGGCAACGAAAAGACTGCCTGCCATCAGCAGTGTCGCGCTCAAGACAGCCGCCAGCGTCGCCAAAAACCAAGGGCGATAGAACCAGCTACGCAATGCCTCTCGAGCAGCAGCCATCAGTGAACATCCGAAGAATTACCAATGAGTTATAGCTGCTGATTGAGAAAAAGCGTTGACCGTCGGGCGGGCGTCATTATTTTGTCTGATTCAAAACCTGTAGCAGCGCTGCGGTTTGGGCATCCGGCGTTCCGTCGAAGCGCGTAGGCCGGAAGTGCATCTGGAACGCAGCGATCACATGGCGAGTCGCTACATCCAGCTCACCGGTTTGCGGGGTGCTGTAACCCAGGCGCGCCAATTGACTCTGGTACCAACCGATGGCCGGTAACTGGTTTTCGAATCGTGGTTGAAGGCGCGCGACGGCCTGCTCGTTCGGCCACACGCCCAGGCCTTCTGCTGCCAGACGTTTCCAGGGAAACAGCGGGCCCGGATCGAGTTTTCGCAGCGGTGCAATATCGCTATGGCCGATGATGCTGTGGGGATTGATGGCGTAACGCTTGCTGATGTCCTTGAGCAGGGCGATCAGGGACTGGATCTGATCTTCGCTGTAGGGGTACCAGAGGCGTCCGGTTGGCGTGTCTTTGTAACCCGGATTGACGATTTCGATGCCAATAGAGCTTGAATTTAGCCAGGTTCTGCCTTGCCACTCACTTTCCCCGGCATGCCAGGCGCGGAGGTTTTCATCCATCAGTTTGTATATGGTGGCGCCCTTGTCGTCACCGATCAGATAGTGGCTGCTGACTTCGCCATGGGTCAGCAACTGGAGCGAGCGTTCGAGCGATGCAGAGGTGTAATGCACCACCACGAACTGTATGCGACTGTCGTGATTGGCGGAGGCGTGGCTGGTGTCATATCGCGGGCTGCTGGCGCAACCGGCCAATAGGACCAGCGAAACGAGTAGGGCTAAATATTTCATGGTGAAAGGCATTACACACAAAGACGATAATGCAACAGTGTAACGTACTGCCTTGATCTCGGAGGGCTACGCTGCGTATTTAAACAAAATGGAACATTTTGTCTTCAGCCCGGCTCGACGCGGTTCCTGCCGGCATGTTTCGCGCGATATAACGCCAGATCGGCTCTTTTGAGCACCACATCGCTGTGTTCGCCTGCTTTGAAAGCGGTCAAACCCACTGAGACAGTGATGGTCACCGGCTCGCCCTTGAAGTGGAAAGGGCAGGCTTCAACCGCAGCGCGTAAGGTTTCGAGCAGTTTCACACCTGTCGTGAGCGCTGTGGCGGGTATCAGCAAGACGAACTCTTCACCGCCAAACCGGGCGATGAAATCAGATCCACGCAGGCGCTTGCGCAGTACGTTCGCAATGATCTTCAGAACCTTGTCGCCGGCCAGGTGGCCGTAGTTATCGTTGATGCGCTTGAAGTGGTCGAGATCCAGCATGGCCAGCAACAGCGTGTTGCCATGTTGTTGCCACTGGCTGATTTCGTGATCCAGCCGTTCGTTCCAGGCGGCGCGGTTGGGCAATCCGGTCAGCGGGTCGATCAAGGCTTTCTGACGCTGCTCCTCCAGGTGTTCGCGAAAACCCAGGGCTTCCTGTTCCATGTGGGCCACTCGATCCGCGAGGCCCTGCAGGCGGGTTGCCACTTCCTGCTCACGCTGGTCGCGCTGTTTCTGGTGATGATCGAGCGTGCCGAGCAGACCTTCGAGATGGTTTTCCAGTACATGCTTGAGATCGTCCAGATCTGCGGCCTCTTGCACACTGCTTTGCAAGCCATCGACCTGCTCACGGATCTGAGTGTCCATCTCGCGTGCTGCGGATCGGCTGTCAGCATGGCCATCGCTGGCGGCCTGCAGGTTGTTCTGAAACGCTTCGAGGCGCTCGTTGAGCTGCTGCAGGTACGTTTCGAACTCGTGCTGCCCACTGCCGGTGATGGCCAGCATCAAGGTGGCCAGGTCGTCGAGGATCGGGATCAACTCGTACCAATTCAAACCGTTTTGCAGGCGATGACGCATCGCTTCAGCTTGCGGGCGATGGCGTTCAGGAAGTGTCAAATCGTCGAGCAGGCCGAGTAGGGTGTCTTCAATATGCTTGGCGACAGAGCTGTAGGTAGGCTCGGGTGAGACAGGCAGCGCGTAGTGCGCGTCATGTTCCGGTGGCTGCGGATTGATGGCGACCGATTCCGGCACCGTGTCGGCGGGTATCGGCTGGCTATCGATGACGTCCAGAGAATCAGGTTCGCTGGAAATGATTGAGGCGTGGGTGTCAGCGTCAGCTTTGGTGGTCGGCACCGGCGGCTCTTTGGTCTTCTCGACGTCCGGTAGCTCCGTTGGCGGTGGTGAAGTTTTGAGCTGCGGCTGCGGTGCAGCCTGAACAGGCACGGCAGCTTGAGGCTCGTTCACCACGGGTTCAAATGCGGCAACCGGCGCGATGACGGGGATCGGTTTTACGGGTTCATCAACGGTGAGTACAGTCTGCGCAGTCTCTACAGCCGATGCGCGAACGGCTTCCACTGGTTGCGCAGAGGGCAGCTGCACCGAAGCAGAGAGGGGGGCGACCTCATCTGTCTCACGGGTACCGAACAATCGCTGAAGCAAACCAGGGCGGCCAGGTTCTTCCGGGCTTTCAAGTTGGCTAAGGGCCTTGCCTTGCAAACCGCTCAATTCGCTCAGCAGCAACGGCATCTCACGTGCCTGCCCGACACGTGCATCAAGTTGCTTGGCGAATTGTTTTAGGGGCCTGGCCACTTCTCGTGGCAGCGGCAGGGTTTGCAACTGAGCAACCAGCGCCGTCAGTGCGGCGCTCGTTTGGTTGACCCGGGTTTCACGGCGTTGTTCAGAGTCGAGAACGGCTTTTTCCAGACGCGGGAGGAGGGCGGCGAGTCCGGCATCCATGTCATCGGTGCGCACGACGTCGCGCATTTCCTTCATGCATTCGTCAACTGCGCGATCAGTACCCTCTGCCGCCAGCGTGCTGCGTACGAGCCCGCGCCGCAGCAAGTCGAGGCGGGCATCCCAACGGCGTTCAAGTTTTTCCTGTTGTTCGACGCTTTGAAGGTATTTCTCTTTCCAACGCTGTGCTTCGTCGCTCATTAAAGGGTTCCGCTAAGGGGCAGGACTCAGCGCGGGCAATGCATCGGCCGTGAGCGAACCCGGCAGACGAATCTCTACCGCGACCGGCAGGTGATCGGAAATGGGTTGCGCCAGCACCTCGAATTTTTCCAGGGTCAGGCTCGGACTTAGCAGAATATGGTCCAGGCAGCGCTGTGGGCGCCAGCTCGGGAACGTCGCTTCGAGCTGCGGTGCCAGCAGGCCGAGATCGCGCAGCGGGGAGTTTTGCAGCAAATCGCTGGCGTGGGTGTTCATGTCACCCATGAGCACCTGGTGTTTATAGCCGCCGATCAACTCGCGGATATAGGACAGTTGCAGGCTGCGTACCCGAGCACCCAGCGCCAGGTGCATCATGACCACCACCAGTGCCTCGGGGCCTTCGCCGAAGCGCACCAGAATTGCCCCGCGACCCTTTGGCCCCGGCAACGGATGGTCCTCAATAGCCCACGGGCGCAGGCGACTGAGCACGCCATTGCTGTGCTGGCCGAGGCGACCGAGATTGCGGTTGAGTTGTTGATACCAGTATGGGAAGGCACCGAGCTGTGCCAGGTGTTCAACCTGATTGACGTAGCCCGATCGAAGGCTGCCGCCATCGGCTTCCTGCAAGGCGACCAGATCGAAGTCACCCAGCAGATTGCCGATTTTTTGCAAATTTCCGGCACGACCGTTGTTGGGCAGCAGGTGCTGCCAGCCCCGGGTCAGGTAGTGCCGGTACCGTTCGGTACTGATGCCGACCTGAATATTGAAACTGAGCAGGCGCAGACGGCTGTCTGCGGGCAAGCCCGTCGATACCAGGTGGTGTTCGTTGACCTGCGGATCATGCAGGCCAACAACGCGTTCAGTTCCCCAGCGGCGCATGGCAGGCTCCGCGCTTAGTTGGCAGCAGCCTTGTTAGCCGCTCGCTCTTGTTCGACCAGTTTGTCGGCCAGTTGCAGGGCTTGTTCGGCACCACCAGCAGAACCCACATCGAAGCGGTACTTGCCGTTGACGATCAAGGTTGGCACGCCGGTGATTTCATACTTCTTGGCGAGCTCGGTGGCCTTGACGATCTGACCCTTGATGGCGAAGGAGTCGAAAGTTGCCAGGAACTTGTCCTTGTCGACACCTTGGGTGGCCAGGAAATCAGCCATTTCATTTTTGTCGACCAGCTTCTTGTGTTGTTTCTGAATGGCTTCGAACACCGCGGCGTGAACCTTATGCTCAACGCCCATGGCTTCGAGGGTCAGGAACAGCTGGCCGTGCGCATTCCAAGGGCCGCCGAACATCGCCGGAATCCGCACAAAATTCACGTCGGAAGGCAGCTTCTCGACCCAAGGATTGATCACCGGCTCAAATGCGTAGCAGTGCGGGCAGCCGTACCAGAACAATTCAACGACTTCGATCTTGCCAGGTACCGCGACCGGGACTGGTTTGGTCAGTTCAACATAAGGGGCGGCAGGTGCTTCGGCGGCTTGTGCAGTCATGCCGAACAGGCTGGCAGCGACGAGAGCGGCGCTGATGATCAGATTACGCATGCTTTACTCCTGGACAATTTTGGTCGCCTCGCGCGACCTGTTTTCAGACAGGTCATGGCGGGCTTGAGTTCTGTAGTGTAACGGCAGCGGCCACAAAAAAGGGCGGCCTAAGCCACCCTTTTTATGCTTGCATCGACGGATTAATCGAGCGTTAACATTGCAAGAGATGAACATCTCTCGCAACGCTCGATCAACAGGCCTTAGTGCAGACCCTGGATATAGCTGGAGACTGCCGCGATGTCTTCGTCGCTCAGTCGTTTAGCAATGGTCTGCATGGTTTTGGTGTCGCCGTCGTTGGTGCGTCCGCCTTCTTCCTTGCGGAAGTCGGTCAGTTGCTTGGCAACGTATTGAGCATGCTGGCCGCCCAGGTGCGGGAAGCCGGCGGCTGCGTTACCTGCGCCATTAGGCGAGTGGCAGCCGGTGCAGGCTGGCAGGCCCTTAGCCAGGTCACCACCACGGAACAACGCTTCACCGCGAGCCACGACTTTCGGGTCGGCGGCGCCAACGCTGCCTTTCTGGGTGGCGAAGTAGGCGGCGATATCGGCCAGGTCCTGATCGCTCAGGTTGGTCAGCAGGCCGGTCATTTCAAGTACCTGGCGTTTGCCGGACTTGATGTCGTGCAGCTGCTTGTTCAGATAACGCTCGCCCTGACCTGCCAGTTTCGGAAAGTTAGGCGCCATGCTGTTGCCATCCGGGCCATGACAGGCGCCACATACTGCGGCTTTCGCCTGACCAGCAGTTGCATCACCTGCAGCATGGGCAATGCCGGAGATCCCCACGGTCAACAGCAGACTCACGATCAATTTGTTCATCAGCTAATCCAACTACGGCTAAGGGTTAAAGAGTTATGGACCGGAATCACTCGCTCATCCAGTGGATGATGGCCTGGTAATCCTCGGCACTGCAGTCCATGCACAAACCACGCGGCGGCATCGCCTTGAAACCCTGGGTCACGTGTTGCACCAGCGTCTCCATACCTTTCGCCAACCTCGGCGTCCAAGCTTCCTGATCGCCCTTTCTGGGCGCCATGGGTAGTTGGCCGGAATGACAGGCACCACAAACACGGTTGTACACAGCTTCCGGATCCTGTGTAGCCTGAGCGCTGTAAAGCGGTATCAAGACACCGGCAGCTAGCAGCCATTTCGTCATAAAACGACCTTTTCAGGGTTGAGAGCGTGCTGCGTTCTAATGCGCAATCATGGTCTATCGCTCTCGTGAACTTCATCCTACGCTGGGACAAAGCGCACACAAAATCTGCGGCATTATATACTGGCGTCACTGAAACGGAAACGACACTGCTCGCCGCGTCCATTCCCGGCGCCGCCCACATCGGAAATCCCATGCAACTCAAGAATCCCATCCTCGGTCTGTGCCAACAGTCCACCTTCATGCTCAGCGCCGCCAAAGTCGACCAATGTCCCGACGACGAAGGCTTCGAAGTCGCTTTTGCCGGGCGTTCCAACGCCGGTAAGTCGAGCGCCCTGAACACCCTGACGCACGCCAGCCTGGCTCGAACCTCGAAAACCCCGGGTCGTACGCAGCTCTTGAACTTCTTCAAGCTAGACGATGATCGCCGTCTGGTCGACCTGCCAGGCTACGGTTACGCGAAAGTACCTATTCCGTTGAAGCTTCACTGGCAGCGTCACCTGGAAGCCTACCTGGGTGGTCGCGAGAGTTTGAAGGGTTTGATTTTGATGATGGACATCCGTCATCCAATGACCGATTTCGACCTGCTGATGCTGGATTGGGCCGTCGCCAGCGGCATGCCGATGCATATTCTGCTGACCAAGGCGGACAAACTGACTTACGGCGCGGCGAAAAACGTCCTGCTTAAAGTCCAGTCGGACATCCGTAAAGGCTGGGGCGATGCAATCAGCATCCAGCTGTTTTCCGCCCCAAAACGCTTGGGTCTGGAAGACGCCTACACTGTATTGGCGGGCTGGATGGAGCTGGCAGACAAGGGTGCCGAACTCGCTGAGTAAGGGCCTTTGGACAAATCGCGGGCAAAAAAAACCCCGGACTTCTTATGGGGAGGGGGAAGTTCCGGGGTTCAAGCTCCGGACCGCTAGGGCGGGGTCCGGATATCTGCCAACACTTAACACAACATAGGAGCATCGAAGGGCTTCACCAGCCATTCAGTAACTCTGAGTGACGATTCACAGGATTAGTTCAGAATATTTTCAAATGGCTTTGGAATAACGCCGAGCATTTTGCGAACTAATGGCCCTTCGCCGTTTTCTGCCGCGGCACTATGCCGCAGCAGAAAAAGCCTATCAGACGGCTCAGTGAGCCTCATCCCAATTATTGCCTACCCCTACTTCGACCAGCAGCGGCACGTCCAGTTTCGCGGCATCACTCATGTGCGTGCGAATGTCCTCACGAACCTGATCCACCAGATCTTCACGCACCTCGAGCACCAATTCATCGTGTACCTGCAGGATGACTTTGGCGTCCAGGCCAGACGTCGTCAGCCAGTTATCCACCGCTACCATCGCTTTCTTGATGATGTCAGCGGCAGTGCCTTGCATCGGGGCGTTGATGGCCGTGCGTTCAGCGCCTTTGCGCAGGGCCGGGTTCTTCGCGTTGATTTCCGGCAGGTACAGGCGCCGGCCGAAGATCGTTTCAACAAAACCCTGCTCGGCTGCCTGGGCACGGGTGCGCTCCATGTACTCCAGTACGCCCGGATAACGGGCGAAATAACGGTCGATGTAAGCCTGGGACTGCTTGCGATCCACACCGATCTGCTTGGCCAGGCCAAACGCGCTCATACCGTAGATCAAACCGAAGTTGATCGCCTTGGCGCTGCGACGCTGGTCCGTGGTGACGTCCGCCAGTTCCACGCCGAAGACTTCAGCAGCGGTGGCTTTGTGCACGTCCAGATCATTGCGGAAGGCGTGCAGCAACCCCTCGTCCTTGGCCAGGTGGGCCATGATGCGCAATTCGATTTGCGAGTAGTCAGCTGCCAGCAGCTTGTAGCCTTTTGGCGCGACGAACGCCTGGCGAATCCGCCGGCCTTCAGCGGTACGAATCGGGATGTTTTGCAGGTTTGGATCGCTGGAGGACAAGCGCCCTGTTGCCGCAACGGCTTGATGATAAGAGGTATGAATCCGACCGGTGCGCGGATTGATCTGCTCTGGGAGGCGATCGGTGTAAGTGCTTTTCAGCTTGCTCATCGAGCGATACTGCATCAGCACTTTAGGCAGCGGATAATCCTGCTCGGCCAGTTCAGCCAGCACGGCTTCGGCAGTCGAAGCCTGGCCCTTGGCGGTTTTACTCAGAATCGGCAGACCCAGTTTTTCGTACAGGATCACACCCAACTGCTTCGGCGAGCCCAGGTTGAACTCTTCCCCTGCGATGGCAAACGCCTCGCGTTCGAGGGCGACCATTTTCTCGCCCAACTCCACGCTTTGAATGCCCAGCAGATTGGCATCGACCAGCGCGCCTTGACGTTCAATGCGCGCGAGAACCGGTACCAGCGGCATTTCGATTTCGCTCAGAACCTTGCTCAGGCTCGGAATGGCATTGAGCTTTTCCTGCAGCGTTTGATGCAGGCGCAAGGTCACGTCAGCGTCTTCGGCGGCGTAAGGCCCGGCCAGTTCGAGTGAGATCTGATCAAACGTCAGCTGTTTGGCACCCTTGCCGGCGATGTCCTGGAAGCTGGTGGTTGTGTGATTCAGGTACTTGAGCGCCAGGCTGTCCATATCGTGACGGGTGGCGGTGGAGTCCAGCACATAGGACTCCAGCATGGTGTCGAACGCGATGCCTTGCACCGTGATCCCGCAGCTTTGGTCACCGCCAATCGCGCAGTTCGCCAGGATGTTCATATCGAACTTGGCGTGCTGACCGACTTTGAGTTTGTTCGGATCTTCCAGGATCGGCTTCAGTGCGCGCAGCACGGTGTCGCGATCCAGCTGGTCCGGCACGCCCATGTAGGAGTGAGTCAGTGGGATGTAGGCGGCTTCGTTGGCTTGTACGGCAAACGACAGGCCTACCAGTTGCGCCTGCTGCGCATCGATGCCTGTGGTTTCCGTGTCGAAGGCAATCAGTTTGGCGTCGTTGAGTTTCTTCAACCACAGGTCGAAATCGGCCTGGGTGAGGATGGTGGTGTAATTGAGTTCGGCATCGACGGCAGGTTCTTCGGCGACCGGCGCCACGACTTCCTGGCCGGAGCGCTTGGCATCGCGCTGATTTTCGTCGAACCAGCTTTTAAACTCGAGCAACGTGTAAAGCTCGGCGAGTTTGTCGTGATCCGGTTTGCCCATCTGCAAGTCGTCGAGTTCAACGTCCAGCGGCACGTCGATCTTGATCGTTGCCAGTTGATAGGAGAGGAACGCCATCTCCCTGTGCTCTTCCAGCTTGGCCGGCAGTGTCTTGGCGCCGCGAATCGGCAAGGTTGGAACCATGTCGAGGTTCGCGTACAGCTCGGTCAGGCCGCCATTCACGCCGATCAGCAGCCCGGAGGCGGTTTTCGGGCCAATGCCTGGAACGCCCGGAATGTTGTCGGACGAGTCGCCCATCAACGCCAGATAATCAATGATTTGTTCGGGAGCGACGCCGAATTTCTCCTTCACGCCCTCAACGTCCATCGCGCTACCGGTCATGGTATTGACCAAGGTAATGTGGCCGTCGACCAGTTGCGCCATGTCCTTGTCGCCGGTGGAGATGATCACCGGACGGTCGGCCGCCGCGCTGCTGCGAGCCAATGTGCCGATCACGTCATCGGCCTCCACGCCTTCGACGCACAGGAGCGGGAACCCCAGGGCGATGACGCTCTGGTGCAGTGGCTCGATTTGAACGCGCATGTCATCGGGCATGCTTGGGCGATTAGCCTTGTATTCGGCGTACATGTCATCGCGGAAAGTCCCACCCTTGGCGTCGAACACCACGGCGAACGGACTGTCCGGGTACTGCTTGCGCAGACTCTTGAGCATGTTCAACACGCCTTTGACGGCACCGGTCGGCAGTCCTTTGGACGTGGTGAGCGGTGGCAGGGCGTGGAAGGCGCGGTACAGGTAAGAAGAACCGTCCACCAGGACGAGGGGGGCTTGGCTCATGAGCAGGATCAACCTTTTCGGCGGGTCCGGCGCTAGAATAGCGGGACCGTTGACGACAAAGGGACAAGGTTATCATGCGTACACTAAATCGCCTGTTGCTGGCTGGCTTGTTTGCAATCACTCCGTTGGCCGTCATGGCGGCGGACGATGCACCCTCGCCGGAGCCGGAAGTCACCATCCGCACGGAAGGCGATAAAACCATCCAGGAGTACCGCCAAAACGGTTTCCTGTATGCGATCAAGGTTACGCCAAAGGGTGCGCCGCCTTACTTTCTGGTGCGCGCAGACGGGACCGATGCAAACTTCATCCGCTCGGATCAGCCAGATATGCTGATTCCGTCGTGGAAGATCTTCGAGTGGAAGTAGTTTCTTAATTTCAATCGGCGCTGGCTCATTCTGCGGCGCCCGTACTGGCAGTTTAAACATGTCTGTGTTCACCCCCCTGGCTCGGCCTGAGCTGGAAACCTTTCTCGCCCCATACGGGCTCGGCCGCCTGCTTGATTTCCAGGGGATTGCCGCCGGTAGCGAAAACACCAATTTCTTTATCAGCCTGGAACAGGGCGAATTTGTCCTGACCCTGGTTGAGCGCGGTCCGGTGCAGGAAATGCCGTTCTTCATCGAGTTGCTCGACGTGCTGCATGATGCCGACCTGCCGGTGCCATACGCGCTGCGAACCACCGATGGCGTTGCCTTGCGCGAACTGGCGGGCAAACCTGCATTGTTGCAGCCGCGCCTGGCGGGCAAGCACATCAAGGAAGCCAACGCGCAACATTGCGCTCAGGTTGGCGACTTGCTCGGCCATTTGCACCTGGCCACTCAGGCCAACATGATCAAGCGCAAGACTGATCGTGGTCTGGACTGGATGCTGGAAGAGGGCACCCAGCTGCTTTCTCATCTCGACGCCGGGCAAAGCGATTTGCTGAAGCAGGCGCTGGACGAAATCGGCGAGCAGAAATCGAAAATCCTGGCGCTGCCGCGGGCCAACATCCATGCGGATCTGTTCCGTGATAACGCGATGTTCGAAGGCACGCACCTGACGGGGTTGATCGACTTCTACAACGCCTGTTCCGGCCCGATGCTCTACGACGTGGCGATTGCCTTGAACGATTGGTGTTCGGACGACGAAGGTCTGATCGACGGGCCACGGGCGCGGGCGCTGCTGGGGGCTTACGCGGCGTTGCGACCGTTCACGGCGGCAGAGGCCGAGTTGTGGCCGACGATGCTGCGGGTGGCGTGCGTGCGGTTCTGGTTGTCGAGGTTGATCGCGGCGGAGTCATTTGCCGGGCAGGACGTGTTGATTCACGATCCGATGGAGTTTCAGCGCCGGTTGGCGCAGCGGCAGAAGGTCAGCACACCGTTGCCGTTTGCCCTTTAAACGCTGGTCAGATGGATCACTGCAATCCCTGTGGGAGTGAGCCTGCTCGCGATGGCGGCGGGACAGTCAGTATTGATGCTGAATGTTATTGCGCCATCGCGAGCAGGCTCGCTCCCACAGGGTGTGTGTCGGTTACAACGACTCCAGGCACCCCGCCAGGTCATTCCCCAACTTCTCCAGTACCTGTTCATACCCTTGAGCGGTCGCCGGCGTGTAGCCGCCCAGGGCGTCGAGTTCCGCCAGCTTCACCGGAAGGCCGGCCACCAGGGTTTCTGCCAGGCGCGGACGCAGCGGTGGTTCGCTGAATACGCACGTCTTGCCAACTTCTTGCAAGCGCGTGCGCATGGCCGCGACGTGCTGGGCACCTGGCTGGACTTCAGCCGCGACGCTGAACACGCCGGTGTGCTTGAGGCCGTAGGCGTCTTCGAAGTAGTCGAATGCTTCGTGGAACACGAAGTACGGTTTGCCCGCAATGCCGGCAAGGCGCGACTTCAGGCGCAGGTCCAGCGCATCCAGACGTTCATCGAACGCCTTGAGGTTGCTCTGATAACGCGCAGCGTTAGCGGGGTCGGCAGCACTCAGGTCAGCGGCCATTTTCGTGGCGATCACACGAGCATTTACTGGCGATAACCACAAATGCGCATCCAGGGTGCCTGGGCGGTGATCGTGGTCGTGCTCGTCCGGCTCTTCGGTGTGCGACTGACTGTCTTCGGCAAAATGGCGAAGTTTCAGGTCAGGCAAATCCTGCACGGCGACGCTCGGCAGCGTCCGACCTTTCAGGACCCGGGGCAGGAAACCTTCCATGTCCGGACCGATCCAGTAAATGAGATCCACCGACTGCACCTTCCGTACGTCGGATGGACGCAATGCATAGTTATGCGGCGAAGCACCGGGCGGCAGCAGCACTTCCGGAATCGCCACACCATCCTGAACAGCCGCTGCGATCAGCTGCAGTGGCTTGATGCTGGTCAGCACCTTGACCTCGGCATGGGCGAAACCTGCCAGTGAAAAACTGGCGAGAACTGCGACACAAATAGAAAAAAGTCGGGACACAATGACCACTCGAAGAGGCGAGAACGGGTAACATAATAACGTCTCTCACAAAAATCGTCGCCGCTCATGCCTAAAACACCGATTGCCAGCCGTCCCCACGACCACTCTCATTGCGTGCATAACGCTCTGTCTGAGGCCGATGCCCTCTGTGCGCGTCAAGGCCTGCGCCTGACTGCCCTGCGGCGGCGCGTGCTCGAATTGGTGTGGCAGAGCCACAAACCGCTGGGTGCGTACGACATTCTTGCGGTGTTGAGCGAGCAGGACGGTCGCCGCGCTGCACCGCCGACGGTGTATCGCGCGCTGGATTTCCTGCTGGAGAACGGTTTCGTACACCGCATCTCCTCCCTCAACGCCTTCGTTGGCTGCAATCACCCGGAACATGCGCATCAGGGACAGTTCCTGATATGCCGCGAGTGCCACGCCGCCATCGAGCTTGAGCAAAAAACCATTAGCGACGCCATTATTGGCAGCGCCAAGGATGTCGGGTTTGTGGTCGAAGGCCAGACCGTTGAAGTGGTCGGCCTGTGTTCGGGCTGCCAGGGGGCTTGATGAGCAACGCGTTGATCCGACTTGAGCAGGTCGCCGTCACCTTCGCCGGGCAAAACGTGCTCGATAACATCGAGTTGAGCGTCGAGCCTGGTCAGATTGTCACCCTGATCGGCCCCAACGGTGCGGGCAAGACCACGTTGGTCCGCGCGGTGTTGGGCCTGTTGAAACCGGACAGCGGCAGTGTCTGGCGCAAGCCGAAATTGCGGGTTGGATACATGCCGCAAAAACTTCATGTCGATCCCACGCTCCCACTCTCCGTGCTGCGTTTTTTGCGCCTGGTGCCAGGCGTAGACCGCGCCCGCGCTTTGGCTGCGCTCAAGGAAGTGGGTGCCGAGCAAGTTATCGACAGCCCCGTGCAAAGCGTGTCCGGGGGCGAAATGCAGCGCGTGCTGCTGGCGCGTGCGCTGCTGCGCGAGCCGGAGCTGCTGGTGCTCGATGAGCCGGTGCAAGGCGTGGACGTAGCGGGGCAGGCCGAGCTCTATAGCCTGATCACGCGGCTGCGCGACCGACATGGCTGTGGGGTATTGATGGTTTCCCACGACCTGCACCTGGTGATGAGCACAACCGATCAGGTCGTCTGCCTGAACCGCCATGTCTGCTGCTCCGGGCATCCCGAGCAGGTCAGCGGCGATCCGGCGTTCGTCGAGCTGTTTGGCAAGAACGCACAAAGTCTGGCGATCTATCACCACCATCACGACCATGCTCATGATCTGCATGGCTCAGTGGTCAGCGCGGCCCCTTCGGCCCACACCCATGTTCACGGAGATAGCTGCAAGCATGGCTGATTTTCTGCTTTACGCCCTGCTTGCAGGTTTGGCCCTGGCACTGGTTGCGGGCCCGCTGGGTTCATTTGTGGTCTGGCGCCGCATGGCCTACTTCGGCGACACCCTTTCCCATGCCGCGCTGCTCGGTGTGGCGTTGGGTTTCCTGCTGGATGTCAGCCCGACCGTCGCGGTGACCGTAGGCTGCCTGCTGCTGGCAGTGTTGCTGGTGACGCTGCAACAGCGTCAGCCACTGGCATCCGACACGCTGTTGGGGATTCTCGCGCCAAGCACCCTCTCGCTTGGCCTTGTCGTACTAAGCTTCATGCATGAAGTGCGGATCGACCTGATGGCCTATCTGTTCGGTGATTTGCTCGCCATCAGCCCGACCGATCTGGCCTGGATACTGGGCGGTAGCGCAGCGGTTCTGGCCTTGCTCGTGACCTTGTGGCGACCCTTGCTGGCAATCACGGTGCATGAGGAACTGGCCAGGGTTGAGGGATTGCCGGTAGCGTCGTTGCGGCTGACCTTGATGTTGTTGATCGCTGTGGTGATTGCCGTTGCGATGAAAATCGTCGGTGTATTACTGATCACTTCGTTGTTGATCATCCCGGCTGCTGCGGCGCAGCGTCACGCGCGATCGCCTGAGCAGATGGCACTGGGCGCGAGCCTGCTGGGCATGCTCGCAGTGTGTGGCGGATTGGCATTGTCCTGGTTCAAGGACACGCCGGCGGGTCCATCGATTGTGGTAACGGCGGCCGCCCTGTTTCTGCTGAGTTTTGTCCTGCCCCGTCGAGGGGTGTAGACTTGCTCGTTTTTTGCGCAAATAGAGAGTCGCAGGAATGAAGCTGTTCACCTCCCGTTATCTGCTCCTTGCCGCATTTTCCTTGCTGCTGGGCGCCTGCCAAAGCACGCCCCCGGCGGCCACACAGGCCACTGACGCGCGGGCTACGGCCATCGCACAGCTGGAGCAAAGCCTCGCCAGCAGCGAGCTGGCCACTGCCGAAGATCAATTGGCAGCCTTGCAGGCGCAATCGCCAGACGATCAAACCCTTGAGCAATATCAGCGGCAACTGGCCGAAGCGTATCTGCGCCGCAGCCAGATCGTACTGCAGAAAGGCGATGTAAACGCCGCCGCTACAGCCCTCAGCCGCGCCCGATTGCTCATGCCCAAGGCGCCGGCACTGACCGGTGGGGTCAACAACGCTATCGTCAATGCGCGCAAGGCCGAGCTGGATAAAGCTGAAGCGGCCCTTATGGCTGCAGAAGCCAAACCTCGGGCCAAGGTCATCGATCCGACCGCCGAGAGCACAACGATCGCATTGAATCTCACGGATATGACGAAACTTCGTCGTCAATTGGACGCTATCGCCGCCGATGTGGTGAATTATGAGTGTGATGTGAGCATTCAGGCGCCGCGCACCCAGGACTATCCATGGCTGGCGACATTGCTGACCAAGCGAGTGAAGAAACTGGATGCGGAGTTTGATCTGAACCTGCAGAAGCAGATCTTGCGAAACATTCCGGCGCAGATGGTATTGAGTCCGCGTAAGCCCTGAAAGCATCGCGGGCAAGCCTTGCTCCTACAGGATCAAGGCTTGCCCGCGAAGGCATTTCAACGATCGATTAAACCTTAAGCCGGAACGGCTTTGGCCTTTGGCTCCCGATCCCAGACCCGATGTTGCCCAATCGCCGCAATGAACGGTTTGAACAACTTCGCATCCGCCCCTACGATCAGTCCCGCATCAGCCTCCAGTTTCAGCACATCCAGCAACTGCTTGGCCTCGCCGTGCAGCGCGATCGCCTTCAGGTGCTTGTAAGCCTCCAGCAGGTAATGCAGTGCAACGCCATCAGTGCTCAAGGCCTTGATCGACGCCGCGCCGCCCGGCACAAAGACCGCATCGAATGCCACTGACGGCAAACCTTCCATCGACGCGTCCACCGGCAGCGACTTGCCATCGGCGGTGGTCACTGGCGCCGACGTCGGCCCCAGCAGCTTGGCGTGGGCCCCTTCTGCCATCAGGGCTTTCTTCAGCGCGTCGATTGCGGCGCCATCTACGCCGTTCGCCGCCAGAATCGCTACTTTGCGGGTTTTGATATTTCCTGGCAGCAGGTTGGCCTGACTCAAGGCGGGCGAGCGATCCAGCGACGTTTTTGGAACCTCAACCGTACCGGCTTTCGGTGCAGGCAGACCAAGGTTCTCAGCCACGCGCTTGGCCAGCTCAAGATCAATGTTTGCCAGAATCTCGTTCACCTGACGTGCACGAATGAACTCGCGCTCAACTTTGCCCAGCTCGAAGCTGTACGCGGCAATGATGTGCTCCTGCTCGTGCTTGCTCATGCTGTGGAAGAACAAGCGGGCTTGGGAGAAGTGATCGCCGAACGACTCACTACGCTGGCGAATCTTGTTCGCGTCGATACGTTCCGGATAAGTCTCGAAACCACCATCCTGTGCCGCAGGTGGCGTTTCTTTTGGCCAGCCGCCGTCGATGGAGTTTGGCTCGTAAGATGCGCGGCCCTTGTCGATCGTGGTGCGGTGCATCGCATCGCGTTGGCCGTTATGGAATGGCGCCACCGGACGATTGATAGGAATCTCGTGAAAATTCGGTCCACCCAGTCGGCTGATTTGCGTATCGGTGTAGGAAAACAGACGACCTTGCAGCAATGGGTCATTGGAGAAGTCGATGCCCGGCACGATATGGCCAGGGCAAAACGCGACCTGCTCGGTTTCCGCGAAAAAGTTGTCCGGGTTGCGGTTCAGCACCATCTTGCCCAGCGGCGTGATCGGTACGATTTCTTCGGGAATGATTTTGGTCGGGTCGAGAATGTCGAAGTCGAAGGAATGTTCGTTTTCTTCCTCAACGATCTGTACACCGAGCTCCCATTCCGGGTAGTCGCCCATCTCGATCGACTCCCAGAGATCGCGACGGTGGAAGTCGGTATCTTTGCCTGCGAGCTTCTGCGCCTCATCCCACACCAACGAACAGGTGCCAGCAGTTGGGCGCCAGTGGAATTTGACGAAGCGTGATTTACCCTCGGCGTTAACCAACCGAAAGGTGTGCACACCGAAGCCCTGCATGCTGCGCAGACTCTTAGGAATCGCGCGATCGGACATGGTCCAGATCACCATGTGTGCCGATTCCGGAACCAGGGATACAAAATCCCAGAAGGTGTCGTGGGCCGAGCCGCCGGTTGGGATTTCATTGTGCGGTTCCGGTTTGACCGCATGTACGAAGTCAGGAAACTTGATCGCGTCCTGAATGAAGAAGACAGGCATGTTGTTGCCCACCAGGTCGAAGTTGCCTTCGTCGGTGAAGAACTTCACGGCGAAACCTCGTACATCCCGCACGGTATCGCCTGACCCGCGAGGGCCTTGCACCGTGGAAAAGCGCGTGAAGACCGGTGTTTTCTTGCCCGGATCCTGTAGGAAGCCGGTTTTGGTCAGCGCCGCATGGTTTTCATACGTCTGGAAGTAACCGTGAGCGCCGGTACCGCGGGCATGCACGATGCGCTCCGGGATTCGCTCATGGTCAAAGTGCGTGATTTTTTCACGCATGATGAAATCTTCAAGCAGTGAAGGCCCGCGGGCGCCAACCTTCAACGTGTTCTGGTTGTCCGAAACCTTTACGCCCTGGTTGGTGCGCAGGGCCTGGCCCGTAGCGTCCGAGCGAAATTTTTCCAGGCTCTCGAGCTTGGTGCTGGTATTGCCTCGGTCCAGGGTGTCGGTCCCGGCCAGGTCGCTTTTGGGTGTGGCAGGCTTCTTGGTACTCATCAGTCGTAAACTCCTCGTTGCGATTTCGTCCTAGCCGGACTTGTGAGCAATCTTCCAGGCACGGCACCTGGGGTTATCGAGTTGCTTAATTAGTGACTGATTAAGGGTTTGAGCCGTTCCTTTTTTCTGACCTTTGATCGCGTTATTGCCAAATGACAGGTTGAATGCGAAATAAATGCTAAGAACCTCTATACGGACAGGCTAAAATGCGCGCCCAGCTAACCGCTGATCCATTTCTAACGCGCCCCACAAGGTTCGCTACGTGATCGAGTTTCAAAACGTCCACAAAACCTACCGCGTCGCCGGTAAGGATATTCCCGCCCTGCACCCGACCAATCTGACGATTGAAAACGGTCAGGTATACGGATTGATCGGCCATTCCGGCGCGGGAAAAAGTACCCTGCTGCGTCTGATCAATCGCCTGGAAAACTCCAGCGGCGGCAAGATCTTTGTCGATGGCGAAGAGGTCACCGCGCTCGACGCCAACAGCCTGCGGCGCTTCCGCCAGCAGGTCGGGATGATCTTCCAGCACTTCAACCTGCTGGCATCCAAGACTGTGGCCGACAACGTCGCGTTGCCGTTGACGCTCGCCGGCGAACTGTCGCGCAGTGAGATTGACCTGCGTGTGGCCGAATTGCTGGCGCGGGTGGGCCTGTCTGACCACGCCAAAAAATACCCGGCGCAATTGTCCGGTGGCCAGAAGCAGCGCGTCGGTATCGCTCGCGCCCTGGCAACCAAGCCAAAAATCCTGCTGTGCGACGAAGCCACCAGCGCCCTGGACCCGCAAACTACGGCGTCGGTCCTGCAATTGCTGGCCGAAATCAATCGCGAGCTGAAACTGACCATCGTATTGATCACCCACGAGATGGATGTGATCCGCCGGGTCTGTGACCAGGTCGGCGTAATGGACGCTGGCGTGATCGTCGAGCAAGGTTCGGTGGCCGATGTGTTCCTGCATCCGAAGCACCCGACTACCAAGCGTTTCGTGCAAGAAAGCGAGCAGGTTGACGAGAGCGAGCAGCGCGATGACTTCGCTCACGTGCCAGGCCGTATCGTGCGTCTGACGTTCCAGGGCGAAGCGACCTACGCGCCGCTACTCGGTACGGTCGCTCGCGAAACGGGTGTGGACTACAGCATCCTGGCCGGCCGAATCGACCGCATCAAAGACGTCCCCTACGGGCAACTCACACTGGCAGTCACCGGCGGCGACATGGAGGCGGCTTTTGCCCGCTTCACCGCGGCTGACGTCCACATGGAGGTGCTGCGCTAATGGAAGCCCTGTCAACGTTCTTCTCCAACATCGACTGGTTCGAAATCTGGCTCGCCACCGGCGACACACTGTTGATGCTCGGCGGCTCGCTGTTGTTCACCGTGTTGCTGGGCTTGCCGCTGGGTGTGCTGTTGTTCCTGTGCAGCCCGCGTCAGTTGCTGGAAGCCAAAGGCGTCTACGCGATGCTGTCGCTGGTGGTGAATATCCTCCGCTCGCTGCCATTCATCATTCTGCTGATCGTGATGATTCCGTTCACCGTGTTGATCACCGGCACGTCCCTCGGGGTTGCCGGTGCGATTCCGCCACTGGTGGTGGGCGCCACGCCGTTCTTCGCTCGACTGGTGGAAACCGCACTGCGTGAAGTGGATCGCGGCATCATCGAAGCGACCCAGGCCATGGGTGCTTCGACCCGGCAGATCATCACCAATGCCTTGCTGCCGGAAGCGCGTCCGGGCATCTTCGCGGCGATTACGGTGACAGCGATTACACTGGTGTCCTACACGGCAATGGCCGGTGTGGTGGGCGCTGGCGGCCTGGGTGACCTGGCGATCCGCTTCGGTTACCAGCGTTTCCAGACTGATGTGATGGTTGTGACTGTGGTGCTGCTACTGGTGCTGGTGCAGGTGCTGCAAACCGTTGGCGACAAACTGGTTGTCCATTTTTCCAGAAAATAAACAAATGAGCCGGCCATTCGCTGGCAGGCGCCGAAAACAGGCGTCTCACATGGAGTTAGCTGAATGAAAAAACTACTCGTCGCGTTCGCAGCCGTTGCTGCGTTCTCTGCTCAGGCTGAAACCCTGACTGTCGCGGCCACCCCGGTCCCGCACGCAGAAATCCTCGAATTCGTTAAACCGGCCCTGGCCAAAGAAGGCGTGGACCTGAAGGTTAAAGTCTTCACTGACTACATTCAGCCGAACGTACAGGTCGCCGAAAAGCGCCTGGACGCCAACTTCTTCCAGCACCAGCCGTATCTGGATGAGTTCAACAAGGCCAAGGGGACCGATCTGGTCGCCGTTGCCCGTGTGCACCTGGAACCGTTGGGCGCGTACTCCAGCAAATACAAGACCCTGGCCGAACTGCCAGGCGGCGCCAACGTGGTCATCCCGAACGATGCCACCAACGGCGGTCGCGCCCTGTTGCTGCTGCAGAAAGCCGGCCTGATCAAGTTGAAGGAATCGAACAACATCCTGTCGACCGTCAAGGACATCACCGAAAACGCCAAGGATCTCAAATTCCGCGAACTGGAAGCCGCGACCATCCCGCGCGTGCTGACCCAGGTCGACCTGGCGCTGATCAACACCAACTACGCGCTGGAAGCCAAACTTGATCCGTCCAAGGACGCGCTGGTGATCGAAGGTAACGACTCGCCTTACGTGAACATTCTGGTCGCTCGTCCAGAGGACAAGGACAGCGAAGCGATGAAGAAGCTGATTGCTGCCCTGCACACTCCGGAAGTGAAAGCCTTCATTCTCGAGAAGTACAAAGGCGCGGTACTGCCAGCGTTCTGATCTGAAGCTGTAACGAAAAAAGGGGCGCATTGAATGCGCCCCTTTTTGTTGCCTGAAACTCTGACCCTGTGGGAGCGGGCTTGCCCGCGATGGCGACCTGACATTCAGCACCTGCGTTTGGAGCTTATGGCCCTATCGCGGGCAAGCCCGCTCCCACAGTTTTTTGTGGTGTTTACTTGCGTTTAAGCATCACCGGCAACTGCGCCACCAGCTTCACATTGTTCAACGGCGCTCGAATAAACCCGCGCTGTGTCCCGTCAGGCCCGATGACCGCCAGGTTGCCACTGTGATCAACCGTGTAATTCGGCTTGCTGGTGTCCGCTGGAATAAAAGGGATGCTGACCGCGTTGGTGAATTTTTGCAGGTCGTCGATCGAGCTCGGCGTCAGGCCGATGAACTGCGGATCGAAGTAGCCGAGGTACTGCTTGAGCTGCTTCGGCGTATCGCGATTCGGGTCGACGCTGACCAGGATGATCTGCAACTTATCCACAGCCTCGGGTGGCAGTTCGCTTTTGATCTGGCGCAGTTGGGCGAGGGTGGTCGGGCAGATGTCCGGGCAGAAGGTGTAGCCGAAGAACAGCAGCGACCATTTGCCCTTCAACTCGTCGACCGCTACCGGTTTGCCGTCCTGATCGGTCATTGTCACGTCCGGCAGGTTACGGCTTTGCGGCAGCAGAATGATCCCGGCGTCGATCAAAGCCGTCGGGTCGCCCTGGCCTTTGCCGGACAGCACTTTGTTGATGGTCAGGCCCAGGACCAGCGCGATCAGGGCGACGAGGATGAAGACGGTTTTCTGGGTTCGAGTCATAGGTTCAACAGTAAGTAGTGGTCTACGAGCAGCGCGATAAACAGCAGGAACAAGTAGTAGATAGAGTACTTGAAGGTGTTGATCGCGGCGTGCGGCCGAGTGCCACGGTACAGCACCACGGCCCATTGCAGAAACCTCGCGCCCAGGCCGAGCGCACAAATCAGGTAGAGCAGGCCACTCATGTGGATCACGTACGGCATCAGGCTGACGGCCAGCAGGGCGAAGGTGTAAAGCAGGATGTGGACCTTGGTGTAATGCTCGCCGTGGGTGACGGGCAGCATGGGGATGTCTGCCTTGGCGTATTCCTCTTTGCGGTGAATGGCCAAGGCCCAGAAGTGTGGCGGGGTCCAGGCGAAGATGATCAGCACCAGCAACAGCGGTTCAGCGCTGACATGGCCAGTAGCGGCGGTCCAGCCGAGCAGTGGCGGGGCAGCGCCGGCCAGGCCACCGATCACGATGTTCTGCGGCGTCGCGCGTTTCAGGAATCCGGTGTAGACCACGGCGTAACCGAGCAACGAGGCGAGGGTCAGCCAGGCGGTCAACGGATTGGTAAAGGCCAGCAGCAACGCCTGGCCGAGCATCGCCAATACCAGGGCAAACGTCAGTGCAGCAGCCGGTGAAACCCGACCTTCAGCCAACGGCCGTTTGTGCGTCCGCGCCATCACCGCATCGATACGCCGATCCACTACATGGTTGACCGCCGCGGCGCCACCGGCACACAAGGCAATCCCCAGATTACCGAAGATCAGCACCGTCCACGGCACGCCGGCGCGGGTCGCGAGAAACATGCCGACCAGTGAGGTAATGAGCATCAGCACCACCACTTTCGGCTTGGTCAGCTCCAGATAGTCACGCCAGATCGCCTGGCTGTGACGTTCGCCGATCAGAGTCGCCATGGCATCTCTCCTTTTATTGTTATGGGCCCGGCTGAATGCTTACGCGGACTGAAACGCCAGCGCGCGGGAGTTTGCTGCTTGACCCGAACCAGACTGGTCCGAGCGTGATAATTGACCAGCACCATCGTCAGTAAAAGTGCCGCTCCCCCTGCGTTGTGAGCGACGGCGACAGGCAGCGGCAAGTGGAAAATCACGTTGCTGATGCCCAGGGTGATTTGTGCGCCGAGCGCGATTAGCACCAGCCCTGCCAGCCGGGTCATGCCGACAACTTTGAGTTGCCAGGCCAGCCCGAGCAAGACGAGGGTCACCAACAGCGCGCCGATGCGATGGGTCAGGTGAATGGCGGTACGGGCATCACTGTCCAGTTGCCCGCCCAGGTAGTTCGGGCCGATGTGTTGGGTCAGATGAAAACCGTTGGCGAAGTCTGCCGGTGGCAACCATTGCCCATGGCACGTCGGGAAGTCGATACACGCCACGGCCGCGTAGTTGGAGCTGACCCATCCGCCGAGGGCGATCTGCCCAATGACCAGCAGCAGTCCTGCGGTGGCCCAGTACTGCAAGCGCCGTGGCACGGTGAGCGCGGGCAACACGCCGGACAGGCGCAAGGTCAGTAGAAACAACAGGCTCAAGGTCGCGAAGCCACCGAGTAAATGCCCCGTTACCACCTGCGGCCAGAGCTTGAGTGTCACCGTCCACATACCGAATGCGGCTTGCGCAATCACCACCGCCAGCAGGAACAACGGTAACTTCACGGGTTGCCCCGGATGACGCCGATGGACCCAGGCACGTCCTGCCAGCACCGAAATCAGCAGCCCCAGCGTGCCGGCAAAGTAGCGGTGGATCATTTCGTTCCAGCCCTTATGGGCTTCGACCGGCGTATCAGGGAAATGCAGTTCGGCATGGGCCAGTTGGGCTTCGCTTTTTGGCACGCTGATAAAGCCGTAGCAGCCCGGCCAGTCCGGGCAACCAAGGCCCGCGTGAGTCAAGCGGGTGTAGGCGCCGAGCAACACCACAACCAGTGCCAGCAAGGTGGCAAACAGCGCGAGGCGAAATCCAGGTTTGGCCATGACGATGCCCTTATCCGATGTTCGACAGTTTCAGCAGATGACGCAGGTCGTTAAGCAAGTCCTTGCCCTTGACGGTCGGGTCGTAGCGCAGCACCAGATTGCCGTGGGGGTCGATAATCCACAGCTGCGGCACAGCCTTGTCACCCGTCGTCTTGCTGAAGGTGGTCAGGTCCATGGGATAGCGTTGCAGTTGTGGATACTCGCGGGTCAGCTTGGCGTCGTACTCGCTGCTCAACGGCTGCGCGGCAGCCAATGCGTGACTGGCGCGTGACGCGTCGCGACCAAGGCCGATCTGAATCTGCCGGGCCAGATACACCAGTTGCTGACAGTCCACCGAGCAATCCCTGGGCGCCGTCACCAGCATCTGCCAGCGGTCCTCTTGCGCCTGTATGCCAAGGTCGGCGCGCGTCTGGCCATTGCCGATCAGCTCGCCGTGATAACTGCGACCTTCCGGCACCCAGAACTGCAGTTTGTACATGCCGGTGGCGAGGATCATCGGACCGATCACTCCAAGCAGGATCAGCAGCAGCTGCAAGCGACCTTTACGCCGACTTGCCGGCGTTTTCGCCTCAGACATGCTGGGTGGATTCATGGCCGCTCCCATGGTGTTTCTCCTTTGCGTTGTGCCAGCCGAGGTAGATAAAAAGGCCGAGCAGGGCGATCGACATGGCGAACCACTGCACGGCATAAGCGATGTGTTTTTCCGGGCCCATGGCAACCACCGGCCAGTCGGCCTGGTAGGTCGCCGGGCCGGATTCCGCACGTAATTCGTAGTCGAAGCCTTCCCGGTCGAGCGCCGTCCAGAGCTTCGTGGGGTCAACGGCAGTCACCAATTGTGGCCAGGTTGTGGTGCTAGGGTCGGCGTGCAACTGGAAGGTTGCGCCAGGCGAGACGTAGACCCAGGCGTCAAGGCTCAAGGGCTGAGTCGGTGTAGTGAATTGCGGCGGAGTGCGCCGATCAGGCCATGGCAGCCAGCCGCGATTGACCAGTAGCCATAGGCCGGTCGCCTGGTCCTGAAAGGGTTGCAGCAATTCGACGCCGACTTTTCCGTCGCGCTGGCGGTTATCCAGCAGCAGGCTGTGCGCAGCATCGAACTGACCGTGCAGGCGAACGCGGCGGAAAGCCGGGTCTTGAGTGTGTGGCAGTTCGGTGCTGGCCATCGGTTCGGCGGCACGACGCTCGGCGTAGCTGTGCAGCAGAGCGCTTTTTTCCGCGCCCCGGCTCAACTGCCAGAACCCGAGCGACATGAGCAGCGGCAGCAACAGGGCTACCACCAGTGTCGGCACGACACCCGGCCGGAAGCGCTTCATGGCGTCGCCAGAAAGTCGGTAATCGCGATAGCTATACTCAAGTGCATCGCCTTTCCCCCGGAGTCTCACCATGCTCAAAGCAGCCATCGTCCTGATGCTGATTGCCACGGTTGTCAGCCTGTTCAGCGGCCTGTTTTTTCTGGTCAAGGACGACAGCAGCTCGAACCGCCTCGTCATTGCCTTGAGTGTTCGCGTTGCTCTGGCCGCCATTACCGTCGGCTTGATCGCCTGGGGTTTCTTCAGCGGCCAGCTGGTTTCTCACGCGCCCTGGTAGGGCCTTACAACACGTAGACGAAGACGAACAAACCGATCCACACCACGTCCACGAAGTGCCAATACCAACTCGCCGCTTCAAAGCCGAACTGATGCTCGTTGTCGAAGTGCCCGCGCATGACCCGCATCAGCATCACAAACAGGATGATGGTGCCGATGGTCACGTGCGCGCCGTGGAAACCGGTGAGCATGAAGAACGTCGCGCCATAGATGCCCGAACCCAGTGTCAGCCCCAGCTCACGGTAGGCGTGCACGTACTCTTCGGCCTGAAACCCGAGGAACGCGCAACCCAGCAGTACAGTGATCGCCAGCCAGATTTTCAGCGCGCCTCGATGGCCCTTTTTCAAGGCGTGGTGAGCGATGGTCAGCGTGACGCTGGAGCTCACCAACAGAACGGTGTTGATCAGTGGCAGGCCCCACGGGCTGATAACTTCCTTGGGGGGCGGGAAGAGTTTCGAATCGGGGTTATTCAGCAGCGGCCAGACGAACTCGAAGTTCGGCCAAAGCATATGCGCGATGCCTTTGGGGCCTTCACCGCCGAGTGCCGGTCCCGAGACATGCCGCACGTAAAACAGCGCGCCAAAAAAGGCGATGAAGAACATTACCTCCGAGAAGATGAACCAGCTCATGCCCCAACGGAACGAACGATCCATTTGCGCACTGTACAAGCCCGCGCGCCCCTCCTTGACCACCGTCCCGAACCAGCCGAATAACATGTAGGCCAGCAACAGGCCACCGACGAAAAAGATCAGTGGGCCGTGGGAATCGGGCCGCACTGCCTTCAGGTCGTTGAACCAGGTGGCCAGGCCGAACACGGTGACAAACATGCCGAGCGTGCCAATGATTGGCCATTTGCTCTGGGCCGGTACGTAATAGTGCTCATGAGTTGCCATTTATTGTTCTCCTTATCGGGCACGCTCAGCCGCCAGTATTTAAAGCCACCGGTGGATGTCGGGCGGTGATATCGAACAGCGTGTAGGACAGCGTCAGGTGCTTCACATCCTTGGGCATGTCGCGGTCAACAATGAAACGTACCGGCATCTCGATCCGTTGACCGGGCTGCAACACTTGCTGGGTGAAGCAGAAGCATTCGGTCTTGTGGAAATAAGCCGCCGCGGCACTGGGCGCGATGCTTGGCACGGCCTGGGCGCTCATCGGTTTGTCGGTCGGGTTGTGGGCGATGAAGATCATCTCGTTCACGGCACCCGGGTTGGCGGTCAATTCATCACCTTTGGGATAGAAGTCCCAGGACATGTCCGCCGAGTTAGTCGAGAGAAACTGCACGCGCACCTGCCGCGACATATCGACGGTCTGCTCCCCTTCGTATTGCCCGGCTGTCTTGCCGTTGATGCCGAACGCCTTGCACATCACGTCATAGATCGGCACCAGGGCAAAGCCGAAAATAAACATCGCCACCACCACCAACAGCAGCCGGGTGACGAGTTTTTTCATTGAAATTGAATCAGCCATGGTTCCAACTCCCTACCGAGAGTCCTGTGGGAACGCGAACTTGTGGCGAGGGAGCTTGCTCCCGCTCGGCTGCGAAGCAGACGCTAAGCTCTTGGGGCCGCTTCGCAACCCAGCGGGAGCAAGCTCCCTCGCCACAAAGGCTCGCTCCTACAGAGGCCAGGGTGTTCATTTCACTTCCGGTGGAGTTGTAAAGGTGTGATACGGCGCCGGTGACGGAATGCTCCACTCCAGACCCTCCGCTCCATCCCAGGGCTTGGCCGGTGCAGGCGGGCCGCCGCGGATGGTTTTGATCACGATGAACAGGAAGAAG
This sequence comes from Pseudomonas sp. TNT3, assembly GCF_010095445.2. Taxonomy (GTDB): domain Bacteria; phylum Pseudomonadota; class Gammaproteobacteria; order Pseudomonadales; family Pseudomonadaceae; genus Aquipseudomonas. The sequence continues at coordinate 35,649 of NZ_WFGV02000033.1, forward strand.
ATCTGTGTGGCCCCGAACATGAACGCGCCGATCGACGACACCATGTTGAAGTCGGCGAATTGCAGGTTGTAGTCCGGAATCCGCCGCGGCATCCCCGCCAGACCCACGAAGTGCATCGGGAAGAAGGCCATGTTCATGCCGATGAACGAGAGCCAGAAGTGCAACTTGCCAAGGGTTTCGTCGTACATGTGGCCGGTCCATTTCGGCAGCCAGTAATAAGCCGACGCGAAGATCCCGAAGATCGCTCCCGGTACCAACACATAGTGGAAGTGCGCGACCACAAAGTAGGTGTCCTGGTACTGGAAGTCCGCCGGAGCGATGGCCAGCATCAGCCCGGAGAAACCGCCGATGGAGAACAGGATCACGAACGCCACCGCAAACAGCATCGGCGTTTCGAAGGTCAGCGAGCCTTGCCACATGGTGCTGGCCCAGTTGAACACCTTCACCCCGGTCGGCACTGCAATCAGCAGCGTGGCGTACATGAAGAACAACTCGCCCACCAGTGGGATACCCACCACGAACATGTGGTGCGCCCATACGATGAACGACAGGAACGCGATGCTCGCCGTCGCATAAACCATCGAGGTGTAGCCGAACAACGGCTTGCGCGAGAAGGTGGGGATGATCGAGCTGACGGCACCGAAGGCCGGCAGGATCATGATGTACACCTCGGGGTGACCGAAGAACCAGAACACGTGCTGGAACAGTACCGGGTCACCGCCACCGGCGGCACTGAAGAAGCTGGTGCCGAAGTGGATGTCCATCAGCATCATCGTCACGCAACCAGCCAGCACCGGCATCACCGCGATCAGCAGGAATGCAGTGATCAGCCATGTCCAGACGAACAGCGGCATTTTCATCAACGTCATGCCGGGGGCGCGCAGGTTGAGGATGGTGGCGATCACGTTGATCGCCCCCATGATCGAGCTGATCCCCATCAAGTGGATGGCGAAGATGAAGAACGTCACGCTCTCCGGTGCATAGGTCGTCGACAGCGGGGCGTAGAACGTCCAGCCGAAGTTCGGTCCGCCACCGGGCGTGAACAGGGTCGATATCAGAAGGATGAACGCCGCTGGCAGCAACCAGAAGCTGAAGTTGTTCATCCGTGGCAGGGCCATGTCAGGCGCGCCGATCATCAACGGGATCATCCAGTTGGCGAGGCCGACGAACGCCGGCATCACCGCACCGAAGACCATCACCAGGCCGTGCATGGTGGTCATCTGGTTGAAGAACGCCGGCTCGACAATTTGCAGACCTGGCTGGAACAGCTCGGCGCGAATCACCATCGCGAACGAGCCCCCCAGCAGGAACATGGAAAACGCGAACCACAGGTACAGCGTGCCGATGTCTTTGTGGTTAGTGGTCAGCACCCAACGCATCAGGCCTTTGGCGGGACCGTGGGCGTGGTCGGCATGACCATGGTCATCGATGACGGCGCTCATGGCGTGTCTCCTGCAAACAGATGGGCTGGGCAGGCCGGGGCGCGCTGCCCCGACCAGTTCCTTACATGCGCAATAGACTGGGTCATTTGCTTTCCGCCTGTTTCAGCTCCAGCACTTCTTTTGGAGTGACCATGTCGCCTTTGTTGTTGCCCCAGGCATTTCGTTCGTAGGTCACGACCGCCGCGATATCGACTTCCGAGAGTTGCTTGCCGAACGCCGCCATGGCAGTGCCAGGCTTGCCGTGGAAAACAATGCTCAAGTGATCCTTGATCGGGCCGGTGGCGATTTTCGAGCCTTTGAGTGCCGGGAACATCGGCGGCAGCCCCTGACCTTCGGCCTGGTGACAAGCCACGCAGGTGGTGTGATAAACCTTGTCGCCGCGCTCTTTGAGCTCGTCGAGGGTCCATTCCTTGCTGGTCAGCTCTTTGAGTTGTGCGGCTTCAGCCTTGCGCTCACCCAGCCACTTTTCGTAATCGGCCTTTTCCTTGACCTCGACCACGATCGGCATGAAGCCATGGTCCTTGCCGCACAATTCGGCGCACTGACCACGGTAGATGCCGGGCTTGTCGACACGTGTCCAGGCTTCGTTGACGAACCCCGGAATCGCGTCGCGCTTGACCGCGAAGGCCGGCACCCACCAGGAGTGGATCACGTCGGCGGAGGTGACAAGGAAGCGCACTTTGGCGCCGATCGGCAGCACCAACGGTTTGTCGACCTCAAGCAAGTAATGCTCGCCCTTGGCTTCCTTGTTGTGGATCTGGTCGGCGGGAGTCGCCAAGTTGCTGAAGAACTCAACGTCCTGGCCGAGGTATTTGTAATGCCACTTCCACTGATACCCGGTGACCTGGATATCAATATCCGGCTCACTGGCGTCGTACATCTTGATCAGGGTAGCGGTCGCCGGAACCGCCATCGCCACCAGGATCAGGAAGGGCACAATGGTCCAGAGGATTTCGACGGTAGTGCTTTCATGAAACTTTGCGGCCACCTGCCCGGTCGAGCGGCGGTGGAGGATCATCGACCAGAACATGGCGCCGAAGACGATGATGCCGATCACTACACATATCCAGAAAATGGTCATGTGCAGGTCAAATACTGCGTGACTGATTTCAGTCGCTCCAGGCGCCATATTCACAGTCCAGGCCGCTTGTGCCTGACTGAAAATCGACCACAACAGGAGGCCCATCCAGACGTGTGGATGTCGCATCATTGCGGGTTCCCCTTATCGTTCTTGTTATCCCGCCGGCTTTCACCTGCGGCAAGGGAGCGGCTTTTCAGACTACGAACTTGATTGCCGGGCCTTGCTGCGTGTGCAGTCGGGCGTCATCAGCTAACTCCATTCCAACCCGAGTATAGACAGCGACTGGCACCCCGCAATGCGATGGCGTAAATGAACTGAAACAGACGGGACTTGCGCTCAAGGGCACGAATGGAGAAGGATGCAGACGAATGGTGGCAAATGGATATAACGCTGATGTCTTAAGGATGAAATAATTATGACAAATGCGTCTTAGGATTTTTCCTGCGCCAGCTAAGTTATGTCTTCCCTATTTCTTTGCCTTTGTTTCCTGGAGTTTTCATGAACACCGCCGCATTGCGCGAGCAGATCCAAAAAGCCCAAAAACATGAAGCCGAAACCGGCCTGCTGACTCGTCAGCTGGAAAGCAAGCTGCCTCGTTTACACCCGGCTATCCAACTGCCGGAGACTGACGCCAACGGCGTACTGACGCGTTTCGTCGCGACCTACATCGACGAGGTTCCTGATCTGCTGGATGCGGCCAACGAAGTGGCCAAGGAAGCAGGTATCGAGTCACAGATCAAACCGGTGCTGAAAATCGCCGAGCAATACTTTCTCCAACCGCCGGCGATCATGGCCGGGCACGTCGGGCTCGACAGCCTGCTGGATGAGGCCTACCTGGCGCATCGGTTTGTCGAAGAGGTCAATGACCTGTACATCAAACATCTGGGCCAGCCATTGATCCCATTGGACATGACTGTCGCCAACCTGATAGCCCATCAACTGATCGGCGAGACGTTTGCCAACCAGCTGGATGAGGTGGTGCATCACGCCCTGGACGAGCTGCTCGATGATCAAAGCTTCGCGCTGGAATCTGTGGAAGCCTACCGCGAGAAACTCAGCAGCCCGGACACCGGCGCCGCATGGAAGCGCTGGCCGTGCATGTCACGCCGCTTAGGCGTGGGCCTGGAACTGGATCAACCAGCGGCCTGATCCATTGCATGATGCATTTCCTCTGTGGGAGCGAGCCTGCTCGCGATAGCGTTGAATCAGTCGACATCATTGTTGAATGATCCATGGCAATCGCGAGCAGGCTCACTCCCACAGTGTTATCTACATGGCTGAACCTACGCCGGACGTCGTCCGCAACCGCCCCTCCAATCTGCGCTTTAACCCTCGCGCTTCAATCAGCAGCTTCGAACCTTTGGCCGCATTGGCCCGTCCCCACTCCTCCAGCAACTCAAGGCACGAGTGATCGATGTAACTCAGGTTGTTGAGTGGCACGTGTACCGTCGCGCCCGGTGGAATGGTCCCCAGCACCTGGGTCAGCGCCGGTACCTTTAAAAAGGTCGCGGCGCCCGTCAGCCGCAGCTCCATTTCACCCTCCTGGGGCAGGTCCACGAGGCTGATTTTCAAGCGTGAAGCTTTCCACGCCAGCTTCGCCAGAGTCAGGCCAAAACCGATCAGCACGCCAGTCAGCAGGTCGGTGAAGATGATCGCCAGCGCGGTGGCCGCATAGGTGAACATCGGCATCCGGCCATAACGACCCAGGCCACGAAAGGCCTTGAGGTCGACCAGTTTGAAACCCGTGTAGACCAGAACACCCGCCAGGCTAGCCACCGGGATGCTTTGCAGCACGCTCGATAACAGCAATACGAACGCCAGCAACCACAGGCCATGAAATATCGCTGACATTCGGGTGGTAGCACCCGCCTGAACGTTGGCAGAGCTGCGCACGATTACGCCGGTCATTGGCAGCGCGCCGAGCAGCCCGCAGAGCATGTTGCCCACGCCTTGAGCCGATAATTCGCGATCAAAATCGGAGCGCTGACCACTGTGCATGCGGTCCACCGCTGCGGCGGAGAGCAGGGTTTCGGCGCTGGCGATAAACGCCACGGCAAACGCGGCAATCAACAGCGTCGGATCTGCCAGGTTGAGCAAGTCCGCAGGTTTCAGCCAGTCGATGGCCTCTGCCAGATTGGCCGGGACTTCCACTCGTTTCACCTGCAGGGCGAGCATCAGGCTGGCGATTGTCGCCAGTCCTACGCCAAGCAAGGCGCCAGGAATGAATCGCAGGGAATGCGGACGGAATTTTTCCCACAGCCACATCACTGCAATCGTCGATAGCCCGAGCAAGCCAGCCTGCCAGCCGAAGGACGGTAAAGCTTGCGCGACGGCCGCGGGGAACGCTGCAAGGTTATCCAGGCCAGAGGGTTTGGGCACGGCGTCGAGCATGACATGCACCTGGGACAGCACGATCAGCACACCGATACCGGCGAGCATGCCGTACACCACTGCCGGCGCTGTCACTCGGAACCAGCAACCGAGTTTCAAGCGCCCAGCGACCAGTTGCAGAAAACCTGCCAGCAGCAGGATCGGCCCGAGCATGGCGACGCCATGCTGGCGCACCAGTTCGAACACCAGAACAGCCAGCCCCGCTGCGGGCCCGCTGACCTGGAGGGGAGAGCCGGCCAGCCAGCCGACCACCAGGCCTCCGATGATTCCGGTAATCAAACCTTTGGCGGGTGGTAGCCCGGAAGCGATGGCGATGCCCATGCACAAAGGCAGGGCGACCAGAAAGACGACCACTGAAGCGAGGAGCTCCCGTGGCAGAACAGCTTTGAGTTGCGCGGCACGCATAGTGATTCTCCCGATATTTTCTTCAGGCATGGCAAAGCCAGGCTGCAGGATCTGCAGCCTCGGCTATGTCACTTAGGAGGATTTAGAAGCGTGCTTTGGGCGTCGCCACCGGAATCGGATGGGTGCCATCCAGCGGCAGGAAACATCCCTGGTCCGCGTCGTAAGCTTTAATTGCGCTGGTTTCGATGTCGTACACCCAGCCATGGATGAACAGATGACCGTTTGCCATGCGCGAGGCCACGGACGGATGAGTCCGCAAGTGCTGCAATTGGGCGATCACATTCTCTTCGGTGAGGATGTGCATCGTCTCGTTTTCGTCGGCGCAGTTGCAGTTGTCATGCACCATGGTTTTCGCGACTTCGGCGTGCCGCAGCCAGGCTTTGACCGTGGGCATTTTTTCCAGGCTATCTGGGTTGAGCACCGCGCGCATTGCGCCGCAATCGGAGTGGCCGCAGATGATGATGTGCTGCACACCCAGCGCCAGCACCGCGTACTCGATGGCGGTGGAAACGCCACCGTTCATCTGACCGTAAGGCGGTACGACATTGCCGACATTGCGGGTAACGAACAGATCGCCAGGCGAACTGTGGGTGATCAGCTCCGGGACGATGCGTGAGTCGGCGCAGGTGATGAACATTGCCCGAGGCTGTTGGGCCGTTGCGAGTTTCTTGAAGAGTTCTTCCTGTTGCGGAAAGATCTCATGATGAAAATGCAAAAAGCCGTCAACGATATGACGCAGCGCTGCATCGGCGCTTTCCACATCAGCAGGTGGTGTGGAAGCCGACGCAGCCAACGGCTGTTTATCCTTGTCACTCATGAATTGATCCTCATTGGCGGAGTCAGGGAAGTTTCCCGTTTTGTCCGGTGTGAAGCCAGTGGCTGTCTAAAAAACATCCAGGTCGGAAATCGCGACCCGTCAGTCACTCGATGAACAAGGTAGCCCGCGAAACTTAACTCAAACTGAATCAACCGCTCTAGAACGTGTGTTCCAGGTCACAAAAAACGTGACTGGCGTAATGGCAAGATGCTTTTACTCCTACTCAACCATAGGCTAATTGTCTCTAAATCAACGACATCTGGCGACCCGGCGGACAGAAGGCGTCGCAGTCCAGATTAAAACCTTCCCGACGATTAAGTCCCAGGCGTTTTATGGTTTTAGCGAACCGCTGCGCAAGCAGGTCGGCGAACGGACCCTCACCGCGCATTCGAGAGCCGAACCTGCTGTCGTAAAGCTCACCGCCACGGCTCTGGCGAATCAGACTCAACACATGCGCAGCCCGTTGAGGGTAATGCGCGGCCAGCCATTCCTCAAATAGCGGCGCCACTTCCAACGGTAGGCGCAACATCATGTAGGCAGCGCTCTGTGCACCAGCGGCTTGCGCCTCGGTCAGCAAGCTTTCGAGCTCACTGTCATTGATCATCGGAATCATTGGTGAACAAAGCACGCCTACCGGGATTCCTGCTTCTCGCATGACACGGATCGCCCGCAATCGGGCTTTGGGAGCAGCGGCGCGGGGCTCAAGAATGCGCTTGAGCTCGTCGTCCAGTGTGGTGAGGCTGATCATCACGGCCACCAGTCGCTGTTCGGCGAGTTCGGCCAACAGATCCAGGTCCCGAAGAATCAGCGAACCTTTGGTGATGATGGTTACCGGGTGACGGTAACGCAGCAGCACTTCGAGGGTTTGCCGGGTGATCTTGTGTTCACGCTCGATCGGCTGATAGGGATCGGTGTTGGAGCCGAGGTTGATGGGCGCGCACTGGTAACCGCGTCTGGACAGCTGCTCTTCGAGCACATCGGCGGCATTGGTCTTGGCGATCAGTTTGGTTTCGAAGTCCAGCCCGGGCGACATGTCCCAATAGGCGTGACTGGGACGCGCATAGCAGTAGATGCAGCCATGCTCACAGCCGCGATAAGGGTTGATCGAGCGATCAAACGGCAGGTCTGGTGAGTTATTGCGGGTGATGATGGTTTTCGCCGTTTCGATGCGAACTTCAGTGCCTTGTGTGACGGGAGCTTCCTGGTACCAGCCGTCATCTTCCGCCACCGAGCGATTTGGTGCGAAACGGTTATGCGGGTTGGTGGCGGTGCCGCGACCACGCGGAGGTAGAGGGCAGGTCATCGAAAACTCCTTTAGCTGTACGTGCATACAGTATCGATCCTTGGAGGAATCGACCAGTGCCGTTCGGCGATTTCGGGCGGGTCATCATGAGAAACATATGCCGGCTGGCACGTTCATCGGCGCTGTCAGTATTCTTTACGGCGCATGAGTTCTTCGTTATTTCACTATTAAAAGGATTTAATAAATGTCTTTTTACAATCAGCGTGGCGTCTTTCTTCAGTTGTTAAGTTCTGCTCCCTCCAGCCCGAAAGAAATTCGGGTTTCCATGCAATTTGCTTTAAAAGATGAAGGCTATGATCCGGTCAATCGAGTGCCCACTTACTCTCTGCTGGATTCGACAAGGCGTGAAGCCGTATCGAATGACGGCGGGGTGACCTTCACCATGCGCGATGCTCAGGTCGATATAGACGGCGATGGTCAAATTGATGCGCAGGACAAAGCGGTTTTGGTGCTGTTGGCGAAAGCGTATTCGAAAATTGTTAATCCTTGATTGCTGTTGAGCCATTGCTTTCAGCCGCTATTGAGTTGAAGCGTTTTGTTAATAAGTCACTATTAAGCGGCACCTGAGTTCAGGTGCCGTTTTTTTATATTCACGATTCTTTGACAACGGTCTCACAGGCCTTTGACCGCTCGGGGTTGAAACTGCACGTCATCCATTCACTCTCCTCCAGACGGTTGTTCAAGCATGCCTCTCCTGCGCCTTTCATTTGCGACGTTGCTGCTGTCGCTGGCCGCATTCTTCAACCTTTCGTTCGCTCATGCTGAAGACACTGCACTGCCTCGTCCGGCGGAATGGGCTCAATCGGTTGAGGGTCAATACAACCTCTACCAAATGTCCCCGACGCTGTACCGTAGTGCACTGCCTGATCAAGGCGCGGTGCCTTTGCTCAAAAAGCTCAATGTCGCGACCGTGATCGACTTCCTGCCGGAATCGGATTCGAGTTGGCTGTCGTCGCCAGACATCGCGCAGGTGCAACTGCCTTATCGGACTAATCATGTGGATGATGCGGATGTGTTGAAGGCACTTCGTGCCATTCAAACCGCGCAAGCCAACGGGTCGGTGTTGATGCATTGCAAGCACGGGTCGGACCGCACCGGTTTGATGGCGGCGATGTATCGGGTCGTTGTGCAGGGCTGGAGTAAAGAAGACGCCCTGAGTGAAATGACCCAGGGCGGATTTGGTGACAGCACCCATTTCAAGGAGAGTGTGCGATACATGATGCGGGCTGATGTCGACAAACTGCGCACGGCGCTGACCAATGGCGATTGCAGCACCAGCCCCTTCGCAGCTTGCTCGATGAAGAGCTGGTTCAAGTCCGCAAACGTGGAGAGCGGGCACTGATGCTCGCTGGGTCTAACGTTGCCGGGAATAGATCGGCGGCAACCGGGCGTCCGAGAAAGGTTTCCAGAACGTCCAGCAGCGAATTCGAATCGCCCGCTGCGAACACCGTCTCACGAAAATTCTTGCCTGTCTGGGCGTTGAACACCCAATCCTTTTCGAACCGTTCAAACGTTTCGGTGGCAAGTACGCCCGACCATTTATAGACGTAAACCGAAACCTCATACCCGGTTACCAGATAATCGAAGCTATTAGGGAGGCGGCTCCATTGCGGAAGATTCAGGTGGGGGAAGTCTCGCAGTACATTGTCAAAAACCTGCTGAACATCACGTGCTTCGCCCTGCCCAAGATGCAGCTCCAGATCGAACATTGCGCTCATCAGCAGTTGCGCGGTCGCCCCGCTGTCATAGGCCTTGAGCGAAGCGATGGCGTTATCGACCTGCGTCTCGGACAAGCGTTCGCCGGTCTGATAGTGAGCCGCCAGCCACAACAGGAACTCCCGAGACATTCCGAAGAGTTCAAACACCTGCCCGGCAAACTCCGCCGTGTCTCGGCCCAACTGTGAAATACCCGACAACGTGTAATGGGGTGAGCGAGTCAATACATGTTGCAAGCAGTGACCCAATTCGTGGAGCAGTACACGCAAGTCTTTATGAGTGAGCAAGTACGGTTGACCCGCGGCGCCTCGTGAAAAATTGGCATGAAGCACGGCAATCGGTAGTGGCACGCGCCCTTCGGCGTTTCTACGACGGTTACGAAGTGTGGACGTCCCGGCGAAGTCTGGTGCTTCCTTGCGCTGGTAGGGGTCTACGTAGATGTGACCGATGACTCGGCCGTCTTCACTGATCTCAAACAGCTGAATACTGTCGTCCCATCGCTCGAACATCGTAAGTTCAGTTATCCGAATGCCAAACATACGTTCGCAAAATACACAGAGTTTGCGCAGTGTTGCATCCAAATGAAAAAACTTGCGCAGCCCTTTTAGTGCAAAGCCTTTGTGGGTTTCGCGCAGCTTTGCGACAAGAAACTCGTGATCCCAAGGCTCCACGCTTGAGAAACCTTGGGTAAGTGCGAAGCCCTTGATGGCTTGAGTCTCCTGCTCGAAAGCGGGTGTCGCCAGCGCAATCTGCTGACGCAGGAACTGTTTGACCTGCTCAGGCGACTCAACCATCCGGTTGATCAATTTCAACTGTGCGTAGTTTTCGAATCCGAGCAGTCGCGCTTTGCGTTGGCGCATGGCCACCAGCATTTGCAGCAATGGTGCATTGTCGAATTGGTCTGCGTGGGGGCCTTGATCGGAGGCGCGTGTGGTGTACGCGCAATAGTATTCCTCACGCAGTGCCCGATCTTCGGCGTAGGTCATGACCTGAGCGTAAGTGGCCTCGTCCAGCAGCAACCGCCAGCCATCGTGGCCCGCCTGTTGGGCGTTGAGTGCCAGGCGATCCAGGACATCTTGCGAAATCCCGGCGAGTTGTTTGACGTCTTCGATGCGTTTGCTCCAACTCGTGCTGGCCCATTTCAATTGACTCAGAAACAAGCCCTCGAGTGCGCCTGTATCGAAATCCAGTTTGGCCAGTTCTTGTTGTTGCGAACCGGTCAACGCGATGCCCCCAGGGTGAAAGGTGCGAAGAATCCTGTTCAAGACGGTTTTTCGAGATGAGTCGAATAGTTTGGCCGCCGGGCTTTGCGCCAGCGTCTGATAGGTACGAAACAATGCGGCATTACTCATTTTTTCGATTTTGTACTGCGCGCTGATGTCCTCACAGACGGCCGCTGCCTGGCGCCAGGCGTTGTCAGGACGTGTCACCGTGTCGAGTGTCTGTATGACACCCATGGCTTCATCCAGACGCGCATCGGTTTCGTCGACGACGAGTACCAGGTCGTCCCAGTTCGGGTAGGTGGATTGCGAATCGATGAGGGTCGAGATCGCCAGCCGATTGTCGGCGACGATTTTCTCGATGGCGGGGACCAGGTGCTCGACCCGGACGCTCTGCCATGGAGGCAGGTCCCAGTGTTGTAAAAGCGGATTGGTGTTGGGCATGAAGTCTTCCTTGATTAGCGACTGTTCAAGCAGCTTAAAAAGGAAGCGCGCGGAGCAGGGATTAGATAGTTACCACCTCCTACGCCGATCAGACGTGGGGGAGGTGGTGGCGTTTCAGTGTTATTCGTCAGTCTTTTTTTTCAGCTTCGGGTTCGGGAAAAACTGCACCGCCTGAACCTTGGCATCCGGCGCTTTCAATGCAGAGGTATTCACCCGCGTACCCAATTCCTTGGGTACAGACAGGCCTTGTTCATTCAGGGTGTCGGCGTAGCCACAGGCCACGCACTCACGATGCGGAACATCGTCTTCGCTCCACATCATCAGCTTGTCCGGCTCGCTGCAGGCCGGGCAAACCGCCCCGGCGATAAAGCGTCTTTTGGTGATCACAGGACCCTCACTCATGCTGCGGCGTCCTCACTCAGGCCGCTGTGGCGCAAGAGTGCGTCAATCGATGGCGCACGGCCACGGAAGTCGACGAACAGTACCATCGGTTCCTGAGAACCACCCCGCGCCAGGATCGCTTCACGGAACGCGCGACCGGTTGCTTCATTGAGCACGCCGTCTTCTTCGAATTTCGAAAAGGCATCGGCTGACAACACTTCCGCCCACTTGTAGCTGTAATAACCTGCTGCGTAACCGCCGGCAAAGATGTGCGCAAAGCTGTTGGGGAAACGGTTGTAGGCCGGAGGGCGCATGACCGACACCTCATCGCGTACGCCCTCGAGCACCTGCAGCACGCTGCGGCCGTCACCGTGGGTGGCGTGCAGTTCGAAGTCGAACAGCGAGAACTCCAGTTGGCGAACCATCATCAGGCCGGACTGGAAGTTTTTGGCAGCGAGCATTTTTTCCAGGAGGTCCTGAGGCAGCGGTTCTCCAGTTTCGTAGTGACCGGAGATCAGCGCCAGACCTTCAGGCTCCCAGCACCAGTTTTCCATGAACTGGCTTGGCAGCTCGACCGCGTCCCACGCGACGCCGTTGATGCCGGATACGCCAGCGTGTTCGACGCGGGTGAGCAGGTGGTGCAAGCCGTGGCCGAATTCATGGAACAGCGTGGTCACTTCATCATGGGTCAGCAGGGCAGGTTTGCCACTGTCCGCCGGGGTGAAGTTGCACACCAGATTGGCCACCGGGCTTTGCAATACGCCTTCAGCCGTGCGGCGGCGGTCGCGAGCGCCATCCATCCAGGCGCCACCACGTTTGTTGGCGCGAGCGTAAAGGTCGAAGAAGAAGCGGCCGACGTGCTGACCGTTTTCCTTGATTTCGAACAGGCGGACATCCGGGTGCCAGGTGTCGAAACCTTTCTGCTCGGCGATCTCGATGCCGTACAGGCGCTGGACGATGGCAAACAAGCCACCGAGCACTTTGTCGATCGGGAAGTAAGCACGCAATGCTTCCTGAGCAACGCTGTACCGTTGTTCACGCAGTTTTTCACCGAAGAACCCGCTGTCCCAGCTTTGCAGGTCCGGGCAGCCTTGCTCGGCGGCGTACGCTTTGAGCTGCTCCAGATCCTGAGTGGCGAAGGGTTTGCTGCGCTTGGCCAGGTCGCGCAGGAAGCTGATGACCTGATCGCTGGACTCGGCCATTTTGGTGGCCAGGCTCAGCTCCGAGAAGCTGGCGAATCCCAGAAGCTTTGCCAACTCCTGACGCAGGTCGAGAATTTCTTCCATGACCGGGCCGTTGTCGTTCTGGCCGGCATTTGGGCCTTGGTCCGACGCACGGGTGCAGTAGGCGGCGTAGACTTCCTCGCGCAAAGCTCGGTCGTGCGCATAGGTCATCACGGCGAAGTAGCTTGGGAATTCCAGAGTGATCAACCAGCCGTCCAGTTCTTTGGCGTGAGCGGCGGCTGCCATTTGCGCCTTAGCTGAATCGGTCAGGCCGGCGAGGGTGGCTTCGTCAGTGACGTGTTTGGTCCAGGCTTGAGTCGCGTCGAGCAGTTGGTTGGAGAAGCGGCTGCCCAGCTCCGACAATTTGCTTTGCACGTCGGCGTAGCGCTTTTGCTCGGCCTCAGGCAAATCTATACCCGACAGACGGAAGTCACGCAGCGAGTGTTCAAGAATGGTTTTTTGCGCAACGTCGAAGCCGGCCGCTTCCGGGCTGTTGGCCAACGCTTCGAAGGCCTGGAACAACTCGCGATTCTGGCCCATTTCCGTAGAGTAGGCGCTCAAGGCAGGCAGGCAGGACTCATAGGCTTCGCGCAGTTCGGCACTGTTGCACACCGCATTCAGGTGGCTGACCGGGCTCCAGGCTGCGCCCAGGCGATCATTCAACTCGTCCATCGCCAGCACCAGGCCAGCCCAGGTCGGTTGTTTGCCTTGGGTTTTGAGTATCTCGATAATGGCGGCACGGTTGTCAGCCAGGATCTGTTCAATGGCCGGTTGCACGTGTTCGGCACGGATCGCGGAGAACGGCGGCAGGTCGTAGGACTGCAAAAGAGGGTTGTTCACGCTCACGGTTGACACCTTGGCTGGAAGAAACATGCCCCCATCTTAATTACAATCGACGCCGACCGCAGCTATCAGCAAAAGAGAGAGAGCCTATCGTGACCCTTCGCAAGTATCAGAATCACATGCCAGTGCTGGGTAACGGCGCTTTTGTCGACAGCTCGGCAGTGGTCATTGGCGACGTTGAAATCGGCGAAGACAGCTCTGTTTGGCCGTTGACGGTGATTCGCGGTGATATGCACCGCATCCGTATCGGCCAGCGCACCAGCGTTCAGGATGGCTGTGTCCTGCACATCACCCATGCTGGCCCGTTCAACCCGGACGGTTTTCCACTGCTGATTGGCGACGATGTGACCATCGCGCACAAAGTCATGCTGCACGGTTGCAGTGTGGGCAGCCGGGTTTTGATTGGCATGGGAAGCATTGTCATGGACGGCGCGGTGGTTGAGGACGACGTCATCATCGGAGCCGGTAGCCTGGTGCCACCGGGCAAACGGCTGGCCAGTGGCTTTCTTTATGTGGGCAGCCCGGTGAAACAGGTTCGCCCGCTGACTGACAAAGAACGCGCCTTTTTCACCTACAGTGCGGCGAATTACGTGAAGCTCAAGGATTTGCACCTGGCGGAAGGCTACGACCAGCTCTGAAACACCCTTTCACAAAGCCTTTCGCAATTGCCCAGGATTTTTCATGCATTACCAAACCGTTCTGTTCGACCTCGATGGCACCCTGACCGACCCGCGGGAAGGTATAACCCGCTCGATCCAGTTCGCCCTGAGCAAGCTGGGCATCGATGAGCCTGACCTGACCAAACTCGAACATTTCATCGGTCCACCGCTGTTGCAGGCGTTCATGCAGTTTTATGCGTTCGACGAGCCTAAAGCCTGGGAAGCAGTGAATTTCTATCGCGAACGTTTCAAGGTCACCGGCCTCTATGAGAACCGCGTGTTCGATGGCGTCACGCCGTTGTTGGAAACCCTCGGCGGGCAAGGACGACAGCTGTACATCGCGACCTCGAAGCCTTGGGTTTTTGCCCGGGAAATCGCCCGGCACTTTGATTTCTCCAAACACTTCAAGGTGATCTACGGCAGCGAACTGGACGGCACCCGGACCAACAAGGTCGAGCTGATTGCTCACCTGATGGCCGAAGAGTGTCTGGATCCGGCCACCACGCTGATGATCGGAGACCGCAAGCACGACCTGATCGGCGCTCGCAGTAATGGCCTCGATGCCGCGGCGGTGGGGTACGGTTTTGGGAGCCGGGAAGAGTTGAGCGCCGAAGCGCCGGCTTATCACTTCGAAACGCTGGATGAGTTGCATCAGGCGTTTTTGCGGGGCTGATCAGTACGCCATCGCGGGCAATGCCTTGCTCCCACAGGTTTCGACGCAATACAAATTGATCCGCCGCCTATGGGAGCAAGGCTTGCCCGCGATGCCGTTTGTTCTGGCGATACACTTTTATGATTCTGCCAACGCCTTCAGCGCCGCTTTGCGTTCGTCAGCCGGCAGCGCGCCAAGCTTTTCCACTGCCGCGTAGAACTTCGTCCAATCCCCGTTCATCTGTTTATACAGCGCCGCAAAAGCCGGGACCCATTGGTCATACAACCCGAATGGCAACAACCGGGCGTTGTTCATCGGCGCGTTGATCCAGGCGTCGTAGCGTTTGTCCCCGGCCCATTGGTCGTCACGCATTTTCCGGTAATCACTGCGCAACCGTTCGAATTCGGCCGCTTTGCGCTGTCGCATCTGGTCTGCAGAGAGCGGCAGGGCGTATAGCTGCTCAAGCCTCGTGCGGGTATTCAGAACCAGTTGAATGAACTGATCCCGCCTTTGAATCGCTGCCGTGTTGTCCGGCGCCAAGCCTCGGGTTGCACGCCATTGACGGGTGCCTTCCTGTTCCACGAAGGTGGCGAAAGACTCGTTGAACTCGGTGTCGTCCTTCACATAAAAGCGTTGATGCGCGAGCTCGTGGAAGATCAGTGTTGCCAGCCGCTCGTCGCCCCAGTTCATCATCGAACTGATTATCGGATCGTTGAACCAGCCAAGCGTCGAATAAGCCTCGACGCCGCCGATCGACACGTCCATACCTTGCAGGCGTTGTAACGCGGCCTCGCCACGCGCAGCGCCCTGACTGTAATAACCGCGATAGGCCACGCAGCCGGCGATGGGGAAACAATGGTTTTGCGGCGACAGGGAGAATTCGGGGGTGGCGAAGACGTTCCAGACTACGAACGGCCGACCAATATCGGCGTACAGACGGTAGCTCTTGTTATCGGGAAGGTGCAGTTGCTGGCTGGCAAATGTTCGGGCGGCTTGCGATTGAACCAGGCGAGCACGCAAATTCGGGTCCCTTCGAGGATCGGAAATGACCTCTTGGACCGGCTCACGTGCCCGCAGCAGTTGGAGCTGACCACTGGCCAATTGGCTGTAGTAGCTGACGCTGGTGCAACCGCTGAGCAACAAAAGCAGCACGCCCGGAAACAAAACGCGCAAAACGCGATCAAGTAACCCAAGGCTCAAAGACGGCCTGATCAAAATAAAATCATCCCTGGAAAGTCTGCCCGCAAGACTATCCCGCCTCACTGGAGCTCCGCTATGCGCAAATTGATGCTGACGGGAGGCCTGTTGATGCTGACAGGCTGTGCTGGTTTCGGAATACCTCAACAAGATCCTTCGCAAGCCTGGATCGACCTCGACCCACAGCAAGAAGACACCGCGCTCCAAGCGCTGGAAGTCGATGACAAGGCATCTTCTGACAAGCGTTATTTCGAGGTGCAGCCGGGCAGTCACGAGCTGACGGTGCGTTACCAATTCCCGGTTCAACCCACCAACATCGGCCCGGACGCGGAACCTTTATGGCGTGACTGTCAGATGAACGTGAAATTCAACGACTTCAACGCCGGTGAGAAATATCAGCTGCAAGCAGGGAATATCGGCTTCCGACCATGGGCGAAGCTCTATGATCAACAGCGAAAAGTGATTGGTCAGGGTAAACCCGCGGGCTGTCAGCGCACCTGATCGGCGCTATGCTGAATGTCTAATTCTTGGGACATTCATCATGCACAGGATGATGCTGTTGCTTGCTGCAAGCCTGGTTGCCGGCTGCCAGAGCCCCATGCCGGCCGTCAATCCGCAGATGGCCTGGGTCGACTTCGCAACCCCCAGCCCTGGTGGCAAGTTGCTCATGGCCGAACGCCTGGACAACCAGCGACTGCGGGACGGGCGTTACTTTCAGGTCGCTCCCGGCAGCCACGAGCTGTTAGTGCGTTTCGATTTCGAGGTGTTTGGCGGGGGCGGAAGCTTGATGACCGGACCGGTCGAGCGGTTGTGCTATCTGACCATCAACTACGACCATTTCGAGGCGGGCCAGCGCTATTTGCTCGAAGCCCGAAATCTGGCCTTCACCCCCAGCGCGAGGCTCTACAACGCCAAGCGTGAGATCGTTGCCGAAGATCGGCAAGTCAACTGCGTGATGTAAGCAGGATCAATTGCTGTTTTTCTGATAAATGATCGCTTTGGTACCGTTGTCGCAAGTACCCACAACCATGGCTACATCATGCTTGTCAGCTTCTTCTTTCGACACGATTTCCAGGGTGTAGGAGGGCACGGCATTCGCCTGGATCTTGATCTCAATTTCTTTTTTGAGTTCTTCGCAGTCCTTGGGTGCTGCCAAGGCCGAAGTGGCCAGTGCACCGCAGATAACCGCCAAAGCAAAACGTTTCATGGTTGAAGCTCCTTTTCAGGCAACGCGCACGTCATGCGCTAAAGCTGCTGTCATTTATTCGACCACATTTTTACAAGCCGAGTTTTGTTTCAAGGCAAAAAATATCGCCGCCAGCGGAAGCTTCTACATGAAACAGTGTTTCGTGCGGGAGCCAACGCAGGCGGCGATCTTTTTGCGACAACTCGACTTAGCTGACCAGCGTGGCGTCCAGGCTGATCTTCGCATTCAATACCTTGGAAACCGGGCAACCTTCTTTGGCCTTGTTACTCAGCTCCTCGAACTGCGCCTGGGTCGCACCAGGGATTTTCGCTTTGAGGATCAATTTCACCGCTGTAATCGCGAAACCGCCTTCAACCTGATCCAGCGTGACTTCGGCATTGGTATCGATGCTGTCAGCCTTCAGGCCCGCATCGCCGAGGATCATCGAAAATGCCATGGAGAAACAGCCCGCATGAGCGGCGCCGATCAGTTCTTCCGGATTCGTCCCTTTACCGCCTTCGAAACGCGCTTTGAAGCCATAAGGCGCTTCTCTGAGCACACCGGTCTCGGTGGAAATAGAGCCGATGCCGGTTTTCAGGTCACCTTCCCAATGCGCCGATGCTTTCTTAGTGATAGCCATGTCTGCCTCCTCAAGATCCGGCGCGAAACGTCGCGCCTTCGTGGTTTTCGGTTGCTAGGGTTCTGAGGATAGACCGGGGCGAGAAGTTCACCAGATCTGATATCTCCTACTATTTTCGTAGGAAATTTCCTCGTGGCTATTGAAACTCGGGTATATGCCCTCATTGCATGAAACACGCTTATAGATTCGGCAGGTTTTCGTTCACGAGAACAAACCTGCACCCCATTTGGAGAAGCAGGTTTATGAAACGACTGTCCGACATCAAATTTTCGACCCTGGACCTGGTACCTGTTCGGGAAAATGGCAGTGCGGCACAGTCGCTGCGCAATTCTCTGGACCTGGCGCAACACGTCGAGAAGTTCGGCTACAACCGCTTCTGGGTGGCTGAACACCACAATATGGACGGTATCGCCAGCTCGGCGACGTCGGTATTGCTGGGCTATTTGGCCGGCGGCACGTCGACTATTCGCGTTGGCTCCGGCGGCGTGATGCTGCCTAACCACGCGCCGTTGGTGATTGCCGAGCAATTCGGGACGCTCGAAAGCCTGTATCCGGGTCGTATCGACCTGGGCTTGGGACGTGCGCCCGGTTCTGACCAGATGACTGCCCGCGCCCTGCGTCGTGAGCGTTCGGGCAGTGCGGATGAGTTCCCGGAAGATGTGGCGGAACTGATGCGCTACCTCGGCCCGCGTACGCCGGATCAACGGATCATCGCAATGCCTGGCACGGGCACCAATGTTCCCGTCTGGTTGTTGGGGTCGAGCCTGTTCAGTGCGCAATTGGCCGGTGAGCGTGGATTGCCTTACGCGTTCGCCTCGCATTTCGCACCGCGCTTCATGCATGAGGCGATTCGTGTCTACCGCAATCACTTCAAGCCTTCAGCTGTGCTGGATAAGCCTTACGTCATGCTGGGCGTGCCGTTGGTGGCCGCCGACACCGATGAGCAAGCCGATTATCTGGCAACGTCGGTTTATCAGCGGATTCTTGCGTTGATGCGTGGCCAGAGCCTGGTGCAACGTCCGCCGGTCAAAACCATGGACGGCCTGTGGTTGCCTCATGAAAAAGAAGCGGTCGGCGACTTCCTTGGTCTGGCAATGGTGGGCAGCCCGCAGAAAATCCGCGCCAAGCTGGAAGTGCTCGTTGAGCAGACCCAGGCGGACGAGTTGATTTTCACCTGCGACCTGTATGAACACGCCGATCGTGTGCGCTCGTATGAGCTGCTGGCGCAGGTCATGAAAGGCTGAAGCCTGGAAAACGCTGATAAAAAAGCCGACGTCATTGCGTCGGCTTTTTTATTTGTGGGGGATTTATCGTTTGTAGACAATTTCCTTGCTGCCCTTTTCACAGGTGCCGACGATTTTTCCGTCAGCGGCAGCGCCTTTATCAACGATCTCAAGTGAATAACCGGAAACGCCCTTGGCATCGAGCTTCGCAGCGATTTCGGCTTTCAATTCCTCACAAGACTTGCCATCAGCAAACGCCGCGCCGGCAAGGCTCAATAAACCCACCGCTAAAATAAACTTCTTCATCGGTCGCACTCCCTGGTCGGATCAATAGGGGCATCCAGCTTTCGCCGGATGCACTCATGTAGCGCTTTGCCATTCCCTATGGCATGCGGCCAGCGCGCAAGTTCAGAAGACTAGCTCAAACTCAGCTGCTGGCAATCCGGAAACCGACTTTGAGTGTTACCTGAAAATGCGCGGCCTTGCCGTCCTTGATGTGGCCGCGGGTTTCGGTCACTTCGAACCATTCCAGATGCTTGATGGACTTGCTGGCTTCGGCGAGCGCGTTGTTGATGGCGTCTTCAATACTGCTGGCGGACGAGCCAACCAGCTCGATTTTCTTGTAGGTGTGGTGGTCAGTCATAGCGTTCTCCTTGGGGTATGAAATACAGACTAGCAGTGATTTTTGCTCTTACTTCTGTCGACTAAACCGACAAGGAAGTTCAGATTTACTGCACTTTCTCGAACCGGTGCAGTCCCAACCAACACACGCCACTCATCACCAATGCAGGAGAGCCACCATGGCCAACACCTCTTTACGTAAAGCCTCATTGCAAAGCATGGAAGCCGAGATCGAGAGTCTGCTGAAGTCTTTGGAAAGCCTGAAGGACGACGCCTCGGACGAGTCGCGCAAAACCCTCAAAGTCTTGAAAAGCAACGCTGAAAACGCGCTGAAACATTCGCGTCACTTGCTCAGCGATGCCTATGAAGAAGTCAAAGTGAAAACCCGCGAAACCGGGATTGCTACGCGGGACTACGCCCAGGAACACCCTTGGACTACAGCCGGTGTTGCCGTGGGTGCACTGGGCCTGCTGGCCGCCTACCTGCTGTGCAAACGCGGTGACTAATCCGCCTGGCGCAGCTCGTTCTTGAGCCACTGCGCCAATTGCCCTGCGCGCCCGTCCGCGGCGCGCTTGGGTAGCCACAACGCCAGTTGCGCCGAGGTTTCTTTGAAACCCCAAGGCGCAACCAGGCGACCGGCCTTCAAATCCTCTGCCACCAACGGTTCGGGCGCAATCGCCACCCCCAGTCCGGCAACCGCCGCCTCCAGCAAATAATACAAATGCTCGAAACCCTGCCCGTACTTCAATGACTTGGCATCGAGGTCACTTTGGTGTGCCCAGCTCGGCCACGCTTGCGGTCTGGAGGTGGTGTGCAGCAAAGGTTCGTTGAGCAGGGCGCTGGCGGGTGCGTGCTGCAACCTTTCATAACCGATGAAGCGTGGGCTGATCACCGGCCCGATTCGTTCGCTGGCCAGGGCGTAGACCTGCATGTCGGCGGGCCAGGGTGGTTCGGCGAATACCAGCAACGCATCCAGTCCCGGGCGACGTGGATCGAGATCACCTTCGCCTGCGGACAAGTGCAGACGCAGATCAGGCAGATCGGCATTCAGCCGTCCCAGCCGTGGAATGAACCAACGCGCCAGCAGGCTTCCCGAGCAACCCAGAACGAAAGGTGCATCTGCATGGCTTTGCGTCAGTTCCGCGCAGACGGTGCGCAGGCGCTCGAAGGCCTCACCGCTGGCATCGCGTAGACGAACGCCGGCATCTGTGAGTTTCAGGCCGCGGCCTTCCTTGATGAACAGGCTGACGCCCAAATGTTCTTCGAGTACTTTGAGCTGGCGGCTGACTGCACCGTGAGTAACGTGCAGCTGTTCCGCAGCCTGGCTGACGCTGTTCAAGCGGGCAGTGGCCTCAAAGGCGCGAAGTGCGTTCAGCGGGGGGAGGTCATGGCTCATTTTATCTGTGAGTTTTCCTGACAGGTTGTGGCGATCTTATCGGTTTTCAGCATAGAGCGTCAGGGGTAGAGTAAGCCTCATTGTCATCACACGAATTCAACTGGAGCGACCCATGACCCAGACCAATCTGCGAAACGGCCCTGATGCGAGCGGCCTGTTTGGCGCCTTCGGCGGCCGCTACGTGGCTGAAACCCTGATGCCGTTGATCCTCGACCTGGCCCGTGAATACGAAGTGGCCAAGGAAGATCCGGCATTCAAAGAGGAATTGGCCTACTTCCAGCGAGATTACGTCGGACGTCCAAGCCCGCTCTATTACGCAGAGCGTCTGACCGAGTATTGCGGCGGTGCGAAGATTTATTTGAAGCGCGAAGAGCTGAACCACACCGGCGCGCACAAGATTAACAACTGCATCGGCCAGATCCTGCTGGCTCGACGCATGGGCAAGAAGCGCATCATCGCCGAGACCGGTGCCGGCATGCACGGCGTGGCGACCGCCACGGTGGCAGCGCGTTTCGGTCTGGATTGCGTGATCTATATGGGCACTACTGACATCGAGCGTCAGCAGGCCAACGTATTCCGCATGAAGTTGCTGGGCGCTGAAGTAATCCCTGTCGTCGCCGGCACCGGCACGTTGAAAGATGCCATGAACGAAGCGTTGCGCGACTGGGTAACCAACGTCGACAGCACGTTCTACCTGATCGGTACAGTTGCCGGTCCACACCCTTATCCCGCGATGGTTCGTGATTTCCAGGCCGTCATCGGCAAGGAAACCCGTGACCAATTGCAAGCCCAGGAAGGTCGTCTGCCGGATAGCCTGGTCGCCTGCATCGGCGGTGGCTCCAACGCGATGGGCCTGTTTCACCCGTTCCTCGATGATAAAAGTGTCGAAATCATCGGTGTTGAAGCAGCCGGCCACGGTATCGAAACCGGCAAGCACGCCGCCAGCCTGAACGGTGGCGTACCGGGTGTGTTGCACGGGAATCGGACGTTCCTGTTGCAGGACGACGATGGACAGATCATCGATGCTCACTCGATTTCCGCCGGCCTCGATTACCCGGGCATCGGGCCTGAACACGCCTGGTTGCACGACAT
The DNA here is from genome assembly GCF_010095445.2 of Pseudomonas sp. TNT3. Lineage (GTDB taxonomy): Bacteria > Pseudomonadota > Gammaproteobacteria > Pseudomonadales > Pseudomonadaceae > Aquipseudomonas. The sequence goes on from NZ_WFGV02000033.1 coordinate 57,581, forward strand.
CGGTCGCGTTCAGTACACCTCGGTGACTGACCACGAAGCCCTCGACGCCTTCCACAAATGCTGCCGCCTGGAAGGCATTATTCCAGCGCTGGAAAGTGCACATGCCCTGGCCGAAGTGTTCAAGCGTGCACCGAGCTTGCCGAAAGATCACCTGATGGTGGTCAACCTGTCCGGTCGCGGTGACAAGGACATGCAGACCGTGATGCACCACATGGAGCAATCCCAACAAAAGCCGTCCCAGCAGGAGAAACACTGATGAGCCGCCTGCAAACGCGTTTTGCCGAACTCAAGGAACAAAATCGTGCCGCCTTGGTGACCTTCGTGACCGCAGGTGACCCGAGCTATGACACTTCACTGGCGATCCTCAAGGGCCTGCCGGGTGCTGGTGCCGATGTGATTGAGTTGGGCATGCCTTTTACCGATCCGATGGCCGATGGTCCGGCCATCCAGCTCGCCAACATCCGTGCGCTGGGTGCCAAGCAGAACCTCGTGAAAACCCTTCAAATGGTTCGCGAGTTTCGTGAGGGCAACATCGAGACGCCGTTGGTGCTGATGGGTTACTTCAATCCGATTCACATGTACGGGGTGTCGCGTTTCATTGCTGACGCGAAAGAGGCCGGCGTTGATGGTTTGATCGTTGTGGACCTGCCGCCAGAGCATAACGGCGAACTATGCGATCCGGCCCAGGCCGCGGGTCTGGACTTCATCCGTCTGACCACTCCGACCACTGATGATGTGCGTCTGCCGACTGTTCTGAATGGCAGTTCCGGCTTTGTTTACTATGTGTCTGTTGCCGGTGTGACCGGTGCTGGCGCCGCTACGCTGGAGCACGTTGAGGAGGCGGTCGCTCGCCTGCGTCGCCATACCGATCTGCCCATCAGCATCGGTTTTGGTATCCGTACACCCGAGCAAGCGGCGTCTATCGCCCGTCTGGCAGACGGTGTGGTGGTGGGTTCGGCGCTGATCGATCACATTGCCAATGCAACGACGCCAGACCAGGCGATTGATGGTGTATTGAGTCTTTGTGCGGCGTTATCGGAAGGCGTGCGCAAGGCTCGCGTCAGCTGAAGGTAGAGTTCCTGATACAGAGGAATTAGCCTCGCGGCACACACTCATCAGCAAAAAGGGCTTCAGGACTACGTTCTGAAGCCCTTCTTGCTGTAAGTGCAGTGAGGATCAATTGATGAAAATGCCGAAACGTCTGAGGGTACCGGGGGCTGCAAGGCGACGGTTTCGCCGCCGGGCGGGACGATTCGACGATTCGACAAGCGCCCTCGCTACAGGTGTCTTCCATTTGTCGAACGTTAAGGCAGTTCCAGGCCACCCGCTGCCTTGTGCAGCTTGCGTAGATGTTCGCCGATTCGCTTCAGGTTGGCTTCATTGGCAGCCATCTCGGCGGCACGGCTTGGTTCAAGCAGCGCTCTCACTTCTTTGTCGAGGTCTCCGGTCAGTACTTGAAGCTGCTTTTGCCGCAGGCTGCTTTCCGATTCCAGACGCTGCCATTCACTCGGCTGGGGCAATCCATAGCCACCCGTTCCGAGCAATTCGGCCGGACGGCTGAGGAAGCCACTGTTGGCGAGAATCTGTTGGAGAGTAGCGTTGGCTTTGTCCATGCCGCCATTCTTCATTTCCCGCGCGCCGAGGTAGCGTTGCTTGACCTCGTCCTGAGCCAGCACCAATTGCTGTCGGAACGCTGCCTGCTCCAGTAAGAGCAATGCAGCACTGGTGCGCAGGTCTGCCTGGTCGATCCATTGCCGGCGTTCATCGGCCTTGAGTGCCAGCCAGTCTTCGACTTTCTCCTGCTTGATCGGCAAGTGCTTTTTCAACACCTCGAACATGGCTTGATAGCGATCGCGGAAAGAATCGAAGCGATAGCCCAGGCGAAGGGCTTCGCGGGGGTCGTCCAGGACGCTGGTGTCCGCCAGCCCACGGCCTTTCATGACCTCCAGCAAGCCATTGGGCATGATGCTGTCCAGGCCGACGAGCTGTTTGTTGTTGGTGCCACTGCGCAATAACTTCAGGCCTTCCACAGCGCAGTTGTTGGACAGGAAGAAGTAATTGCCGTCATAACTCCAGTGCATCTCGGCGGCATGCTCCACCACTTCCTCGATCTCTGTGCGAGACAGGTTCAGCGGTACCGAAGCCAGGCTGCGCAGTTCGGTCTTGGTGTATTCATCGATGACCTGAGCCAGCGGCAAGACAAACAGGCGCGACGGATATTTTCCTACCAGGCCATCCCAGCTCGAGAGCTGTACGTCGCCCACAAAGGCGCGGTAGGACAGCACCAGATGCTGGTCCAGGTCGAGCCGGCAATCGGGACCACGGGGGCGCCCGGGGGCACAGATCACCAGTCGCAACATGCTGTGACCCCAGCGACTGACCCAATTCTGGTTGGCTTCAGCCAGCAGGTAGTCGACGGCGTATACACGCTCTGGATCAACTTGCCCCAAGGGTTGCTTGGCGAAATCGTTGCCAGCGTTGAGGAAGGCGAAGGACTTGGCGCACGTATCTTTTGCCGCCGGTGCCCAGCCGAAGTGTTCTTTGTAGTAGCGATACAGCGCGGGGCGACGGCAGGCGTAACTCGGGTCCAGGAGAAAATACTCCATGTTGACCGCGACGAACTCTTTGGGACTGCTCGTTTCGTAGATGTCCGGGCTGCGGGCGATCTGCCGATTGTGCTGCTCGCGTTCACCGCGGCGACCCACATATTGCTGCCAGCCTGCAAGGTCGAGCAGGCGCGGGTCGTCGCTGATGGTGAAGCGACGATCCGTCTGGCCACGGCACTCATCCGGCAGGCCGACCAGTCCGGAGCTGCTGTTGCGCTGCGTGCAACGCTGGATCATCTTGCGTTCAGCGTCTGGCCACAGGCGTGCACGGTCGTAAATGTGGGTGAGTTCGTGCAGCACCGTGGCGAGCATTTCCCGGCGCACGGTGCCGTGGGGGCGATAGGTTTTTTTGCTCGCGGCGCTGCCATCGGTGAGGCTGGCGAGCAGGTTTCTATTCAGGTCGAGTTCGGACACCAGAGACGCCTGTCCGTAGGCGTTGCTCGGCATATCATCGGTCCAGCCAACGTCAATGCGTCGATCCAGTTGTTCAATGAAGCGCGGCGGTAATGCCTGCATGGCTTCATCGAGCAATGCCTGACTGGCCTGCTGTTGCGCCGGGCTAAGACCCTCGGTCTTGAGTCGTAATTGCAGATCGGCCTGGGCCGTGTTGCCGAGCAGCAACACAACCCCGGCCAGCAGCCAGGCGCCTAGGGACCTCACAGTGCGAGGATGGCTTCAGCGAGCACCTGATCACTGGCGTCGCGAGCTTCCGGCACTCGGGTGCGCAAGGTATTGAAGGCCGCTTCCAGGTGAGCACCACGAATGTCTCCATTACTCGCGACGAAACTGGCCGCATCATCATGAGCTTCGCGGACGATTTTCGAATCGCGAATGGAGGTGGTGGTATCGGAAGTGAAATCAAGCGTGCGCTGGCTGGCACGGATGATGATGTTACTGGTGGCAACCAGGGTTTGCGCCTGGGCCACATCGGCCAACAACAACAGGCCAAGGGTGGCGGCAATCAGCGGGTTACGCATGGAACGACTCCGGAATAACAAAGATAACTATTGGACGAGAATTGCTTGCGCCAGTTCAAGGTCGCTTGCATGAAGTTTTGGCCGGCTTTGACGCAAATAAACCAGCGCTGATTCAAGCTGCGCGCCTCGCCATGCACCGTCACTGGCGATGAACGCAGCAGCATCATCGTGCGCAGCGAGCAGTAGCTTACGGTCGAAGGGGGCGGAGGTCACCATGCTTGTGGCATAGCCGGTGGCCACGATGCCTTGGGTAGATAGGTTAAAGGCGTCGAAAGCAACGGCCGGGCAAGACCAGCAAACCGAAAGGAAGAGGGGTGTGACCAACAGTTTTAGAGGAAAACGCATGAGACTCGATAGTTGAAAGCGAGTCCGAAGGCTAGCGCAATGCCTGTTCTAGAGCCAGTGTTGAATCATTGGGACACGACCTGCGTGTCCCAATCAACGCTGTTTTCAGATCGTCAGGATGGCCTGGGCCAGCTGTGCATCGGTTGCGTTCAGTTGCGGTGCCTGATGGCGAATGTGATCCAGAGCACTTTCCAGTTTCACACCACGAATGGAGCCTTCGCTGGCGACAAAGCTGGCGGCGTCATCACGGGCAGCACGTACGATCTTGTCGTCGCGAAAGGATGAGGTGACATCGGAAGTCGCATCGGAACTGGATTTCAGTGCGCCAACGACGGCATCGGTGGTCACGATGAAACTGGTGGCGTGGGAATTGGCAGCCACGGCGAGCAGGGCTGCAGCGCTGAGCAGACGAAGACGGGACATGGTGTAACTCCTTCAAATGAACCGATATAAGAGGTGGCTTGTTGGATCGGACGTCAGTTTTGCTTCATTCGCCACGTTCCATAGGATATTAGGCCTCGGCGGATGGATTCGAACAGCAAATTACCAAGTAAACGACGTGAAAGCGCTGTAGAAAGCTGTGAATCGAGGTTTAGAACGGATCAAGAGATCTCAGACTTCGGTCAATGTAAAAATTGTACCTATTAAAATATGGAACGTTAAAACTGTACTGGTATCTCTTTTAGCAGCCCTGAAACGACAAAACCCGTCGTGATTTCCCACGACGGGTCTTGTTTGTTCAATTCGGGTTGCTGGCGGTGGACCCTACAGGTCAGAGCCAGCGACGCTACTTAGCGCCAGAACGGCTTGCTCAGCTCTTCGTAGCGTTGTGCTTCGCTAATCCCGGCGTCAGCCAGCAGACGCGAATCCAGACGAGCCAATTGGTGGCGGCTGGAGATGCGGCGCTGCCACAACATCAGGTTGGCGATAACGCGAAGAGGCATCGAAGCCTGGGTTTTTGCAGCGGTATCTTCGAAGAACAGTTCGGAACTGAGTGTACGTTCCATGGTTGACATCCTTCCGCTTGTGGCGGGATTAGGTAGTGGTTTAACTGATGCCAATGATCCTCTTGTTTGGCTAGTCTCTCTAGATACAGTTCACTTGTATTGTGAGGTACCAGTTAACTGTTAATGGAGGGTGTACTGGTCTAAATTGATGCAACTGTACCTATGCGCATCAAAATAGTGCACTTTAAGTGTTTTAGAGAGTTTTAGAGGGGGATGAGGGTTGAAAAACACCAGTACAGCAGTACAGTTTTTTCTAGTTTTGTGATTTTAGATCGCGAGCTGGCGAAACTGTGTTTGCGCCAGCCGCAATCTGTACCAATCACACCGCCAGCATTCTTCCGGTTTCTTCCAGGTTCATGTGCCAGCTGAGGGCTTCACGCAGGATATGCGGGGTGTGTCCGCCGAGCGCACAGGCCGCGGTGAAGTAGTCATCCAGCGCCTGGCGATAGTCCGGGTGCACGCAGTTGTCGATGATGACGCGCGCTCGTTCCCGCGGTGCCAGGCCGCGCAGGTCTGCCAGGCCGATCTCGGTGACAAGGATGTCAACGTCGTGCTCGGTATGGTCCACATGGCTGACCATTGGCACCACGCTGGAGATTGCACCCCCCTTGGCAATCGACTTGGTCACGAAAATCGCCAGATGCGCGTTACGCGCAAAGTCGCCCGAGCCACCAATGCCGTTCATCATCCGCGTGCCGCAGACGTGTGTGGAATTGACGTTGCCATACAAGTCGAATTCCAGCGCCGTGTTGACGCCGATGATTCCGAGGCGTCGCACGACTTCAGGGTGGTTGGAGATTTCCTGCGGGCGCAAGACCAGCTTGTCTTTGTAGTGCTCGAGGTTGCCGAATACATCGCTGTTACGACGCGCCGACAAGGTGATCGAACTACCTGAAGCAAAGCTCAGCTTGCCGGCATCGATCAGGTCGAAGGTCGAGTCTTGCAGCACTTCGGAGTACATCGTCAGGTCTTCGAACGGCGAATCGATCAGGCCGCACATCACCGAGTTGGCAATGGTGCCGATGCCAGCCTGCAACGGGCCGAGCTTGTTCGTCATGCGTCCGGCGGCCACTTCTGCTTTGAAAAAGTCGATCAGGTGATCGGCAATGGCCTGGGTATCAACGTCCGGCGGCAGGACGGTAGACGGCGAGTCGGATTGATTGGTGATCACGATCGCGACGATTTTTTCAGGCGGGATCGTGATGGCCGTGCTGCCAATGCGATCATCGACTTTCACAAGCGGAATTGGCGTGCGTGTCGGCCGGTACGTCGGGATGTAGATGTCGTGTAAACCCTCAAGGTTAGGGTTGTGCGCCATGTTGATTTCGACAATGACCTGCTTTGCAAAAATGGCAAAACTGGCCGAGTTGCCCACCGAGGTGGTTGGCACGATGTGGCCTTGCTCGGTAATCGCCACAGCCTCGATCACTGCGATGTCCGGCAATTTCAGTTGCTGGTTACGCAGTTGCTCCACGGTTTCCGAAAGGTGTTGGTCAATGAACATCACCTCGCCGGCATTAATTGCCTTGCGCAGCGTGCTATCGACCTGAAAGGGCATGCGCCGCGACAGTACGCCGGCTTCGGTGAGCTGTTTATCAAGGTCGTTGCCCAGGCTGGCGCCGGTCATCAAGGTGATTTTCAGCGGGGTGATTTTGGCGCGTTCTGCCAGCGCGTGGGGCACGGCTTTGGCTTCGCCGGCGCGGGTGAAGCCGCTCATGCCGACGGTCATGCCGTCCTCAATCAGAGCGGCAGCCTCAGCGGCGCTCATCACCTTATCCAACAACGAAGGCAAGCGAATACGATCACGGTACATGGATTGTTATCTCGGGCAACGGAAGCAAGGTGTGCAGTCTAGTGATTTCGAAAAAATTCGTCCCGCTACCATGGTCGAATGCAGAGCCCTGATTTAGAGCCTTTGGTCGGGTTTTGACGGGCAATAAAAAACCCCAGCCTACTAAAGGCTGAGGTTTGGGGTATTGCGCTGGAGCAGGTTTTACTCGACGGCTTTAACCATGTCTTCGATGACTTTCTTGGCGTCGCCGAACACCATCATGGTTTTGTCGAGGTAGAACAGTTCGTTGTCCAGACCGGCATAGCCGCTAGCCATCGAACGCTTGTTGACGATGATGGTCTTGGCCTTGAAAGCCTCGAGAATCGGCATGCCGGCAATCGGCGATTTCGGGTCGTTCTTCGCGGCCGGGTTGACCACGTCGTTCGCGCCCAACACCAGTACCACGTCGGCCTGGCCGAACTCGGAGTTGATGTCTTCCATCTCGAACACCTGGTCGTAAGGCACTTCCGCCTCGGCGAGCAATACGTTCATATGGCCAGGCATCCGGCCGGCAACCGGGTGGATCGCGTACTTCACGGTCACACCACGGTGGGTCAGCTTCTCGGTCAGTTCCTTCAGCGCATGCTGCGCCCGTGCCACGGCCAGGCCGTAACCCGGAACGATGATCACGGTGTCGGCGTTGGTCAGCAGGAAAGTTGCATCGTCAGCCGAGCCGGATTTCACCGGGCGGGCTTCTTTAGCGCCTGCAGGCCCTGCTTCCGCCGTGTTACCGAAACCACCCAACAATACGTTGAAGAACGACCGGTTCATCGCCTTGCACATGATGTACGAGAGGATCGCGCCGGACGAACCCACCAGTGAGCCGGCGATGATCAGCATCGAGTTGTTCAGCGAGAAGCCAATACCTGCTGCTGCCCAACCGGAGTAGCTGTTGAGCATCGACACCACTACTGGCATGTCTGCGCCGCCAATCGGGATAATGATCAGCACGCCCAGTACGAACGCCAGGGCCAGCATCAGTGCGAAGGCACCCAGGTTGCCGGTCAGCATAAAGGTGATGCCCAGAGCGAGCGTCGCCAAACCCAACACCAGATTCAGTTTGTGCTGTCCGCCAAACTGTACCGGTGCGCCTTGGAACAAACGGAACTTGTACTTGCCTGACAGCTTGCCGAATGCGATGACCGAGCCGGAGAAGGTGATTGCACCGATGGCAGCACCCAGGAACAGCTCAAGACGGTTACCGGCAGGGATTGCATCGCCCAATTGCTTGACGATGCCCAGCGACTGCGGTTCGACCACGGCCGCGATGGCGATAAACACGGCGGCCATACCGATCATGCTGTGCATGAACGCGACCAGTTCCGGCATCTTGGTCATTTCAACACGCTTGGCCATTATCGAGCCAGCAGTGCCGCCGACCAACAAACCAACGATGACGTAGCCGATGCCGGCGGTGGCCAGTTCGGCGCCCAGCTTATAGATGAGGCCCACAGTCGTGAGGATCGCCAGCGCCATGCCGAGCATGCCGTACAGGTTGCCGCGCCGCGACGTGGTCGGGTGCGACAGGCCTTTGAGAGCCTGGATGAAGCAGATCGACGCGATAAGGTAGAGCGTCGTTACAAGGTTCATGCTCATTACTTAGGCGCCTCTTCTTTTACTTTCGGGGCTTTTTTCTTGAACATCTCAAGCATTCTGCGAGTGACCAGGAAACCACCGAACACGTTCACTGCCGCCAGAGCAACCGCAAGGGTGCCCATGGTCTTGCCCAGAGGTGTCACGGTCAGCGCAGCGGCGAGCATGGCGCCGACGATCACGATCGCCGAGATAGCGTTCGTCACTGCCATCAAAGGTGTGTGCAATGCAGGTGTAACGTTCCAGACCACGTGATAACCGACATAAATCGCCAGCACGAAGATGATCAGGTTGTAGATACCGGGGGAGATAAGCTCTTCCATCGTCTGAATCCCTGCTTAGGCGTTTTTGCGGATGACTTGGCCGTCGCGGCACATGAGGCACGCGGCGACGATGTCGTCTTCGAGGTTGATCTCGAACTGGCCTTCTTTGTTGAAGACCAGCTTCAGGAAGTCCAGCAGGTTGCGTGCGTATAGCGCCGAAGCATCTGCAGCCACGGCGCCGGCCAGGTTGGTCGGGCCGCAAATGGTCACGCCATTTTCGACGACGACCTGGTCAGCGACGGTCAGCGGGCAGTTACCGCCCTGGGCTGCGGCGAGGTCGATGACCACGGAGCCGGGTTTCATCTGCGCTACGGTTTCCGCGCTCAGCAGCGTCGGCGCCTTGCGGCCCGGGATCAGGGCGGTGGTGATGACAATGTCAGCCTGTTTGGCTCGTTCGTGAACGGCCAGGGCTTGGCGTTGCATCCAGCTGGCTGGCATGGGTCGGGCATAACCGCCGACACCGACAGCGCATTCGCGCTCTTCATCGGTCTCGTAAGGCACGTCGACGAACTTGGCGCCGAGGGATTCGATCTGCTCTTTTACCGCAGGACGCACATCAGACGCTTCGATCACCGCCCCAAGACGTTTCGCCGTAGCGATCGCCTGCAACCCTGCCACGCCGGCGCCAAGGATCAGTACGCGCGCGGCTTTCACGGTGCCCGCAGCGGTCATCAACATAGGCATGAAACGTGGATAGTGGTGAGCGGCCAGCAACACGGCTTTATAGCCGGCGATGTTCGCTTGGGAGGACAGCACATCCAGGCTCTGAGCGCGGGAGGTGCGTGGCGCGGCTTCCAGTGCAAATGCGGTAATGCCGCACTCGGCCAGCTTCGCAATGGTTTCATTGCTGAACGGGTTAAGCATGCCCACCACAACGGTGCCGCTCTTGATCAGAGCGAGTTCGCTGTCGCTAGGAGCGACCACCTTGAGAATCAGCTCGGCACCAAAAGCATCGTTGGCGCTGCCAATAGTTGCGCCAGCCGCCTCATAGGCACTGTCGACAACGCTGGCCTGGATGCCGGCGCCGCTTTGTACAGTGACCTTATGACCTTGGCCGATCAGCTTCTTGATGGTTTCCGGGGTAGCAGCAACCCGTGTTTCACCCGTCTGGGTTTCGAGAGGAACACCAATGTGCACGTCAAATCTCCTGCGTGATCTTATTGAGTAAACCCAGGCACTTCGGATGGTGCGGCTGGGGCGGCCGATCAGCACGATCCCGCCAAATCAGGGCGGGGCGCGGCATTTTGCAGGTGAACTTTGTGCCCTTCAAGAGAATATGATCCGTGACGGAAAATTAACTACAAGTCACCCCGTGACCGAATGTCGCAACCATCCGAGGGAATCCCTTGCATACCGTGGGTTTGGTGAGGTTTTTAATGAAATTCAATAAATTCCACATCGGCCATGTGAATGAGGCGCCATTGCGCTTGAAAACAGGCTGAACACCACGGTGGTAGCTGCTTGTGGGACATCTGTACTGCTTCCAGATACAGTTTACGAATATGCGACAGATAGATACATCTGTAGGGTTTCATTTTTTCTGACTACGAAGTCAATTAAGCGTGTGAAGCCTTTATCCTTCTAGGCTGTAGCCGTGTGCTTGATTAACTAGCCAGTCGCGAAAAGCCCTTAAAGACGCGGATTCGACCTTTCGCTCAGGAATCATCAGGTAATACGCCTTGATACTCGATAAGGCCTGAGGGTTCGCAATAACCAGTCGTTTCTCTGCCAGTTCGCGCTGAATCAGGAATGGCGGGATCAGCGCGATACCCATGTCATGCATCGCCGCCTGGGCAAGCATGGAGAATAGCTCGTAGCGAGGTCCTGTCATGTCCCTGGGGATATTAAGGTTCTGTGAGCTGAACCACTGACGCCAGGCATAAGGTCGTGTGGTTTGCTGAAGCAGCGGTAACTCGGCAATTTCACCGGGTGTCAGCAGGGTCTTTTTCTGCAGCAGGCCAGGGCTGCAGACTGGCATCGGATTTTCGCCCATTAGCCTGTGGGATTCTGTACCTGACCAATCGGCGTCGCCGAAGTAAATCGCGGCATCGAAGTCCGTATCGGCGAACAAGAAGGGCCTTGTGCGGTTTGTAAGATTTACCGTCACCTCGGGGTGTTGTTGTTGGAAGTCTTTGAGTCGAGGCAGCAACCATTGGGTGCCGAACGTCGGCACAACGGCCAGTTCGATCACGTTAGCGCCTTGTTGGCCCATCACTGACAGGGTGTCTCGCTCAACTGCATCGAGTTGGGTAGCGACCCTTCGACTGTAGGAGAGTCCGGCTTCTGTCAGTTTCACTCCGCGCCGTGAGCGTCGGAATAATTCGACGCTAAGGAACTCCTCCAGGCTGGCGATCTGTCGGCAAATGGCTCCTTGAGTAAGCGATAACTCTTGTGCGGCTTTGGTAAAGCTTTCGTGGCGCGCTGCAGCTTCAAAGCTGACCAGGGCGGTTGTGCTAGGGATTTTACGGCGCATGTACTTCAACCTCACTAATACATCGCATAAAGGCTCTTTCGCGACGTTACGGAGTGAGAAACTAGCACAACAGTATGCGAAATCCTCGTTTGCCGAGAAGCCGAAGCGGGCCTAGGATCAGCTCACGTTATTTGACCCGATTCGAGAGGACACGCTCATGGCCGGTAAAGCTAGCTTCAACTGGATTGATCCCCTGCTGCTGGATCAACAACTCACTGAAGAAGAACGCATGATTCGCGACACTGCCGAGCAGTTCGCTCAGCAGAAGCTCGCACCGCGAGTCCTGGAAGCTTTCCGCCATGAGAAGACCGATCCGATGATCTTCCGCGAGATGGGCGAAGTGGGTCTATTGGGTGCCACGATCCCTGAGCAGTATGGTGGCAGTGGTCTGAATTACGTCAGCTACGGCCTCATCGCTCGTGAAGTTGAGCGGGTCGACTCTGGCTACCGTTCGATGATGAGCGTGCAGTCTTCGCTGGTGATGGTGCCCATCAATGAATTCGGTACTGAAGCCCAGAAACAGAAGTACCTGCCGAAACTGGCTACGGGTGAGTGGATTGGTTGCTTCGGCCTGACCGAGCCGAACCACGGCTCCGATCCAGGCGCGATGATTACTCGCGCACGTAAGGTAGAAGGCGGCTATAGCCTGACTGGCAACAAAATGTGGATCACCAACAGCCCGATTGCTGATGTGTTCGTAGTCTGGGGCAAGGACGATGCAGGCGACATCCGTGGCTTCGTTCTGGAGAAAGGCTGGAAAGGCCTTAGCGCTCCAGCGATTCACGGCAAGGTTGGCCTGCGCGCGTCGATCACCGGCGAGATCGTCATGGACAACGTGTTTGTTCCAGAAGAGAACATCTTCCCGGATGTCCGTGGCCTGAAGGGTCCTTTTACTTGCCTCAACTCGGCACGTTACGGGATTTCCTGGGGCGCGCTGGGTGCGGCCGAGTTCTGCTGGCACACCGCTCGCCAATACACGCTGGATCGTCAGCAGTTCGGGCGTCCTTTGGCGGCTACTCAGTTGATCCAGAAGAAGCTGGCCGACATGCAGACCGAAATCACTCTGGCGCTGCAAGGTTGCCTGCGTCTGGGTCGTATGAAGGATGAGGGGACTGCGGCGGTTGAGATCACGTCGATGATGAAGCGTAACTCTTGCGGCAAGTCATTGGACATCGCCCGTATGGCCCGTGACATGTTGGGCGGTAACGGCATTTCCGATGAGTTTGGGGTTGCTCGTCACCTGGTCAATCTGGAAGTGGTGAATACCTATGAAGGTACTCACGACGTCCACGCGCTGATCCTTGGTCGCGCGCAGACCGGCCTCCAGGCGTTCTATTAATAGGAGAACGACCATGGGCGCGCTTTCGCATCTACGGGTACTGGATTTGTCGCGAGTGTTGGCTGGGCCGTGGGCCGGGCAGATTCTGGCGGACCTTGGCGCTGAAGTGATCAAGGTCGAGCGTCCGGGCAATGGCGATGACACGCGCGCCTGGGGACCTCCGTTCCTGAAAGACGCCTATGGTGAGAACACCAGCGAGGCAGCGTATTACCTGTCGGCCAACCGGAACAAGCAATCGGTGACCATCGATTTCACTCGGCCGGAGGGGCAGCAACTGGTGCGTGATCTGGCGGCCAAGTCGGACATCCTGATCGAGAATTTCAAAGTCGGGGGATTGGCGGCGTATGGATTGGACTATGAGTCGCTCAGGGCGATCAACCCTGATCTGATCTATTGCTCGATCACCGGGTTTGGTCAGACGGGGCCTTACGCCAAACGCGCAGGGTATGACTTCATGATCCAGGGGTTGGGCGGTCTGATGAGTCTGACCGGTCGACCTGAGGGGGATGAGGGCGCTGGCCCGGTGAAGGTTGGCGTGGCGCTGACCGATATTTTGACCGGGCTCTATTCGACTGTGGCGGTTCTCGCGGCGCTTGCGCATCGAGATCATGACGGCGGGGGGCAGCATATTGATATGGCGCTGCTGGATGTCCAGGTGGCATGTCTGGCCAACCAGGCGATGAACTATCTCACTACCGGAAATGCGCCCAAGCGGCTGGGCAATGCGCATCCGAACATCGTCCCCTATCAGGACTTTCCTACGGCAGATGGGGATTTCATCCTCACGGTGGGAAATGACGGGCAGTTTCGCAAGTTCGCTGAAGTGGCTGGTCAACCGCAGTGGGCTGATGATCCGCGGTTTGCGACCAACAAGCTGCGGGTGGCGAATCGTCTGGAGTTGATCCCGCTCATCCGTCAGGCAACGGTGTTCAAGACTACTGCGGAGTGGGTATTGCAGCTGGAGCAAGCGGGTGTGCCCTGTGGGCCGATCAATGATCTGGCGCAGATGTTTGCCGATCCTCAGGTCAAGGCTCGTGGTTTGGCGATTGAGTTGCCTCACGTCTTGGCAGGGATGGTGCCGCAGGTGGCGAGCCCTATTCGGCTTTCGGAGACGCCTGTGGAGTACCGTAATGCGCCTCCACTATTGGGTGAACACACGCTGGAGGTTCTGCAGCGTGTGTTGGGGCTGGATGCAGATGCGGTAGCGAATTTCAAACAAGCTGGGGTGCTCTGAGCATTCCTTCTATATAGAGGGAGTGATTGGGTCTCTCTCTATATAGTGCGCACTACACGTTTTTGGCCCTTTTCATAAGTTATTGAAGGAAAAGCAAAATCAGTGCTTGACGGCAGATTCAGGATGTCTATAATTCGCCCCACTTCCGGCGCAGTCGAAACGGAAAACTCCTTGGTAAACAAAGAGTTACGCAGTTTTCGGCAGTGAGTTGCTTCAGGTCATCGAAGCGCGAA
>NZ_WFGV02000034.1 GCF_010095445.2 Pseudomonas sp. TNT3
CGGCCGGTTGTTGCCAAAACCGGTCATTCGGATGCCGCCGCACTGCTGGCGAACATCGCCGCCCTGGCCAACGAAGGCAAAAGCGCCGAGGCCCGGGCTGCGTGCGAACGTTATTTGCGCAGTCACGAACCGGTTGCCCAAGTGTTTTACTGGTTGGGATTGCTCAGCGATGTCGCCGGTAGCGCCCTTGAAGCCCAAGGGTTTTATCGCAAGGCGCTGTACCTTGAACCCCAACACCCCGACGCGTTGATGCACCTGGCAGCCTTGCTGCAATCCCAGGGCGACACGGCGGGCGCCAGACGATTGCAGGACCGCGCCGCCCGTAGCGAGCGCGCCGCTGACAGTGAGCGCAAACGATGAACGCCTCCGACGCCTTGAGCGTAACTCACGACGATGCCCAGGCCATCGATGACTGCTGGAACCGCATCGGTGTCCATGGCGACAGGTCCTGCCCGCTGCTGAGCGAACACATTCATTGCCGCAACTGCGCTGTCTACTCGACCGCTGCCACGCGTTTGCTCGATCGCTACGCCTTGCAGCAGGAAGACCGCGGACAGGTGTCCAGCGCGGTCGAAAGCGATGTCAAAACCCGATCGCTACTGATGTTCCGCCTCGGCGAAGAATGGCTTGGTCTGGCCACCCGTACCTTGGTGGAAGTGGCGCCGCTGCAGGCTATTCACTCGTTACCCCATCAACGCTCCCGGGCCTTGCTCGGTGTGGCCAACGTGCGCGGCGCGCTGGTGGCCTGCCTGTCGCTGGTCGAGCTGTTGGGGCTCGATGCGGTTGGCAGCGTCGTGTCCGGGGCACGGGTGATGCCGCGCATGCTGATCATCGCCGCCAACGGTGGTCCCGTGGTGGTGCCGGTGGACGAGGTCGATGGCATTCATGCCATCGACGAGCGAATCCTCGACGCGGCGTCGCGTTCCGGGACACAGGCCAGCAGCAAATACACCCATGGCGTGTTGCAGTTCAAAGGTCGCAGCCTGCGTTGGCTCGATGAAGAGCAACTGTTGTCCGCCGTGACCCGGAGCCTTACATGACCCCTGAACAGATGCGCGACGCCTCGTTGCTGGAACTGTTCAGCCTGGAAGCCGAAGCCCAGACGCAGGTGCTGAGCGCGGGCTTGCTGGCACTTGAACGCGACCCGACTCAGGCCGATCACCTTGAGTCGTGCATGCGTGCCGCGCACTCGCTCAAGGGCGCTGCGCGGATCGTTGGCGTCGATGCCGGTGTCAGTGTTGCCCACGTCATGGAAGATTGCCTGGTCAGCGCGCAGGAAGGGCGTCTGTACCTTCGGCCAGAACATATCGACGCTTTGCTGCAAGGCACCGATCTGCTCATGCGCATTGCGACGCCTGATCACGCGCCGAGCCCGGCGGACATTGAAGCCTATGTGGCGCTGATGACACTGTTGCTGGACCCGCTGGCACTGGCTCCACCCATCAGCACACCGATCGCGCCGTTCATGGCCGAGCCTGAACCCGAAGCACCTGCTGCACCGATCGAGGTGCCGATCCCGGTCGTCGAGCCGCTGCCGGTGGCGCCCACCGAGTCGCCACCGAAAAACAGGCGCACCACGGAAAATGGCGAGCGAGTCCTGCGGGTCACGGCCGAACGCTTGAACAGCCTGCTCGATCTGTCGAGCAAGTCCCTGGTGGAAACCCTGCGGCTCAAACCGCATCTGGCGACCATGCAGCGCCTCAAACGCACGCAAAGCAACGGCTTGCGCGCGCTGGAAAATCTCAATGTGCACCTCAAGGACCACGCCTTGAGCCTCGAAGCCCGGGAAGCCCTTGAGGATGCTCGTCGGTTGCTGGCGGAATCCCAGCAGTTGCTGGTGGAGAAAAACGCCGAGCTGGACGAATTCGCCTGGCAAGCCAGTCAACGCGCCCAAGTGTTGTACGACACGGCGCTGGCGTGCCGCATGCGACCCTTCGCCGACGTGCTGACCGGGCAAGTACGCATGGTCCGCGACCTGGGTCGCAGCCTGGGCAAACAGGTGCGGCTGGAGATCGAGGGCGAGAAAACCCAGGTCGATCGCGACGTATTGGAAAAACTCGAAGCGCCGCTGACTCATCTGCTGCGCAACGCTGTCGACCATGGCATCGAATCTGCGGAGCAACGTCTGTTGGCCGGCAAGCCCGCTGAGGGCTTGATCCGACTGCGCGCCTCACACCAGGCCGGTCTGCTGGTGCTGGAACTTAGCGATGATGGCAACGGCGTCGACCTGGAAAAGGTCCGCCGCAGCATCATCGAGCGTCAATTGTCCCCGGCGGAAACCGCCGCGCAGTTGAGTGAAGAAGAGCTGCTGACGTTCCTGTTCCTGCCGGGTTTCAGCTTGCGCGACAAGGTCACCGAGGTTTCCGGGCGGGGGGTCGGTCTGGATGCGGTCCAGCATATGGTCCGTCAGCTGCGGGGCGCGGTGGTGCTGGAACAGACGGCGGGCGAGGGCAGTCATTTTCACCTCGAAGTGCCGCTGACACTGTCAGTGGTGCGCAGCCTGGTGGTGGAGGTCGGTGACGAGGCGTATGCGTTTCCGCTGGCTCACATTGAACGCATGTGCGATCTCGAACCTGCGGACATCGTTCAGGTCGAGGGCCGTCAGCATTTCTGGCACGAAGGCCGACATGTCGGGTTGGTCGCGGCCAGCCAATTGCTGCAACGGCCGGCCAGCCAGAGTGCGCAGGAGACGCTCAAGGTCGTGGTCATCCGCGAGCGCGAGGCGATTTACGGCGTGGCTGTCGAGCGGTTCATCGGCGAACGCACCCTGGTGGTGCTGCCGCTGGACGAGCGGCTGGGCAAGGTGCAGGACATCTCCGCCGGGGCTTTGCTCGACGACGGTTCGGTGGTGTTGATCGTCGACGTTGAAGACATGCTGCGTTCGGTGGACAAGCTGCTCAATACCGGTCGCCTGGAGCGCATTGCGCGTCAGGGCAATCAGGTCGTCGAAGCGGCTCGCAAACGGATTCTGGTGGTCGACGACTCGCTGACGGTGCGCGAACTGCAGCGCAAACTGTTGCTCAATCGCGGCTACGATGTGGCCGTGGCGGTCGACGGAATGGATGGCTGGAATGCCCTGCGCTCGGAGGATTTCGATCTGCTGATTACCGACATCGACATGCCGCGCATGGACGGCATCGAACTGGTGTCGTTGATGCGGCGGGACAACCGTCTGCAATCGCTGCCGGTCATGGTGGTGTCCTATAAAGATCGCGAAGAAGACCGCCGTCGTGGACTGGACGCGGGAGCCGACTATTATCTAGCCAAAGCCAGTTTTCATGACGACGCCCTGCTTGATGCAGTGGTTGAGCTCATCGGAGGAGCGCGGACATGAAAATCGCAATCGTCAACGACATGCCCATGGCGGTAGAGGCTCTGCGCCGCGCCCTGGCATTCGAACCGGCGCATCAGGTGATCTGGGTCGCCAGCAATGGCGCCGAGGCGGTTCAGCGTTGCGCTGAAAACACGCCGGACCTGATCCTGATGGACCTGATCATGCCGGTGATGGATGGCGTCGAAGCCACACGACGGATCATGGCCGAGACCCCGTGCGCCATCGTGGTCGTCACCGTCGACCGCCAACAGAACGTGCATCGGGTGTTCGAGGCCATGGGGCATGGCGCGCTGGACGTCGTCGATACCCCGGCGCTCGGTGCCGGCAACGCCCAGGAAGCGGCGGCGCCGTTATTGCGCAAGATCATGAACATTGGTTGGCTGATCGGCGACAAAGGCAACCGGGAACGTCCGGCGCCGAGTCCGCTGCGCAGTTCGGGTTCGCGGCAGCGGCTGATCGCCATTGGCTCGTCCGCGGGCGGGCCGGCTGCGCTGGAAGTGCTGCTGAAAGGGCTGCCACGGGATTTCCCGGCAGCCATTGTGCTGGTGCAGCACGTGGACCAGGTGTTTGCGGCCGGCATGGCCGAGTGGCTCAGCAGTGCCAGCGGCCTCAACGTGCGCCTGGCCCAGGAAGGCGAGCCACCGCAAAGCGGAACAGTGCTGCTGGCCGGCACCAATCATCATATTCGCTTGTTGAAAAACGGTACGCTGGCGTACACCGCTGAACCGGTCAACGAGATTTATCGGCCCTCGATCGACGTGTTTTTCGAAAGCGTGGCCAATTACTGGAACGGTGATGCCGTCGGCGTGTTGCTCACGGGCATGGGACGCGATGGCGCGCAGGGCCTCAAGCTCATGCGCCAGCAGGGCTACCTGACGATTGCTCAGGACCAACAAAGCAGTGCGGTTTACGGAATGCCCAAGGCAGCAGCGGCTATCGACGCGGCCTCGGAAATTCGCCCACTGGACAAGATAGCGCCACGATTGCTGGAGATTTTCGCTAAATGACTATTCTTGGCAGCAATCCTGGCTTCGGCAGTACTCAGGTGATCGCACATGAATGATTTACAGCTCGACGATTTCAAGACCGATGAAAACGCCGCCATGGTGTTGTTGGTGGACGATCAGGCGATGATCGGCGAGGCCGTGCGACGTGGGTTGTCGAATGAAGAAAATATCGACTTCCACTTTTGTGCGGACCCACATCAGGCGATCGCCCAGGCGATTCGCATCAAGCCGACGGTGATCCTGCAGGATTTGGTGATGCCCGGTCTCGATGGCCTGAGCCTGGTGCGCGAGTACCGCAATCACCCGGCGACCAAGGACATTCCGATCATTGTCCTGTCGACCAAGGAAGACCCGCTGATCAAAAGCGCGGCCTTCGCGGCGGGGGCCAACGATTATCTGGTGAAGTTGCCCGACAACATCGAGCTGGTGGCGCGCATCCGCTATCACTCGCGCTCCTACATGACCCTGTTGCAGCGTGACGCGGCTTACCGCGCATTACGCGTGAGCCAGCAGCAGTTGCTTGATACCAACCTGGTCCTGCAGCGGCTGATGAACTCCGACGGCCTGACCGGACTGTCGAACCGTCGTCACTTCGATGAGTACCTGGAGCTGGAATGGCGACGCTCGTTGCGTGACCAGACTCAGCTGTCGTTGTTGATGATTGATGTGGATTACTTCAAATCCTACAACGACAGCTTCGGTCACCTGGAAGGCGATGAGGCGCTGCGCAAGGTCGCCACGTCGATTCGCGATGCCAGCTCCCGTCCTTCTGATCTGCCGGCCCGTTACGGCGGTGAAGAGTTCGCGCTGGTGCTGCCCAACACGTCACCGGGTGGCGCGCGACTTGTGGCGGAAAAACTCCGGCAGACCGTCGCGGCCCTGAAAATCCCGCACAACGCACCGGCAGAAGGCTCGAGCCTGACCATCAGCATCGGCCTGTCGACCATCACCCCGCAGCAGGGCAGCGATTGCCGGCAACTGATCCTGGCGGCGGACAAGGGTTTGTATGCGGCGAAGAACAATGGGCGTAATCAGGTGGGGATTGCGTAGAGATAGATGGGGAGTTTGAACTCGCTGCCCCAGACCGGGAAAATCCCCTGTGGCGAGGGGATTTATCCCCGTTGGGCTGCGAAGCGGCCCCAGCATCCGGCCAAATAGATTGAGTTGACCGGACTTGCGACTGCTGCGCAGCCGAACGGGGATGAATCCCCTCACCACAGAACACCCTGCATTCGATTGAATCATTCACCCCTAAAGCCGCCAGGCGGGCTGCCTTGACAGCCTGATTACGGTATACTCGCCGGCTTTCAAAAGTTCGCCAACGAGTGCTGCCCGCCATGGAAATCAACCCGATCCTTAACAGTATCAAGGACCTGTCCGAGCGCTCCGAAACTATTCGGGGGTATCTTTGACTACGATCAAAAGCATGAGCGTCTGACCGAAGTCAATCGCGAGCTTGAAGATCCGTCTGTCTGGAACAACCCGTCGTACGCTCAGGAACTGGGTCGCGAGCGCTCCCTGCTGGCCCAGATCGTCGAAACCCTCGACGAAATGCACAGCGGCCTGGCTGACGCCAAAGACCTGCTGCTGATGTCCGCCGAAGAAGAAGACCAGGCTGCCGTCGATGACGTCGCCGCCGAAGTCGAGCGCCTTCGCGAATCCCTGGAAAAACTCGAATTCCGTCGCATGTTCAGCGGTGAGATGGACGCCAACAACGCCTACCTGGACATCCAGGCCGGCTCTGGCGGTACCGAAGCCCAGGACTGGGCCAACATCCTGTTGCGCATGTACCTGCGCTGGGCTGACAAGCGCGGCTTCGACGCGACCATCATGGAACTGTCCGCCGGTGAAGTCGCCGGGATCAAGGGCGCTACCGTGCACATCAAGGGCGAGTACGCCTTTGGCTGGTTGCGTACCGAAATCGGCGTGCACCGCCTGGTTCGCAAGAGCCCGTTCGACTCTGGCAACCGTCGCCACACCTCGTTCTCGGCTGTGTTCGTGTCGCCGGAAATCGATGACAACATCGAAATCGACATCAATCCGTCGGACCTGCGCATCGACACCTACCGCTCCTCCGGTGCCGGTGGTCAGCACGTAAACACCACCGACTCGGCCGTACGTATCACTCACGTACCGTCCAACACCGTGGTGAGCTGCCAGAACGAACGCTCCCAGCACGCTAACAAAGACACCGCGATGAAAATGTTGCGGGCGCGCTTGTACGAGCAGGAAGTGCAGAAGCGCAACGCTGCCTCGCAAGCGTTGGAAGACACCAAGTCGGACATCGGCTGGGGTCACCAGATTCGCTCGTACGTGCTCGATGCCTCGCGGATCAAGGATTTGCGCACTAACATCGAACGCAGCGACTGCGACAAGGTGCTCGACGGCGACATTGACGAATACCTGGTGGCGAGCTTGAAACAAGGCCTGTAAGGCATGCAATACAGGATCGACTGACACACATCGATCCTTGTAGGAGCCGGCCTGCCGGCGATCCCCAGGCCACAGGCCTGGGGGCAACGAACCTGTGATGGAATATTTAAAGACATGAGCGACCAACAACTCGACCCGCAAGCCCTGCAACAGGAAGAAAACTCCCTGATCGCACTGCGCAAGGAAAAGCTGGCTGCCGAGCGCGCCAAGGGCAACGCCTTCCCGAACGACTTCCGCCGCGACAACTACTGCGATGCGCTGCAGAAGCAGTACGCGGACAAGACCAAGGAAGAGCTGGCCGAGGCTGCGATTCCGGTCAAGGTTGCCGGTCGTATCATGCTCAACCGTGGCTCGTTCATGGTGATCCAGGACATGACCGGTCGAATCCAGGTCTACGTCAACCGCAAGACCCTGTCCGAAGAAACCCTGGCCGCGGTGAAAACCTGGGACATGGGCGACATCATTGCCGCTGAAGGCACCCTGGCCCGTTCCGGCAAGGGCGACCTGTACGTCGAAATGACCAACGTGCGCCTGCTGACCAAGTCCCTGCGTCCACTGCCGGACAAGCACCACGGGCTGACCGACACCGAGCAGCGCTACCGCCAGCGTTACGTTGACCTGATCGTCAACGAAGACGTGCGCCAGACATTTCGCGTGCGCTCGCAAGTGATTGCTCACATCCGCACCTTCCTGATGCAGCGTGACTTCCTGGAAGTGGAAACGCCGATGCTGCAAACCATTCCGGGCGGCGCGGCAGCCAAGCCGTTCGAAACTCACCACAACGCATTGGACATGGGCATGTTCCTGCGTATCGCGCCGGAGCTGTACCTCAAGCGCCTCGTGGTTGGTGGTTTTGAGAAAGTGTTCGAGATCAACCGCAACTTCCGTAATGAAGGCGTTTCGACTCGTCACAACCCTGAATTCACCATGTTGGAGTTCTACCAGGCGTACGCCGACTACGAAGACAACATGGACCTGACCGAAGAACTGTTCCGTGAGCTGGCGCAGCTGGTTCTGGGCAGCACCGACGTGCCTTACGGCGACAAGGTGTTCCACTTCGGCGAACCGTTCGTGCGTCTGTCGGTGTTCGACTCGATCCTCAAGTACAACCCTGAGCTGACCGCTGACGACCTGAACGACATCGACAAGGCTCGCGCCATCGCCAAGAAAGCCGGCGCCAAGGTGCTGGGCTTCGAAGGCCTGGGCAAGCTGCAGGTGATGATTTTCGAAGAGCTGGTCGAGCACAAGCTGGAGCAGCCGCACTTCATTACCCAGTACCCGTTCGAAGTGTCGCCGCTGGCTCGTCGCAACGACGACAACCCGAACGTCACCGACCGTTTCGAGCTGTTCATCGGTGGTCGTGAAATCGCCAACGCCTATTCCGAGTTGAACGACGCGGAAGACCAGGCCGAGCGCTTCATGGCGCAGGTAGCCGACAAGGACGCCGGCGACGACGAAGCCATGCACTACGACGCCGACTTCGTTCGCGCGCTGGAGTACGGCATGCCGCCAACGGCCGGCGAAGGTATCGGCATCGACCGTCTGGTGATGCTGCTGACCAACTCCCCGTCGATCCGCGACGTGATCCTGTTCCCGCACATGCGGCCGCAAGCGTAAGTGTTTTAGTTAAAAAGCCGCCTTTCAAGGCGGCTTTTTATTGCCTGTCTGGTACAAACGTATCAACTTGTTACTTTCATGTGAGAGGAAATACCTGTCGTGATTCGTGCAATGGCTCAAGAAGGTGCAGCGGGTATCGCCACTGCGGTCGCTGAAAGTGTTCAGTACCAGGGTCGCAAGGCCAGCCGACAGGGCAGCGAGCAGCGTCGACAGGACATTCTCGATGCGGCCATGCGCATTGTCGTGCGCGAAGGCGTGCGGGCTGTACGTCATCGAGCAGTGGCTGCTGAAGCGGGCGTGCCGTTATCGGCCACGACCTACTATTTCAAAGACATCGACGACTTGCTCACCGATACCTTCGCTCAGTATGTGGAGCGCAGCGCGGCGTTCATGGCCAAGCTGTGGGTGAACAACGAAGGCCTGCTGCGCGAGATGGTGGTCAGCGGCGACGGCAGCCCCGAGTCTCGCTCGCAGTTGGCGGATGATATTGCGCGGTTGATGGCGGACTATGTTCACCACCAATTGGTGAGCCGCCGCGAACATCTGATGGCCGAGCAGGCGTTTCGTCAGGAGGCGTTGTTGAACCCGCGCCTGGCGCAGTTGGTGCGCTCGCATCAGCAAATTCTCCTGCAGGGTACGTGTCAGCTTTTCGAGGTGTTGGGTTCACGAGAGCCACAACAGGACGCCAAGGTGTTGACGGCGATTATCGGACGGATGGAATATCAGGGCCTGCTCAACGACGCCGAGCCTGCTGCCGAAGCGGAAATGCTCGGTATTCTCAATCGCTACATGCATTTGGTATTGGCGTCGGTATAACTCTGTGGGAGCCGGGCGTGCCCGCGAGGGTGATCTGACATTCACCATGGATGTCGTCTGACACACCGTCATCGCGGGCAAGCCCGGCTCCCACTGATCGGTGTTTTGTTCATAGGGAGTGTTGAATGAAAACCTGGCGTGTCGTTGTGATCGCCTTGTCGTTCCTGCTGCTCAGTGGCTGCCTGGTGACCTTCAAGGAGCCGCTGCCCGAAAGCGATCCCGCGCCTAAAGGTTTGCTTGGCAAATGGACCAGCACCAACGCCTGGGGCGAGCCGATGGACCTGGAGCTCAGCCGCCTGGGCGACAGCCGTTATCAGGCCGTCAGCTATTTCAAGGCCAAACCCAAAACCCGCGAAGCCTATGCTTTCACCGTGTCGCGCCATGGCGATCGCTGGTACCTGTCAGCCAAAGTCCCGGCGCAATTTGGCGGGCATTTCATCATTGCCGGCTTCGAACTCAACGATCAGCATGAATTGGTGGTCTACAACCTCGATCTCGATCAGATCAAACAAGCTCTGGGCCAGAAAGTCTTCAGCGGCGAAGGCTTCCAGACCGACGACGGCGAGGGAGTACTGATCGACTCCCGCATGGATCAGGTTTTCGCCTGGCTCGATGATCCGGCCAATTCCGATGTCTTCGTCGAAGCGGTGCGTTATCAGCGCCTGGCCAGAGCCAAATAAATTCAGTGTTTACGGTTTGACTACAGGAGTTTCGGGTGGACGATTACCAGCAGACGATACGCATATTGTCCGATCGCATTGTGCTGGCACAGACACCGATTCGCGTCCTCGATGCGGTCAAATGGGATGACAGCATCCGCAAGGGTTTCCTCAAGGCCAAAGGCAAGGAAATGCCGGCGGTGGACCGCGATTACTACCTTAATCGGCCGCTTTCCTTCGACTCCAGCAAAGTGAAGCTGGAGTTCCAGAACATCGAGCGCGACATCACCCGCCAGCTTGGCCAGTTCAACCCGGTCGGGCAAATCATGCGACGCATGTGCAAGGAATACCGCATGGTGGTGCGCATGCTCGAAGCACGCGGTACCGAGGATTTCGGGCTTATTTCCCAAGAGCTGTACGGCGCGGCGTCCGACGCGTTCCACGCCGGCGACCCGACCTTGTCCGATCTGGGCTTGATGCTCTCCGATTACCTGAACAATATTGACGGCCGCGGCGACCTGAAGGACGAGCCGAAAACGCTCACCGCCAAGGACGCCGTGAATTTATTGCAAACCCGGTTGAGCAAAGTGTTTGGCGAGGCCGAGGAAACCATTCGCGTATTCGAGTCCGACGGCATTGTCGCGGACGCGGCGGCGGGCGCGGATTACATCAAGATCCGCACTGACGCGATGTTCAACGAACGTGATGTGCGTGCTCTGGAAGTTCATGAAGGTCTGGTGCACGTCGGCACCACGCTGAACGGCCTGAACCAGCCGATTTGTACCTTTCTCTCCAAGGGCCCGCCTTCTTCGACGGTGACCCAGGAAGGCCTGGCGATCCTGATGGAAATCATCACCTTCGCCTCGTACCCGAGTCGCTTGCGCAAACTGACCAACCGCACCCGCGCCATTCACATGGTGGAGGAGGGGGCCGACTTCCTGCAGGTGTACGAATTCTTCCGTGAGCAAGGCTTCGAAATGCCGGAAAGCTACGGCAACGCCAGCCGCGTGTTCCGTGGCTCGGTGCCCAACGGTTTGCCATTTACCAAAGACTTGTCCTACCTCAAGGGCTTTATCATGGTTTACAACTACATTCAGTTGGCCGTGCGCAAGGGCAAGCTTGAGCAGATTCCGCTACTGTTTTGTGGCAAGACTACGCTGGAAGACATGCGTACCCTGCGCCAGTTGGTGGATGAAGGCCTGGTGGTGCCGCCCAAGTATTTGCCTGAACAGTTCCGCGACATGAACGCGCTGTCGGCGTGGATGTGCTTCTCCAACTTCCTGAACCACCTGAGCCTGGACCGGATCGAAGCGGATTATTCCAATATCCTTTGAGTACAACACCAACCCTGTGGGAGCGGGCTTGCCCGCGATAGCGGTCTAACATTCACATCCAGGTTGTATGACACACCGCTATCGCGGGCAAGCCCGCTCCCACAGGTTATTCATTTTCCACGAAGTCGTATTTCAACTCGTATTTGCGAGGTTTCAACGGATGAGAATCCTCGGCATCCTCTGCCTTCTCCTGACCCTGGGCGGTTGCAGTTCGCTGCTGTTCTATCCCGAACCAGGCCAGTTGTTCACGCCGGAAAAAGCCAAACTCGAGTACCGTGAAGTCACCCTGACCACCGCCGACGGCCTCAAGCTGAACGCCTGGTGGCTGCCCGCCAAACAAGGTGTCGAGGTCAAAGGCACGGTGCTGCACCTGCACGGCAACGGCGGCAACTTGCCGATGCACCTCGGCGGGAGCTGGTGGTTGCCTGAAGAGGGGTATCAGGTGTTGCTGGTGGACTATCGCGGTTATGGCTTGTCCGAGGGTGAGCCGAGCTTGCCGGCGATCTATAAGGACATCGATGCGGCATTCAAATGGCTCGACCAAGCGCCCGAGGTCAAAGGTAAACCGCTGATCCTTCTCGGCCAGAGTCTCGGTGGTTCGATGGCCGTGCATTACCTGGTCCAGCACCCGGAACGCCAGAAACAACTCAAGGCGTTCGTGCTCGACGGAGTGCCCGCCAGTTACCGCAGCGTCGGCCAGTTTGCCTTGAGCACCTCCTGGCTGACCTGGGCGTTTCAGGTGCCATTGTCCTGGCTGGTGCCGGACGGTGACAGCGCGATCAACTCCATGGCTCAGCTCAATGGCGTGCCGAAACTGATCTACCACAGCATCGACGATCCGATCGTGCCCCTTTCCAACGGCATCCGACTGTATCAAGCTGCGCCGCCGCCGCGAGTGCTGCAACTGACCCGTGGCGGTCATGTGCAGACGTTCGCCGACCCGGTCTGGCGCAAAGTCATGCTGCGCTACCTTGACGATCCGCAGCATTTCAACGGCCTGCGCCGCCTGGGTGAAATCCCCAATTACCCGGCAACCCCGAATTCTGAAGATGAACCACCAGAGAGTCCGCAATGAGTGAAGAACGTAACGCCATCCCGCTGATCATCACCGGTATTTGCAGCATCCTCGGCACCGTCGCCGCCCTGTGGTGGTACGGCTACCTGCACTTCGCCAAACCCGAAGATGCGCTGCTGCTCAGCGACTTCACCATGCTCAAGACCGTGCCGGGCGAAGACTACAAGGTCTCCCTGGACCCGGCTCCGCAAGTCGCGCAGTGCATTGATGGAGTGCTGGTGCTGTTCGACACCGAGCAAAAAGGTTTGACAGGTGTGTTGATCAACGGCCAGAAAAAAGCGGTGCGGTGCATGGGGCAGGAAACGCCGCAGAAGCTGGAGCAGTAACTTCGTTTTGATCTTCAACAAAAAGCCCCGCCTGATCAGATCAGGCGGGGCTTTTAGTTACAGCGTGAGGCTTAGTTCGAGCTAACAGCCGAACGCGGGATCACTGGCTGGTTGTCGTTGGAAATGGTCACTTCCACACGACGGTTCATCGCACGACCCGAGACGCTGCCGTTTTCAGCAACCGGGTATTCCTTGCCATAACCCTGGGCAACGATGCGCGCTGGATCAACGCCCATTTTCACCAGAGCCATACGCACGGAGTTGGCGCGACGCTCGGACAGCGACTGGTTGTAGCTCGCTGCACCGGTGCTGTCGGTATAGCCTTCAACAATCACCTTACGGTCCGGGTTTTCCTGGAGGAACTGCGCCAGTTTGTTGATGTTCACCAGACCGCTGGATTTCAGGTCAGCCTTGTTGGTGGCGAACAATACGTCACCGAAGGTCACCAACGTACCGCGGTCGGTTTGCTTGGCGTTCAGGCTGTCCTGCAGCTGTTTGATCTGCTGGTCGCGAGCATCCAGGCGGGCCTGGGCACGTTGGGCGGATGCGTTTTTCAGATTCGCTTCAGCCGTGCGCAGGGCGATGGTCTGCTTCGCCACTTCAACACGCTGGTTGGTCAGGTAAGCCAACTGATCAACTGTCGATGCGTCTTCTTTATCCAGGTAAGCCTTGTTGGCCTTGTCCAGGTAGTCACTGGCGTCCTTGGTTTCCAACGCTGCGACTTTGCTCGCTTGCGGGTTGGTCTGCAGACCGCTGTAGTTGGTGCGAGCGTTTTCCAGGTTCTGGTTCGGCGGCGTGGAGCAGGCAGCCAGTGCAACGCTTGCGGCCAGGAGAGCAGGGATCATCAATTGTTTACGCATAATAATTCGTCCTTTCTATCGATTAGAGCTTCAGGCCCGGGGTCGTGATGCGCGCTTATTGCACGGTGCGCTGACTTTCCTGACGCAGTTCCTGAACACCTTTCTGAGAGTCCTTCACAGCTTGTTCGGCTTTCATCGCCTGAGCTTTGCGTTCAGCGACGCGAGCGTCCCACTCAGCCTGTTGGGCCAGAGTTTTGGCTTCTTCGTATTTTTTGTCGTGCATGGCCAGCTCGGCTTGCTTGAGCTTGTCCTGCGCAGATTTCATTTCGACAGCGGCGAATTCGGTACCGCCAGCGCTCACGGCGCTGTTGACTGCAGATTCAGTCACGGCGAATTGTTCGGTCGGCGGGTTGCCGGCACAACCGGCCAGAACGAAGCTGGTGCCGATCGCAAGGGCAGCCATTTTCAGACCGCGCAGGTGGGTGAACGAAGATTTGGCAGTGCTGGTCGTCATGGTCTTCAACTCCATTGGAATTACTCCTGAGAAACTTAAAAATCCATCCTGGGCAAGGAGCCGTACCATTCATTTGCGAGGGCTTTTGAAACGGCCGTCCCAGGTGTGGTTACAGGGTACGACCCGAGTGATTTTTCAAAAGTTCAGAAAAGATGGCCTATCGCCCGAAAATACATTGAGAGAGCCGAAAAGGCTCTAGATCGGGAACTTTGGCGGTGCGTAATGGTATCCCCAGCCTTCTTGGCGCCTGAGATAACGCAATTTTGGAGGATGTGAAAGCCAATGGGGGAGCGAGCCTGCTCGCGATAGCGGTTGTTCAGCCAACCCGTGTTTTGATTGAACTGACGCCATCGCGAGCAGGTGAACGCCCACAGGTGATGCGGGGAAAGATCAGTGTTTTTGCTCGTCGCTGCCCGATGCAAGATCGTGCAAATGCCGACGGGACAATGCGAGAAAACGCGGGGTCGGACCGACGTCTTCGTACAGTGGGTCACCTTCTTCATCGGTGGCCACGACAGTCGAACCCTTCACATACGGAAAGCTTTTTTCGAGCTCTTCCAGCGCGGCGCCGATCAACTCGCCGAGCAGTTCTTCGGGTTGGCGTTTCGGGTACATCTCGGTGATCGCCGCCAATCGGGCTGCGGCCTCCATGTCCAGATGAATCTTGTAGCCCGTATCAGTCAGACGACCTTTGGCGTTTTCTTCCCAATGCTGGGCAAGCTCGCGAATTTTCATAACGACCTCATTACGCGCCTGCTCGTGGCAGGCCGGGGAGTGTCCGCCTGTAGTCGGCGGTAAGCCGTTGTACGGCTTACTCTTCAGACTAGCTTTTACCCGTCAGGTTTAAAGTCCCTTCGTCGTTTGCTTGTAAGAACGGGTCTGGAGCGGCACTCTTGATGTTCGTGGCCGACCGGATTCCTGGAGAACTGCTGATGACCGATATTGATGCACGCTTGCGTGAGGACGTTCACCTGCTGGGTGAGCTGTTGGGCAACACCATTCGTGAGCAGTATGGGGACGGCTTCCTCGACAAGATCGAGCAGATCCGCAAGGGCGCCAAGGCGGACCGACGTGGATCGATGGACGCTGAGCTGAGCGCCAGCCTCAATCAATTGAGCGAAGACGAGCTGCTGCCGGTCGCGCGGGCTTTCAACCAGTTTCTCAATCTGGCCAACATCGCCGAGCAGTACCAACTGATTCACCGTCGCGAGGAATCACAACCCGCGCCGTTCGAGTCCCGGGTGTTGCCGGAGTTGCTGGCTCGCTTGCGCGCCGAAGGCCACGGCGCAGAATCCCTGGCGCGGCAGTTGGGGCGACTGGAAATCGAACTGGTCCTCACGGCCCACCCAACCGAAGTCGCGCGTCGCACGCTCATTCAGAAATACGACGCCATCGCCGCACAACTGGCGGCTCAGGATCATCGCGACCTGACGACTGCCGAGCGCGAGCAGATCCAGTCGAAGCTGCAGCGCCTGATCGCCGAAGCCTGGCACACCGAAGAAATCCGCCGCACGCGTCCGACGCCGGTGGACGAGGCGAAGTGGGGTTTCGCGGTGATCGAGCATTCCCTTTGGCAAGCCATCCCGAACTATTTGCGCAAGGCCGACAAAGCCCTGCATGACGCCACCGGCCTGCACCTTCCCCTCGAAGCGGCGCCTATCCGCTTTGCGTCGTGGATGGGCGGCGACCGCGACGGCAACCCCAACGTGACCGCTGCCGTTACCCGCGAAGTGCTGCTGCTGGCGCGCTGGATGGCGGCGGATTTGTACGTGCGCGATATCGATCATCTGGCGGCCGAGTTGTCGATGCAGCAAGCCAGCGATGCACTCAAGGCCAAGGCCGGGGACACCGCAGAACCTTATCGGACGGTGCTCAAGCAGTTGCGTGATCGGCTTCGCGCTACGCGTAACTGGGCACACGCTTCCTTGACGGCGACCACACCGGCAACCGCCGATGTGCTGCAAAACAATCGTGACCTGCTGGACCCGCTGGAGCTGTGCTACCAATCGCTGCATGAGTGCGGCATGGGCGTGATCGCCGACGGGCCGTTACTCGATTGCTTGCGCCGCGCGGTGACGTTCGGGTTGTTCCTGGTGCGTCTCGACGTGCGCCAGGATTCTTCACGGCACTCGGCGGCTATGACCGAAATCACCGACTACCTGGGCCTCGGTCGGTATGAAGACTGGAGCGAAGAAGAGCGCATCGCGTTCCTGATGCGCGAGCTCAACAATCGGCGTCCGCTGTTGCCGGCGTATTTCAAACCGTCCGCTGACACCGCCGAAGTGCTGGCGACCTGCCGGGAAGTGGCCGCAGCGCCGGGTGCGTCGCTGGGCTCTTACGTGATCTCCATGGCGGGTGCCGCCTCCGATGTATTGGCGGTGCAACTGTTGCTCAAGGAGTCGGGCGTGTTGCGGCCGATGCGCGTGGTGCCGCTGTTCGAAACACTCGCCGACCTGGATAACGCCGGGCCCGTGATTGAAAAACTATTGCTGTTGCCCGGCTACCGCGCACGCCTGCAAGGGCCCCAGGAAGTCATGATCGGCTACTCCGACTCGGCCAAGGATGCCGGCACCACGGCAGCCGCCTGGGCGCAGTATCGAGCGCAGGAACGGCTGGTCGATATCTGCCGCGAGCAGCAAGTGGAACTGCTGTTGTTCCACGGTCGTGGCGGCACCGTCGGACGTGGCGGGGGCCCGGCTCACGCGGCGATTCTGTCGCAGCCACCGGGTTCGGTGGCGGGGCGGTTCCGTACCACCGAACAGGGGGAAATGATCCGTTTCAAATTCGGGCTGCCGGACATCGCCGAACAAAACCTCAATCTCTACCTGGCGGCGGTGCTGGAGGCGACCCTGTTGCCACCGCCACCACCGGAACCTGCCTGGCGTCATTTGATGGACGAACTGGCCGCTGACGGGGTCAGTGCCTATCGCGCCGTGGTGCGGGAGAACCCGCAATTCGTCGAGTACTTCCGCCAATCCACTCCGGAACAGGAGCTTGGACGTCTGCCATTGGGCAGTCGACCTGCCAAGCGCCGTGCCGGTGGTATCGAAAGCCTGCGGGCGATTCCCTGGATCTTCGGCTGGACCCAGACCCGCCTGATGCTGCCGGCGTGGCTCGGCTGGGAAGCGGCGCTGAGCAAGGCGCTGGAGCGAGGCGAGGGCGAGCTGCTTGGGCAGATGCGAGAACAGTGGCCGTTCTTCCGGACCCGGATCGATATGCTGGAAATGGTCCTGGCCAAAGCGGACGCCGATATTGCCCGGTCCTACGATGAGCGCCTGGTCGAACCGGATCTGCTACCGCTGGGCGCGCATTTACGCGACCTATTGTCGCAGGCATGCGCGGTGGTCCTGGGTCTGACCGGCCAGTCGCAGCTGCTGGCACATAGCCCCGCAACCCTCGAGTTCATTCGTTTACGCAACACGTACCTTGACCCGCTACATCTATTGCAGGCGGAACTGTTGGCCCGTTCGCGGCAGCAGGAGGTGGCGCAAGGCAGCCCGGTAGAACAGGCATTACTGGTGTCTGTGGCGGGGATTGCGGCTGGTTTGCGTAACACGGGCTGACATTTTTGCCGTGGTGTCCCACACCCGTATCGGGTGTCGGACGGCGGCATGACAGGCGTTAAAAAGTGCGGGCAGGCGACAGTTAATGATGGGGTTGCGACTTGGAGTACCGCGTCGCAAGCTCAGGTCCGGCGCGGGTTTCTCCGACTTTCGGCGGCTTGTGTGGGCAGGAACTGCTGTGTATCTTGATCAGCCTTTGGCCGTTTGGGCGGTCACGACCCTATTTTTGAGATTGGCCCCACGAGGCGAATCTGACGTTATCTATATAAAAAATTGAGGAGCACATCGATGCGCGTCATTCTGCTGGGAGCTCCCGGGGCCGGTAAAGGTACTCAGGCTAAGTTCATCACCGAGAAATTCGGCATTCCGCAAATCTCCACCGGCGACATGCTGCGTGCAGCGGTCAAGGCCGGCACCGAGCTGGGCTTGATCGCCAAAAGCGTCATGGACAGCGGTGGTCTGGTTTCAGACGACCTGATCATCAACCTGGTCAAGGAACGCATCAGCCAGGCTGATTGTGCCAACGGTTTCCTGTTCGACGGTTTCCCGCGCACCATCCCTCAGGCTGAAGCGCTGGTCAAAGCCGGCGTGGAGCTGGATCACGTGGTCGAAATCGCTGTCGACGATGAAGAAATCGTTCAGCGTATTGCCGGTCGTCGTGTTCACGAAGCCAGCGGTCGCGTGTACCACACCGTCTACAACCCGCCAAAAGTCGCGGGCAAGGACGACATCACCGGTGAAGAACTGGTACAGCGCAAGGACGACACTGAAGAAACGGTTCGTCATCGTCTGTCGGTCTACCATTCCCAGACCAAGCCACTGGTTGAGTTCTACCAGGCGCTGTCTGCCGCTACCGACGGCAAGCCGAAATACAGCCACATCGCTGGCGTCGGCTCGGTTGAAGCGATCACTGGCAAGGTGCTTGAAGCGCTGAGCTGATAACCGCTTGATCTTCTACGGCCCGCTTGCGGGCCGTAGTTGTTTATACTGGCGCACTTTTTCTGACCTCTCTTACGGAAACATCGATGAGCACCTTGCTGGCCCTGGACACCGCGACTGAAGCTTGCTCCGTTGCATTGCTGCATGACGGCAAGGTTACGAGCCATTACGAGGTGATCCCGCGCCTGCATGCGCAGAAGTTGCTACCGATGATTCAGCAATTGCTGGCTGACGCCGGAATCACGCTGCAAGCGGTTGACGCCATCGCATTCGGCCGAGGCCCTGGTGCGTTCACGGGCGTGCGCATTGCCATTGGTGTGGTGCAGGGGTTGGCGTTTGCCCTGGACCGCCCGGTGCTCCCGGTATCGAACCTGGCCGTATTGGCGCAGCGGGCCTTCCGTGAACACGGCGTGAGCCAGGTCGCGTCGGCAATCGATGCGCGGATGGATGAAGTGTATTGGGGCTGCTACCGCGAGACGGCAGGGGAGATGCGCCTGGTCGGCAACGAAGCGGTGTTGCCGCCGGAAGTTGCGGCATTGCCTGCCGATGCCAGTGGCGAATGGTTCGGCGCCGGGACCGGTTGGGGATATGCCGAGCGCATCGGCGTCAGCCTGAACGGCCAGGACGCGGGCATGTTGCCACACGCCGAAGACCTGTTGACCCTGGCGCGTTTCGCGTGGGCGCGTGGTGAGGCGATTGTGGCGGATGAGGCGCAACCGGTTTATCTGCGCGATAAGGTGGCCACTCCCAAGGCGCGTTGATTTACCCTTTATTCTGTGGCGAGGGAGCTTGTCGAATCGTCGCACCGTCCCGCTGGGCTGCGAAGCGGCCCCCAGTGACCGGCAACTGCACCGCGCAGCCTGGACTTGCGACTGCTTCGCAGCCGGACGGGAGTAAGCTCCCTCGCCACAGCAAGCTCCCAGCAATCTCCCTCGCCACAAAAACGGGTCTCGCATAGAACCAATCGTCAGTTTCCAGCCCCCGCTTTTAAACCTTTTGCCTTTTATGTGTTCTAGTTATCACTCGGCGGTTTGCGAAGGGCGTTGCGCGCCACTAAACTGCCATCATCGATACCGAGCATGACTTTATGCGTATAGACGGCTTCTCCTCTCAGTCCTACCCCATCAAGCGCCAACCGCGCAAAGGCACTGTGGTGGAAGACGAGACCGTTGATATCGACGGTGAGCTGGAGTTTCCCTCCGAAGAGCAATTGGCCGCCCGCGCCGCCAAAGCCTCCGCACAACGCCTGAGCAATCTCCCTGCCCGTCAGCAAGACATGCTTTACCACCGAGCCATGAGTAAAAGCGTCTCGATGGCCCTGGCCAGCTATCTCAGCACTGCCGGTTTTGTCGATTGGGATGCGGATGTGCTGGGCCTCGATCTGTACATCTGATGTTGTTGTTGCCGTACTACCTCGGTTGCCCATCGTGGAGTGAAAGCGCCTGGCGCGACTACCTCTATCCGCAAGACGCTAAACCCGGCGAATTTCTCAATCTCTACACTCAAGTGTTCAACGCCGTGGAAGGCAATACGACTTTCTACGCGAGCCCGGCTGCCGACACCGTGCAGCGCTGGGCCGACACCATGCCCGAGCACTTTCGCTTCACCGCCAAGTTTCCCGGCGACATCAGCCACAACGGGGACCTGCGCGATCAACTGACCGCCGCTGAAACCTTCGTGCAATTGCTCAGCCCCCTCGGTGAGCGGGTGTCGCCACTGTGGCTGCAATTGGCAAAAAGCTTCACGCCTCAACGATTGCCCGAACTGGCCGGTTTCATCGATGCGCTGGATCGACCACTGGCTGTCGAGGTGCGGCACCGGGATTTTTTCGCCAAGGGTGACGGCGAGCGCCTGCTCAACCGGCTGTTGCTGGATCGCGGGGTCGAGCGCATCTGCCTTGATCCCCGTGCACTGTTCAGTTGCACTTCGACCGATCCTTCGGTGCTGCATGCCCAATCCAAAAAGCCCAACGTCCCGACCCGTCCGGCAGCGTTCACGCAATGTCCGCAGGTGCGCTTCATTGGCCACCCGCAGCTTGAGGCGAATGATTCATTCCTGGTGCCTTGGGTCGAAAAAATAGCGCAGTGGATTGAGGAAGGGCGCACGCCTTATATCTTCCTGCACACCGCCGACAATCTGCAGGCCGCGAGACTCGCACAGCGGTTTCACGCGCAACTGATGCTGCGTTTGCCTGGCTTGCCGGCGCTGCCTGAGCTATATAGAGAGCCCGCTGCGGAGCAACTTGGTTTGCTCTGAGGCGGGTTTTTCGTCCTTCTCAGGAGCCTGCCAAATGGATGCGCAAACCCTTCGAGCCCAAGCGTTCAAAGCGCTGCATGAACGTGATGGGGCTTTTGTCATTCCCAATCCGTGGGACGCCGGCTCGGCGAAAATGCTCGCCAGCCTGGGTTTCGAGGCGCTGGCGACCACCAGTGCCGGTTACGCCTTCTCCAACGCCCGCCCCGATGGCGGATTAACGCTGGACGACACCCTGGCAAATGTCCGAGCGATTGTTGCGGCGACGGACCTTCCGGTGGCGGTCGATCTGGAAAACGGCTTCGCTGACGACCCTGCTGAATGCGCGCAGAGTGTTTTGCGTGCTGCAGAGGCCGGTGCTGTCGGCGGTTCGATTGAGGACGCCACCGGGCGCGAAGACGCGCCGATCTATTGCTTTGAACACGCCGTCGCACGTGTCAAAGCTGCCGTCACCGCCGCGCGCAGTTTACCTTTTCCTTTCATGCTGACGGCCCGGGCCGAGAACTTCCTGCATGGCAATCCCGATCTGGCAGACACGATCCGCCGCTTGCAGGCATTTGCTGAGGCGGGCGCCGACGTGTTGTATGCGCCGGGTCTGCGCAGCGCTGAAGATGTGCTGGCGGTGGTCCGTGCCGTCGCGCCGAAACCGGTCAATGTACTGATGTCCGGTGGGCTCAAATTGACGGTCGAGGAGTTGAGCGAGATGGGCGTCAAACGCATCAGCGTCGGTTCGGCACTGGCCCTGGCGGCGTATGGCGAATTTTTTCGCGCAGCCGAAGAAATCAAGACGTCAGGCACATTCGGGTTCACCTCGAGGTCCATGCCCTACGCCAAGGCCAATCAGCTGTTCAAAGGCTGACAGTGCGGTTTCGCTGGTGGCTGTTGTTGCTGCTGTTGATCATCGGTGCGGGGGCCGTGGGGGTCTGGCGTGGCTGGATCTCGCTTGCGCCGCAATGGAACCCTTGGGCGCCGCTGGACGTGAAGGCGGCGCCCAATGTGTTGACCCGCTACAAACTCATGCGCCTGCGCGATGATCCCCAGCTGTGTGATCAAGCCCTCGCCAGCTCGGGCCTGCGGGTGAGTCGACAAGCCGACAGCCCCGGCGCGACCTGTCCGCTGCTCAATACCCTGCGTGTGCAGGGCGGTCAGGCGGCCCTGAGCAGCAGCTTCCTCGCGAGTTGCCGACTGGCCGTCTCGTACGCGCTGTTCGAGCACCACGCCCTGCAGCCTGCGGCTCAAGCCGTCTATGGGCAGGCAGTGACGCGTGTCGACCACCTCGGCAGTTTTGCCTGCCGCAATGTCTACGGGCGCGAGAACGCTCGACGCAGTCAGCACGCATCGGCCGATGCCCTGGACATTGCCGGTTTTCGGCTGGCGGATGGTCGCTCGATCAGCGTGCTGAAGGATTGGCCGAAGGACAATCAGGATGCGCGGTTTTTACGCCAGGTCCGGGATAGCGCCTGCGAGATGTTCAGTGTGGTGTTGAGCCCGGACTACAACGCTGCCCATCGCAATCACTTTCATGTCGATGTTGGCCCGTGGTGGGTGTGTCGCTGAGGGCTATGCGGCGATGCGCAGGTTTTGCAGGACGATCGGGCGAGCCCAGCCGATATCGAAGTCAAAGTTCTTTTGCTGTTCAACCAGCTCCTGCGGCGCAAACGGCGGGAACGGTTTGTCCAGCAGATCGAGTTCGAATTCGGCGATTGGCAGGTGCAGCGCGCGCGGCTGTGGCGCCGGGCCTGGCGCTGGCAAGGGCTGGCCGGCGGTGAGCACGAGCGGTCGAACCCAGCCGCTCTCGAAGTCCTGCTGTTTCTGCTGAGCCACAACTTCGTCGTCTGGAAACGGTGGGAAGGGCTTGTCTGCCAGGTCCATCTCGAACTCGGCAATCGGCAGGAAGAGCGGCTCTGGCGGGCGTACTTCGGTGTCTTTCACGTCACATTCACGCTGGGACATGATGTGCGCCAGCAGGTCGCTGCCGACGGTAGGTTCGACCGGGCTGTCGAGGTCCACCGGTGGGAAATCCAGCGAAGCGGGCAGCACCGCCTCCTTCGACTGATCGGCCAGGGCCCGGGCAAAAAAATCCTGCCAGAGGTGACTGACGCCGCTCAGTGCTTGGGAGTTTCGCAGGCTGTAATCGCCGTAGGGCGAGATAAAACCTGTGATGGTGGGTTGAATGTCTGACATTTCTCTCGGTCGACGCTCAGCTCTGGCAAAATGCTCGATAGTTTTGTTATCGGCCGTTTTTGCCGATCATTAATTTTTTGAGCGTTTTTTCCCATGATTGAGCAACCCGCGGCCTGCCGCATTCATGTCCAAGCCCTGAGCGAGATCTATCAGCCACAGGCCGAACAATGGGCCGAGCGCCTGGACTTGCCAATGCAGGTGGATGGCGCTGAGTTCGCGCTGCAGGTCGGGGAGCAGGGCTTGCAGCTTCAACAGCTGGGCCCGGACGCCCCGGGGCCGGTGCGTGTGGATTTCGTGGAAGGCGGGGCGGCCCATCGCCGGCTGTTCGGCGGCGGCACCGGGCAGATGATTGCCAAGGCAGTCGGCATCGCTCAAGGCGTGCGGCCTCGCGTGCTGGATGCCACGGCGGGCCTGGGCAAGGACGCATTCGTGCTGGCGAGCCTGGGGTGCGAGATGAGCCTGATCGAACGGCAGCCATTGATCGGTGCCTTGCTGGAGGACGGTCTGCTGCGCGGTGCTGAAGATTTCGACGTGGCGCCGATTGTGGCGCGCATGCGTTTGCTCAAGGGCAATTCGATCGAGGTGATGCGCAACTGGGAAGGCGAGCCGCCGCAGGTGATCTACCTCGACCCGATGTTCCCGCACCGTGAGAAAACGGCGTTGGTGAAGAAGGAAATGCGCCTGTTCCGGCCGTTGGTAGGGGACGATCCGGATGCACCGGCCTTGCTCGAAGCGGCGTTAGCGTTAGCCAGCCATCGGGTGGTGGTCAAGCGTCCGCGCAAGGCACCGTGTATCGAGGGGCCGAAGCCGAGCCATGCGCTGGACGGGAAATCGAGCCGGTATGATATTTATCCGAAGAAGGCGCTGAAGTCTTAAATCGAGTCGACGCCATCGCGGGCAAGCCCGCTCCCACAAGGTCTGCGTCACACCACAGATCATCGTGGGAGCGGGCTTGCCCGCGATGGCGCCTGATCAGTCACCCAATAACTATCAGGCTGTCGCCAGTCGATACGCCCGCATAAACAACCCCACCACTTCCTGCACATGGCTCTCCGCCGCATCCCCGGTCAGCGGCTCACCACAGCCATACAGCAAACGAAAATTCCCCGCGCCCTTGAGCAGGCAAAAGAAGTGCTCGGCCGCGTTGCGCGGTTTTTCGATGTGCAGCGCGCCACTCTGATCCACCTTGGCCAGCAAGCGCTCCATGCCATGCAGCATGCGCTCGGGTCCCGCTTCGAAGAAAATCAGTGAGAGTTTCGGGTCCTGGCTGCCCAGGGTCATGATCAATCGATGCAGGTTCACCGATTCATCGCTGTTGATCAGCTGATGAAAGCCGCGCGCGATGTTCAGCAGCACCTTTTCCACCGCGATGCCGTCCGGCAACTCGAAAAAATCCGGCGGTAATTGCTCCTCGCATTTGGCGACGACAGCGGCAGAGAACAGCGTTTCCTTGTCATTGAAATGGCTGTAGACCGTCAACTTCGACACGCCAGCCTCGGCTGCCACTGCGTCCATGCTGGTGTTCGCATAGCCATTGCTCAGGAACAGGATTTTCGCCGCATCGAGGATCGCCTGGCGCTTGGCCAGATCCTTGGGACGGCCCGGACCATTGGGTGCTGAAAGATTGTTCGACATTTTTCGCTTTAATACTGGACTGGTGAGTTTGCTATTAATAACATACTGGCCAGTATAATTATTCCAAGCACCATTAGCGAAAGGTCCTTCACCATGTTCCGCTATGCCTTGCCCCTCGCGTTGCCAGTCACTCTGGCTTTTTTATTGTCCGCGTGTGGGCACGAAGAGGCGCCCCAGGTCACCATCCGACCGGCCATGGTGGTGCAGCCAGAGCCATCGGCGCAGGCCATGGAGAGTTATCCCGGTGAAGTGCGGGCTCGCTACGAGCCGGAGCTGGCGTTTCGCATTGGCGGTAAAGTCAGCCGACGACTGGTCGAGGAAGGGGACCGGGTCAAGGCCGATCAGCCCTTGGCGGAACTCGATCCGCAGGATGTGCGCCTGCAACTGGAAGCCACCCGCGCCCAGGTCGCGGCGGCCGAAGCCAACCTCAACCTGGTCCGAGCCGAGCGTGATCGCTACAAGACGCTGATGGAGCGTCAGATGATCAGCCGTTCGGCGTACGACAATGCCGAAAACCTTTACCGATCCGGTGAGGCGCGTCTCAAGCAAATCAAAGCCGAATTCAACGTATCGACCAACCAGGCCAGCTACGCCGTGCTGCGTGCGCCACAGGACGGTGTGGTGGCCAAGCGCGCGGTGGAAGTCGGGCAAGTCGTGGCGGCCGGGCAAACCCTGTTCACCCTCGCCACTGATGGCGAGCGTGAAGTGCTGATCAGCCTGCCGGAGCAAAACTTTGGCCGCTTCAAGGTGGGCCAGCCGGTGTCCGTGGAACTCTGGACGCAACCGGATCAACGGTTCGCCGGACGGATCCGCGAGCTGTCGCCTGCTGCTGACCCAAGGTCGCGCACCTTTGCCGCACGTATCGCGTTTACTGCTGGCAAGGTACCTGCCGAACTGGGTCAGAGTGCCCGGGTATTCATCCAGGCGGCGGACGTGGTGTCGCTGTCGGTGCCGCTCTCGGCGGTCACCGCGCAGGACGGTGCTACTTACGTTTGGGTACTGGGTGCCAATAACACCCTGAAAAAAACGCCGGTTCGGATCGGTGCATTCGGCGAGAAAACCGTACCGGTGCTCGAAGGCCTGAGTGTCAATGATTGGGTGGTCGCGGCCGGTGTTCATGTGCTTCACGACGGGCAGCAAGTGCGCCCGGTGGATCGCTCCAACCGTGTGGTCAATCTGGCGGACAAGGAGTAGGTCCCGATGGGTTTCAATCTTTCCGCCTGGGCGCTGCGCAATCGCCAGATCGTCCTGTTCCTGATGCTTTTGCTGGCAGTGGTCGGTGCGCTTTCCTACACCAAGCTCGGACAAAGCGAAGATCCGCCGTTCACGTTCAAGGCGATGGTGATTCGTACGAACTGGCCCGGCGCAACGGCTCAGGAAGTGTCCCGCCAGGTCACCGAGCGCATTGAAAAGAAGCTGATGGAAACCGGCGAGTACGAGCGCATCGTGTCGTTCTCCCGTCCGGGCGAATCCCAGGTGACGTTCATCGCGCGCGATTCCATGCATTCGGTGGACATTCCCGAGCTTTGGTATCAAGTCCGCAAAAAAGTCAGCGATATTCGCCATACCCTGCCGCCCGGTATTCAGGGCCCTTTCTTCAATGACGAATTCGGCACCACCTTCGGCAACATCTATGCCCTGACCGGTGACGGTTTCGATTACGCCGTGCTCAAGGATTATGCGGACCGCATCCAGATCCAGCTGCAACGGGTCAAGGATGTG
Source organism: Pseudomonas sp. TNT3 (assembly GCF_010095445.2). Classification (GTDB taxonomy): domain Bacteria; phylum Pseudomonadota; class Gammaproteobacteria; order Pseudomonadales; family Pseudomonadaceae; genus Aquipseudomonas. The sequence continues at coordinate 26,212 of NZ_WFGV02000034.1, forward strand.
GGCAAGGTCGACCTGCTGGGATTGCAGGACGAGAAAATCTGGATCGAGCTGTCCAACGTCAAGCTCGCCACCCTCGGGTTGCCACTGGGGGCTGTGCAGCAAGCCCTTGAAGAGCAGAACGCCGTGTCCACTGCCGGGTTCTTCGAAACCACCAGCGAGCGATTGCAGCTACGGGTGTCGGGGAATTTTCAGACCGTCGACGAGATAAAAAACTTCCCGATCCGCGTCGGTGATCGCACGTTCCGCATCTCCGATGTGGCGGACGTGCGTCGTGGCTTCAACGATCCCCCCGCGCCGCGCATGCGCTTCATGGCGCAGGACGCCATCGGTCTGGCCGTTGCGATGAAGTCTGGCGGCGACATTCTGGTGCTGGGCAAGGCCCTGGAAGTCGAGTTCGACCGCATCCAGCAAAACCTTCCGGCGGGCATGCAGCTGCGCAAGGTCTCGGACCAGCCCGCCGCCGTGAAAACCGGCGTCGGCGAGTTCATCCAGGTGCTGGTGGAGGCCTTGGCGATTGTTTTGCTGGTGAGTTTCTTCTCCCTGGGCGTGCGCACGGGCATGGTCGTGGCGCTGGCGATTCCACTGGTGCTGGCGATGACGTTTGCCTGCATGTATTACCTGGGCATCGGTCTGCACAAGATTTCCCTGGGCGCGCTGGTGCTGGCGCTGGGGTTGCTGGTGGACGATGCGATCATCGCCGTGGAAATGATGGCGATCAAAATGGAGCAGGGTTTCGACCGGATCAAGGCAGCCAGTTATGCCTGGACCAGTACCGCATTCCCGATGCTCACCGGCACCTTGATCACGGCGGCCGGTTTCCTGCCGATCGCCACCGCGCAATCGGGGACGGGCGAATACACCCGTTCGATCTTCCAGGTCGTGACCATTGCGTTGATCGCGTCATGGATCGCCGCCGTGGTGTTCGTGCCGTATCTGGGGGAAAAGCTGCTGCCGGACCTGGCGAAGATTCATGCTGCCAAACACGGTGCCGGCCAACCGGACCCTTACGGCACACCGTTCTATCAGCGCGTCAGACGCCTGGTGGAGTGGTGTGTTCGCTGGCGCAAGACCGTGATCGTGCTGACCATTGTGTTGTTTATCGGCTCCATCGCGCTCTTTCGCTTCGTGCCGCAGCAATTCTTTCCGGCATCGGGTCGTCTGGAGTTGATGGTCGATCTGAAGTTGGCCGAAGGCGCGTCGCTGAGCAACACCGCCGAGGAGGCCAAACGTCTTGAAACCCTGCTCAAGGATAAGGCCGGCATCGACAACTATGTCGCCTACGTGGGCACCGGTTCACCGCGTTTTTACCTGCCGCTGGATCAACAACTGCCGGCAGCGAGCTTCGCGCAATTTGTCGTCCTGGCCAAAACCATCGAGGAGCGCGAAAGCCTGCGCACCTGGCTGATCGAAACCCTTAACGAACAATTCCCGGCGTTGCGCTCGCGGGTCACACGCCTGGAAAACGGTCCGCCCGTGGGCTATCCGGTGCAGTTCCGTGTGACCGGCGAACACATTGAGGAAGTCCGCGAACTGGCACGCAAAGTCGCGGCGAAGGTTCGCGAGAACCCGCATGTGGTCAACGTTCATCTGGACTGGGAAGAGCCGAGCAAAGTGGTGTACCTGAACGTCGATCAGGACCGTGCCCGGGCGCTTGGCGTCAGTACCGCGAACCTGTCGAAGTTTTTGCAAAGCTCCCTGACCGGTTCCAGTGTCAGCCAGTACCGCGAAGACAATGAATTGATCGAGATTCTGCTGCGCGGCACCTTGCACGAGCGCACCGAGTTGTCATTGCTGCCAAGCCTCGCAGTGCCCACCGACAATGGCCGCAGTGTGGCCCTGTCGCAGATCGCCACCCTGGAGTACGGCTTCGAAGAGGGCATCATCTGGCACCGCAATCGCCTGCCGAACGTGACAGTCCGCGCTGACATCTACGGCAAGGAACAACCGGCGACATTGGTTGCGCAGATCATGCCGACGCTCGATCCGATTCGCGCAGAATTGCCGGACGGCTACCTGCTGGATGTCGGCGGCACTGTGGAAGATTCTGCACGGGGGCAGAACTCGGTGAAGGCTGGCGTGCCGTTGTTCATCGTGGTCGTGCTGACGTTGCTGATGCTGCAACTGCGCAGTTTCTCTCGCACGGTGATGGTGTTCCTCACCGCGCCACTGGGACTGATCGGTGTGACCCTGTTCTTGCTGGTGTTCCGACAGCCGTTCGGGTTTGTGGCGATGCTCGGCACCATCGCGCTGTCCGGGATGATCATGCGTAACTCGGTGATTCTGGTGGACCAGATCGAGCAGGACATCGCCGCTGGTCTGAAGCCCTGGCAAGCGATCATCGAAGCCACTGTGCGACGCTTCCGGCCGATCGTGCTGACCGCGCTTGCGGCGGTGCTGGCGATGATTCCACTGTCTCGCAGCGTGTTCTTCGGGCCGATGGCAGTGGCGATCATGGGCGGCCTGATCGTGGCGACAGCATTGACGCTGTTGTTCCTGCCGGCGCTGTACGCCGCATGGTTCCGAATCAAGAAAGAAACCACCTGACCCCCGTAGGAGCTGCCGCAGGCTGCGATCTTTGATCTTGCTTTAATAAACAAGATCAAAAGATCGCAGCCTGCGGCAGCTCCTGCAGATTCGTTTTACAGCGTGCCGAAAACTTTCTTCGCCAGGCTGGTCGCAGCGGCGGCCGGGTTGTTGCGGATGGTTTCTTCCTGCTTGCCGATCATCTCGAACAAGCCGTTCAGCGCCTGCTCGGTCACGTAGCTCTCGATGTTGGCATTCTTGGCGTCCAGCACACCCAAGGTGGCCGCTTGCCCAGCGAACGAGTTGTACTGTTTGGCCAGGCCAACCTGATCGGTGGCTTGCTTGACGATGGGCAGGAACTTCGCGCGAATCTGCTCGCGGCTGGTTTTGTTGAGGTACTGAGTGGCGGAGTCGTTGCCGCCGCTGAGAATGCCTTTGGCATCTTCAACACTCATTTTTTTCACGGCATCCACCAGAATCGGCTGGGCCTGGGTCACGGCCGTTTCAGCCGCTTTGTTCATGCTGGTTTCCAGCTGATCGACCTGACTGCCCATACCGAACTGTTTCATTTTGCTGGCGACTTTGCCCAGCTTGCCCGGCAGTTCGATTTTGACCTCGGGGTTGTTGCTGAACCCACCGGGCGTGCCAAGTTGTTTGACTGCCACTTGAGCACCTTGCGTCAGGGCATCCTTGAGACCGCCGGTGGCGTCTTTTTGTGACAGGTCACTGAGCGACAGCGCCAGGGCGTTGGTGCAGATCAGCAAACCTGCACACAGACCGGCGAAGCGAAGGGTGGGGCGGAGCATGGCGGCTTCCTTGTACTTGAATAGCGTTAGCGAACGGCGTCGACACGGATTTTCAACGGCTGCGGATCGCTGCCATTCAGTTGCACGGCGTGGTGTTCGGTGGTGATGAAGATCAGCTTGCCATCCACTTCGATGCGGGCACTGACCGAGTAGCGGTGGCCAGGATTGACCTGGACCGGATCGTAGCTGAGATGAAATGGCAGCGGCACCTGACCCTTGACCGGGCCTTTCTGTTCATCGAGGACAAGCGCGGGCGCGTCGGCCAGCGACACGTCCTGCAAGCTCACCGTCAGGGTCGCGTTCGGTGGCAGGGCGATGCGTTGAAGGTAGAAGACTTCGCCATCAAGGCTGGTTTTGGTGGCAGGTGCCATCGACTGACAGGCGCTCAGCAGGGTGGCGGCGGCCAATAGAGTGAGTTTTTTCATCGGGTATCTCCAATCATTGTGGGAGCGAGCAGGCTCACTCCCACACGTTTTCATCAAATCTCGGGTTGTACGGCGATCTGGTCCGCCGCATCTTCACTGCGATGCAACGCCACCTGACGGATCGACAAGCGAATTTCCGCCGGCAGTACACGCTTCGCCGCACCCTCAGCCAATTCGCCCAGCAGCTCGTGATAGCTCAGCTTGCCGGCTTCATCGCGGCGCAAGACGTCCAGGTCCAGCATCGTCTGGATGAAGTGGCGGAACAGGCTCTTGTCGAAGAACTCGGGGGCGTTCAGCCCATGAAGGATCGACAGGCGCTGGGCCATGACCGTGCACAGGTCCTCGAGCTCTTCGGCACTGATGCTGTTCTGGCCGCTGTTGAGCAGCAGGGACACGGTCATGTAAAAGCGCTGCAGGGTCTGGGCGATGCTCTTCGACAGCAAGGTGAGCAGCACGAAATGCCGCGAACTTGGCGCAGGGCGCAGGTACACGTTGTTCTCGAAGCGCAGCAACCCTTGTTCAACGAAGGCCTCGAGCCATTGATCGACCACGGCGTCCAGCTCGTCCAGGGACCAGCGAATGAACAGTTCCGATTGCAGGTACGGATACAGCGCCCGGGTATAGCGCAGGATCTGTTCGCGGCTCATGCGTGACGCGCTCTGGAAGAAACTCGCGAGCAGCGCCGGCAGGGCAAAAATGTGCAGTACGTTGTTGCGGTAATAGGTCATCAGGACTGCATTCTGCTCGTCCAGATACAGAATTTTGCCGAGCGCATCGCTCTGCTCGGACAGCAGGTCCATGTCCTTCACATGTTTGATCAGCGCTCGTCCATCACCTTCCGGCAGGGTGGTGTGCGGCGAATATGGCACTTTGCGCAGCAGCGCCAGATAGAGGTCGAGTACGCGCGCCATGGCGCGATCGTCCAGGGCCAGGCGGGTGGTGGACAGCAAGGCGAGGGCGACCAGATTGACCGGATTGATGGCGGCCGCTTCGTTCAGGTGCTGCGCGACTTTTTCCCCGAGACGGTTGGTGGTTTCGTTGAGCCACGCCGGTTTGAATTGCGGCCCTAATTCCTGTTGGCGCCAGTCTGGCTGTTCGCTGTCGAGGAATTCCGCGAGTTTGATCGGCTCACCGAAGTTCACCGCCACCTGACCAAAGCGCTGCTTGAGGGCGCCGATGACTTTGAAGATGTCGAAGATCGATTCTTTCTTCTTGGTGGCGCCACGCAGTTCGCCCAGGTAAGTCCGGCCTTCCAGTACACGCTCGTAACCGATGTACACCGGAATAAAAACGATCGGCATGCGCGAGGAGCGCAGGAAGCTGCGCAGGGTGATCGCAAGCATCCCGGTTTTCGGTTGCAGCATGCGCCCTGTGCGCGAGCGGCCGCCTTCAACGAAGTACTCAACCGGGAAACCTTTGGTGAACAGCGTGTGCAGGTATTCGTTGAACACCGAGGTGTAGAGCGGGTTGCCCTTGAACGTACGGCGCATGAAAAACGCCCCGCCACGGCGCAAGAGACTGCCAATCACCGGCATGTTCAGGTTGATGCCGGCGGCGATGTGCGGCGGCGTCAGGCCATTGCGGAACAGCAGGTACGACAGCAGCAGGTAGTCGATATGGCTGCGGTGGCAGGGGACATAGATGACCTCGTGGCCCTGGGCGACCTTCTGCACACCTTCGATGTGGTTGACCTTGATTCCGTCGTAGATCTTGTTCCAGAACCAGCTCAACACCACTTCGAGGAAGCGGATCGCGGTGTAGGTGTAGTCCGAGGCAATCTCGTTGCCGTAACGCAGGGCCTGCGCCTTGGCTTTTTCGGGCGAGATGTTTTCGCGCTCGGCTTCGTCGAAGATTGCCTGTTTCACCAGCGGCTGGTTGAGCAAGCCTTTGACCAGGTTGCGACGGTGGGAAATGTCGGGACCGATCACGGCGGCTTTCAGGTTGCGAAAGTGCACCCGCAGGATGCGCTGGGCCATGCGCACGGTGCGTTCGTGGCCTTTGTTGTGATCGATCAGTTCGCGCAGGTGGATAGGCGCGGAGAACTGCACGCGCGTCTTGCGCCCCAACACGATGATGCTCAGCAGGCGACGCAATCGCCCGGTGACCGCCCAGCTGTCCGCGAACAGCAGTTTCCACGGGCTCGACTCACTGTCCGGCGACTGGCCCCAGAACACGCTGACCGGAATGATCTGCGCATCTTCGGCGGCATTCTGGCTCAGTGCGCTGACCAGGCGGGTGAGGGTGGGCGGTGCGCCGCGTTTGTCCTGACGGCCAAGCCAGTCCGGTTCCGGCGTCAGGTAGAAGAACGCCGCAGGTTCCAGCAGGTTGCCCACCGATACGGGCAGCACCGGGCGCGGCAGGCCGGCTTTGGTGCATTCGGTATCGACCACGGCAAGGTCGGTCAGCGAAGGGTTTTGCAGGACGTAGAACACCGGACGACTGCGGTCGAGGTTGAGGGTAAAGGACGACTGGTTGATCGTCTCCGAGCGAACCCAGAGGTACAGCAGTCGGCGCAAGGTGCCAAACACAAGACGACGGAACGGGGAGCGGGTCATACGGCTTCTGCATGAGTGAATAAAACCGAGCAGGTGCTCGGGCGGTGGATAGTGTGCCGGATTCATCGAAAATCGGCAAAAAAGCGGCTAAGTAAACTTGAGTTGAGAGTTTTTGCGTCTGTCATATACTCGCCCGCTCAACAATAAAAAGAAGGGGTACTGAGTTATGGCTGCGCGCGAGACCGGCAATGTGAAGTGGTTCAATGACGCCAAGGGCTACGGCTTTATTCAGCGCGAAGACGGGGTGGACGTGTTCGTGCACTACCGCGCGATCCGCGGCGAAGGTCACCGTTCGCTGGCTGAAGGTCAGCAGGTTGAATATGCGGTGGTGACGGGGGAGAAGGGGTTGCAGGCTGAGGATGTGGTGGGGCTGTAAACACGACCGCCCGGATCACACAAACCCACTGTGGGAGCGGGCTGTGGCGAGGGGATTTATCCCCGTTGGACTGCGAAGCAGGCCTCATGTTTTGAGGCGGCTGCGCCACCCAACGGGGCAACGGGGCGGTGCGACGTTTCGCTGATCCCCTCGCCACGCCCCCTCCCACAATGATCTCCTTTTGGCATGTCATCAGGGTATGCCAATAGTGCGGTGTTGAAGCGCTTAAACAGTTTTCCAGGTGATCTCTTCTTCACCATCGGCACTGATGCGCATCCAGCGATCTGCGGTTTCCTCGCCTTCTTCCTCGACCCAGGTACCCGGAGCGCAACGTACTTCGACGTTCAGCGCGGCGAACGCAGCGCGGGCGCAGGCGATGTCGTCTTCCCACGGGGTCTGGTCACTTTCCAGGTACAGACTGTTCCATTTTCCGACGGCTTTCGGCAGCCAGGTGACGGGCACATTGCCTGCCTTGCACTTGTAGGTCTGGCCTTTCTGTACCCAGTCGGTGCACGGGCCCAGCGCGGCGCCGAGCCAGGCTGCGATGGCCTTGTAGTCGACGTCAGCGTCTTTCAGGTAAATCTCGATATCGGGTTGGCGCATGGATGTCCTCACTGCGGGTCTGAAAAATCCATTCGCGGATTTAGCCGGCCTCAAGCCATTGCTCAAGACCAAAAATTAAAGGTTATTGCAGCACGAAATAATCGTAGCGCATGGAAACAGTGACTTCGAACGGCTCGACCTGATCGATGACGGCCGCTCGACGCTCAGCGCTGGCGCGCCAGCCGTGAGGTGTCATCGCCAACAGGTTCGCCCGGTCCTGACCCTTTTCCAGGGTCAGTTTGAATTCCAGGGTTTCACTGTGCTGCAGCGCCATGCCTTCCGGCACCAGCGCGAGGTGCTTGTCGTCGGTGTATTCACGGACTTCGTCGTACAGCCGCTCGCGTAATTCCATCAGATGCCCGCTGGTCGGTCCGACTTTCATCAACCCGCCACCCTGGCTCAGCAAACGCTTGGCTTCTTCCCAGTCCAGAGGACTGAAAACGCTGGCGAGAAACTGGCAACTGCCTGAAGCCAACGGTACGCGGGCCATGCTGGCGATCAACCAGGTCAACTGCGGGTTACGTTTGCAGGCGCGTTTGACCGCTTCACGGGAAATATCCAGCGCGTAGCCGTCAGCATTCGGCAAGGCCTGGGCGATTTGCGCGGTGTAGTAACCCTCGCCACAACCAATGTCCAGCCAGCGCTGCGGCGCGTACTGCGCCGCCAACTCCGCCAGACGCTTGGCCACCGGCGCGTAATGGCCGGCGTTGAGGAAATCGCGCCGGGCTTCGACCATCGCCAGGTTATCCCCAGGGTCGCGGCTGTTCTTGTGCTGCACCGGCAGCAGGTTCAGGTAACCCTGCCGCGCGCGGTCGAAACGATGGCCGGCGGGGCACGCCACGCCGTTGTCCACCGCATTCAGCGGTTCGCTGCAGATCGGGCAGGCCAGCATCAAGCGAGCAACTTGATCAGGGTCTGGTAGTAGATTTCGGTCAATACGTCGAGATCGGCGGCAAGTACGCGCTCGTTGACCTGGTGAATCGTGGCGTTGACCGGACCCAGTTCGACGACTTGCGTGCCCATGGTCGCAATGAAACGACCGTCAGACGTACCGCCGCTGGTGGACGCTTTGGTCTCGCGACCGGTGACGTCCTTGATGCTCGACGCCACGGCATCCAACAGCGCACCCGGCTCGGTCAGGAACGGCAGACCGGAGAGCGCCCAATCGACGTGCCAGTCCAGGCCGTGCTTGTCGAGGATGTCGGCGACGCGTTTCTGCAGGCCTTCAACGGTCGACTCGGTCGAGAAACGGAAGTTGAACACCGCCACCAGATCACCCGGAATCACGTTGGTGGCGCCCGTGCCGGAATTCACGTTGGAAATCTGGAAGCTGGTCGGCGGGAAGAAATCGTTGCCGTGGTCCCAATGCTCGGCGGCCAGTTCAGCCAGGGCCGGGGCGGCGAGGTGAATCGGATTTTTCGCCAGGTGCGGGTAGGCCACGTGACCTTGCACACCGCGTACGGTCAATTTGGCACCGAGGGAGCCGCGACGACCGTTCTTGACCACGTCACCGACCAGCGTGGTGCTCGACGGTTCGCCGACGATGCACCAGTCCAGACGCTCGTTGCGCGCAGCGAGGCGTTCGACCACGGCTTTGGTGCCGTGGTGCGCCGGGCCTTCTTCGTCGCTGGTGATGAGGAAAGCCACGGACCCTTTATGGTCCGGGTAGTCGGTGACGAAACGCTCGGCCGCCACGGTCATGGCCGCAAGGCTGCCTTTCATGTCCGCCGCGCCTCGGCCACAGAGCATGCCGTGCTCGTCGATCAGTGCGTTGAACGGGTCGATCTGCCAGGCCTGCACCGGGCCGGTCGGCACGACGTCGGTGTGACCGGCGAAGCACAGCACCGGGCCGTCATGTTTACCGTGAGTCGCCCAGAAGTTATCCACATCCTCGATGCGCATCGGTTCCAGCTTGAAACCGGCGTCGCCCAGGCGCTGCATCATCTGCTTCTGGCAATCGGCGTCGACCGGCGTCACGGACGGACGACGGATCAGGTCGATGGCGAGTTGAAGGGTCGGCGAAAGGTCGGCGTGGGCCGTCATGAAAAACTCCGAGGTGTGCACGGTAAACCTGTAGGAGCTGCCGCAGGCTGCGATCTTTTGATTTTGCTTTTTGAAAAACCAGATCAAAAGATCGCAGCCTGCGGCAGCTCCTACAGTGGAAAAGGGCGATCATTCTAAAGCAAAACGGCGGCCCGAAGGCCGCCGTTTGACGTTATCCAATAAAGGATTACGCCGTTGCCGGCTCAGGCTCCGCCGCCGGTTTCGGCAGCGAAGACAGGAACGCCATGATCAGCGCCGCCAGATACGGCAGCGACTGCACCAGCAACATGGTCACCCAGAAGCGCATGTCGTTGCTCGGCAAGCCGTTCACCAGGAAGATTCCCAGCGCAGCGCCCCACAGCAGCATCATGATGAACACTTCTTCACGCGCCTCGGAAATCGCGACCCAAAAGCCATGATTGTCGGCGTTTTTCGGTGTGCGGAAGAACGGAATGCTGCTGGTGAAGAAACCGTACAGCACCGCTTTGGCGATGGTGTGCGACAACGCCAGCCCAGCCAGGGCTGCACAGAACGCATCCTTGAGGTTGACCCCGACCGCGCGACGGTACAGGAAGATGATCTTGCCAACCTTGAACACGAACAGCGCCAAGGGCGGGATCGCGAAAATCAGCAACGGTGGATCGACGCGCTGCGGCACGATAATCATCGCCGCGGACCACAAAAGGGCGCCCACGGTGAAGAAGATGTTCATGCCGTCGGCGACCCACGGCAACCAGCCCGCGAGGAAGTGATAACGCTGGCCGCGGGTCAGTTCGGTGTCCTTGCCGCGCAACAGACTGGCGGTGTGACGGTTGATGATCTGAATCGCGCCATAGGCCCAGCGGAAACGCTGTTTCTTGAAGTCGATAAAGGTATCGGGCATCAGCCCCTTGCCGTAGCTGGTGTGGTAATACGCCGCTGACAGGCCTTTCTCGAACACCCGCAGACCGAGCTCGGCGTCTTCACAGATGCACCAATCGGCCCAGCCCAATTCCTCCAGCACCGAGCGCCGGGTCATGGTCATGGTCCCGTGCTGGATGATCGCGTCACGGTCGTTGCGGGTGACCATGCCGATATGGAAGAAGCCTTTATATTCCGCGTAGCAGAGCTTTTTGAACGTGCTTTCGTTCTGGTCGCGATAATCCTGTGGCGATTGCACCACGGCGATTTTCGGGTCGGCGAAGTGCGGCACCATGTGCTTGAGCCAGTTCGGGTCTACGCAGTAGTCCGAGTCGATCACCGCAATCACTTCAGCATCTTTGGCGGTATGCGGGATCAGGTAATTCAGCGCGCCACCCTTGAAACCGGCCAGCGGGGCGACGTGGAAGAACTTGAAGCGCGGGCCGAGGGTTTCGCAGTAGGCCTGCACCGGTTCCCAGACCGCCGGATCCTTGGTGTTGTTGTCGATGATCAGGACTTCGAAATCCGGATAGTCGAGATTGGCCAGGGCGTTGAGGGTCTGTTTGACCATCTCCGGCGGCTCGTTGTAGCAAGGCACGTGAATCGAGACTTTGGGTCTGTAATCCGAATCCCCCACTACGGGCAGGAATTCTCTTCGACGCTTGTGCGTCCAGACCGCTTCGGCCAGTTCGTGGGCCTCGGTCAGCAGCACGATAAACACACCGAGCGCACCGAGGGCGAGCAGGAACCCCACCGTCAGGCTGAACCAGGTGCTGTATTGCTGGCTGTAGTCGTAACCGATCCATACCAGCACCGAACCGCACAGGAACGCAATGAAGGTCAGGAAGGTGCGGCCCCGTTGGCGCAGGGCCGAACCGTCGATCATCAACAAGGTCAGCGAGAGCAAGGCCAGGACTGCAGAACCGATCGCCAGCACACGCCATTGCGGGATCGCTACCACCGGGCCTTCGAAGTTGAATTTCTGTTGGCGTGCGGCGTTGAACACGCCCCAGTACGCGCCTACCGAACCTTCGTCACTGGCTTTCCACGGCTGGTCGAAGGCTTCGATCACGAAGTAGTTGAAGCCTTGGCGGTTGAGTTTGTTAACCAGGGTGCGCAGGTAAATCGCCTGATCCGCCGGGCTGGCGTCGGTGCCGCCGCGCATACGTCCGTTGCTCGGCCAGCCAACCTCCGATAGCAGCAGCGGTTTTTTCGGGAACATCTTCTTCAGGTCGCGAGCGCGATCGAGGACGAACTGGCCGGCTTTGTCCACCGGGATGAACTCCCAGTACGGCAGGACGTGGGCAGCAATCAGGTCAACGTGCTTGGCCAGTTCAGGGTGTTCTTCCCAGACGTGCCATTGCTCGGAGGTGGTCACCGGGACTTTTACGGCCGCGCGGACGCGGTCCAGAATTACGCTCAGTTCCGCGGCGGTAATTTCCTTACGAAAGATCGCCTCGTTGCCTACAACCACACGAACCACACTGCGGGAGGTGTTGGCGATTTCGATGGCACGCAGGATTTCTCGTTCATTGCGTTCCTCGTCCGGGCTGATCCAGATCCCTAGCGTCACGCGCAGGCCGAACTCTTCCGCCAGCTTGGGGATATCACCCAATGTGCCGTCTACCGAGTAAGTCCGGATGTTGTCCGTCAGCTTGCTCATGATCTCCAGATCGCGACGCATTTCCTCGTCGGTCGGGTACTGGTCTTTTTGTGGGTACTGGCCTTGCTGAAACGGCGAGTAGGAAAAGCCGGAGATCTGTTCAGGCCAGTTAGGGGCAGTGACCGGGCGATTGATCAGTGCCCAGAAGCCGGTAAACAAGGCTGCGATGGCGAGCACCACGACCAGGTTGAGTCCAAATTTACGCGATGACATGGCTATTTCAGGTTCCAAAATGGCTGTGGAACGAAGGTTTTGGCGGTGACGGGGCTGCCTAAGAGCAGGGGCGCGCATCCTACACCGGGCGTTCACTGACCGTACAGCGAACAGGGAAATGCCTGACTTTTGGCACTGCACTTTCACATAAGTTCTTACACTTGTAGCCTTAAGCTTAAAACTTGTCGCTGCGAAGCCCTATAATGCGCGCCGGTTTTTGGGGTAATGGTCATGAGTACAGAAGATCCGCGTTTTGCAGGCATCGCCCGTTTGTATGGCATCGAAGGTCTCGCACGTCTGCGCGCGGCGCATGTGGCGATCGTCGGCGTCGGCGGCGTCGGTTCCTGGGCGGCGGAAGCCATCGCGCGGTGTGGTGTGGGCGAGATTTCCCTTTTTGACCTGGACGATGTCTGTGTCAGCAACGCCAACCGGCAGCTGCATGCGCTGGACAGCACCGTGGGCAAACCCAAGGTCGAGGTCATGGCTGAGCGTCTGCGCGGCATAAACCCCGAGTGCACCGTGCATGCGGTGGCGGACTTCGTGACCCGGGAAACCATGGCCGAATACATCACGCCGAACATCGATTGCGTGATCGACTGCATCGACAGCGTGAATGCCAAGGCGGCGTTGATCGCCTGGTGCAAGCGTCGCAAGATCCAGATCATCACGACCGGTGGAGCGGGTGGGCAAATTGATCCGACGCTGATTCAAGTCTGCGACTTGAACCGCACATTCAATGACCCGCTGGCTTCGAAAGTGCGTTCAACGCTACGCCGCGATTACAACTTCTCCCGCACCGTGACCCGCCACTACAGCGTGCCGTGCGTGTTCTCGACCGAGCAACTGCGCTACCCGAAACCGGATGGCAGCATTTGCCTGCAGAAGAGTTTCGTCGGGGATGGCGTGAAGCTGGACTGCGCGGGCGGGTTTGGCGCGGTGATGATGGTGACGGCGACGTTCGGCATGGTCGCGGCGACCAAGGCTGTGGACAAGATTGTGGCAGGGGTGCGGCGGCCGGCGGATCGGGTTAAGCCTCAAGCCTGACATCGAGTTCCATACGCTCAGCCGTGTAGCAGCTGTCGAGGCACGAGGCTGCGTTGCGTGTCCGCAGGACTGCCCTCGGGGCCGCTGCGCAGCCCAACGCAGCCTCGTGCCTCGGCAGCTGCTACATACCTGGCAGCGATCGGGCCTACAGGGTTGCAGCAAGTTCATTCATTCGCTGCAGTACGGCATTGAGGCCGTTACTTCGAGACGGGGAGAGTTGCCGGCTCAACCCCAACTGATTGAACCACTCTGGTAAATCCACCTGCTGCAGCTCTGCCGCCGACAAACCATTGACCCGAGCCAGCAACAACGCCACCAACCCGCGAATCAATCGCGCATCGCTGCTCGCCGCAAACTGCCAGTGCCCGTCGACGAGCGTAGCTACCAGCCACACCTGGCTTTCACAGCCATGCACCCGATTAGCGTCAACCGTGTCTGCATCGCTCAGTGCGGGCAGGCGGTCGCCCCATTGCATCAGCAGTCGCGCGCGTTGTTCCCAGCCAGCCGCATTCTGAAAAGTGTCCAGCGCAGTAACCGCATCAGCAGGCAAACTCATCGCAGCATCTCCAGCGCCTGATCCAGCGCCTCAAAGAAGCGTTCCAGGTCTTCGGAATCGTTGTACAGCGCCAACGACACCCTGATCGCTCCGGCCAGTTCAAAGCTTTTCAACAAAGGCATGGCGCAGTGATGGCCTGCGCGTACGGCGATGCCTTGCTCTGTCAGCAGATGGGCCACATCGGAGTTATGCACGCCTTCGACGACAAAACTGACCAGTGCCAGCTGCGGTTTACCCAACAGGCGAATGCCGTTGCGTGCCTCAAGGCCCTTGAGCAGATACTCATGCAGCGCCGCTTCGTGGGCGGATACCGCGTCTTGATCGAGCCCGGCAAGATAATCCAGCGTCGCGCCCAGGCCAATCACGCTGGCAATCGGTGGTGTGCCCGCTTCAAAACCCAGCGGCGCCGAGCGGAAGCGGGCGTCGTGGTAATTGGCGTCCAGCACCATTTCACCGCCGAACTGCCAGGGCCGCAGCTGTTCAAGGGCTTCAGTGCGCCCGAACAGCACACCCAGGCCATCGGGTCCGTAGAGCTTGTGGCTGGAAAACACATAGAAATCGTAGCCCAGCGCCTGCACGTCATGGCGACCATGCACCACGCCTTGGGCACCGTCGACCACGGTCAGCGCATTGTGCGCCTTGGCCATGGCCAGCAACGAGGTCAACGGTTGCCAGGCGCCGAGCACATTGGACAGCTGACTGACTGCCAGCAAGCGGGTGCGTGGGTTGATCAGCTGTGCGGCGGCTGCAAGGTCAATCAAACCGTCGGCATCCAGCGGCAAGACCACCAGTTTCAGTTCACGACGCAGGGCGAGTTGCTGCCACGGCAGCAGATTGGCGTGATGCTCCAGGGCGCTGATGACAATCTCATCGCCCGGTCGGAATAAATGTTCGAGGCCATAGGCCAGGAGGTTCAGCGCAGACGTTGCGCCGTGGGTGAAAATGATTTGCCCGCATTCGCCGACATTCAGCCATTGGGCGACTTTACTACGGCTGTCCTCGAACGCCTGGGTGGCGTGGGCGCCGGGCAGGTGTTGCGCCCGATGCACGTTGGCCGCGCCATTGGCGTAGTAATGCGCCAGAGCATCCAGCAGTGCTTGAGGTTTTTGGGTGGTGGCGGCGTTGTCCAGATAGGTCTGGTCTTGCCGTTGCAGCGCAGCGATGGCCGGAAAGTCGGCGCGCCAGGGAGAGGGAATCATCATGTTGTTCGGGCCCTGCTAAACATGGGCGGGGTGTACACCGGACCTTGGGGGAGTGAGGTTGCGTGGCGAGGGAGCTTGCTCCCGCTGGGCCGCGAAGCGGCCCCAAAAGTTTTGCGACTGCTTCGCAGCCGAGCGGGAGCAAGCTCCCTCGCCACACAAGCTCGCTACCACAGGTGCCTTCGGCGCTTAGTTGTGAGCGTGCAACGCTTCGTTCAGTTCGATCGCCGATTTGTGGGTTTTGCACTCCACGGCACCGGTTTCCGAATTGCGGCGGAACAGCAGGTCCGGCTGACCAGCCAATTCGCGGGCCTTGACGACTTTGACCAACTGGTTGTTCTCGTCCAGCAGCGCGACTTTGGTGCCAGCGGTGACGTACAGGCCCGATTCAACGGTGTTGCGGTCGCCCAGCGGGATACCGATACCGGCATTGGCGCCGATCAGGCAGCCTTCGCCGACCTTGATCACAATGTTGCCGCCGCCCGACAAGGTACCCATGGTCGAGCAACCGCCACCCAGGTCCGAACCCTTGCCGACGAAAACGCCAGCCGACACGCGGCCTTCGATCATGCCCGGGCCTTCGGTGCCTGCGTTGAAGTTGACGAAACCTTCGTGCATCACGGTCGTGCCTTCACCGACATAAGCGCCCAGACGAATACGGGCGGCATCAGCGATACGCACGCCGGCCGGAACCACGTAATCGGTCATTTTCGGGAATTTATCCACCGAGAACACTTCGAGCAGTTCGCCGCGCAGACGCGCTTCAAGTTGGTGCTCGGCCAGTTCGCTCAGGTCGATCGCACCCTGGCTGGTCCAGGCCACGTTCGGCAGCAACGGGAACACGCCGGCCAGGTTCAGGCCGTGTGGCTTGACCAGGCGATGGGACAGCAGGTGGAGTTTGAGGTAAGCCTCAGGCGTCGAGGTCAGTTGCGCATCGTCGGCCAGCAGGGTGGCAACCAGCGGTTTGTGGCTTTCGGCCAGGCGGGTCAGCAGTGCGGCCTGGGTCGCGTCGACCCCTTTGGCGGCTTCAGCCAGTTGCGAGGCCTGGGCGGTGGTGAACGTGATGGCCTGGTTGCCTGCGGTGTAACCCAGAATTGGCGCAATGGCGGCAACCAGTTCGGCGGACGGATTGAGCAGTGGCTGCGCGTAAAACACTTCCAGCCATGCGCCTTGACGGTTTTGAGTGCCGACACCAAAGGCCAGGCTGAACAGGGTAGTGGACATGTGAATACCTCTAACAAAATTGAACGGGCTGGCTTACTTGAGCGCTGCCGCGTAGATATCTGGCTTGAAGCCAATCAGGGTACGGTCACCGAGATCGAGCACCGGGCGCTTGATCATCGAAGGTTGTGCGAGCATCAGTTCGATGGCTTTCGCCTGGTCGAGATCGGCTTTGCGTTCGTCGTCGAGTTTGCGAAAGGTCGTGCCTGCACGGTTCAACACCACTTGCCAGCCGTGCTCATCACACCACTGGGTCAGGTGTTCACGGTCGATACCGGCCGTTTTGTAATCATGGAAGTCATAGCTGACAGCGTGTTCATCGAGCCAGGTGCGCGCCTTTTTCATGGTGTCGCAGGCTTTGATGCCGAAAAGGTGCAACGTTTTACTTGAAACGGTCAAGGAATTGCCCCCTTTACAGGTGCTGGAAAAAAAAGGTGAAGGATTATGCCATGACCCTTCAGTTAATACCCAAAACCCTGTGGGAGTGAGATTGCTCGCGGTGGCGATGTAACCGTCCAACATCGATATTGACTGACCCATCGCGATCGCGAGCAAGCTCGCTCGTACAGGGATATCAGACAGGCTGATACTCGCGATGCGACATTGGTACAACGGCCAGCCGCCAGTCTAAGCGGCTAATATGGCACTTCAATGCTGTCGAATGTCCGGGAACCCCGTTTTATGCAAACCGCCTATACCGTCCTGATTCTGCTGATGCTGGTGAGCGTTTCACGCCTGGTGGGGCGAGTCATCCCGCTGCCGTTACCGCTGGTGCAAATTGGCGCTGGAGCCCTGCTGGCCTGGCCGACACTGGGTTTGCATGTGGCGCTGGATCCTGAATTGTTTCTATTTTTGTTTTTGCCGCCGCTGCTGTTCTCGGACGGCTGGCGCATGCCCAAGCGTGAACTGTGGCGGCTGCGCGGGCCGATTCTGATGCTGGCCGTGGGACTGGTGCTGTTTACCGTCGTGGGCGCCGGATATTTCATTCATTGGCTGTTGCCGAGCATTCCGCTGCCGGTGGCATTCGCATTGGCGGCGGTGCTGTCACCGACAGATGCCGTGGCGGTGTCGGCGATTTCCCGTAATCGCCTGCCAACGCCGTTGATGCACATGCTGCAGGGTGAAGCGCTGATGAACGACGCCTCGGGTCTGGTGACGTTCAAGTTTGCCCTGGTCGCAGCAGTGACCGGCGTTTTCTCGTTGGCCAATGCAAGCCTGACGTTTGTGCTGGTGGCGATCGGTGGGCTGGCCGTCGGCGTGGCGCTAAGTTGGCTGGTGGGGCGTTTGCGGTCCTGGATGATTGCTCGCGGCTGGGACGACCCCGCAACGCATGTGGTGTTCATGTTGTTGCTGCCGTTTGCGGCTTACGTACTTGCTGAACGACTGGGGGCGTCGGGCATCCTGTCGGCCGTCGCGGCAGGGATGATGCAGAGCTGGCTCGACCTGTTGCCTCGGCAGACCAGTACTAGGCTGCTTAATCGTAGTGTCTGGTCATTACTGGAGTTCGCGTTCAACGGCTTGATCTTTTTGCTGTTGGGCTTGCAGTTGCCAGACATCATCAAGGCGGTGGCCAGCCATGAGACATCGTTGTGGCCAACCTTGCTTTATCGCTGCCTGGACGTCGTGGCGATATTTCTGGTGCTGCTGGTGTTGCGGTTTGTCTGGGTGCAGAGCACGTGGCGCTTTTCCGGACTGCTGCGTCGGTGGCGCGGTAAGGATGAAATGACCCAAGTGCCTACCGCCCGATCCTGCTGGTTGCTGACCGTTGGCGGAGTAAGAGGGGCGGTGACACTGGCGGGTGTGCTGTCGGTGCCAATGTTGATGGGGGGAGAGGCTTTTCCTGAGCGTGATTTGCTGATTTTCATCGCTGCCGGGGTGATTTTGCTGTCGTTGGTTGCCGCCTGCATCGCGTTGCCGCTTTTGCTGCGGGGCATTGAAGTCAGCCCTGACGACAAACGGCGCAGTGAAGTGCGTGACGCGTGGCGCAAAACGGCTGAAGCCGCGATTCAGGCGCTCGAGTCAGAGGAGGTCAATCCCCAGGATGCTGCCGAAACAGCGTTGGCGGCTGAATTGAGGGCGCGGATCATGTCCGAGTACCGGCATCAATTGGACGTGTTCAACGATTCGGCAGAAGCTCAGGCACTAGCATTCCAGATGGATTTGCTGGAGCGACGCATGAGATTGAAGGCGCTGCGAGCGCAGCGCCTGGAGTTGTACAAACTCAGCCGTCACCACCAGATTGGTGATGATGTATTGCGTGAGGTGCTTGGGGAACTGGATCTGAGTGAAGCAAACTTGGGGCAAATTAAATAATGAACTGGTTAGAGGCGGGGATATATCGTTCTTATATTGATCTTGTCTTGTTCGCTGATTACCAGATTGTTACCTACTTGCCAGTCTCCGTAGGTGAGTTCGTTCGGAATGCTGTAGTGCATGATCGAATGTTTATCGTAGGTTCCTGTGTGAGTGCGCGGGTCTTTGCTGACGTTGAATAGATTGATATCGACGTCTGTTTTGCTCCAGCCCTGAGTATCGCGGTAGTAGTCATAGACCTTTTCCTTGTTCCAGGGAATTCTGGCATGGGGGTGCAGATGTTCGTGCTCCAAACCCAGTACGTGACCAAACTCATGCAGTAATGTGCGCTCAAAAGACCAATGGTCCGGTTTCGATGCGACGAGCAGAGTGGGTTGATCGGGAGGTGCTATCAAGGCATCAGTACCCAGGTAGGATTCATTGTGCTTTCCACTCAGGTAAAGCCGGATGTCGGCTGGGCGATTCTTTACAAAATCGACCGCGAGGCTGTGGTGTGGGTCCCACTGTCTGATGATTCTTTCTACTCGATATTCCAGTTCGTCAGGTAGCGTTTCCATGAAGGAAACGGTCAGGGTTCGGCCATTGTCCCAAAACTTGCTGTAGGTGCCGACAGCGCGTTTGCTTCGCTTGCCGGGTGACGTGGGTTCGGCATTGTTGGGCGTTTCTTTTATCGCCATGTCATATGACGCTAGTGTACTAAGGGGTTGTATTAATTTAACGAACTGTTCGCTGTGCATAAGTTACATCCTTGTCAATTAAAACAGTCTGCCTCGTTCCAGAAGGCATGATCTTATGAAGTCAAAGTTCAGGATAGTATTGATGTGGGTAGAGGGGTGGGTGGTGTTGTAAGCTGATATTGAGGAAAGTCCCGTGTCTGCATTGCACAGCACGGGACGTGTTATTTATTGTTGGCCGGTAATGAATGCACGAATGCGCATTGCTGCCTCGACACATTCTGCCAGCGGCGCTACAAGTGCCAGGCGCACTCGGCCTGCACCTGGATTGAAACCGTCTACCTCGCGGGACAGATAAGACCCGGGCACCACGGTCACATGCTCTTCGCGGAACAGGTCGCGGCAAAACGCTTCGTCATCACCTTCAACATTTGGCCACAGGTAAAAACCACCATCGGGGCGCTGCACGTCCATGACCGGGCTGAGAATTTCCAGCACAGCGTCGTACTTCTCGCGATAGAGGTCACGGTTGGCGCGTACATGCGCTTCGTCATTCCACGCGGCAATACTGGCAAGTTGGGTCTGAACCGGCATCGCGCAGCCATGGTAGGTGCGATACAACAGGAAGCCTTTGAGAATGTCCGCATCACCGGCCACGAAGCCCGAACGCAGGCCCGGCAGGTTGGAGCGCTTGGACAGGCTGTGGAACACCACGCAGCGTTTGAAGTCCTTGCGACCCAGTTCCACACACGCACTGAGCAGGCCAGCCGGTGGGGTTTGCTCGTCGAAGTACAGTTCGCTGTAGCACTCGTCCGCGGCAATTATGAAATCGTATTCGTCAGCCAGGGCGATGAGTTTTTTCAGGGTGTCGACCGGAATCAACGCTCCTGTCGGATTGCCTGGGGAGCACAGGAACAGGATCTGGCAGCGTTTCCAGATGTCCGGGGATACCGCCTCGAAATCCGGGTTGAAACCGTTTTCGTCAAGGCAGGGCAAATAGTGTGGCTTGGCTCCGGCGAGAAACGCCGCGCCTTCGTAGATCTGATAGAACGGGTTCGGACTGACGACCAGGGCGTCTTCGCCACGGTTGACGACGGTTTGCGTGAAGGCAAACAGCGCCTCCCGGGTACCGTTGACCGGCAACACGTTGCGTGCCGGGTCGAGCCAGCCAGTCGGCACGCTGAAGCGACGCTCGCACCAGGCCGTGATGGCTTCACGCAAAGCCGGTATGCCGAGGGTTGTAGGGTATACGGCCATCTGATCCAGATTGCTTGCCAAAGCCTCGGCGACGAAGCTCGGAGAACGGTGCTTGGGCTCGCCAATGGACAGGGCGATGGCGCGCTTGTCCGGGTTTGGCGTAACGCTGCCGAGCAGGGCGCGGAGCTTTTCGAAAGGGTAAGGCTGGAGCTGGTTCAGTGCGTTGTTCATGCTGGTCTCGTTCAATCCGGAAGTGACCCCTGTGGCGAGGGGATTTATCCCCGCTGGGCTGCGAAGCGGCCCTGAAAACTTTACGACTGCTTCGCAGCCCAACGGGGATAAATCCCCTCGCCACAGGGGGGCACTCCCACAGGGGGAATAGGTAGTTTCAGATGCTGATGCGCGACAGTTTGATATCGGATTCCTGATTGACGGTCAGTTGTTCGACGATTGCATCCTGCAAGCGGCTGCACAGCAACGGATCCGACAACGGCTGGTTGTTCGCGTCCGTGATAAAGAACACGTCTTCCACGCGCTCCCCCAGGGTGGCGATCTTGGCGTTCTGCAGGGACAGGTCGAATTCCAGAAAGATCGTACCGATCCGTGCCAACAGGCCAGGACGGTCCGGCGCGCTGAGTTCCAGCACCGTCACCGGACGCTGGGCGTCGTTATGAATCGTCACCTGAGGCGCAAACGCAAAGTGCTTCAGTTGTCGCGGCACCCGTCGCTGGATGATGGTCGGGTAGTCGTCCGGGTTGCGCAGGGCTTCGGTCAGGCCTTCGCGAATCTGTTTGACCCGTGCAGGATTGTCGCCGATCGAGTCGCCATCAGTGTCAAGCACGATGTAGGTGTCGAGGGTGAACTGGCTGCTGGAGGTAATGACTCGGGCGTCATGAATGTTCAGGTTGAGCTGGTCCATCGCTGCCACGGTCACGGCGAAGAAGTCGTGCTGGTCCGGTGCATAAATGAAGATCTGCGTGCCGCCCTCGAATTCGCGCTGGGTGGTTTCCTTGATCAGTACGAGTGGCCCGCCATCAGCCGGCTGCTGGAGGATCGCGTCACTGTGCCAGGCAACATCGCCGGCAGTGTGGCGCAGAAAATAGTCGTCACCCAATTGTGCCCACAGCTGTTCGACGTCGTCCGGATCGGTGCCGCCGCGGACCAGAATATCCAGGGCGGCGCTTTGGGTCTGGCGGATCTGCTCTTCGCGATCCACCGGGTTTTCCAGGCCACGGCGCAAGGCGCGCTTGGTTTCGGTGTAGAGCTGGCGCAACAGGCTCGCGCGCCAGGAGTTCCACAGCGTCGGGTTAGTGGCGTTGATGTCCGCAACGGTCAACACGTACAGGTAATCCAGGTGGGTTTCATCACCGATGATCTGGGCGAAGTCGTGGATCACTTGCGGGTCGGACAAGTCCTTGCGCTGGGCGGTTGTCGACATCACCAGGTGGTTCTGCACCAGCCAGACGATCAGCCGGCTGTCCCACAACGGCAACTGGTGGCGCTGGCAAAAGGCCTCGGCATCCACCGCGCCGATTTCGGAGTGGTCGCCATGTCGGCCTTTGCCAATATCGTGGTAAAGCCCGGCCAGGTAGATCAGCTCTGGTTTCGGCAGCTTGCCCATGAGCTTGCTGGCCAGCGGGAATTTTTCCGACACCTGCGTGTACTGCAATTTGCGCAGGTGTTTGATGAGATTCAGGGTGTGGGCGTCGACCGTATAGATGTGAAACAGGTCGTGCTGCATCTGCCCGACAATGAAGCCGAACTCTGGTAGATAACGCCCGAGGATGCCGTAACGGTTCATCCGGCGCAGGTTGCGATGAATGCCGATCTTGCATTTGAACAGCTCGATAAACAGGCTGGTGTTGCGGATGTCGTTACGGAAATCGTCATCGATCAGGTGGCGGTGTTCACGCAGCAGACGAATGGTGTCTGCACGCACGCCTTTGATTTCCGGCTGCTGGGCCATCAGCACGAAGATTTCCAGCATCGCGAAGGGGGTGCGGCGGAAAACGTTGTCGTTGCGGGCCTCGATGTAGCCGTCGTGCAGTTGGAACCGCGAGTTGATCGGCTGCGGAGGCGCTTCGTCTTCCGGTGCGAGGATGACTTCCTCGAAGTGCTGGATGATCAGGTCGCTGAGCTGGGCAATGCTCATCACCACCCGATAATACTGCTGCATGAAGTTTTCAATGGCTTGCTTGGCGTCATCGCCCTCGAAACCCAGCAACCCGGCAATGGAGCGCTGGTGATCGAACAGCAGGCGGTCCTCGGAGCGACCCGCGAGCATGTGCAGGGCGTAACGGACTTTCCACAAGAACTCCTGGGAAGAAGCCAGCAAGGCGTTTTCGCTTTCAACCAGAAAACCTTCGCCTGCCAGTGCGCGCAGGTTCAAGGTGCCGTATTCGCGGCGGGCGACCCAGAGAATCGTCTGAATATCGCGCAAGCCGCCGGGGGAGCCTTTGACGTTGGGTTCCAGGTTGTATTCGGTATCGTTGTACTTGTGGTGGCGGGCTTTTTGCTCGGCGCGTTTGGCCAGGAAAAAGTCCTTGCTCGGCCACATGTGCGCGGTGCTGGTGACGTCCAGCATGCGCTGGCGCAATCGCTCGGGACCGCAGATGGTGCGGCTTTCCATCAGGTTGGTGACCACCGTCAGGTCGGCGCGGGCCTCGACGGCGCACTCGTCGACTGATCGAACACTCTGGCCGACTTCCAGGCCGATGTCCCACAGCAGCGTCAGGAATCGCTCGATGGAGTCACGGAAAACTTCGTGGTCGGCGCTGTCTAGGAGGATCAGCAGGTCGATGTCGGAATAGGGGTGAAGCTCTCCCCGGCCGTAGCCGCCGACCGCAATTAGCGCGATGTCGGCGTCTTCGCTCCAGTTGAACTGTTCCCAGGCCTTTTGCAGGATGTTATCGACGAACCAGGCGCGATCCTCGATCAGCCGGCGAATGTCCCGGCCGCTGCGAAAGCGCCCGTCGAGTACCTCTCGGGCTTGGCGGATCGCCTTCTTGAAGGCGGCGATAGGGCTTGCCTTCAGGGCCAGTTCAGCCTGGAACTGGCCGCGGTCGAAGAGTTCTGGATCCACCTGCGGCATTGATTGGCTTTCCTGTTTGTAAGACTAAGCGCTAAGGCTGAGCGCGATGCGGCCCTTATTAAGCCGAAACGCGCGGGATGGTGTCATCGGCGCGCAGGGTGAAAATCTCGTAACCGGTTTCGGTCACCGCCAGGGTGTGTTCCCACTGGGCCGAAAGCTTGCGGTCCTTGGTGATCGCGGTCCAGCCGTCGCCCAACACTTTGGTGTCGGCCTTGCCCTGGTTGATCATCGGTTCGATGGTGAAGGTCATGCCGGCTTTCAGCTCCATGCCGGTGCCCGCGCGGCCGTAGTGCAGAATCTGCGGTTCTTCGTGGAACACCTTGCCGATGCCGTGGCCGCAGAACTCGCGGACCACCGAAAAGCCATTCTTCTCGGCATGCTTCTGTATCACTTCGCCGATATCCCCGAGGCGGCAGCCAGGCTTGACGATTTCAATGGCCTTGTACATGCATTCCTGGGTGATCTGTGACAGGCGCTCGGCCCAGAGGGGGACCGTGCCGACGTGGAACATGCGGCTGGTGTCGCCGTGGTAGCCGTCCTTGATCACGGTGACGTCGATGTTCAGCGTGTCGCCATCCTTGAGCGGTTTCTCGTTCGGGATCCCGTGGCAGACCACGTGATTGATCGAGGTGCAGATAGACTTCGGATAGCCTTTATAGTTGAGCGGGGCAGGGATGGCTTGCTGCACATTGACGATGTAGTCGTGGCAGATGCGGTCCAGCTCTTCGGTCGTGACACCCGGCTTGACATGTTCGGCAATCATTTCGAGCACGTCGGCGGCCAGTTTGCCGGCGACACGCATCTTTGCGATGTCCTCTGGGGTCTTGAGGGTGACGGTCATACAGGCTCTCTCTGCGCTCGACGGCGCTTAACTAATTCGGAATGGGCGGTGCGCGATCAATCTTCGCAGCCCTTAAAAACGCGATTCTAACAGACGACCAGCGCATATCTGAGCCTCTGTGCATCGCATCTGTCTATAGATGGGCGCATTCTTGAGCGATTCCAAGGGGCGAATAAAGGCGTGCGTCAGGATTTGAGAATCCGGGTTCCGTTTTTTGCAACCTTATGATATAAAATGCGCCGCTTTCCGGGGATACCCCGAAGAGCTTAAATCCACACACGTGTCGACACGATGACCTGGGTGCCTTCAGCTGATGCTGCTGGTTGGTCATTGGGATACGTGGAGGCCAAACCCGACTTATTAAGGAACTATCATGTCCCAAGTCAACATGCGCGATATGCTGAAGGCCGGTGTGCACTTCGGTCACCAAACCCGTTACTGGAACCCGAAAATGGGTAAATACATTTTCGGCGCGCGTAACAAGATTCACATCATCAACCTTGAAAAAACCCTGCCAATGTTCAACGAAGCTCTGACTTTCGTAGAGCGTCTGGCCCAGGGCAAAAACAAGATTCTGTTCGTCGGCACCAAGCGTTCCGCTGGCAAGATCGTTGCTGAAGAAGCAGCACGTTGCGGTTCGCCGTACGTCGATCACCGCTGGTTGGGCGGCATGCTGACCAACTTCAAAACCATCCGTGCTTCCATCAAGCGTCTGCGTGACCTTGAAGTGCAAGCCGAAGACGGTACTTTCGCCAAGCTGACCAAGAAAGAAGCGCTGATGCGCACTCGCGATCTTGAGAAGCTCGATCGTTCCCTGGGTGGTATCAAGGACATGGGCGGTCTGCCAGACGCACTGTTCGTTATCGACGTTGATCACGAGCGCATCGCGATCACCGAAGCCAACAAGCTGGGCATCCCGGTTATCGGCGTAGTCGATACCAACAGCAGCCCGGAAGGCGTTGACTACATCATCCCAGGCAACGATGACGCAATCCGCGCTATCCAGCTGTACATGGGTTCGATGGCTGACGCTGTCATCCGTGGTCGCAACCACGTTGCTGGCGGCACCGAGCAGTTCGTTGAAGAAGCTCCGGTAGCTGCAGCTGAGTAATTGACGCCTTGGCGTTGACTCAGTAAGCAAAAAGGGGGCTTGGCCCCCTTTTTGCCACCTCGAAAACCATCTGTCAGCGGCGCAGCTACAGCATTTGTAACGTGCAGCAGCTAACACGGTGGTTCGGGAAGAATTGAACGCCCGTTCGATCGGGTGGAATGGTTGAAAACCTATCCAAGAGGAATTTTGAAATGGCAGAGATTACTGCAGCGTTGGTCAAAGAACTGCGCGAGCGTACCGGCGAAGGCATGATGGATTGCAAAAAGGCCTTGACCAAGGCTGGCGGCGACATCGAGAAAGCCATTGATGACATGCGTGCTTCGGGCGCGATCAAAGCTGCCAAGAAAGCTGGCAACGTTGCCGCTGAAGGCGCAATCGCACTTAAAGAAGACGGCAAATCGGCCGTTCTGCTGGAAGTGAACTCGCAGACCGACTTCCTGGCTTTGCAGGACGATTTCAAGGCATTTGTTGCTTCCAGCGTTGAAAAAGCGTTCGCTGACAAGCTGACTGACGTCGCTCCGCTGATCGCCGCTCAAGAAGCCGATCGTCTGGTTCTGGTCGGCAAGGTTGGCGAAAACGTCAACATCCGTCGTCTGGCACGCGTCGAAGGTGACGTTGTTGGTGGTTACCTGCACGGCAACAAGATCGGTGTTGTGGTTGCCCTTAAAGGCGGCAGCGTCGAGCTGGCCAAAGACATCGCCATGCACGTAGCGGCGACCAACCCTGAATTCCTGCTGCCATCGGAAGTTTCCGCTGAAGCGGTCGAGCGTGAGAAGGGCGTGTTCCTGACCCTCAACGCTGACAAGATCGCCGGCAAGCCGGAAAACATCGTTGAAAACATGGTTAAAGGTCGTATCAGCAAGTTCCTGGCTGAAGCGAGCCTGGTTGAGCAGGCGTTCGTCAAGAACCCTGAAATCAAGGTTGGCGAACTGGCCAAGAAAGCCGGTGCTGAAATCGTTTCCTTCACCTACTTCAAAGTAGGCGAAGGCATCGAGAAGCCGGTCGACAACTTCGCTGAAGAAGTTGCTGCCCAGCTGGCTGCCGCCAAGCAATAAGACAGTTTTCAACTGTCGCCCTGAAGAGGCTGCCCGCTCACGCGCGCAGCCTCTTTTCAGATGGGGCACCAATTTTTTATTGGTTTCCCTTTGGAACTGGCTTACAAAGCCATGTTCCGATGGCGCTGAAGCAGCGCCACGCTAGAGTGAACGCCAGCTGAAAACAGCTCGCAAAGAATTTTTTTAAAATACGCCGCAGGAGAGATTCGCAATGGCTCAGCAGGGCAGTGGTTATCAGGCTCGCTATAAACGCATTCTACTCAAGCTTAGCGGCGAGGCCTTGATGGGCTCGGAAGAGTTCGGGATTGATCCCAAGGTGCTGGACCGCATGGCGCTGGAAGTTGGCCAACTGGTCGGCATCGGCGTCCAGGTCGGTCTGGTAATTGGCGGCGGCAACCTGTTCCGCGGTGCAGCGCTGAGCGCGGCCGGCATGGATCGGGTCACCGGCGACCACATGGGCATGCTGGCCACTGTGATGAACGCCCTGGCCATGCGCGACGCGCTGGAACGTGCCAATATCTCGGCCATCGTAATGTCGGCCATCTCCATGGTCGGCGTGACCGATCACTACGACCGTCGCAAAGCCATGCGCCATCTGAACGCCAAAGAAGTCGTCATTTTTGCGGCAGGTACCGGTAATCCGTTCTTCACCACGGATTCGGCAGCGTGCTTGCGTGCTATCGAAATCGATGCCGATGTCGTGCTCAAGGCGACCAAGGTCGATGGCGTCTACACCGCTGACCCATTCAAAGATCCGCATGCCGAGAAGTTCGATCATCTGACCTACGATGAAGTGCTGGATCGCAAGCTGGGCGTGATGGATCTGACAGCGATTTGCCTGTGCCGCGACCACAAGATGCCGCTGCGCGTATTTAATATGAACAAGCCCGGCGCCCTGCTGAACATCGTGCATGGCGGAGCTGAAGGGACCCTGATCGAGGAAGGCCAACAATGATCAACGAAATCAAGAAAGACGCTCAAGAGCGCATGCAGAAATCCCTGGACTCTCTGAACCATGCATTTGGTCAGATTCGTACCGGCAAGGCTCACCCAAGCATTCTGGGCAGCGTGATGGTCCCGTACTACGGTGCAGACACTTCCATCACCCAAGTAGCCAACATCACGGTCAAAGACTCCCGGACCCTTCAGGTCGTGGCGTTTGAGCGCAACATGCTTGCGGCGGTCGACAAGGCAATCCAGAGCGCCGGTTTGAACCTCAATCCGACCAACCTGGGTGAGTTGCTGTTGATCTCCATGCCTGCCCTGACTGAAGAAACCCGTAAGGGCTTCACCAAGCAGGCCCGCAGCGCCGCAGAAGATGCTCGTGTTGCTGTGCGCAACATTCGTCGCGATGCGCTTGGCGATCTCAAGAAACTGGTCAAGGACAAGGAAATCAGCGAAGACGAAGAACGTCGTGCTGCTGCCGATATCCAGAAGCTCACCGATAAGGCTGAGGCCGATATCGACGCGGCGACTAAGCAGAAAGAAGCGGACCTGATGGCCGTATAAGGGTCACGTTTTCATGGAAAAGACTAAGCAGACTGCACCCTTCGCGGTGCCGCGCCATGTCGCGATTATCATGGATGGTAATAACCGCTGGGCGAAAAAACGCTTTTTGCCCGGTGTCGCCGGGCATAAAGCGGGTGTTGACGCGGTTCGTGCGGTGATTGAGGTGTGTGCCGAGGCGAAGGTCGAGGTTCTGACCCTGTTCGCCTTCTCCAGCGAGAACTGGCAGCGCCCTGCAGATGAGGTCAGCGCCTTGATGGAGTTATTCTTCAAGGCGTTGCGTCGCGAGGCCAAGCGCCTCAACGACAACAGCATCAGTTTGCGCATCATTGGTGACCGCTCGCGCTTCCATCCAGAGCTTCAGGCCGCCATGCGCGAGGCTGAAGCGATGACGGTGGGCGGCAACCGGCTCGTTCTGCAAATCGCCGCCAACTACGGTGGCCAGTGGGATATCGCCCAAGCGGCGCAGCGTCTGGCGCGTGAAGTTCAGGCAGGTCATCTGCGTCCGGAAGACATTACGCCGGATCTGCTGCAGACCTGTTTGGCTACAGGCGATCAGCCGATGCCTGACTTGTGCATTCGTACGGGTGGCGAACATCGCATCAGTAACTTCCTGCTGTGGCAGCTGGCGTACGCCGAGCTGTACTTCTCCGACCTGTTCTGGCCGGACTTCAAACACGACGCCATGCGCAAAGCGCTGGCCGATTTCGCTTCGCGCCAGCGCCGCTTCGGTAAAACGAGCGAGCAGGTTGAAGCTGGAGCCCGGGCTTAATGCTTAAACAACGAATCATCACAGCACTGATCCTGCTTCCGATAGCCCTATGCGGCTTCTTCCTTCTTGAAGGTTCCGGTTTCGCGCTATTCATCGGCCTGGTCGTGACCTTGGGTGCATGGGAATGGGCTCGCCTGGCGGGCTTCGAGGAGCAGCCGATTCGCGTTGCCTATGCGGCGGTCGTCGCGGTGATGCTGTTCTTTATGCACATCCTGCCCGGGCTGGCGCCATGGGTGTTGGGCGCTTCGGTGCTGTGGTGGGGCGTTGCGACCTACCTGGTGTTGACGTATCCACGTTCCAGTGGCCATTGGGCCAGTGCAGCCAGCAAGCTGGTGATCGGCTTGCTGGTGCTGCTGCCGGCTTGGCAAGGCTTGATCCTGATCAAACAGGAGCCTTTGGGGAACTGGTTGATCATGGCGGTCATGGTGTTGGTCTGGGGTGCTGATATCGGTGCCTATTTCTCCGGGCGTGCCTTTGGTAAGCGAAAGCTGGCACCACAGGTCAGCCCTGGCAAGAGTTGGGAAGGTGTCTACGGCGGCCTGGCGCTCAGCCTGGTGATCACCGCCATCGTCGGTCTTGTTCGCGACTGGACGGTGGCGGAGCTGCTCAAAGGCTTGGTGGGTGCCGCTGTGATCGTGTTTATCTCAGTCGTGGGTGACCTGACCGAGAGCATGTTCAAGCGCCAGTCCGGGATCAAGGACAGCAGTAACCTGCTGCCCGGTCACGGGGGTGTACTGGATCGCATCGACAGTCTGACCGCGGCTATTCCAGTGTTTGCAGTGTTGTTGTGGATGGCGGCACCGTGAGCCGCCCACAACTGATTACTGTCCTGGGCGCGACGGGTTCGATTGGTCTGAGCACGCTCGACGTCATTGCCCGTCATCCTGATCGATTCCAGGTGTTTGCCTTGAGCGGGTTCACTCGTTTGAGTGAGCTGCTGGCGCTGTGTATCAAGCATTCACCTCGGTTTGCCGTGGTGCCTGAGGTCGCTGCAGCTCGCACTCTGCAGGATGATCTTCGTGCTGCTGGCCTATCGACACGCGTGCTGGTCGGCGAGGAAGGCTTGTGTCAGGTGGCCTCCGATCCAGAAGTGGACGCGGTCATGGCTGCAATCGTCGGTGCCGCGGGGTTGCGTCCGACCCTGGCGGCGGTCGAGGCCGGCAAGAAAATCCTGCTGGCCAATAAAGAAGCACTGGTGATGTCCGGTGCTCTGTTCATGCAGGCTGTGCGCAAGAGCGGGTCGGTGCTGTTGCCGATCGACAGCGAGCACAATGCGATCTTCCAGTGCATGCCGCGAGATTTCGCTCGTGGCCTGGGGCAGGTAGGTGTTCGTCGGATTTTGCTGACAGCGTCGGGCGGACCGTTCCGCCAGACGCCGCTCGCCGAATTGGTCCACGTCACGCCGGAACAAGCCTGCGCCCATCCTAACTGGTCCATGGGTCGCAAGATTTCCGTGGATTCGGCCAGCATGATGAACAAGGGGCTCGAGCTGATCGAAGCCTGCTGGTTGTTCGACGCCAAGCCGTCCCAGGTAGAAGTGGTGATTCACTCGCAGAGCGTGATTCATTCGTTGGTCGATTACATCGATGGGTCGGTACTGGCGCAGTTGGGCAATCCTGATATGCGCACGCCGATCGCCAACGCGCTGGCCTGGCCGGAGCGCATCGACTCGGGCGTGGCGCCGCTGGATCTGTTTGCCATTGGACGCCTGGATTTTCAGGCGCCCGATGAAGAGCGTTTCCCGTGCCTGCGCCTTGCGCGTCAGGCGGCAGAGGCGGGCGATAGTGCGCCAGCCATGCTGAACGCGGCGAATGAAGTGGCTGTCGCGGCGTTTCTCGATGGGCGGGTTCGTTACCTGGAAATCGCGAGTATCATCGAAGAAGTCTTGAATCTGGAACCTGTCGTTGCGGTGAATGATCTCGAGGCAGTGTTCACGGCAGACGCCAAGGCGCGTGTGCTGTCAGAGCAATGGTTGAGTCGTCACGGGCGGTAGCAAGTGTTGCTTTACGCGGGTCCATGCAGCACTGAACAGGAATGCGGAGAAAGTAAATGAGCGCGCTCTATATGATTGTCGGCACCCTGGTAGCGTTGGGTGTGCTGGTCACCTTCCACGAGTTCGGCCATTTCTGGGTCGCGCGTCGTTGTGGCGTAAAAGTGCTGCGTTTCTCCGTAGGCTTCGGTATGCCGCTGCTGCGCTGGCACGATAAGCAGGGTACGGAATTTGTGGTTGCCGCCATTCCCCTGGGTGGCTACGTCAAGATGCTGGATGAGCGCGAAGGCGAAGTGCCAGCCGATCAGCTCGATCAATCCTTCAATCGCAAAACCGTACGCCAGCGCATCGCTATTGTCTCGGCGGGCCCGATAGCCAACTTCTTGTTGGCGATGTTTTTTTTCTGGGTGCTTGCCATGCTGGGCAGCGACCAGGTGCGCCCTGTCATTGGTGGCGTCGAGTCGGGGAGCATCGCCGCCAAGGCGGGCCTGGCCGCAGGTCAGGAAATTGTTGCCATTGATGGAGAGCCGACTTCCGGTTGGGCCGCGGTCAATCTGCAATTGGTGCGCCGACTGGGGGAAAGTGGTTCGCTGCAGTTACTGGTCCGCGACCAGGGCTCCACGGCTGATTCGCCTCGTGAGCTCGTGCTGGATAAGTGGCTGAAGGGTGCCGATGAGCCTGATCCGATTCGCTCGTTGGGTATTCGTCCGTGGCGTCCAGCGTTGCCGCCGGTATTGGCAGAAATCGACCCGAAAGGCCCGGCACAGGCCGCTGGCCTGAAGACTGGCGATCGATTGCTGGCCCTTGACGGCAAATCGTTCGATGACTGGCAGCAAGTGGTTGATACCGTTCGCTTGCGTCCTGATGCCAAAATCCTGCTGCGCGTCGAGCGCGACGGTGCTCAAATCGACGTCCCTGTTACTCTCGCGGCTCGCGGCGAGAGCAAGGCGCCGAGCGGCTACCTTGGGGCGGGGGTGAAGGCTGTCGATTGGCCACCAGAGATGATCCGTGAAGTCAGTTTCGGTCCTCTGGCCGCGATTGGGGAGGGAGCTCGACGCACCTGGACCATGAGCGTACTGACCCTCGATTCGCTAAAGAAAATGTTGTTCGGTGAGCTCTCGGTAAAAAACTTGAGTGGACCGATAACCATTGCTAAAGTGGCGGGCGCTTCTGCCCAGTCGGGCGTCGCTGATTTCCTGAATTTCCTTGCTTATCTGAGTATTAGCCTGGGTGTTCTGAATTTGTTGCCCATTCCGGTACTGGATGGGGGGCATTTGTTGTTTTATCTGATCGAGTGGGCGCGTGGTCGCCCCCTTTCGGATCGGGTGCAGGGTTGGGGGATACAGATCGGCATCAGTTTGGTGGTCGGGGTGATGTTGCTCGCTCTGGTCAATGATTTGGGTCGTCTGTAACACTTCGCTGAATTGCGAATCTGCCGCATTTTGCGGCAGTTTGTTTATTGCCAGTTGGAATAAGAAAGGACTTCATGAAACGTCTGCTGCTAACTGCGGTTCTCACCGTATTGATGATCGCCGAAGTTCACGCCGAGTCCTTCACTATCTCTGATATTCGCGTCAATGGCCTCCAGCGGGTCTCCGCGGGTAGCGTCTTTGGTGCCTTGCCGTTGAACGTCGGCGAGCAGGCGGACGATCGTCGCCTGGTGGAATCCACTCGTGCGTTGTTCAAAACCGGTTTCTTTCAAGATATCCAGCTGGGCCGCGATGGCAACGTCCTGGTCATCACGGTAGTCGAGCGTCCGTCGGTCGCCAGTATCGAGATCGAAGGCAACAAGGCGATCTCCACTGAAGACCTGATGAAGGGCCTCAAGCAGTCCGGTCTGGCTGAAGGCGAGATCTTCCAGCGTGCCACCCTCGAAGGCGTGCGTAACGAGCTGCAGCGTCAATACGTCGCTCAGGGCCGTTACTCGGCGACCGTTGATACCGAAGTGGTGCCGCAGCCGCGCAACCGTGTCGGGCTGAAGGTCAACATCAACGAAGGTACCGTCGCAGCTATCCAGCACATCAACGTGGTGGGTAACACCGTCTTCCCGGATGAAGACCTGATCGACCTCTTCGAACTCAAGACGACCAACTGGCTCTCGTTCTTCAAGAACGATGACAAGTATGCTCGGGAAAAGCTTTCCGGTGACCTGGAGCGTCTGCGTTCCTACTACCTGGACCGCGGCTATATCAACATGGATATCGCTTCGACCCAGGTGTCCATTACCCCGGACAAGAAGCACGTCTACATCACCGTTAACGTCAACGAAGGCGAGAAATACACCGTTCGTGACGTCAAGTTGAGCGGTGACCTGAAAGTCCCTGAAGACCAGGTCAAGTCGCTCCTGCTGGTACAGAAAGGCCAAGTGTTCTCGCGCAAGCTGATGACCACCACGTCCGAATTGATCACGCGTCGCCTGGGTAACGAGGGTTATACCTTCGCCAACGTCAACGGCGTACCGGTGCCTCACGACGATGATCACACCGTCGACATCACCTTCGCGGTCGATCCGGGCAAGCGTGCTTACGTGAACCGCATCAACTTCCGCGGTAACACCAAGTCGGAAGACGAAGTGCTGCGTCGTGAAATGCGTCAGATGGAAGGGGGCTGGGCTTCGACTTACCTGATCGACCAATCCAAGACCCGTCTTGAGCGTCTGGGCTTCTTCAAGGAAGTCAACGTCGAAACGCCAGCTGTGCCAGGCGTCGACGATCAGGTTGATGTGAACTACAGCGTTGAAGAACAGGCTTCCGGTTCGATTACCGCCAGTGTCGGTTTCGCACAGAGCGCCGGTTTGATCCTCGGTGGTTCGATCACCCAGAACAACTTCCTGGGTACCGGTAACAAGGTCAGCATCGGCTTGACCCGCAGTGAATACCAGAGCCGTTATAACTTCGGTTATGTCGACCCGTACTGGACCACTGATGGCGTGAGTCTGGGTTACAACGCTTTCTATCGCACCACTGACTATGACGAGCTCGAAACTGACATCGCCAGCTATGCGGTAGACAGCCTCGGTGCCGGCGTGAGCGTGGGTTACCCGATCAGCGAGACTTCGCGCCTGACCTTCGGCCTGACCGCGCAGCAAGACACCATCAAGACCGGTGTCTACACCGTTGATGAAATCTTCGACTTCGTGAACAAGGAAGGCGACAAGTACCTGAACTTCAAGGCGTCGGCCGGCTGGTCCGAGTCGACCCTGAACAAAGGTGTGCTGGCTACCCGTGGTCGTTCCCAGAGCCTGACCCTGGAAACCACTACGCCTGGCAGTGACCTGTCGTTCTTCAAGCTCGATTACCGCGGCCAGTTGTTCCAGCCGCTGAGCGAAAACTACACCATGCGCCTGCACACCGAATTGGGTTATGGCGACGGTTACGGTTCGACCGATGGCTTGCCATTCTATGAAAACTACTATGCTGGTGGTTTCAACTCGGTTCGTGGTTTCAAGGACAGCACTCTGGGTCCTCGCAGTACACCGAGTCGTGGCCGGAACCCGGGTACTGCCGAAGATCCGGATCAGGATCCACTGCCGTTCGGTGGTAACGTCCTGATCCAGGGTGGCGTGGAACTGCTGTTTCCACTGCCGTTCGTCAAGGATCAACGCTCGCTGCGGACTTCGGTCTTCTGGGACGTGGGTAACGTGTTCGATTCGCAGTGCAAGGACACCACCAATGCTGATGGCTCGCCGTCCAGTACCAAGTGCAACGACATCAGCCTGAGCAACATGGCCAGTTCCGTTGGTGTCGGTGTGACCTGGGTCACAGCACTGGGTCCGTTGAGCTTCGCCCTGGCAATGCCAGTGAAGAAACCGGATGACGCTGAAACTCAAGTGTTCCAATTCTCCCTCGGCCAGACGTTCTAAGCGTCTGACCCAAGATAACGACAATGGATTTTGTAGGAGTGCATCGTGCGTAAGTTGACTCAATTGGTTCTCCTGGCGACCGTACTGGTAGCAGGTCCGGCTTTTGCCGACATGAAAATCGCCGTTCTGAACTATCAAATGGCACTGCTGGAATCCGACGCGGCCAAGAAATACGCCGTGGATGCCGAGAAGAAGTTCGGTCCTCAACTGACCAAACTCAAGACTCTGGAAAGCAGCGCCAAGGGCATTCAGGATCGTCTGATGGCCGGTGGTGACAAAATGCAGCAAGGCGAGCGTGAGCGCCTGGAACTTGAATTCAAGCAAAAGGCCCGTGACTTCCAGTTCCAGTCCAAGGAATTGAACGAAGCCAAAGCCGTTGCGGACCGTGAAATGCTGAAGCAGCTCAAGCCGAAACTGGACAGCGCTGTGGAAGAAGTCATCAAGAAAGGTGCTTTTGACCTGGTCTTCGAGCGTGGTGCAGTGATTGATGTCAAACCTCAGTACGACATCACTCGCCAGGTCATCGAGCGCATGAATCAGCTGAAGTAATCCATGACAGCGACTATCAAGCTCGGCCAGTTGGCCGAGTTCCTCGGCGCCACACTGCGTGGCGACCCTGAGAAAGAAATTACTGGGCTAGCCACTTTGCAAGAGGCTGGCCCAGCTCAGTTGAGCTTTCTCGCAAACCCCCAGTACCGTAAATTCCTGGCGGACAGTCAGGCCGCAGCACTGTTGCTGAAGGCCGCTGACGCTGAAGGTTTTGCGGGTAATGTACTGGTGGTGCCTGATCCTTATCTGGCCTACGCACGGGTTTCCCACCTGTTCGATCCTAAACCAAAGGCGGCTGCGGGTATTCATCCGACAGCCGTTGTGGCAGCGGATGCAGTGGTTGATCCGGCAGCGAGCATCGGTGCATTTGCGGTGATCGAAAGTGCTGCGCGTATTGCGGCCGGTGTAACCGTTGGCGCTCATTGCTTTATTGGCGCGCGCTGCGAAATTGGCGAGGGCGGCTGGCTGGCTCCGCGAGTGACGCTTTACCACGACGTTCGCATCGGCAAGCGGGTAGTGATTCAGTCAGGCGCTGTACTGGGAGGCGAGGGTTTCGGTTTCGCCAACGAGAAAGGTGTATGGCAGAAAATCGCCCAGATTGGAGGTGTTCTGGTAGGTGACGACGTGGAGATTGGCGTAAACACCGCCATTGACCGTGGTGCATTGGCCGATACTGTCCTTGGTAATGGCGTGAAACTCGACAATCAGATTCAGATTGCCCATAACGTCCAGATAGGTGATCACACCGCCATGGCAGCGTGCGTTGGGATTTCCGGCAGCACCAAGATCGGCAAGCACTGCATGCTTGCCGGTGGCGTAGGTCTGGTCGGGCATATCGAGATTTGCGACAACGTTTTCATTACCGGAATGACCATGGTGACCCACTCGATTACCGAAAAGGGCTCCTATTCTTCCGGTACGGCTATGCAACCCGCTGCCGAGTGGCGCAAAAGCGCGG
Source organism: Pseudomonas sp. TNT3 (assembly GCF_010095445.2). Classification (GTDB taxonomy): domain Bacteria; phylum Pseudomonadota; class Gammaproteobacteria; order Pseudomonadales; family Pseudomonadaceae; genus Aquipseudomonas. The sequence continues at coordinate 62,258 of NZ_WFGV02000034.1, forward strand.
CACGCATCCGTCAGCTCGATGACATCGCGCGGCGTCTGCGACAGCTGGAAAAGCGTGTAGGGGAAGTGACCCCTGACGGTAATGCTTCATCAGATGGCTGATACCATTTCCATATCAAGTGTGCACAGCCGCTAGACTGCCTCCTTGATTTGCTAGAGGGGTGTGCGTCAGTCGCGCGCCCCCAATCTTTACATAGGCTTCCCCCCGAAATGATGGACATCAACGAGATTCGCGAATACCTGCCTCACCGTTACCCGTTCCTGCTGGTGGACCGGGTCGTGGATCTGGATGTGGAAGGCAAGCGCATTCGCGCCTACAAGAATGTCAGCATCAACGAACCGTTCTTCAATGGTCACTTTCCTGCGCATCCAATCATGCCGGGCGTGCTGATCATCGAAGCGATGGCTCAGGCTGCCGGGATCCTTGGTTTCAAAATGCTCGACGTAAAGCCTGCCGATGGCACCCTTTACTATTTCGTCGGCTCCGACAAGCTGCGCTTCCGCCAGCCAGTATTGCCTGGCGATCAGTTGATCCTTGAAGCCAAATTCCTGAGCTGCAAGCGCCAGATCTGGAAGTTCGAGTGCCAGGCTTCGGTCGACGGCAAACCAGTTTGCTCCGCTGAAATCATCTGCGCGGAACGCAAGCTATGAGTTTGATTGACCCTCGCGCAATCATCGATCCGACGGCCATTCTGGCCGCCGACGTCGAGGTCGGCCCTTGGTCGATCATCGGCGCAGGTGTGGAAATAGGCGAGGGGACAGTGATCGGGCCACACGTGATTCTCAAGGGCCCGACCCGAATTGGTAAGCACAACCGCATCTATCAGTTTTCTTCGGTAGGCGAAGACACCCCTGATTTGAAATACAAGGGTGAAGAAACACGTCTGGTCATTGGTGACCATAACGTCATACGCGAAGGCGTGACGATTCACCGTGGCACCATCCAGGACCGTTCGGAGACGACCCTGGGCGACCATAACCTGATCATGGCCTACGCCCACATCGGCCACGACAGCGTTATCGGAAACAACTGCATTCTGGTCAACAACACCGCATTGGCGGGCCATGTGCACGTTGAAGACTGGGCGATTCTTTCCGGCTTTACCCTGGTTCACCAGTATTGCCATATCGGCGCCCACAGCTTTTCCGGCATGGGTACAGCCATCGGCAAGGACGTTCCAGCGTACGTCACAGTGTTCGGCAACCCTGCCGAAGCACGCAGCATGAACTTCGAAGGTATGCGTCGTCGTGGTTTCAGCGAAGATGCGATCCATGCCCTGCGCCGTGCCTACAAGGTGGTTTACCGCCAGGGCCTGACGGTTGATCAGGCACTCGCCGAGCTGGCCGAGCCTTCGGCACAGTTCCCGGAAGTTGCGGTGTTCCGTGACTCCATCCAGTCTTCGACTCGCGGCATAACTCGTTAATCATGGCTAATTTGCGTATTGCGCTGGTGGCGGGAGAGGCTTCCGGTGACATTCTGGGTGCCGGTCTCATGCGTGCACTCAAAGCTCAGCATCCTGCGGTCGAGTTCATCGGTGTCGGCGGCCCGTTGATGCAGGCCGAAGGCCTGACCTCGTATTTTCCAATGGAACGTCTGTCTGTCATGGGCCTGGTGGAAGTGCTGGGCCGGCTGCGCGAGTTGCTCAAACGCCGCAAAAAGCTGATCAACGACCTCATCGCCGAAAAGCCAGACGTGTTCATCGGCATTGACGCCCCTGACTTCAATCTCAACATCGAGCTCAAGCTGCGTCAGGCCGGGATCAAAACCGTGCATTACGTCAGCCCGTCGGTTTGGGCGTGGCGACAGAAGCGCGTGCTGAAGATTCGCGAAGGTTGCGACTTGATGCTGACGCTGTTCCCCTTCGAAGCGAAATTCTATGAAGAGAAGGGCGTCCCGGTGCGATTTGTTGGCCACTCGCTGGCCGATGCGATCCCGCTCGAAGCTGATCGTGCTGCGGCACGGGCCGAACTCGGATTGCCGGATGGGCCTCTGGTCGCGTTGATGCCTGGCAGCCGCGGGGGGGAAGTCGGTCGTTTGGGGGCGTTGTTCCTCGATACGGCTCAGCGCCTGAGAGCCATGCGTCCGGGCGTTCGGTTCGTCATGCCGTGCGCCAACCCCGAGCGCCGCGCACAGCTTGAGGCGTTGCTGGCCGGTCGAGATCTACCGCTGACCTTGCTCAATGGCCAGTCTCACCTGGCGTTGGCAGCGTGCGACGCGGTGTTGATTGCCTCCGGAACCGCTACGCTTGAAGCGTTGCTGTACAAGCGGCCGATGGTTGTGGCTTATCGATTGGCGCCGCTGACGTTCTGGATTCTCAAGCGAATGGTGAAGAGTCCTTACGTATCCTTGCCGAACCTGTTGGCCCAACGCTTGTTGGTGCCCGAGTTGCTGCAGGATGATGCGACGGTCGAAGCGTTGGCCCAGACTTTGTCCCCATTGATTGAAGGCGGCGAAGAGCAGACTCGCGGCTTTGACGAAATCCACCATACCTTGCGCCTGGACGCCTCCAATCAGGCGGCGGACGCGGTACTGAAACTGATCGGCAAATCATAATGAGTAAAGCAAGCATGCAGATGGGCCTGGACTTCACGCTGGTCGCTGAGGTGGAAGACCTGGTGGCTGGCGTTGACGAGGTTGGTCGCGGTCCGCTCTGCGGTGCAGTGGTCACGGCCGCGGTAATCCTCGACCCGAATCGACCTATTTTGGGGTTGAACGACTCGAAAAAGCTCACCGAGGCTCGTCGTGAAAAGCTTTATGACGAAATCTGCGAAAAAGCCTTGAGCTGGTGTATCGCTCGGGCTGAAGTCGAGGAAATCGACGAGCTGAACATCCTTCACGCCACCATGCTCGCCATGCAGCGCGCAATCGAAGGTCTGCACATTCAGCCGAAGCTCGCAATGATCGATGGCAACCGTTGCCCCAAGTTGTCCATGCGCGCCGAAGCCGTCGTACAAGGCGACGGTAAAGTGCCGGCCATTGCGGCTGCGTCGATTCTGGCCAAGGTCAGTCGCGACCGTGAGATGGCGGCATTCGAATTGATTTACCCGGGATATGGCATCGGCGGCCACAAAGGCTACCCAACCCCCGTTCATCTGGAAGCGTTGGCCCGCCTGGGTCCTACGCCGATTCACCGGCGCTCCTTTGCCCCGGTACGTCTGGCGTACGAGGCGCGGGAAAGTCTCATCGTGAGTTAGTTGCAAGGCTGATGTTTTTGCCAAGGCCCGGTACAATCCGGGCCTTGTTGTTTTCACGTTACTAGACAGGATCACTATGCCGGCTTCATTCGTTCACCTACGCCTGCACACTGAGTATTCCCTGGTCGACGGTCTGGTGCGGATCAAACCGCTGGTGAAGACTCTGGTCGGCATGAACATGCCTGCTGTAGCGGTTACCGACCAGAACAACATGTGTTCGCTGGTCAAATTTTACAAAGCCTCCATGGGCGCAGGGATCAAGCCGATCTGCGGTGCCGACCTGTGGCTGTCGAACAAGGATCCGGACAACGCCTTGAGCCGGATCAGCCTGCTGGCAATGAACGCCGTGGGTTACCGTAACCTCACCGAACTCATTTCCCGAGGCTTCATTGACGGTCAGCGCAATGGCTCGATCATCATCGAGCGTGAGTGGGTTGCCGAGGCCAGCGAAGGCTTGATCATGCTGTCGGCCGCCAAAGAAGGCGAGATCGGCCTGGCGATGTTGAGCGGCAATCCGGCAGAGGCGGAAGCCCTGGCGCGTGAATGGATGACGGTGTTTCCGGATCGCTTCTATCTTGAAATCCAGCGTACCAATCGTCCGAACGATGAAGAGCAACTGCATGGCGCCGTGGCCCTGGCGGAGAAAATCGGTGCGCCACTGGTGGCGACCAACGATGTGCGCTTCATCAAGCAGGAAGATTTCGCCGCTCACGAGACCCGCGTTTGCATCGGTGAAGGCCGTGCCCTCGACGATCCGCGACGCTCGAAAAATTACAGCGATCAGCAGTACCTCAAAAGCGCCGAGGAAATGCATGAGCTGTTCAGTGACATTCCCGAAGCACTGGAAAACACTGTAGAGATCGCCAAGCGCTGCAATATCGAAGTGAAGCTGGGCAAGCACTTCCTGCCAAACTTCCCGATTCCCGATGGCATGACCATCGACGAGTACTTCCGCAAGGTCTCATTCGATGGCCTCGAAGATCGCCTTAGCGTTCTTTTGCCCAAGGACACCACCGAAGACTACGACGCCAAGCGTCAGGTGTATGTCGATCGGCTGAATTTCGAGCTGGATATCATTATCCAGATGGGCTTCCCCGGTTACTTCCTGATTGTTATGGACTTTATCCAGTGGGCCAAGAGCAACGGCGTGCCGGTAGGCCCAGGTCGTGGATCGGGTGCCGGATCGCTGGTGGCCTATGTGCAGAAGATCACTGACCTCGATCCGCTGGAATACGACCTGCTGTTCGAACGTTTCCTTAACCCGGAACGGGTATCGATGCCCGACTTCGACGTCGACTTCTGCATGGACGGTCGTGACCGTGTTATCGAGTACGTTGCCGAAAAATACGGCCGTAACGCGGTAAGCCAGATCATCACGTTCGGTTCCATGGCGGCGAAAGCGGTGGTTCGTGACGTGGCGCGGGTGCAGGGCAAGTCCTACGGATTGGCGGATCGTTTGTCGAAGATGATCCCCTTCGAAGTCGGCATGACCCTTGAAAAAGCCTACGAGCAGGAAGAAATCCTGCGTGACTTCATCAAGGTCGATGAAGAGGCCGCCGAAATCTGGGAGATGGCCCGCAAGCTGGAAGGCGTTGTGCGTAACGTCGGCAAGCACGCGGGAGGTGTGGTTATCGCACCGACCAAGCTGACTGACTTCTCGCCGATCTATTGCGACGAGGCCGGTGATGGCCTGGTAACCCAGTTCGACAAGGATGACGTTGAGGCTGCTGGCCTTGTGAAGTTCGACTTCCTCGGTCTGCGCACGTTGACGGTCATCGATTGGGCGTTGAAAACCATCAATCGTGACCGCGCCAAGGTCGATGAAGCGCCGCTGGACATCGCATTCATCCCGCTGGACGACAAGCCGACGTACCAACTGCTGCAAAAAGCCGAAACAACCGCGGTGTTCCAGCTTGAGTCGCGAGGCATGAAAGAGCTGATCAAAAAGCTCAAGCCCGACTGCCTGGAAGATTTGATCGCACTGGTGGCCCTGTTCCGTCCGGGGCCACTGCAATCGGGCATGGTGGACGACTTCATCAACCGAAAGCACGGTCGCGCCGAACTTGCGTACCCGCACTCGGACTACCAGTACGAAGGACTGAAACCCGTCCTGGCCCCGACATACGGCATCATCCTGTATCAGGAACAGGTGATGCAGATTGCGCAGGTCATGGCCGGTTACACCCTCGGTGGTGCGGACATGTTGCGTCGGGCCATGGGTAAGAAAAAGCCCGAGGAAATGGCCAAGCAGCGCGGTGGTTTTATTGAGGGTTGCGCGACCAACAATATTGACGCGGACCTGGCCGGTAACATTTTCGACCTGGTAGAGAAATTCGCCGGTTACGGCTTCAACAAGTCTCACTCTGCTGCTTATGGCCTGGTGTCGTATCAGACGGCGTGGCTGAAAACGCATTACCCGGCGCCATTCATGGCGGCGGTGCTGTCGGCGGATATGCACAACACCGACAAGGTCGTGACCTTGATCGAAGAAATTCGCACCATGAAGCTGCGTCTCGACGCGCCGGATGTGAATACCTCCGAGTTCAAGTTCACGGTGAATGAAGAAGGCCGGATTATCTATGGCCTCGGCGCGATCAAAGGGGTGGGTGAAGGCCCGGTTGAAGCCATTACCGAAGCGCGTCAGGACGGCCCCTTCACGGATCTGTTCGATTTCTGCGCCCGGGTCGATCTCAAGCGTATCAACAAGCGCACCCTGGACGGTTTGATCCGCAGTGGTGCGCTGGATCGTCTGGGTCCTTATTTCCACGACGAACCGAAAGCCTATCAAGCGAGCATCGACCAGAATCGTGCGGTCTTGCTGAACGCGATGGAAGGGGCGATCAAGGCTGCTGAACAAACCGCTCGCACCCACGACAGCGGGCATGCCGACCTGTTTGGCGGGCTGTTTGTCGAGGAAGATGCCGACGTCTACGCCAATCATCGCAAGGCGAAGGAGTTGACCCTCAAGGAACGCTTGAAGGGCGAAAAAGATACCTTGGGTCTGTACCTGACGGGTCACCCGATTGACGAATATGAAGGCGAGATCCGTCGTTTCGCCCGCCAGCGCATCATTGACCTGAAGCCGGCCCGGGATACTCAGACCGTCGCCGGGATGATTATCGCCTTGCGTGTGATGAAGAACAAAAAAGGCGACAAGATGGGTTTCATCACCCTCGACGATCGTTCTGGCCGGATCGAAGCCTCGCTGTTCGCCGAAGCATTCCACTCGGCGCAGTCGCTGTTGCAGACCGACGCGATGGTGGTGGTGGAAGGTGAAGTCAGCAACGATGACTTTTCCGGTGGCTTGCGGTTGCGGGTCAAGCGGGTAATGAGCATGGAGGATGCACGCACCAACCTGGCGGAAAGCTTGCGGTTGAAGCTGCAGACCAAAGACTTGAAAGGCGATCAGCTACGCTGGTTGGGCGAGTTGTTCAAGCGTCATCGCGGCGCCTGCCCGATCACCATGGAGTACACAAGCCCCGATGCGAAGGCCTTGCTGCAGTTCGGCGAGACCTGGCGAATCGACCCGGCGGATGCGTTGATTCAAGCCTTGCGTGACCAGTTCGGAAGAGACAACGTCTTCCTCCAATACCGTTAACGGTCAGGTGCCATTCTTCACCATTGGAACGCGCCCTGATCCAGACCCCAATTTTTAATCTCGACCTGAACGCGCCTGTCCCTTAAGGTAGGGCGCGAATAGACAACCGGCCGACCCAAGCTCACTTGGACGTCGACCCAAGACGGACGCCTATGAACCCGAATTTTCTAGATTTCGAACAGCCGATCGCCGACCTGCAAGCCAAGATCGAAGAGTTGCGCTTGGTCGGTAATGACAATTCGCTGAATATCGGCGATGAGATTTCCCGCCTTCAGGACAAAAGCAGCACGTTGACCGAAGACATCTTCGGCAAGCTGACGAGCTGGCAGATCGCGCGTCTGGCACGTCACCCGAAACGTCCTTATACCCTGGACTACATCGAGCACATCTTCACCGAGTTCGATGAACTGCATGGCGACCGTCATTTCTCCGACGACGCTGCCATCGTCGGTGGCATTGCCCGCCTGGATGATGAGCCGGTGATGATCATCGGTCACCAGAAAGGCCGGGAAGTGCGCGAGAAAGTGCGCCGCAACTTCGGCATGCCGCGTCCTGAAGGCTATCGCAAAGCGTGCCGCCTGATGGAAATGGCCGAACGTTTCAAGATGCCGATCCTGACCTTCATCGACACCCCGGGCGCTTACCCTGGTATCGACGCTGAAGAGCGCAACCAGAGTGAAGCGATCGCCTGGAACCTGCGTGTGATGGCCCGCCTGAAAACCCCAATCATCGCTACCGTAATCGGTGAGGGTGGTTCTGGTGGTGCGCTGGCAATCGGCGTCTGCGATCAGTTGAACATGTTGCAGTATTCGACCTATGCGGTGATTTCGCCGGAAGGTTGCGCGTCGATTCTGTGGAAAACTGCCGAAAAGGCACCGGATGCTGCCGAAGCCATGGGCATCACCGCCGAGCGCCTGAAAGGCCTGGGTATCGTGGACAAGGTGATCGGCGAACCTTTGGGCGGCGCGCATCGCGACCCGGCGGCGGCGGCGGCCTCGATCCGTGCCGAGCTGAGCTCGCAACTGGCGATGCTGAAGAAGTTCGACAACGAAGCGCTGTTGACTCGTCGCTACGAGCGTTTGATGAGCTACGGTCTCTAAGCCGGGCGCGCAGTACCCATGTGGGAGCGAGCCTGCTCGCGATGAGGGTTTAACATTCAACGAATCTGTTGGTCGTTAAACAGCAATCGCGAGCAGGCCCGCTCCCACATTTGATTTGTGCAAAGGGAAAGATATGGATCAGCCCACGATTGATTTGCCTTCCCGGCTTCTGCTGAATCTAACCCCCTGGCGCAACGCCACAACCTGGCGCATCGCCTTCTCCGGTGGCCTCGACTCCACCGTCCTGCTGCACCTTCTCGCGAACCTCGCGAAAACCGAATCCCTTCCGGCTTTAAGAGCGATCCACGTCCACCACGGCCTTCAGGCTGCTGCTGACGGGTGGCCGGAGCATTGTCGATCGATTTGCGATGCGCTGGGCGTACCGCTACAGGTGGCCCGCGTTCAGGTTCAGTCCGGTGCCAGTCTCGAGCGTGCAGCCCGTGAGGCGCGCTATGGCGCCTTCCTTCAAGCCACTCAAGCGAATGAACTGCTACTGACCGCGCAACACCGCGATGATCAGGCGGAAACCCTGTTGTTTCGGCTACTGCGCGGGGCAGGGGTGAGGGGCTTGTCCGGCATGCCTGGCAAGCGGGTTCTGGGGCGTGGACACCTTTTGCGTCCGTTGCTGGATATCCCGCGTGCCGAGCTTGAGGCTTACGCAACTGAGCATCAGTTGAGCTGGATCGAAGACCCTTCGAATCAGGACCGACAGTTCTCGCGCAATTACCTGCGGCATCAAGTGTTCCCGGTCTTGACCGAGCGCTGGCCGCAAGCCGTGGCGACCATGGCTCGCAGCGCCGCGCATCTGAGCGAGGCGCAAGGCCTGCTCGATGACCTGGCGCAAATCGACCTGGCC
>NZ_WFGV02000035.1 GCF_010095445.2 Pseudomonas sp. TNT3
CTGCGCCAGGCGGCCGCGGCCAGAAGTCGGCGCCAGGGTGGCGACGGGCAACTCGCGCAGTACGGGCTGGCCCAGGCGGGCAGCCAGTCGATTGATGCGCACCAAGGCATTCTCGGGGCGGCGGGCGATCAGAAAGTCCAGCGACTCAGGTAAGTACAGCAACACCAGGGGAATCACCGCCAAGGTCGCGGCGCCACCAAAGATGAATACCGATCGCCAGCCAAAGTGCGTCAGCAGCCACACCGACAACAAGCCCCCAAGCGTCGCGCCCAAGGCATAACCGGTGGATTGCAGGCTCACCGCCAACCCTCGCCAGCGTTTATTGGCGTACTCACTGGCAATCACATTACTGCTGGCCAGGATTCCGCCAATACCCAGGCCGGTCAGCCCACGCAGTAGCGCCAGTTGTACGGGCGTCTGGCTCAGGGCTGACAACAGCATGCCGACCCCCGAAAGCAGCAAGCAAAAGAGGATCAGCGGCCGGCGACCGAAGCGATCCGCCCATGGCGCAATGAACAGAGAGCCTGCCGCCATGCCAAACAGTCCGGCACTCAACAACAGGCCGATTTGTGCTCCGTTCAAGCCCCATTCCGCGGATACCGATGAGGCCGTGAAGGCCATCACCAGCACGTCGAAGCCATCGATCATGTTCAGGACAATACAGATTCCCACGGCCAGCCATTGGAAACGCGCCATTGGCTGCTCGTCCAGTACGCTCTTCAGGTCGACACTCATGGCTGCCCCTCGACATGAGGGTGGGTAAAGGTAAAGCGAGAAAGGCACACGAAGCTGGATGCAAGCCGAAGCCTGGACCCGATAGAGAAATCACTCATCACGACACCCTTGTTATTTTTATGAGCGGGCAGGCGCTACACCTGACACCGTGCGGCGCCAGTCAATCAATTTATGGATCCATTGAAAAGTGATTGCGGAAAGGTTGTTGTTGTATTTTGTCTTATAGATATATAAATACGTTTAAAAACAGATAGTTATATTAAACACAAAGTGTTCGATTATCGATCATGTGTAGATGTTACTTGGAAAGGATCCATTGGCGCTGCGTGAAGTCCGGTGCACGTTGACGCTCAAGAGGGGACGGCGGTCGTGAAACCGCCTGATATCGCTAGAAAGTTGAAAACTTCGACGGGGTGCTCAACTGGCGGTATTGAGTGGTGCTTCAGTGGTAGAACTGGAGCGGGCGATCACGGTGATGATCGACAAGGCGGCGATCACCAGTCCGGGTGAAGTCGCCAACAGCACGCCAGTAGTGCCGGCACCGGCGGCAAGGAGTTGCCCGGCGGCCAAGGGGCCTGCCACTGAACCCAAGCGACCAATGGCCACGGCCGCGCCGACGCCGGTTGCGCGCACTGCGGTCGGGTAGGACGGTGGTGCCAGGGCATAGAGCACCAGTTGCGCAGCCATGACGAAAAGCCCGGCGGCAAACCCTGCGATCGACATTGACACGATGCCGATAGACAGGCCGACCCCGGCCAGCGCCGCCAGCAACCCGACATACACGAACAGCACGACCTTCAGGCCATTGCAACGGTCCAGAAGCAGGCCGCCGAGCAGCGAGCCGAGGGCGCCACCGATGTTGAACAGCATCTGGATCATGCCCGCCTGTGGTTTGCTGAAGCCCTGTTCCAGCAGTAATGAAGGGAGCCAGTTGAGCAGCATGTACATCACGGTCAAGGTGAAGAAATAGCTCATCCATAAGGCAAGCGTGTTGCGTGTGCGGCCTTCGCCGAACAGCGCCTGTGCGGTGGAGGGCCTTGGGATGCCAGTTGCGCAATTTTGCTGGCGGAAGGCGGTGGACTCGGGCAGCAGCAGTGCCATCAGCGGTACCACCAGCAAGGGCACCAGGCCGCCGATGATGAAGGTGGTTTGCCAGTGTTCGCTGGAAAACATCGCCACTACCGCAGCGAGCGCGCCGCCCAGGGGCACGCCGCAATACATGACGCTGATAGCGGTGCCGCGGTTGCGTTCGCTCACGGCCTCGGCGCACAAGGCTATAAGGTTGGGCAGGGCGGCACCCAGGCCCAAACCGGTCATGAAGCGCACCAGCAACAGGCTGGAGTAGCTCCCGACATAGGCAGTGCAAAGGGAAAACAAGCCGAACAGCAGCACTGCACCGACGAGGATTTTCTTGCGGCCGATGCGATCGGCGATCCAGCCGCCAAAAAATGCCCCGGGCAGCAGGCCGATGATCCCGGCGCTGAACACCCAGCCCATCATCTTCGGGTCCAGGGCAAAACTCTGGCGCAGCCCGGCGGCAGTGGTGCCGGCGGCCTGCAGATCGAAACCCTCGATCAGCGCAACGATAAAGCACAAAGCGATTGTCAGCGTCGAACGACGCGATGGACTGTCCATGGGTGAACCTCATTGTTATTTTTTTTGTGGAGTCGAGCCGCCACATCGCACTGGTGCTGGCTGCTGATTATTAAGATAACAAAGATAACTAAAATATGAAGCGATCCAATAAAATTTTAAAAAACAGTAAAAATATCAAATAGATCAATAAGTTAATGGTTGATCAATAGTTAATCATAAAAATAGATAATAATATTAATGTTCGATTATCGGTCATTTACGATTGACAGGTGTCATTGGCTGTTTCCATTCTCTGCTCGCGAAGCCGGTTGCACAGCGCTCCCTGGCAGCACTGACAATAATAAAAATGGAAAACAAACATGCCAAAACTCCCTCTGGACACCGTCGCGACGACGTCAGCCACCTGTGTGCCTGGTATCAGCCGAGGGCTGCTCCTGGCGCTGCTCGGTTTAAGCGTTCTGCCCACCCAACTCCGCGCCGGGGGCTTTATCGAAGACAGCCATGGCACCTTGACCCTGCGTAATTACTACCTGGATCGCCAATACAAAGACGATGGAACCAAGACCGCTGCCCAGGAGTGGGCTCAGGGTTTCATCATGAACATGGAATCGGGATTTACCGAAGGGCCGCTGGGTTTCGGACTGGACGTACGGGGGCTGCTGGGGGTCAAGCTCGACTCCGCGCCGGATCGTAGCGGCACCGAGTTGTTGCCGGTGTCGGCCAGCGACAACCGAGCGGCGAATGACTATTCGCGCCTGGCCCCGACCGGCAAGCTGCGTTTTGCTCAAACCACGTTGAAGTCCGGGGATGTGTCGATCTTCCTGCCCTTTGCTTTTGCCAGTCCCTCGCGACTGCTGCCCCAAACCTTTCGCGGTACCACTCTCAGCTCCAGGGACATCGATGGCCTGACGCTGAACACCGGGTACATCGATCGCATCGATAAGCGCAATTCCACGAACTATGAGGCGATGACCATCGCTGCGCCCAATCGGAGGTTCAACGCTGCTGCCACGACCTCGCACATGGCTTATCTGGGCGGCGATTATCAGGTCAACAAGGCGCTGAGCCTGCGTGTTTATCACGCCGAGGTCACCGACTTGTATCAGCAGGACACGTTTGCGTTATTGCATGACCTGCCGCTGGGCGGGGGGGTATTGACCAGCGACCTGCGTAGTTTTTTCAGTCGCGAGGACGGCAGTTCCAAAGCGGGTGAAGTGGACAATCGCAACGTCTCTGGACTGTTCAGCTACCGATATGGCGGGCACCGTTTTGGTGTCGGCTATATGCATTCCAGTGGCGACACGGCGACACCGTACATCTCTGGGACAGAGTTGATGGGGATGAGTGAGCTGACCATGGCGTCGGACTTTCTCAATGCCAAGGAGCGCACGTGGCAGGCCATCTATGACTATGACTTTGCCGCGTCCGGAGTCCCCGGGCTGAGAGGCCGGTTGCGTTATCTGCGCGGTGACAATATCGAGCTGCAAGCCTTCAACGCCGAGGACCGCAAGGAGCGTGAGTTTCAGATGGAACTGGGCTACGTGGTGCAGAGCGGTCCGCTGAAAGACGTTGCACTGGTGGCGCGCAAGGCGATCTACCGCAATGATTTCCCGACCGGTGCAGCATTTCGCGATGAAAACCAGACCCGGTTTCTGGTGATCTACACCTTGCCGATCTGGTAGCCCTTGGGTCACCCAGGCCTCTCACCGGCACGTTCCTTTTTTTGAGGGGGGGCGTGTCGGCGCTGCGCCGTCACTCCTGATAAATCTTCTTCAGCAGACGCAGTAGCTCTTCGCGTTCTTGATTGTCCAGGGCAGCGGTGGCGTCCAGGTCGCTTTGCGCGGCGATCTGATTCAGCTCCTTGAGCAGGGTCTCGCCGGTCTTGCTAAGAAAAATCCCATAAGAGCGCTTGTCCGGCTTGCAACGCACGCGCACTGCCAACGCACGGCTTTCCAGTTTATTGAGCAGCGGCACTACTTGGGGCGGCTCGATGGTCAGTGCCCGCGCCAGATCTGCCTGCATCAGGCCGGGGTTCTGATTGATGATCGCCAGGGCCGAGAATTGAGCGGGTCGCAGATCGTGGTCCGACAGGCGGCTGATCAGGTTCTGGAACAGTTTGAGTTGCGCGCGGCGCATGGCGTAGCCGATCAGGTCGTTCAGCGCCGAATCGAGAGGTGCCTGCATCTCGACGTTGGTCGACGGTGCCTCGATCGATTCGGCGAGGGGGGAGGGCTTGGCCATTGCAGGTGAGTCCTGAGTATTGGGAGTTAACAAGGCTATCTATTTTGCCGGCGTTGACCGGTGATTGCTATGACCAATGTTGCTTGGCGTCTAAAAAGCGGGGGGCTTTCAGAAGTGAAAAAATGGTTAATTCTATTAATAGTTAATTGACATAACTAATTTGGTGATTTAATTTCCAGTCATCTTCACTCCCAGAACAAGAGAGCATCGTCATGAGTAATTACGAAGGTCGCTGGACAACGGTCAAAGTGGAAATCGAGGAAGGCATCGCGTGGGTCATCCTCAACCGTCCGGAAAAACGCAACGCCATGAGCCCGACCCTGAACCGCGAGATGATCGATGTTCTGGAAACGCTGGAGCAGGATCCGGACGCCGGTGTACTGGTGCTGACCGGTGCGGGCGAAGCCTGGACTGCCGGGATGGATCTCAAGGAGTACTTCCGCGAGGTGGACGCTGGCCCGGAGATTCTTCAGGAAAAAATCCGCCGTGAAGCCTCGCAATGGCAATGGAAACTGTTGCGCATGTACGCCAAACCGACCATAGCCATGGTCAACGGCTGGTGTTTCGGTGGCGGCTTCAGCCCCTTGGTGGCCTGCGACCTGGCGATTTGCGCTGACGAAGCAACTTTCGGTCTTTCGGAAATCAACTGGGGTATCCCGCCGGGCAACCTGGTGAGCAAGGCCATGGCCGACACCGTGGGCCATCGCCAGTCGCTTTACTACATCATGACGGGCAAGACATTTGGTGGGCAGAAAGCCGCGCAGATGGGCCTGGTCAATGAAAGCGTACCTCTGGCGCAACTGCGCGAAGTCACCGTGGAGCTGGCGCGTAATCTGCTGGAGAAAAACCCGGTGGTGCTGCGAGCGGCCAAGCATGGTTTCAAACGCTGCCGTGAACTGACCTGGGAGCAGAACGAGGATTACCTGTATGCCAAGCTCGATCAGTCACGCCTGCTTGACACCGAAGGCGGCCGTGAACAAGGCATGAAGCAATTCCTCGACGACAAGAGCATCAAGCCCGGCCTGCAAGCGTACAAACGCTGAGGTGCTTACGTTCAAATCGTTCCTATGCATTCCCGTTAAAGTCTATAAAGAGGAATCACCATGCTGGACGTGCCCCTGCTGATTGGCGGCCAGTCGTGCCCCGCTCGCGACAGTCGAACCTTCGAGCGCCGTAACCCGGTGACCGGCGAGTTGGTATCGCGGGTAGCGGCCGCCACCCTGGAAGATGCCGACGCCGCGGTGGCCGCTGCGCAGAAGGCGTTTCCCGTTTGGGCTGCGCTGGCACCCAATGAACGTCGGACTCGTTTGCTCAAGGCTGCCGAACAATTGCAAGCGCGCAGTGCCGAGTTCATCGAGGCAGCCGGCGAGACCGGCGCGATGTCCAACTGGTACGCGTTCAACGTGCGGCTGGCGGCCAATATGCTGCGTGAAGCGGCGTCGATGACCACTCAGATCAATGGCGAAGTCATTCCTTCGGATGTGCCGGGCAGTTTCGCCATGGCCCTGCGCCAACCCTGCGGCGTAGTGTTGGGCATCGCTCCATGGAACGCCCCGGTGATTCTTGCCACACGCGCAATCGCCATGCCATTGGCTTGCGGCAACACCGTCGTGCTCAAGGCCTCCGAACTCAGCCCTGCGGTGCACCGTTTGATCGGCCAGGTATTACAAGACGCAGGCTTGGGCGATGGCGTCGTCAATGTCATCAGTAATGCACCAGCGGATGCAGCGGCGATTGTCGAGCGGTTGATCGCCAACCCGGCGGTGCGACGGGTCAATTTCACGGGCTCGACACATGTCGGACGCATTGTCGGCGAGCTCTGTGCGCGCCACCTCAAACCGGCTTTGCTGGAACTGGGCGGCAAGGCACCGTTGCTGGTGCTCGATGATGCTGATCTGGATGCTGCGGTTGAGGCGGCCGCCTTTGGCGCCTATTTCAATCAGGGGCAGATCTGCATGTCCACCGAGCGCCTGATCGTCGATGCCAAGGTTGCCGACGCTTTTGTCGCCAAGTTGGCGGCCAAGGTTGCCACCCTGCGCGCGGGCGATCCTGCGGCTGCGGGCTCAGTGTTAGGTTCGCTGGTAGACGCAAGCGCCGGTATGCGCATCAAGGGGTTGATCGACGATGCCTTGGCCAAGGGGGCGCGACTGGTGGTCGGCGGGCAACTGGACGGCAGCATTTTGCAGCCGACCCTGCTCGACGGCGTCGACGCGAGCATGCGTCTGTACCGCGAGGAGTCGTTCGGACCGGTGGCCGTGGTGCTGCGCGGTGAGGGGGACGAAGCACTGCTGCACTTGGCCAACGACTCCGAGTTCGGTTTGTCGGCGGCGATTTTCAGCCGCGATTGCGGGCGAGCCCTTGCCTTGGCCCAACGGGTCGAGTCGGGCATCTGTCATATCAACGGCCCGACCGTGCACGACGAAGCGCAAATGCCCTTCGGCGGGGTCAAGTCCAGCGGTTACGGGAGTTTCGGTGGAAAGGCATCCATTGAGCATTTCACCCAGTTGCGTTGGGTCACCTTGCAGAATGGACCGCGGCACTACCCGATCTGAACAGGCGTCGCCACGTCGGGCATCGACTTCCCCGGAAGCGAATCACTCGCGTGCAAGGCCGAAATAACAATAACAAGGCTGCAGCCATCGGCTGCCACGCTAACGATGAGTCACCTGTGTGTGGCTTGTTTTTAGCGTGCCTCGACGGAGAACAAGCACTTGAGTTCCGAATTCAATTTGCAATCACATGCCGAAGCCAGCGCACTGCGCTATCGCCACGTGTCCATCGGTAGCGCGCCGGTCGAAGTTACGGAGCAGCAGGGTGTACTGCACATGCGCTCCCTGGAACCGTTGGCCGAGATGCCCAGGCGGTTGCTCGACCGTCTGGTGCATTGGGCTCAAGTGCGTCCCGAGCAAACCTTTATCGCCGCCCGCCAGGATGACGGTGAATGGCGTCGGGTGAGTTACGCGCAAATGCTCGACAGTGTCCGGGCTATCGCCCAAGGCCTGCTGCGCTATGACCTGTCGGCCGATAAACCCCTGGTACTACTCTCGGGCAATGACATCGAGCATTTGCAAGTCGCCTTCGGTGCCATGTATGCGGGCATTCCCTACTGCCCGGTGTCGCCGGCCTATTCGCTGTTGTCCCAGGATTTCTCCAAGCTGCGCCACGTTTGCGACCTGCTGCAACCAGGCCTTGTTTTCGTCAGTGACGCCCCCGCGTACCAGCGCGCCATCGACGCCGTTTTACCAGCCGATACGCCATTGATTAACGTCCGTGGCCAGGTCACGGGTCGCCGCCAGGCGAGCTTTTCCAGCTTGCTTGAACAACCGGGCGGCGCCGAGGCTGAAGCCGCTTTTGCCGCCACCGGCCCGGACAGCATTGCAAAGTTTCTATTCACTTCCGGCTCGACCAAGCTGCCCAAGGCCGTCATCACCACGCAACGCATGCTCTGCGCCAATCAGCAGATGCTGTTGCAGACTTTTCCGGTGTTCGGCGAAGAGCCTCCGGTGCTGGTGGACTGGCTGCCGTGGAACCACACTTTTGGCGGCAGCCACAACCTCGGCATCGTGCTCTACAACGGCGGCAGTTTTTACCTGGACGACGGTAAACCTACCGCGCAGGGGTTTGCCCAGACTCTGCGCAACCTCAAGGAGATATCTCCCACCGCCTACCTGACCGTGCCCAAGGGCTGGGAAGAACTGGTCTCGGCCCTGGAACAGGACGCGGAGCTACGGGCGTGTTTTTTCAAGCGCGTCAGCCTGTTCTTCTTCGCCGCTGCCGGGCTGTCGCAAAGCGTCTGGGATCGCCTGGACCGGGTAGCCGAACAACACTGTGGCGAACGCATTCGGATGATGGCCGGGCTCGGTATGACCGAGGCCTCGCCATCCTGCACTTTTACAACCGGGCCATTGTCCATGGCCGGTTATATCGGCTTGCCGGCGCCGGGTTGTGAGGTCCGTCTGGTACCGAAGGACGGCAAGCTGGAAGGGCGCTTTCGTGGGCCGCACATCATGCCCGGTTACTGGCGGTCGCCGCAGCAGACGGCCGAGGTGTTCGACGAACAAGGCTTTTACTGTTCCGGTGATGCGCTCAAGTTAGCCAACCCGCATGACCCGCAACTGGGGTTGATGTTCGATGGGCGCATCGCCGAGGACTTCAAGCTGTCTTCAGGGGTGTTCGTCAGTGTCGGCCCGCTGCGCAATCGTGCGGTACTGGAAGGTTCACCCTATGTCCAGGACCTGGTGGTGACCGCGCCGGACCGTGAGTGCCTCGGCGCGCTGGTGTTCCCGCGGATGTACGAATGCCGAATCCTGGCGGGGCTGACGACCCGTGCCAGCGACGCCCAGGTGTTGGCAAGCGCACCGGTACGCGAGTGGTTCGCCGATTGGTTGCAGCGGCTCAATCGCGACGCCGGCGGCAATGCCAGTCGCCTGGAATGGATTGCCTTGCTCGACGAGCCGGCCTCCATTGATCGCGGAGAAATCACCGACAAGGGTTCGATCAATCAGCGAGCGGTGTTGCAGTGGCGCGCGGAGCAGGTCGAGGCCCTGTATCGCGGTCTCGATCCGACGATCCTGCGCGCCGGCGCGAAGTCATGAACAGTGGCGGGCAGTACTCGGCCTATGCCGACGCGGCGATTTTCGATGCGGTGCGAACGCCGTGGGTCGACCTCGGTGGTGCGCTGGCCGAGGTCTCGCCGATTGACCTGGGCATCAAGGTCGGGCGCGAAGTACTGGCGCGTTGCGGTGTCGATCCGCTGGCGGTAGACAGCGTGCTGGCGGGTTCCATGGCCCAGGCCAGCTTCGATGCCTATCTGCTGCCACGGCATATCGGTCTCTATAGCGGTGTGGCGCAATCGGTTCCGGCACTGGGCGTGCAGCGTATCTGCGCCACCGGATTCGAACTGCTGCACCAGGCCGCAAGGCAACTGGATGGCGGCATGCAACTGGCGCTGTGCGTGGCTGCCGAATCAATGTCACGCAATCCGATTGCGGCCTATACCCATCGCGGCGGTTTCCGTCTTGGCGCCGGGGTGCAGTTCAAGGACTTTCTCTGGGAAGCATTGTACGACCCGGCTCCCGGGGTGGACATGATCGCCACCGCCGACAATCTGGCGCGGCGCTATGGGCTGAGTCGCGAGGCCGTGGACGCCTACGCCTGTGCCAGCCATCAACGAGCGTTTGCGGCGCAGCAGGCAGGATGGTTGGCGCCTGAGATTGTTGATGTAGTTCCTCAGATCTTTGAACTCAAAGGCTATCAATCTCGAGGTATTCGCCTGCCACGTGGTGTCGACTCGGTGAGTGACGACAGCCACCCACGACACGGAAATTTGGCCGCCTTGGCCCGGCTGCGCGCCGTGCACGAGGGAGGCGTACAAACTGCCGGAAACAGCTGTGCGGTAGTTGATGGTGCGGCAGCGGCGCTGGTCGGACCTGCTTCGGCTGGCCGCGATACGCCGTTAGCCTTGCTGCGGGCCAGCGCTGTGGTGGGGGTGGCGCCGGAGTTCATGGGCATCGGTCCTGCACCGGCGATTCGTCTGTTGGCGCAGCGCAGCGGCCTGAGCCTGAATCAGATTGGCCGCTTTGAAATCAACGAAGCCCAGGCCGCCCAGGTCCTCGCCGTGGCTCAGGAGTTGGAGCTGGACCGCTCCCTTCTCAACGTCCAGGGCGGCTCGCTGGCCCTCGGTCACCCGTTGGCAGCCAGTGGTCTGCGCCTGGTATTGACCTTGTCCCGGCAACTGCGCGAGCACAATTTGCGCTATGGGATTGCCGCGGCCTGTGTCGGTGGCGGGCAGGGTATGGCCCTGCTGATCGAGAACCCGTCCTGGCACATGCGACATTAGTCGCCCACTCGTAACGACGGATGTCACTTGTTCTCTACCCTATGAGGTTTCACATGTGGAGCTATCAGGCGCCCTTGCGCGATATGCAATTTGTTCTTGAGCACTGGCTTCAGGCGCCCAAGGCGTGGCATCGGAGTTCGGTATTCAAGGCGCTGGATTTACCGCTGGCCGTGCAGGTGCTGACGGAGGCCGGGCGTTTCAGTAGTGACATCCTGGCGCCATTAAACAGCATCGGAGATCGTCAGGGTTGCCGTTTGGCCGAGGGGCAGGTCAGCACTCCGGATGGCTTTGCCGATGCCTATCGGGCCTATGTCGAAGGCGGTTGGCCGGCCCTGGCCTGTGCCGAAGCGCTCGGTGGACAAGGCTTGCCGCAAGTGCTCGACGCGGCACTGCAAGAGATGCTGTACGCCAGTAACCACGCTTGGGCCATGTACACCGGCATTGCCCACGGCGCTTATCTTTGCCTGAAGGTCCACGCAGACGCGTGGCTGCAGGAGCGCTTTCTTCCCGCAATAATTAGTGGCGAAAGCCTGGCCACCATGTGCCTGACTGAGCCCCAGGCTGGCAGTGATGTCGGCCTGCTACGCTGTCGCGCCGAACCCCAGGACGACGGCAGTTATCGGCTCAGCGGCAACAAGCTGTTTATCTCGGGCGGCGAGCACGACCTCACCAAAAACATCCTGCATCTGGTGCTGGCTCGCGTACCGGGAGCGCCAGCTGGCAGCCACGGGATTTCGCTGTTTCTGGTGCCGAAGTTATTGAGTCAGGGTCAGGCCAACGGCGTGGCCTGCAACGGTATCGAGCACAAGATGGGGATTAAGGGCAGCTCCACCTGTTCCATGGTGTTCGAAGCGGCCCAGGGCTGGTTGATTGGCGAGGTCAATCACGGTCTGAAGGCGATGTTCGTGATGATGAATTCAGCACGTCTTCATGTAGGCCTACAGGGTCTGGGGCACAGCGAAGCGGCCTGGCAGAACTGTCGTAGCTACGCCAGTGAGCGGCTGCAGATGCGCGCACCGTCAAGACCGGCCGGGGTTGCGGCGCAGGCAGCCGACCCGATCCACTACCATCCGGCTATGCGCCGCGTCCTGCTCGAATTACGCGCCACCAGCGAAGGCATGCGCGCGATTGGCTACTGGGCCGCGCACCTGTTGGACCAGTCCGAACATGACCCACAGCTACTGGCTCGACAACAAGCCGGGCAACTGGCGCAACTGCTGACACCGATCATCAAGGCGTTTTTTACCGAACAGGGTTTTCGCCAGGCCAGCAACGCCTTGCAGGTGTTTGGTGGTTACGGTTACGTCTGCGAATTTGCCATCGAGCAAACCCTGCGCGACAGCCGCATCGCCATGATTTACGAAGGCAGCAACGAGATTCAGGCCAACGACCTGCTGTTACGCAAGGTGTTGGGCGATCAGGGCCAAACATTTGACCTGTTGCTGGCGCAATTGCGCGAAGAGTCCAGGCAGGGCGCCGAAACGCCACAGTGCGCGGGCTTTGCTGAGCAATTGGAGAGCCTGTGTGGTGAGCTTCACGTGCTGGTTCGCGAGGTGCGTGAACGATCGCTCAAGGATATTGAGTACCCGTATCGAGCAGCAGGGAGTTTCCTTCAGCTTTGCGGCCTGACCCTGCTCGCGCTGGCCTGGGCGCGGGCGGCCAGGGTCTCGCGGCAATTGCCTGAGGACGATCCACTGCGTGCCGTTAAACTTGAAACAGCCGGGTTTTTCTTCAGCTACCTGCTGCCCCAAACCAAGCAGCACATGGCTGCGGTGCGTGGGGCGCGAGCAGAGTTGGCGTTTATTTGAGGCCGGGCTATCCAGGATAGAAGCCCGCGTCGCAGGGCTCAGTCCTCAGTATGCCTTGACCTCGCGTGTGGTTTTTGACCATCAACTACCAGACTTTAAGCGTGTAGTCGACGTTAATCCGGGTTTCGTTATCACTGCGGAATGTCGATTCCTCACTCTGCTCATTGCGATACAACGCATGGCGCAGGCGCAGCGCGAGACCCTTTGCCGGGCCTGACTGTATGACATAAGCCAACTCGAGATCCTTCGACGACTCTGTCAGATTGCTACCTCCCAAGTGTGGCAGGTCGATGTTACTCCCCCTCAGATAGCGGGCCATGCCGGTCAACCCCGGCAAACCGACGGCCGCGAAGTTGTAGTCATATCGCACCACCCATGTCCGCTCCTTCGGGTTAACGAAGTCCGCACTCATGGTGCCGTCGCTGAGCACTGTTGGCTCACCGCCGGCGATGTAGGCCATTGCCGTGTCGCCTGTCTGGTGCATGTAACCCATTCCCAGGGTGTGGGCAGCGACCTGGTAGCTGAACATGGCTCCGACGTTCAAGTTGTCCACCTTGCCGGCTTCGGCATGGCCGTTTTCCTGACTGTTATAGACCCGCACATCTGTCTTCAGTTTGCCTGGGCCGAGGGGAAGCAGGTGGATGACGCCCCCAAAGTCCTGGGTGTACAGGTCCTTTAACTCGGCGTGAAAATAGCGAAGGGTTAACGTGTCAGACCACTGATAGTCGCCGCCAATGAAGTCAAAACGCTGCGAGCTGGCGCCCTTTTTGAAGCGGCCATTGGGCGAGGCCAGTGTGATTGGCTGATAGTCGGTGGAATCACGCAGGTTCACTCGATCCATTCGACCCGTGTGTAACGTAAGGCCATTGATGTCATCGGAAATCGCGTACGCGCCGCGAAAGGATTGCGGAACCAAACGAGCAGGGCTCGCGGTGATGACCGGCAGGGCAGGGAACTGCGTTCCAACGGATAACCGGGTCTTTGAGATTTTCGCCTTGAGCGCCACGCCCAGTTCAGAATATTCGTCTTCGGCCTTTCGGGTCGTCGGGTCAAAAGGCAGGAGTTGAGTGCCGGTCCGATTGGGCGACGAGTCAAGTTTGAGTCCCAGCATCCCCGTGAGATCAACGCCGAAGCCGACGGTCCCGCCGGTAAATCCGGAGTTGGCTTTGAGGATGAATCCCTGTGCCCACTCGCGAGCGGCCGAATAAGGGCTGTCGCCTTTGTAGTCCCGGTCCAGGTAGTAATTGCGCGTGGTAAGGGTCGCGCTGCTCTCGTCCACGAACCCTGCGCAGGCGGTGGAAGACGCGCAGGCTATCGCCATGCCCAGGCTGCAACGCCAAGGCCATTCAAGGGTTTTTTGCATGTGATGTGTCCTGCTTTTATTGTTATGGACGGTCGACTCAGGTGTTACTGACGGTGTTGAGCTGGAGCATCTTTTGCGGCTTCAAGAGCCAAACGGCGAGGGCGGCGAGGACGAAGGACAGGGCGAACAACAGGTACAGGTCGGCTGGCTGCCACTGCGCATCGATCAGTCGGCCAGCCACTAATGGCGAGAGAATCGCACCGACGCGCCCGATGCCGATGCCCCAACCCAAGCCAGTAACGCGCTGGGTGGCGTTGTAGATGCCAGGGGTAAGTGCATACAGCCCGGCGACGCAGCCGTTGACAAAAATACCGATCAGTAACACCAGGGCGAAGGCCAGCGTCAGGTTGGCAGTGAATTGCACAAAGACGGCCAGCAATACTGCATTGACCAGCAGGTAGGTCATCAGTACTTGGGATAAACGAAAGCGCGCCGCCAGCAAACCGATCAGCGAAGTGCCAAGAATGCCACCGACGTTGAGTAGTACACCCCCAGTGATTCCCTGGGTGTTCGACAAGCCGGCCGAAACCAGTAGCCTCGGCGTCCAGCTCATCACGAAATAGAAACCGAACATCACCAGAAAGAACGCGCTCCACACCAGCAAGGTTGAACGCAGCAGAGCCGGCGAGAAGAGCTCGGCAAACGTGGCGCGTAGCGGTTTCCTGGATTCGCGCAACGCCGCGGGTAACTGCTCCAGGGCAGTGATCGCTACTCGTTGCAGCAGGATATTGATACGCACCAGCGCGCGCCTGGGTTGGCGAGACAACAGGAAAGCCAGGGACTCGGGTAGCCATAATGCAAGGATCGGCAGGATCAGCAGCGTTGTTACGCCACCGTAAAAGAACACCGAACGCCACCCCAGGGACGGAATGATCTGCGCCGCGATGAGGCCGCCGATCGTTGCGCCCAGTGCGTAGGCCGTTGATTGCAGGCTGATGGCCAGACTGCGCCATTTCCTGTTGGCGTACTCTCCCGCAATGACATAGCTGCTCGCCAGGATGCCACCGATGCCGAGTCCGGTAATCAGGCGCAACACCGCGAGCATCTCGGCTGACGTCGCCTTCGAAGATGCCAGCATGCCGAGCCCGGTAATACCCACACACAACAGAATGAGTGGGCGTCGACCGAAGCGATCAGCCCAGGGGGCAATGAACAACGAGCCGATTGCCATTCCGACCAGTCCTGCACTGAGCAGGTAGCCGAGGTGAATACCGCTCAGGCCCCATTCGGCGGAAATGGACGCCGCGGTGAAGGCCATCACCAATACATCGAAGCCATCCAGCATGTTGATCAGAAAGCAGAGCGCAATCACGCCCCATTGGAAGCTGACCATGGGTTTCTCGTCCAGCTGTTGCCCAATCGTCTGGCTCATGGCGTCAGACTCCGCAGCGGTGGGTAGAGAAATGCTGTGAACGACGGGCAGCCAAAGCCGCCCTGCTGTGCAAGGGGTGCAGTGTGTACATGTCGATACCTTTTTGTTTTTGTTGGTCAGTGGAACATGCAAGGCGCCAAGGAGCCGGCGACACGGCTCCGGGGCGGCGACGGGTTCAGGACGCGGGCGCGCCTGCTCCGGTCGGAAAGCCTGTCATTCAGGGCACGCTGAAAGATGTGTGTGGATCGATCACAAACTTCTTCGGCACACCGGCATCGAACTCGCCATATCCCTCAGGCGCCTGATCCAGGCTGATGACCTGCACGCCCACCACTTCGGCGATGTTGATGCGGTCCCACATGATTGCCTGCATTAGTTGGCGGTTGTACTTCATGACCGGGGTCTGGCCGGTGTGGAAGCTGTGGGATTTAGCCCAGCCGAGGCCGAAGCGAATGCTCAGGCTGCCCATTTTTGCGGCAGCGTCGACAGCGCCCGGGTCTTCAGTGACGTAGAGGCCAGGGATGCCGATTTTGCCGGCAACCCGCACCACGCCCATCAGCGAGTTGAGCACGGTAGCCGGGGCTTCGTGTTTGACGCCGTCATGGCCGTGGCCGCGGGCTTCGAAGCCGACGCAGTCCACTGCGCAATCCACTTCCGGTTCGCCCAGCAGTGCGGCGATCTGTTCGTGCAGCGGCGCGTCTTTGGACAGGTCGACGATTTCAAACCCTTGCGCCTTGGCGTGGGCCAGGCGAATGGTGTTGACGTCGCCGATAATCACCACTGCTGCACCGAGCAGACGCGCCGAGGCGGCAGCGGCCAGGCCGACAGGACCGGCGCCAGCAATGTAGACAGTACTGCCCGGGCCGACGCCAGCAGTGACGGCACCGTGGTAACCGGTCGGCAGGATGTCGGAGAGGCACGTCAGGTCACGGATTTTCTCCATGGCCTTGTCGCGATCCGGCAGTTTCAGCAGGTTGAAGTCGGCGTATGGCACCAGCACATATTCGGCCTGGCCACCGGTCCAGTCGCCCATGTCGACATAACCGTAAGCACCACCGGGGCGGGCCGGGTTGACGGTCAGGCAGACGCCGGTGTGTTGCTCCTTGCAGGAGCGGCAGCGCCCGCAAGCCACGTTGAACGGTACGGACACCAGGTCACCGATTTTCAGGTTCTCGACGTCGCTGCCTTTCTCGATCACTTCACCGGTGATCTCATGACCCAGCACCAGGCCGGTTTGAGCCGTTGTGCGACCGCGTACCATGTGCTGGTCGGAGCCGCAGATGTTGGTGGAAATTACCTTGAGAATGACCCCATGTTCGATCTTGCGACCGCGCGGGTCCTGCATTTTCGGATAGTCGATTTTTTGTACTTCGACCTTGCCAGCGCCGAGATACACCACACCACGATTGCCTGACATGCTTTTTTCCCTCGAGGAATGTTGTTGTTATGTAGCGGTGCAAAGTGCTGCCTTCGGAGCAGCAAAAATTCCGGGAGCGTTGAGTCTGGTTTGAAGGACTCAACAGGTGGATTGGCGGAGTTGCTCGATGATCCGGCGGGCGCGATTGGCGCCGACATCGACGTGTATGTCGATCATCGGGCGCGCACCGAACCGGCACATGTTCTGGTATTGGGCTTCAATCACTTCCTTGTCTTCATCGAAGGTCAGGATGGTTTGTTCAACGACCTTGGCCTTGATGGCTTCCGGGTCACTCGCCGGGTTGGTTGCAATGGTCCAGAAGTAGTGAGTGGTGGTGTCGGTCTCTGGCGTTACGCCGTGGAATCCGCGCATGTGGAAGCCGCCGCGATCGGGGTTATCCAGTGAGTCGGTACCAGCATCCACCGCACCGGTCCAGATACGCAGATGACTGACGTGAAATTCGATTTCCTGCCAGCGGTCCACGGTACCTTTGAATGGGTAGGCGGCCGTATAAGTGGGCGGTGGAACAGAGTCCGGCATGTGGCGCACGACTCTGACGACGTTGTCATCACTTTCCACATTCATTCGCGCATTCATGTGAATGCTGGCGTTGCCACCGATGGTGTGCAGATGGACATACCCCAGGTGACTCAAGTCCATCAGATTGTCGTGAATCAGTTGATAAGGCGCGTTGTAGTGGTACACGCTGCCGTCAAACAGGTATTTGCCGTTGCTGTGAACCTGGTAAATCGGAGGCTCACAGTTCGGCTCAGGTTGAGTCACGCTGCCAAACCAGATCCACACGATCTGGTCCTGCTCACGTACGTGATAAGCAGGAACCCTGGCCTTGCTCGGGACTTTGTCCTGACCCGGAATTTCGACGCATTTTCCAAGGTCATCGAACAGCAACCCGTGATAGCCGCAACGAATGCCCGATGCTTCGAGCGTGCCGTGCGACAGTGGCATTGCCCTGTGGCAGCAGCGGTCCTCCAGCGCCGCGACCTCGCCGTTGGCTTTGCGAAACAGCACCACAGGCTTGTTGAGCAATGTCCGACCCACCGGTTTGTCCTTCAACTCCCAACCCAGGGCGGCGACGTACCACTGGTTGAGGGGAAAGCTGGGCAAGGCAGGCGCCGGAATTTCTTCGGCAAGGTGTTGGAGAGTGGAGGTGTTCATGGTGTTCTCCAGAAGGCACGGTTGATGTTGTTGTTTTTTGAAATCACAGATCGATAACAAGGCGCGATGATCTGGCGCGTGAGCAGCAGGGGGTGAAGCGGTCGTTTGCGGCGTGTTCGACCACCGTCAGGAATTTGTCCCGGTGTTCCGGAATACCCTTCAGTACGCGGGTTACGCAGGTGCCGCAGACGCCTTGTTCGCAAGATGACTCGATCGCTATGCCAGCCTCGTCGAGCACTTCGAACACCGTACGTTCGGCAGGGATCCGAAAAACCTGGCCATTGCTTGCCAGTTCAACTTCGAAGGGCGCATTGGCGCTTTGATCGATCGGGTCTGCGGCGAAGAACTCTTTGTGTACCCGGCCCTGCGGCCACCCAGCGCTCTGCGCGGCATCGAGGATGTAATTCATGAATCCGGCCGGCCCGCATACATAAAGATGGGTGACGTCATCTGGGGTTTTCAGCAGGGCAGACGCATCGAGCTTCTGGATGTGGGGGCCGCTGTCGTCATGCAACCTTATGCGATCAGCGAAAGGGGTCTGAGCAAGCATCTGCACGAACGCTGCGCGTTGGCTTGAACGGAAGCAGTAGTGCAACTCGAAGTCGACCCCTTGATGCGATAGCTCCCAAGCCATGGCCAGCATGGGGGTGATGCCGATGCCTCCGCCAAACAGCAGGTGTCGTTGCGCCGAGCTATCAAGCGGAAAAAGGTTACGCGGAGCGCTGATGGTCAGTGTTTGCCCTGACCGTACCTGCTCGTGCATGGCGATGGAGCCGCCCCGTGAGCTCGGGTCTTTAAGCACACTGATCAGGTAGCGGTGACGTTCCCTTGGGTCGTTGCACAAGGAGTACTGTCGGGTGAGGCCATCGGCAATGTGAATGTCGATATGGGCCCCGGCCTCGAACGCTGGCAGCGTACTGCCATCGGCCGCACATAATTCGAAACTGCAGATGCCCTCGGCTTCGTCTGCTTTGCGAGTGACGTTGACTTGAAGCATGACTTGTCCCTCCACATTGAAGTGGCTGCTGAAAAAAATGCATTGGTTAGAGCACTGGCCGGGGACGGATCAGCCGGGTTTTGGCGCGAGGAAGAAGAAGGCGACGAGATTGGAGGGCTTCATGACCAACACCTGATAATTATTTTTATGAGGCACGGCGACGGCATATCATGCAGCGAATCGCCCGTGACGTTCGGTTGAGAAATCCTCCGATTATTTAGTTGCGGTGTCAACTAATATTCAAAAGCTCCGCCGATAGGTGTTCACCGAATGTCCGCAGAATCCCAACTGAACCTGACGCGTTATGTCCCAGCCCTGTTGAATTTTTTGTCCAACAAACTCTCTGCCGGGGCCTCGCATTGCTATCGCAAACACTTCGGTATCGGTGTGGTCGAGTGGCGAATGCTTTCGATGCTCGCCGTTGAAAATGACATCACCGCCAACCGAATCTGTCAGACGATCGGGCTCGACAAGAGCGCGGTCAGTCGCTCACTCCAGTCCCTGGAAGCAGCAGGGCACATTCGCAGCCAAGTGGATTCGACGGATGCACGGCGCTACACCGTCAGCTTGACGGACAGCGGCAAAGCCTTGCACGAACGAGTATTGAAGGTTGCACTGGAGCGAGAGCGGCGCTTGCTCAGCGGGCTCTCTGCCTCGGAAGTGGACACCCTCGTCGAGTTGTTGGGCCGGCTGCATTCCCAGGTCACCCACGTGAACGAGTACGACCCGCAAGACGCTTGAACCTTCGACCGGCGCCGCGTTACCGACTTTTCAGGTATCGCGATTGCCGATAGGTCGCATCCCGACAAGCGATTGGTCAGCTCCCCTGTGTCACGTCAACCTTTGACCCCAATTAAAACAATAAAGGGTTCGGTCGATGGCTAATCGCTTTATCGCCGCGTCCAGGTCGAGCAAGTGAGAAGCCCTCTATTGGGTGCTTTGCTGAACCGTCTCAGTGTCGGTGGCAAATTGTCACTCGGTTTCGGTCTGGTTCTGATCTGCACGATGGGCATGGCGCTCACCGCTTGGTATTCAGTGCGGGTCACGCAATCGAGTACCTTGCAGTTACGGGAGCTGGATCGCCAGAAAGCCGGTCTGGCCCAGGCGCGACTTGCAGAAAAGGATTTCGGTTTGCTGCCGTCACGAGAATCCGCTGCGCAGGTCGAGGACTCTTTACGCCTGCTACAGGTCGGGCCGACGCCTCTTTTGGGAGAGGACTTCATAGAGGCGCTCGCGACATCATCCGATCGTTACCTGAAGGCGTTTCAGGCCTATGCCGAGGCGCGCCAGCAGGCGATTCGGGCAAGGCTGCGCATGCAAGAGCTGGCGGAAACGACAGGGCAGCGTTTCAGCGAAGTCTTCCTCGACCAGCTGGACGATATCAACCTCAATCTTGAACAACAGGTCCTGCCCGATGCGCAATCAATGCAGCAATTGGAAGGCGCGGCTGCATTACGCGAACGCTTGGCCAATCTGCGTGACAGCGAACTGTATTTCTCCCTGGATCCGCAAAACAGTTATCGCGACGATTGGGTCAATCGCATCAACGAGCTTGTCAGTGCGTTGGCTACCCTGAGTTCACAACTGGAAGGCGATCGTCGTCGCGCACTGGAAGAAGCCAGCGCAGCGTTGACCGAGTACAGGAAGGCTTTTCTGGGTTTTGCCAGCAGCGGTGAGCAGGCCATGACACAACAAGTGAGCATGTCGGTCTCGGCTGAGCAAGTGACGACGCTGTTGGAAAGCGAACGCGCGAAGGCTGCGCACTCTTATGAGTTACTTCGAAAACGTCTGGATCTGCAACTGGCTGCGATTGTGCTGCTTGCTTCATTGCTCAGCATCGGTGCATGCCTTTTGATCCAGCGTTCAATTGTCGTTCCCTTGAAGATAATGCTAGGTCTGGCGCAACGGGTGGCCGCCGGTAATCTGAAGGATCGCCCCGCGCTGATTGATCGCAAAGATGAGTTGGGCCAGCTCGGCAACGCTATTGACCTGATGTTGCAGGCGCTTCGCCGTCTTGTGGGGCGAATCGGCAGCGATGTGCAACAGCTGGACGATGCCGCCGTGTCTCTGGGTGCAATGGTTGATCGCACCGGACAGGGCGTGCGTGCACAGCGCGAACAGTCCGCCGAGGTGGTTGAGGCTATGAAGCATATGACCCGCGCCACCGCACAGGTCAACTCGCAAGTCGCGGGTAGCCAGGCAAGCCTGGGTGAAGCCTGCACTCTGATTCATAGCGGTGACGATCTGGTAAGGCAGGCGAGTCGAAGCCTTCAGCAACTGTCGCGGGAAATGACCAACAGTGCCAATTCCATGCAACTGCTGCAGACCGAAAGCCAGGCTATTACCGGTGTGCTTGATGTGATCAGCGCTCTCGCCGAACAGACCAATCTACTGGCTTTGAATGCCGCCATCGAAGCAGCCCGTGCCGGTGAGCAGGGGCGCGGTTTTGCTGTAGTGGCGGACGAAGTGAGGGCCCTCGCCAGTCGAACGCGAGCGTCGACCGGCGAAATCGACAGCATGATTCAGCGTCTCTGGAAGGTCACCGGCGACACCGCAGCCAGTCTTTGCGATAGCCAGCGACTGACTGCCGAAGGCGTTGAACTGACTGTGCGCGCAAGCCAGGTCCTGGACGCGACTACCGAGGCCATCTCCCGTGTTGAGCAGAGCGGACAGAGCATTGCCCAAGCTACAGCATCGCAACATGACATAGCCTGCCGAGTGGATGCAGCGCTTGGTCAAGTCGACTGGGTAGTAGAGCGAAATGCTGAGGAGTGCGCTCGATTGGAAATGGCCAATGGCAACTTGCAGCGGCTAAGTGTCAGCCTTGGTGAAGCGGTTGGGGCATTTCACCGCGACACGTGAAGTACGTCCAGGGAGTGGACGATTATGACCTCATGCTCTGGGGGCGATCAGGGCCGTCATTCAAATACCGATCAACCAAAACTGGACACAACATGCGTTATCGACGGCTTGACTTGAACTTGCTTGTCGCGCTGGAAGCGTTGCTGAGTGAATGCAGCGTCAGCAGGGCTGCCGAGCGATTGTGCCTGGGGCAATCGGCAACCAGTTCGGCGCTGGGACGTTTACGTGAGCATTTCAATGATCCATTGCTGGCCCAGGTTGGGCGGCGACTGGAGCCCACTGCATTAGGTCTGACGCTGCTTCCAAAAGTGCGTGAAGCGCTGGCACTGACCCGGGAAATTGTCGATGCACCGGTCAACTTTGAACCGGCCAGCTGCGTTCGACACTTCACGTTGGTGGCGTCCGACTACGTGGCCGGGGTGCTGCTGCCAGCCGTCAGTCTTGAACTGGCTCGAATCGCACCAGGTGTGCGCTTGAGTCTGCGGGACATGCCTGTACCGCGTGACGGCGACGTGGTCAGCGAAGCGCTCGATTATCGCCGCAGTGATTGTGTGATTGTGCCTCAGCGACGATTGAACCCGGCTTACCCCCATGTACCGCTGATGAACGACCAGCTCTGTTGCATCGTCTGCGCTGGGCAAACCCGGTTCCGCGACGGTTTGAGCCTGGCCGATTATTGCAACGCTGAGCACGTGGTTCGTGAATTTGCCGATGGCCGAAACCTGGCGATGGACGCTGCGCATTTGCATGAGGTGGGCGTTCAACGCCGAGTGGCGGTGGCTCTTGAAAGCTTCGTATTGATACCGGAATTCATCATCGGTACTGCACGCATTGCCACCGTATTTCGACGACAGGCGCAGCGCTTTGCTCAACATTACCCAC
The DNA here is from genome assembly GCF_010095445.2 of Pseudomonas sp. TNT3. Classification (GTDB taxonomy): domain Bacteria; phylum Pseudomonadota; class Gammaproteobacteria; order Pseudomonadales; family Pseudomonadaceae; genus Aquipseudomonas. The sequence continues at coordinate 22,289 of NZ_WFGV02000035.1, forward strand.
TGCGTATTCTCTCGGCACCGCTCGCATTTCCCGACGCCGTTCAAGTCCTGCAGTGGCATCCTTATCAGAACCATGACCCGGCCATGGTTTGGTTTCGCGGCCTGTTGTCGGAGCAGGCCGCGTTGCTTGATCAGCGCACGATCTGATCACCGTTGTCCGCCACTAGCGTAGCCAGTGCAATAGCGTGCAAAGCGCATCGTTCGTCGTTGTCCGAAGTGTCACCACTGATGCCAATGGCGCCCAGAATCAGTCCTTCGGCGTTGCGGATCAGCACACCCCCGGCGACGGGTATGACCCCGCCGCCGGTCAGGCTGTTGATGGCGTCGAAGAACGCCGGCATCGCTTGCGCGCGCCGGGCAAGTTCGCGTCCGCCAAAGCCCATTCCCAGGCACCCCCTTGCCTTGCCAGTGGCGATTTGTGGTCGAAGGAAACTCGCACCTTCATCTCGCAGGACAGCCAGCGGATGACCCGCGGCATCCAGCACGGCAACCGCCAGGGGGTTGATGCCCGTTTCCCGGGCGATGCGGATGGCGTTACTGGCGAGGTCGGTGGCGGTCATCAAGTCGAGTTGCTGCAGGGTGTTGGTCCTCATTGTGCCCACTTCCTCAATTGGGTGACGCGGTCTCGCGTGTACAGGTCAGTCCATTTCAACGAGTTGAAATCGGATACTTGTTTGGGGTTGTAGGGGCTGCGTTCCATACGTACAGGCTGGCCGGCCTTGTACACGGCTTTCAGGCGAGAGCGGTCTTGTAAAATGCGGATGTCGTGCAAGGGGGAGCCGTCGAGTAGCAAGAAGTCCGCTTGCTTGCCCACTTCGAGGGAACCGATCGTCTCACCGCGAGGCATGCAACGTGCCCCGACCGCCGTGGCGGCATACAACGCTTCTGCCGGTGTGAAGCCCAGTCGGGTGACCAACAGTTCCAGCTCACGCGCGTGCCACTCCCCGTAAGGCGTTACCGCGAAGCCGCTGTCGCTGCCACACGCGAAAGGCACGCCAGCGGCCTTGGCACGTTTGAGCACTGCCGAACCGACTTCCAGGGTGCGGGCACAGTAGCCCGCGTAACCGGTGCTGATGGCCGGGTCGTGGGGTTGGCAGAAGTCCACGGTGTTTTGTGGGAAGGTCATGGTCGGCGCAAGGATGCTGCCGGCTTCGAGCAGCGCCTCGATACACGCGTCGTCCATGTAAAAGGCGTGGAACACCAGGTCGACACCGGCGCGTGCGGCGTACATCACCGCCTCACGGCCATAGGCATGGGTCGCCACTTTACAGCCCAGGCGATGGGCTTCTTGCACCATCTCACAGGTTTCTTCGGCGGTGAACGCGGCGATGATTTCACCATTCGAGCGACGGTGGGTACCGTCCATGGCGATCTTGATCAGGTCGACGCCATCCTTGGCCTGTTTGCGGATTTCAGCCAACGCTTCGCTGCGGCTGGTCACCAGGCGCGCAGTGAAAAATTCCGGTGCACCCATGCGGCTCGGGAACCAGTCGTTGAGGCTCTGTCGATTGGTGATGACCCGGCTGCTGGCAGCAATCCGCGGGCCCTCGAACAAACCGGCAGCGATTGCGTTGCGCACCGCGATGCTGAGTTGGCCGCTATCACCCGGACAGACCATGCTGGTCACGCCGGCGGCCAGCACATGTTGGGCGAAGAACATGCCACGCAACGCGCGGAATTCGTCACTGGTCCAGATATCAATGTCTTCTTCGCTTTGCGCGTTGCCGAAAGCCAGATGGGTGTGCACATCCACCAGACCCGGCATGACAAAGTTGTCGCCGGCGTCCAGCAGGTTGTCTCCCGGTTGCAGCGGCGGGGCGAGGGCAGTCGGTCCCACATAGGACAGCAGGCCGTTTTCCACGATCAGGGTTTGCTGTTGACGGGTTTTCAGGCCAGTGCCGTCGAACAAGGTCTGGCATTTGAGGTGCAGGGCATTCATGGCGTTTTCACTTTGCGAATTGTTATGCACGCGAAGCTAGGGCAGGACCCTGGTAGCCACCATCAACTTGCATCAATGGCCGGGTATTGATGGCGTCGATAGGTGCTCAAGCCCAACACGGGCGGGGCCTTGGCAGCGCTGAGGGAGATCAGGAGGCGGGTATCGCGAGTCGAGATGGCTGGCATCGCGATCGACGATTTTTTACCGGCTGTATCGCACGTCTATGGTGCGCGTTCATCACCTACAGAGAGCCGTCCCATGACCACCGCAACTGCAAGAACCGAACTCCTGGCACTTGAGCAGGAACGCCGCCGGGCTCTGGTCGAAGAAGACTACCCACGCGTCGCCGAGCTGTTCGCCGATGACCTGGTGTACGTGCACACCACCGGATTGGTGCAAGGCAAGGCGGACTACCTGGAGTACGCCAAAAGCGCCGTGCAGTATCTGGACATTGAACGTGGCGAATTGCAGATCCGCTTCTACGGCGAACACCTGGCAGTGATGACCGGTACGCAATGCAACACCTTGCGCAAGCGCGGCGGCGACCAGTCGATTCGCGGCGAGGGCTTTGCCACCCAGGTCTGGGCGTTCGGTGCAGAGGGTTGGCAGATCAGCTCGTTCCATGGAACGCGTGCACCTGACTGAGTTCATTCAACGCTCAATGAAAACGCCGGAGAGCCCCTAAGGACTTCCGGCGTTTTGCTGTGAACACTCAAAATCTTAAGAAGCCCACCGTTGCCGTTGCCGTTGCTTTGGCTTTAGATTTTCCTTGCCCCATCGCGGCGGGACCCTGTAGGAGCGAGCTTGCTCGCGAAAAACCTGAGAGCACTGCGGGGTGTCAGGCTCCCCGCATCATCGTTGACCTCCATCGCGAGCAAGCTTGCTCCTACAGGCACTTCCAAGTGACTCGCTGTAAGAGCGAAACCATAAGTGGCCGTTACCGCAGCAATGGATATGTACGCGGTCAACAAACAAGAGGTCGGCTGTCAGGCCGCCCTCGCCAGCAGGCTGGCTCCCACAGTCGATCAAGTACGGCCGCGAGAGATGTGGCGGCTGTGAGGCCGCCATCGCCGCTAGCCAGCTCCTGCACCAGTCCGGTCAAGCCGTATGGCCACCCAGGTTTTCAGCAACCCAGTCTGCGATGTACTGACCGGCGTTGATGCTGTTGTCAAAACTCGAATGCTGCACGCCACCCTCGCGTTCGGTGAAGATCTTCAGTTCACGTTTGGGGCTGTTGACCAGTTGCTCGTACGTACGCTGTGCCCACTTCAGCGGGATCTGCGAGTCCTTTTCACCGTGGGTCACCAGGAACGGAACCTTGATGCGGTCCAGTACGCCGTCCAGGTGCACGTTCTCGGCAATCGCCATGAACTCATCCATATCCTTTGCACCCCACACCCACTGCACGTGCGCCCAGTAGTGCGGTACGGGGAAGCTGCCTTCTTTCTCCAGACGACGTTTCTGTACATCGCGCCAGTCATGGTTGGCGCCCCACACCACACCGCAGGCAAACCGTGGTTCAAACGCCACGGCACGCGGGCAGTAATAGCCGCCCAGAGAAACACCTTCCAGGCCAATGCGTTTGGCATCCACGTCGCTACGGGTCTCCAGCCAGTCGACCACGCGACTGGCCCAATGCTCGCTGTCGAAACGGGCAATCAGGTTATGCAGGCGCAGGGCTTCGCCTGTCCCGGGCTGGTCGATGATCAACGATGAGACACCACGTTTTGCCAACCACGCCGGCAGTCCGACGCGATATTTCATTTCTTTGGTCGAGTCCAGTCCATTGACCTGCACCAGGATCGGGGCGGGGCCGGTCACGCCTTCGGCACGCACCAGCAAACCGGAAATGTGTGCGCCCTCGTAGGGGATTTCGACGCGCTCGCAGTTCTCCCGCGACAGTTCGATACCGCGTTTGAAGGTCTGCAAAAAGCGCTGGTACAACTCGGTACGGCCGGGCGCGCCGTGGGCCTGAAGTCGTTCGCACGTGAGGTAATAAGTGGCCGCGCGGTTGTACTTTTCACCCGCTGAAAGAAGACGGCCGTTACCTTCATCTTCCTCGGCCAGGCCGCAGAGTTTGTCGGCCATCTTGGCCCAGGTTTCGCGAAACGCCTTGGTTCCGGCGGCGTCGGGCTGCTGGGCGGCTTCTTGCAGCGGCGCGCACATCTCTTCGATTTCACCTATGCGGGCGCCCATCTCGATGGCCAGGTCGACGGAGAGATTCCACACGTAATTGGTCGGGAAATAACGGAACATGATTGTTGTTGTCCTTTTGGTTGCCTTGAGCGTTCACAAGGCACGTTAAGGACGCTCGGGCTAATTGACCAATCGTGACTCGGGATGAGAGGTATCGCGCGCGGCGATATGATCGTGCTCCAGATGCTGGATGAATTCGCTGATTCGCTCGCGCAACCAGCGGTGCATCGGGTCGCCGTCCACGCTGCGGTGCCACAGCATGACCTCGCGCATGACAGGGATTTTCACAGGGGGATTGAGGATGCGCAGCGGCAGGTGTTCGGCATACAACCGCGCCAGACGCTGGTGCATGGTGGCGATGCGTTGAGTGCCGACGACCAGTTGCGGCAGGGTGTTGAAGTCATTGGTGATGACCTCGATACGGCGGTTGAAGCCGTATTGATTCATGAACCACTCTTCGATGCTCAAGTGCCGGGTGCGACCAAAACCGACGGAGACGTGGCCCATGTCCATGTACTGTTCAAGGCTCAGGCTATCGCCGACCTGAGTATTGCCGTCCCACACCACGCAGACGTGTTCTTCTTCGAACAGCAGCTTGTGAGGGTGACCCTCGATGATGTAGCGCTCAGGCACGATCATCAGGTCGACTTCGCCGCGAACCAGTAATTCACCGGAGTTGTCACCAGGGCCAAGCATCTCGAACGTGATGTTCGGCGCTTCCTGATGGATCTTCTGGATCACCTGGGCAAACAGCACGCTGATCAGGTAATCCGAGGTCACCAGGCGAAAGTGGCGCTTGCTGGTGGTGGGGTCGAACACCGGCTTGGCGGTGATCGAGGACTGAATCGTCAGCAGCACTTCGCGGATCGGTTTGGCGAGCTCCTGGGCATAAGGCGTGGGCTGCATCTTGCGCCCCACCTGCACCAACAGTTCGTCTTCGAAATAACTGCGCAGACGTCCGAGCACGCCACTGGTTGCGGATTGAGTCATGTGCAGGCGTTCGGCGGCACGGGTGATGTTCTGCTCTTCGAGCAACACATCAAGTGCCACCAACAGATTGAGATCCAGGTGGTTGAAGCGCATCAGGCATGCCCACTGTTGTATTTATTTTCACGATACATTCCGGTGAATTGATCGTCCCGTCAACCCCGCCTTCACGCGGCCATCCCGCGCCATCAGGTATCGCGTTTGCCGATAGGTCGCATCCCCACTCGCGATTAGTCAGTTGCCAAACCGCGCGTCAATCTTCGCCGCAGTCGGACCTCTGGCCGACACCACCACCGGATTCCATGCGCAGCTGAACGGCCTGGTCGAGCAGTCTCCGGATCATAATTTCAATGGAGTGGTAAGCCATGAACATCATTGGCCTTGATGCCCTGATCTTTGGCGTCGATGACATCCAAGCCTGTACCGATTGCCTGCGTGACTACGGCCTTGCGCCGGTTGACGTCGACAGCGATGGCGGGCGTTTTGAAGCACTGGACGGCACGGCCGTGATCATTCGCCGTGCAGACGATCCGACCCTTCCGGCGGCCATCGGCCCGGCGCCGTCGATTCGCGAAACCGTCTACGGCGTTGCCAGCGCGGCGGACCTCGACGCCATCGAGGACGAGTTGGCGCGAGACCGCCAGGTCTCCCGGGAAAACGGCGTGCTGCACAGCGTCGATGACATGGGTTTCGCGATCGCTTTCCAGGTCACCGTGCGCAAGGCGTACGACGCCCCGGGCGACCTGACCAACGCCGCCGGTCATGCGCCACAACGCCCGCTGAACCAGCCCGGCATCACCCTCGACATGAGCGCGGTGCCCCGCACCTTGTCCCACGTGGTGTATTTCGTCCCCGACGCGGCCAAGGCTGAAGCGTTCTATGCCGAGCGCCTGGGCTTTCGGACCACGGACACCTTCATCGGCGCCGGCCCTTTCATGCGCCCGGCAGGTTCCGATGATCACCATTGCCTGTTCATGATTCAGACCCCGCCACACATGAAGGGCTGCGAGCACTTCACTTTTCACATGGGCAGTGGCACCGAAGTGCTGTTGGCCGGTACTCGTTTCGAGCAAAAAGGCTGGACCAGTTTCTGGGGCCCTGGCCGTCACCTCTTTGGCTCCAACTGGTTCTGGTACTTCAACAGTCCGCTCGGTTGCCATATTGAATACGACGCCGACATGGACAAACACGATGACGCCTGGGAGGCCCGTCGCGCACCGTTGTCAGCCGATAACTCGCAACTGTTTCTGTTCAGCTCAAAAGAAAAATGGGCACCCGGCGGTCCACCACCCAAGCAAGGTTGAGTGCAGATGTCAGCCAGGAGCCAAAGGGATTTTTTCCTGTGCCGGCTGGACGAGCTAGCGCAAGGGCAGGCGCGTGGATTCGATCCATTGCAGCGCGGCAGGGACAGTGTTTTTGCTTTGCTGCACGAGGGACAGGTGCGGATTTATCGCAACAGCTGCCCGCATCTGGATGTGCGCCTGGAGTACCGCAAGGATCGTTTTTTATCGGCCGACGGCCAGTTGATTGTCTGTTACGCGCACGGTGCACAGTTTCTGCCGAGCACGGGTGAATGCGTCTACGGCCCCTGTCTGGGCCAGACACTGGAGGCGTTGCGGTGGCGTTTGGAGGAGGGCTGGCTGGTGCTGCAAATGCCCGACACGGAGTGCGCATCGACCCACCTCGAGGTATCGCGTTTGGAGATACATCGCATCCCTACTCGCGATTAGTCAAATCCCTGCTTTGGCGGGAAGCTGAACCTAACGACGCAGTGCCCGACGCTGTATCGAATCACAAGAATAAAAAAGTGAGAAAACCATGAGTGCAGTGAACAAAGTTCTGATCGTGGGCGGTGGTATTGGTGGCTTGTGTTCCGCCATTGCACTGCGACGCAAGGGCATTGAAGTCGATCTGATCGAACTCAAGTCGGAGTGGACGGTGTACGGCGTCGGGATCATCCAGCAAAGCAACGTTGTCCGCGAGATGGCCAAACTGGGTGTGCTGGATGGGTATCTCGATGCGGCGTATGCCTTCGAAGACGTCGCCATCTATGGCCCGGCCGGCCAGCAACTGGCGCGCATCCCCGGTCAACGACTGGCAGGGCCTGCGTACCCGGCCAACGTGGGCATTTCACGCCTGGCATTGCACAAGGTCCTCAGTGAAACGGCGCTGGAACTGGGCGCGCAAGTACGCCTGGGCCTGAGCGTTGAATCCCTGGACGATAAAGGCGACAGCGTCGATGTAGTGTTCACCGATGGCACTGGCGCTGCCTACGACCTGGTCGTCGGCGCCGACGGTCTGTTCTCCAGGGTTCGCGATTTGCTGTTTGGTGACACCTACACCCCGCGTTTCACCGGCCAGTCGGTGTGGCGCTACAACTTCCCGCGTGATCCTCAGATCGATCACCTCGCCAACTACCAGAGCGCCGAAGGCAACGCCGGCCTGGTGCCGCTGGCGGGTGACCTGATGTACCTGTTTCTCACGTCCCACGAACCGTCCAACCCGTGGATGGACCCGACGACGCTGGCCGATCAGATGCGCCAACGCCTACAGGGTTTCACCGGCCTCATCGGTGAGCTGCGCCAACAAATCACCGACAGCAGCCAGGTGGTCTACAAGCCGATGGAAGTGGTCTTCGTCGATGAGCCCTGGTATCGCAGTCGCGTCCTGCTGATTGGCGACGCTGCACACGCCACTACGCCGCACCTTGGCCAAGGGGCCGGCATGGCGATTGAAGATGCCATCGTGCTCAGTGAAGAACTGACCCGCGACGGCAGCGTCGAGCAACAGCTCCAGCGCTTCATGACGCGCCGGTTCGAGCGCTGCAAGTACATCAGCGAGAGTTCTGTACTGGCTGGAGACAAGGAAATGCAACACGACCGTGCATTCGACCGTATCGGCCTGGTCAAGCAGATGCTGGCGCGCACGGCAGAGCCCATCTGATTCAAAAGCTCCGTCATCCGCAGCTGTTACCACTATAAAAACAAGAGGTTAACGCGATGGTTAGCTCCACGACTGCGACGCTTGCGCGCCGCCCGGTCTGCACGTCTGCACCCTTTGGTTTCACATTGGCCGCCGCGTTGGTGCTGTGCAGCCAGGCTGCCCATGCCTTTCAGGTGGATACCGGCAATCCGGATTTCAACCTGCGCTGGGATAACACGGTGAAGTACAGCGCCGCCTGGCGAACCCAGAATCCCGGCAGCAAACTGACCGAGGGGCAGGTGGCACTCAATCAGGACGATGGCGATCGGGCTTTCAAAAAGGGTCTGATTTCCAACCGTACGGACATCCTCTCCGAGTTGGATATGTCGTTCAAAAACGTCGGCGCACGCCTCAGCGGCGCCGCCTGGTACGACACCGAATACCAGAACGACAACGATAATGACGATCCGGCACGGGCCAACGCGCGTTCGGTGGCCTATGACGAATTCACCGACGACACCCGTCACCTGCATGGCGGCGACGGCGAATTGCTCGATGCGTTCGTGTACTGGAACGGTGAGCTGGCCGATCACGCCACGTCCGTGCGTGCCGGTCGCCACGGCTTGATCTGGGGCGAGAGCCTGTTCTTCGGTGCCAACGGCATTGCCGGTGGCATGGGACCGGTCGATGTGGTGAAGGCGCAGTCCGTACCGAACACCCAGTTCAAGGAAATCACCCGCCCGGTCAATCAACTGTCGGGGACCTTCCAGCTGACAGATGATGTGTCGCTCGGCGCTTACTACCAACTCGAGTGGGAAGAGACGCGCCTGCCGGGGGCCGGTAGTTACTTTTCCACCAGCGACACCATTGGTGAAGGCAACGAACGCTTGATCGTGGGAGCGCCATTTCCTGCATTCCTCGGTGGCAATCCTGGCAGCCCGGCAGCGTTCTTCCATGGCAATGACAAGGAAGCGAGAAGTTCGGGGCAGGGTGGCCTGCAGTTGAAGTACAGCGCGGAAACGGTGGAGTACGGCCTGTACGCGATTCAGTATCACGACAAAACACCCAAGCTGTACCTCAAGCCATCCACCGGTACACCGAACTTCAGTACCGGCCAGATCGGCGAGTACTACTGGGTGTACCCGGAAGACATTCGCGCCTTTGGAGCGAGTTTTTCGACCACCGTCGACGAGTACAGCTTCGCCGGTGAAGCTTCCATGCGCTGGAACATGCCGCTGGTTTCCAACGGTCAAACCGTCCTGCCTGGCGTGGTCGCTGACAACGATGACGATGCGCTCTACGCGGTCGGCCGTACTGCTCACGTCAACCTCAACGTCCTGGCCTCGTTCGGGCCGAACTTCATCGCAAGGGAGTCGGGGCTGGTCGGTGAGATCGCCTGGAACCGACTCCTGAACGTCACGAAAAACCGTGCCGCCCTTGACCCCAATGCCACCGATGACGGCCTTGGTTTCAAGGTGGTGTACACCCCGACTTATCGCCAGTTCTTCTCCGGTATCGATATCAGCATCCCTGTCGGTCTCAGCTACTTCCCGCTGGGTAAATCGGCCGTGGTCAGCTCCTTCGGCCCGGACAACGGCGGCGATATGAACATCGGTATTACCGCGACCTACCTGGATCGCGTTACCGCCGGCCTGACCTACACGCATTACTACGGCCCCGAGGACACCAACCTCAATGCGGCCAGCCAGTTCAACTACAAGCAATCGCTGAAAGACCGGGACTACCTGGCTTTCTCCGTCAAGACCACGTTTTAAGAGGACTTGCGCATGACTCACAACAACAAAATCGGAGCTTTCAAGCTCAAAGCGCTTTGCTTCGCACTGCTGGGTAGCCTGGCCATTTTCAGCCAGGTGACGCTGGCGGCAACGGCTGAAGACGCGGCCAAGCTGTCGAAGAGTCTGACACCGTTCGGTGCCGAGCGCGCCGGTAACGCTGACGGCTCGATTCCCGCATGGGACGGTGGTTACACCAAGGTCGATCCGTCGTACAAGGAAGGCGGCAAGCGTAGCGACCCGTTCGCGGCAGACAAGCCGTTGTTCAGCATCACGTCAAAAAATCTCGCCCAATACGCTGGCAAACTCAGCGATGGCACCAAGGAGATGTTCAAGCGTTTCCCGGACACGTATCGCATCGACGTTTACCCGACACGTCGTACGGCTGCCGCACCGCAATGGGTGTATGACAACACCCTGAAAAACGCCACGCGCGCCAAGCTGGTGGACAGCAGTGCTGGCCCGGTACCTCAAGGCGCGTTTGGCGGCATTCCGTTTCCGATCCCGCAAAACGGCGCCGAAGCCATGTGGAACCACGTACTGAATTGGCGTGGCACCTCGGTATCGATGCATTTCCGGCATTACCTGATGACTGCCGACGGCAAGCAGGTCATGACGACCGACGGGCAAGCCATTCAGGAGATGCCGTATTACTACCAGGATGGGACGCCGGAATCGTTTGCCGGTGATTACTGGCTATTCCGACTGCTCAACGTCGGTCCGCCATTACGCGCTGGCGAGCAGATCATGGGGCGCACCAACATCAACGGCGACCTGTCCCAGGCGCACGTTTATCTGACCGGCCAACGCCGTGTGCGCAAATTGCCCAATGCTTGCTGCGATACGCCGACGCCCGCGACTGCCGGGGTGATGTCGTTCGACGAATTGAGCGTGTTCCAGGGCCGCATTGACCGCTTTAACTGGAAGCTCGTGGGCAAGCAGGAGATGTACATCCCCTACAACACGAACAAGGTGCAAACCGCCGCCAAACCGGAAGACCTGTTTCTCCCTCACCACATGAATCCGGATTACGTGCGCTGGGAGCTGCACCGGGTGTGGGTCGTGGAAGCGGACCTGGCACCGGGTAAGCGTCACCAGTTGCCGAAGGGCCGCTACTACCTTGATGAGGACACCTGGCAAGCCATGTTGGGCGACCGTTGGGATGCCAACGGCCAGCTCGCCAAGACGTTGTGGTCGTTGCCGGCGGTACTCCCTGACCTGCCCGCACAAGCGCAATTGTCCTCGGGCTTTTACGACCTGACCTCCGGCGCCTGGTTTATCCAGAACGTCTACACCGGCCAGTCGGAACAGTACGGCATGGTTGATCGCTACAAGGCCTCCGAGTTTTCACCGGCGGCGATGGCGGGTGCCGGCGTTCGTTGAGAAAGACCGGGTCGCGGTTTGCGAACCCTGATCCGGTTTCAAAAGGTTTTTCGAGGTCGGTAATGAACAGAATCTGTCAGGTGGTTGGTCGGCTGATGTGTCTGATGGCATTGCCATTGGGCCTGGCGCATGCCGCATCGGTGGGCGACACGCTCGATACTCCGGCAATGCAGGCGCCACAAGCGAAATCAGCGGTGCTGCTGGACTTGGCTCGGGCAGGTGCGCGGCTGGTGGCGGTGGGTGAGCGGGGCATCGTGCTGCTTTCCGATGACCACGGCGTGAGCTGGCGTCAAGCGACGGTACCGGTTTCCGTCAGCCTGACGGCCGTGCAGTTTGTCGACGCCCTTACGGGCTGGGCCGTCGGGCATGCGGGTGTTGTATTGGTCACGCATGACGGTGGAGAGCACTGGGTGGTGCAACTCGATGGCCTGCGTGCCGCACAGCTGGAGCTGGTAAGCGCTCGTCAGCAACTGCCATCGGCCAACGATCAGGTTGCCGCCGCCGCACGGGTGCAAACGGCTGAACGACTGGCCAGCGATGGGGCTGACAAGCCGTTTCTCGCTGTGCAATTTGTTGACGACCGACACGGCCTGATCGTGGGTGCGTATGGCCTTGCCTTCCGAACCGACGATGGCGGCACCACCTGGCATTCCATCATGGGGGACATTGATAACCCGATGGGTGCGCACTTGTCTGCGATCACTCAACAGGGACAGCACTGGTTTCTGGCGGGAGAGCAGGGCTACCTCGCTCGTTCCGACGACGCCGGCCATTCATTCACGCCGTTGGACAGTCCTTACACCGGGAGCTTCTTCACCGCGCAAACGGGCGACAACGGTGTGTTGCTGGTGGCCGGGTTAAAGGGCAATGCGTTTGTCTCGAGTGACCTGGGCCAAAGCTTTCAGCCTGCACCGGTCTCGATGCCGGTGTCGTTCAGCGATGCCATTCGTACCGACGACGGCCAGTTGTTGCTGGTCAATCAGAGTGGCGCCTTGTTTCGCACCGACAACCCGTCCGGCGCGACGCTTGTGCCCTATGGCAAACCGCTCGGCAAGCCCGTCTCCAGCGTTATCCAGGCCGCCGATGGCAGCCTGACGCTGGCGGGTTTCACTGGATTGACGCGCCTGTCGCCGTCAGTCGCCAACGCTTCGGAGTGAGGTTATGAAGTCTTTCGACAACGCCACGGCAAGCCTGGCGAATTTCGATCCACGCTCCGGTTCAGTGGTAGAGCGCACGCTGTTCAATCACCGCCTGTGGGTCCTTGTGTTATGTGTACTGACGACCCTGGTGCTGGGTTATCAAGCCACTCGTATCGAGCTCAATGCCAGCTTCGAAAAGATGATTCCCACGCAGCAGCCCTACATTGCGAATTATCTTGAGCACCAGAAACAGCTCACGGGTTTAGGCAACGCACTGCGGATCGTCGTAGCCAACAAACACGGCGATATCTACGACGCCGAGTACCTGAAAACCCTGCAAGCCCTGAGCGACAAACTCTACCTGATGCCGGGTGTCGATCGAGCGTACATGAAGTCGCTGTGGACACCGGCCACGCGCTGGGTCGCGGTGACTGAAGAGGGCCTCGATGGCGGCCCGGTGATACCGGATGACTACAGCGGCACCGCTGCTAACCTCGATGCACTGCGGCGCAATGTGCAGCGCTCCAACGAGCTTGGCCAACTGGTAGCTCTTGACCAGACCTCGAGCATCATTTACGTGCCGCTACTGGCCGCCACTTCGGATGGAAGGCCGCTGGATTACGCGGTTCTGTCCGAGCAACTGGAGACGCTACGCAGCACTTATCAAAGCGATGACATCGACATTCGTATCACCGGTTTCGCGAAAAAAGTCGGTGACTTGATTGCCGGCCTGAAGCAGATCCTGCTGTTCTTCGCCGTCGCGATCCTGATCACCACCGCCGTGCTGTTCTGGTACACCCGCTGCTTGCGCAGTACGGTGCTGGTGGTGTTGTGCTCGCTGGTGGCGGTGGTCTGGCAGCTCGGGTTGCTGCCATTGCTGAACTACCAGTTGGACCCGTATTCCGTGCTGGTGCCATTTCTGGTGTTTGCCATTGGTATGAGCCACGGCGCGCAGAAAATGAACGGCATCATGCAGGACATCGGGCGGGGCATGCACCGGGTGGTGGCGGCGCGATTCACCTTTCGACGCCTATTCCTTGCCGGGCTGACAGCGCTGCTGTGCGATGCCGTGGGTTTTGCGGTGCTGATGTTGATCAAAATCCAGGTCATTCAAGACCTCGCGGTCATCGCCAGTATCGGCGTGGCCGTGCTGATTTTCACCAACCTGATTTTGCTGCCGGTGTTGCTCTCTTATGTCGGTGTGACGCCCCGCGCCGCGCAACTGAGCCTCAAAAGCGAGCAAGCCGAGCAAACGGGCCAGACGCGCCATGCGTTCTGGCGTTTTCTGGACCTGTTCACTCATCGGCGTTGGGCGAGCTTGTGCATCGCTATCAGCCTCGCATTGGCAGCAGTCGGCTTTGTAGTCAGCCTGCAACTGAAAATCGGTGACCTCGACGCCGGTGCACCGGAGTTGCGTGCGGACTCGCGCTACAACCAGGACGATGCCTATCTGACCCGTCATTACGGCGCCAGCAGCGACCTGTTCGCGGTGATGGTGAAAACCCCGGCCAGCAGCTGCGCGCGCTACGACATCCTGGCTAAAGTCGATGCCCTGGACTGGCAATTGCGCGCCTTGCCGGGCGTTGATTCGACCAATTCACTGGCGTTGCTGAACCGGCGGATGCTGGTGGGCCTTAGTGAAGGCAATCCCAAGTGGTACGAGCTGCAAAACAATCAGGCGATGCTCAATATGATCACCGCCAGCGCGCCGCGTGGCTTGTACAACGAAGATTGCAGCCTGTTGACCTTGTACGCCTATCTCACCGACCACAAGGCCGAAACGCTGACCCGCCTGGTCGACCACGTGGAAAAATTTGCCGCCGAGAACAACACCGGGGAAGTGCAATTCCTCCTGGCGGCAGGCAACGCCGGCATCGAAGCGGCGACCAACATCGTGGTCAAACAAGCCAACCGCGAGATGCTCATTTGGGTTTACGGCGCGGTCATTGTGCTGTGCCTGATTACTTTCCGCTCCTGGCGCGCGACGTTGTGCGCCGTGATTCCGCTGATGCTCACGTCCATCCTCTGCGAAGCCTTGATGGTCTGGCTGAATATCGGTGTGAAAGTCGCCACGCTGCCTGTCATCGCCCTGGGTGTCGGCATCGGCGTCGACTATGCGTTGTACGTGATGAGCATTCTCCTGGGTCATCTGCGTCAGGGGGCAAGCCTGTCCGAAGCGTATTACCGGGCACTCGTTTCCACCGGCAAGGTGGTGATGCTGACCGGTATCACCTTGGCCATCGGTGTAGCGACCTGGACGTTTTCACCCATCAAGTTCCAGGCCGACATGGGCGTGCTGCTGGCCTTCATGTTTGTCTGGAACATGGTCGGCGCATTGGTATTGCTGCCGGCGCTGGCGTACTTCCTGCTACCCGCACGCCGCCAGGTGCAGGGAGCTGATGCGCCGATACACATCACGGAGGGTCCTGAGAAGGCAGTGGTTGCGGACGTCCTCCACCGGGAAATAAAGGAGCACTGTCTTGGTCGCTGATACCTTCGCAAAGCCCGTCCGGCAAGCCGGATTGGCGCAATCGCTATTGCTGCTGTTCGGCAGCTGCTTGCCGGTGTTGGGCGCCGTGTTGCTGGCCCCCGTGTTGCCGAGGATGCAGGCGCATTTTGCCAGCGTCGACGGCAGCGCCGTGCTGGTCCCTATCGTACTGACGCTGCCGGCATTGATGATTGCGTTGCTGGCACCGTTCGCCGGGCTGATCGCCGATCGACTGGGGCGTAAGCCGTTACTGCTGGCGAGCATGGTGCTGTATGTCCTCTGTGGCGTGTTGCCGCTGTGGCTCGACTCGCTGCACGCGATCGTGCTCAGTCGGGCGGGCATTGGTTTGGCCGAGGCGGGCATCATGACCTGCTGCACCACGCTGATGGGTGACTACTACAGCGGTGCCAAACGCGAGCGTCTGTTTGCCTTGCAGATGGTTGCGACGTCGTTGTCGGCGGCGGCGTTCATCGCGCTGGGAGGCTTCCTGGGACAAAACGACTGGCGTACGCCGTTTGCGTTGTACGCGGTGGGCCTGATTTTTCTCCCGCTGATGGCCTGGCAGCTGTGGGAGCCGCAAGCCCGCACGCAGCCTGAGCAACCGACGCCGCCATTGTCGACCGGGAAGTTTCCGTGGCGCGTGCTTACGCCCCTGTATGGGTTGTCGTTACTGGCCGGTTTGAGCTTGTTCATCGTGCCGGTGCAGGCCGGCTATCTGCTTAATCTGCTGCATGTGGATGCCCCGCAACAAATCGGCATGACCATGGGGGCCAACCAACTGGGCGTGCTCGTCGGTGCGCTGAGTTTTCGTTTGTTCAGCGGGATTCGCGGGCAGTACCTGCTGCTCATTGCCTACGCACTGGCGGGCATCGGCGGGCTGTTGATGGCGGCTGCCACAACCCATATGCAGGTCGTGGTTGCTGTGACGATCAATGGTCTGGGCATCGGATTGATGCTGCCAACCCTGATCACCTGGATCATGTCACACGTCAGTTTCCATCACCGCGGGCAGGCGGCCGGGTGTTTCACCGCGGCCATTTTTGCCGGCGAATTTATCAGCCCTCTCGTTGTTCTTGGCATCACCCGTGGTGACTCCATGGCGCTTCCTCAGGCACTGGCCATCGTGGGTAGCCTGCAACTGTTGGTGGCGGTGTTTTGTCTGGCCGTGCCCAGGCTTGGTGGTCTGCTGCGCGGCGCAAACGGGGCCGGTGGCACGACCATGGCCGACGAAAACTGAAACGAGGATTTTCCATGCAAGCGCTTCCTGAATTCAAACGAGTGGTCACCGGTCACGATCAGCAGGGCCAGGCCATCATCGCCAGCAACGGGCCGACGCCTAACGTCTTCCCGCTATCGGCGGTGCCGGGCACGGTGTTTTATGAACTGTGGAACAGTACTGCCAGCCCCGCTTTGCTCGACAACGCCAGCGACCCAAGCAACAAGCCATTGCAACTCAGCCCCGTGGCTGGGGGCAGTGTCATCCGGGTGGTGGATATTCCACCGGACAGCGTGCAGAACCAGGTCAGCGCCGACGATGCCGCGGCGGTTTTCGCCGAAATAGGTGAAGTCCATGCAGGCACCGGTCAACGTGACTCCAAACATAAGTTGATGCACCGCACCGAGACCCTCGACTACGGCATCGTCACCGAAGGTGAAGTGTGGCTGGTGCTGGATGAGGAAGAGGTGCACCTCAAACGCGGCGATGTGGTGGTTCAACGCGGCACCAATCACGCCTGGAGCAACCGCACCGAAGCGATGGCACGCATGGTCTTCATTCTGCTCGACGGGCGCTATGCCACTGAATTGAGCAACATCAAGGGAGCATCGGCATGAAGCTCGCCACCCTGAAAAACGGCCATCGCGATGGTCAGCTCGTGGTGGTCTCACGGGATCTCGCCTGGGCGCTGGATGCCAGTTCTGTGGCGCTTACCCTGCAAGAGGCCATCGAAAACTGGAGTAGCGCCGAGCCTCGCTTGCAGCTGCTGTCGAAGCAGTTGAATGCGGGCGAGGCGGCGGAGGCCTTTGCCTTCGACCCCGCCCAGGCGATGGCGCCATTGCCCCGCGCTTATCAATGGTGCGATGGCTCGGCCTTTCTCAGCCACGGTGCGCTGATGCAGAAAGCGTTCAATCTCGATCCTATCGACGGGGTCGAACGCACGCCGCTGATGTACCAGGGGGCCGGCGATGATTTCATTGGCGCACGGGACGATATCGCTTTGCCGAGCGAGAGTCAGGGCATCGACTTCGAAGGCGAGTTTGTGGTGCTGGTGGATGATGTGCCTATGGGCTGCGACGCCGAGCAGGCGCAGCAACACATCAAGCTGATCCTGCAAATCAACGACGTCAGTTTGCGCGCCCTGGCCCCTCGGGAAATGAGTACGGGTTTTGGATTCCTGCAGGCCAAACCGTCCTCCAGCTTCGCTCCGCTGGCCATCACACCGGACGAATTGGGCAATGCCTGGCGCGACGGCCGTGTGCATTTGCCTTTGCAGGTGCACTGGAATGGCCAGTGGTTTGGTCATCCGCACGGCGGGCAGATGAACTTCAGTTTCGGTCAGTTAATCGCTCACGCCGCGCTCACTCGCAGGCTGCGTGCCGGCACGCTGATGGGTTCCGGAACGGTTTCCAATGCCGAAAGAAGCGCGGGATCGGCATGCATCGCCGAGCGTCGCGCCATCGAGATGATTGAGCATGGTGCCGCCCAGACCGGCTACATGCGCTTTGGTGACCGCGTGCACATGGATGTCACGGGCAGCGATGGCCAGTCGCTGTTCGGTGCAATCGATCAGCGCATCGTTCAGGCTCAGGACTGAGGAGCGGCATATGCGTGTGTTGATTACCGGTGCCAATGGGTTTGTCGGGCGTGAGCTGGTGCGTTGCCTGCTGGCGGTTGGCCGCTTGCGAGGGCAGGCCATTGGTTCGTTGCTGGTACTGGATAAAGACTTGCAGGACTTGCCGGAGGACACCCGTCTTCGCCGTCATTTCGGCAGCGTGACGGATCCGGCCTTGATGCGTCGGGTCTTGGCCGACGGCATTGATGTGGTGTTCCATCTGGTCAGTGTTCCAGGTGGCGCCGCGGAAGAGCATTACGAACTCGGTTACCAGGTCAATCTGCTGGCCAGCCTGGAATTGCTCAACCAACTGCGCAACAAAACCCGGCCGCCAGTTTTGGTGTATGCGAGCAGTGTTGCGGTGTACGGCGGGGTGCTTCCCGCGCGAATGAACGAGACAGCTGAACTGCACCCCGAACTGTCCTATGGCACCCACAAAGCCATGGTGGAAAGCGCCATCAGTGATCTTGCCCGACGGGGAGATGTTGACGGACGTGTGTTACGCCTGCCTGGCATCGTCGCCCGGCCTCGCGAACCCAATGGGTTGCGCTCTGCATTCATGAGCGACCTGATGCGAGCCTTTGCCGAAGATGAACCCTATCAATGCCCGGTCTCGCCAGAGGCAACGGCGTGGTGGATGTCCTCCCGCTGTTGCGTGAACAACCTGATCCACGCTGCAGGACTGGAAGGTACCTTGCTCGCGGCACAGCGCGTATGGCAGTTGCCGGTGCTGCATTTGTCGATTGCCCAGGTCATCGACGCATTGGCTGAGCGCTATGGGCAAGAGCGTCGCGCATTGATCAGCCATGCGCCCGACGCCAGGCTGGAAGCATTGTTCGGACGTATGCCGCCGTTGAAAACGCCGCAGGCGCGCGCCGCCGGTTTCAACCATGACCGCAATGCTGCAACGCTGGTCCGCAATGCCCTTAATCCTTCGAATCCCCGACATTCGCCACTGAACGGAGACACGTTTCATGTCGCAGCCAACTAAGCCAAAACGTCGTCTCGTCGACCTTTCGGTCACCCTCGACAATAACCCCTATACCGATCCGCCACCGTTACTGCCGAAGATCGATTACATGGATCACCAGCAAGGCTGGCCCGAAATGGCCGCAATGTTCCCAGGCTTGCAACTTGAGCAGATGCCGGGAAACGAATCCTGGGCCGCAGAGCGACTGCACATCACCACACACAGCGGTACGCACATGGATGCGCCTTGGCATTACGCGTCGACCACCAATGGGGGGCAGCCGGCTTTTGGTATCGATGAGCTGCCGCTCGACTGGTGCCTGCAACCCGGTGTGAAACTGGATTTTCGGCACATGGCCGATGGTCATGTGGTGACCGCTGACGAAATGGAAGCTGAGCTTGCGCGCATTGGCCACGCGTTGCGGCCATTGGACATCGTGCTGATCAACACCCGTGCCGGCGCGTTGTTCGGCCAGCCGGGATATCTCGATGCCGGCGTCGGCATCGGTCGTGAAGCCACGATGTATCTGCTCGAGCGAGGGGTGCGTGTCGTAGGTACCGACGCCTGGAGTTGGGATGCACCGTTCAAGTACACCCGTGAACGTTTTGCAGCCGACGGCGACGCCTCGATTATTTGGGAAGGGCACAAGGCCGGACGCGATATCGGGTATGGGCAAATGGAAAAACTGGCCAACCTGGAGTCCCTGCCATCGAGTGGCTTCGTGGTGTCGTGCTTCCCTTACAAGATCAAGCACGCATCGGCCGGGTTTGTTCGGGCAGTGGCGATATTCGAAGAGTAGGGCGCCTGCGGAAAATGCAGAAACAGGTCTCGGACCCACACAATAAGAGAAAAGAACATGCCACTTTTTTGTCTGTCAAAAACATTACTGGCGACAGTGCTGGCGCTGGGCAGCAGTCTGGTCCTGGCGGCGAGTGCTGATACGGCGCAGCCGAATATTTTGCTGATCCTGGCGGATGACCTGGGGTATTCCGACCTGGGCAGTTATGGCGGCGAAATCAGCACACCAACCCTGGATCAACTGGCCAGGGACGGGTTGCAGTTCACCAACATGTACGCGACGCCAACCTGTTCGATCACACGCTCGATGCTGATGTCCGGCACCGACAATCACCTGGCCGGACTCGGCACCATGGCTGAAGCGTTGCAACCGTACCAACGTGGCAAGCCGGGTTACGAGGGCTATCTGAACCAGCACTCGTACTCGATAGCCGAACTGCTGAAAAAGGGTGGCTACAGCACGTTGATGGTGGGCAAATGGCACCTGGGCCTTGAGGCGGATCAAGGCCCGGATCATCGCGGCTTCGAGCAGTCTTTCACCCTGCTCGAGGGTGGCGCATCGCACTTTAAACCTGCCAGCGTAGACCCCAGCAAGCTTGAGCAAGTGCACTATCGCGAAAACGGTAAGGCCGTGGGGCTGCCGGACAATTTTTACTCCACGGATTTCTACACCGACAAGCTGATCAGTTACCTGCAAAACAGCAAAAAGGACGGTAAGCCGTTTTTTGCCTACGCCGCTTACACCTCGCCGCACTGGCCACTGCAAGCACCCAAGGAATATCTCGACAAGTACCAGGGACGATTTGATCAGGGCTATGACAGCGTGCGCCTGGCGCGTATCCAGCGTATGAAAGACCTCGGTGTCATGGCCAGCGATGCCCGACCTGCGCAGCCACTGCCGGTGAATCCCAAGCTGCCAGGGTGGCAACAAATGAGCCCTGAGCAGCAGCGTATTGAAGCGCGCAAAATGGAAATCTACGCCGCCATGGTCGATAACCTCGACCATAACATTGGCCGACTGATCGATTACTTGCGCCAGAGCGGGCAGTACGACAATACCTTGATCGTGTTCATGTCGGACAACGGTGCGGCGGGAGAGAACCATGCACAGTTCTATCCACCGGGTGCACTCACTGACAATAGCGTTGCCAACCTCGGGCAAAAGGGTTCTCAGATCGACTATGGCTTGCGCTGGGCTGAGGTTAGCGCAGCGCCATTCCACTTGTTCAAAGGCACCACTGCAGAGGGCGGTATCAGCGTTCCGGCGATCATCCAGTTGCCCAAGGCACTGCGTCGCCAAGGCATGGAGCGCGGTGTTGCGCGAGTAGATGACCTGGCCCCGACCTTTTTAGAGTTGGCGGGTATTGCATTGCCAAGCGAAGCGCCAACGGATGCGCGTAAACACCCGATCACCGGCAAATCAATGCTGCCAATGCTTACCGGTAATGGCAGCCCGCACACCACCGACAGCCTGGCTGGTGAGCTGTTTGGTAATGCCTATTATCGGGAGGGAAATCTGAAGTTGTTGGGCCTTCGACCCCAGGCAGGCTTTGGTGAAAACGCGCAACCATTGCAATGGCAATTATTTGATCTGGCGCAGGATCGCGGCGAAACCGCAGACCTGGCTGCCTCCAGGCCAGAGACGGTACAACGGCTAAAGGATGCGTGGTTGCAGTATGCAAGGAAGGTGGGTGTTGTTTTTTCCGGGCAGTAGCTGCCTAAGCACTGGACTGCCGAGCGGAGTCCCCAGAGTTACGCTACCGGGCGCATCTTTACATGCACTCAATGTTCATGCCTGTGGTGCGCGTCTGGAAAGTGCAGATGGGTGTGCTTCATTGGCTCGTGCCTGTGCCAATGTTGGTGCTTGGTGCCGGGCGCGACGGGTTCGTCGTGATCATGTTGGTGGTGTTCGTCGTGTGCATGCTCGTGGTTGTGCTCCATCGGCTCGTGCCGATGTTCATGTTCATGCCGTTCCGTGAGGTGTAGCCAAATGCCAACGGCCATTAGCGATCCGGCGATCAGCAGCGGTAGCGTGACGGGATCGCCCATGGCGACGGCCAGCAATGTCCCTAAAAACGGCGCCACGCAGAAGTAAGCGCCCGTACGGGCGGTGCCCAGGCGGCGCAAGCCGATGACGAACAATGCCAGGCTGACGCCATAGGCCAGAAAGCCTAAGACCAGGGCGCCTGCCAGGTTGGGCAGTGGCGGTAACGTCGCCCCTGCACAGAAAGCCAGGACCAGGTTGACTGAACCCGCGACCAAACCCTTGACCGAGGCAATCCAGGTTGCGTCCGTCAGGGACACCTTGCGAGTCAGGTTGTTATCAATGCCCCAGGCAAAGCAGGCGCCGAGGACCGCCAGTGCTGGCCACAACCCGGCAAAGCTCGCTTCAGTGGGCCAACTCAGAACCAGCGCGCCGGCCACGATAGCGACCATGCCCAACGCAATACGCCGGTCAAAGTTCTCTTTGAAGGCAAACCACGCGAGCAGGGCGGTAAATACACCTTCGGCGTTAAGCAGCAGTGATGCCCCCGAGGCAGGCATGCCCGTTAATCCCACCATCAGCAATACCGGCCCGGCAACACCACCCGCCGCAATTGCACCGGCGAACCAAAGCGCTTCATGGCGTGGCAGACGCACGGCGGGCGCGCGGCTCAGCACTCGATATAGCGTCAGTCCAAGTCCGGAACCCAGATAAAGCAAACCCGCCAGCAGCCAGGGACTGACACTGTCCAGCAGCAGTTTCGCCAGCGGCGTGCCTGCGCCGAATAGCACCGCGGCACCGAGCGCGGCCAGTACACCCGATTGTCTCAGACCTTCCTTCCAGTTCATTTTTCCAACTCCCCGCTCAATGGTGCCCAAGCTCAATCAGGAGGGAGTTTGGGAGGCTGTCTGGATTGATTCTCCTCGTTGAGACGGGGAAACGAAAGGTTTTCCAAACCTTATGGGTTCGGGGCGGCGGCATGGGAAGAATGTCGGTTAATGGCCGTTGGCGGTCTGTCTCGAGAAACGCCATTCCTCAGCCTGAACGACCCGGCAGAATGGCCCCGCCAACGTTGCATTGTGGTGGGCAATGATGACCTCTGCTTTGAGCGTGGGCGTATCGGAGCAGCTATGTCCATCGGCGATGAGCACAGCGTCGAAACCCAAATCCCGGGCGGCACGGCAAGTACTGTCTACGCAGTATTGAGTTTTCATGCCGGTCACGACGATGCCTTCACAGCCGCGTGCGCGTAGTTGATCGGCCAACTCAGTCGCTGCAAAGGCGTTGGGACGTTTTTTTTCAAAAATCACTTCGTCACCCATCAGCTGCAACTCCTGGACAAGCTCGGTGAGCGGACTGCCCGGCTCGATTGGGGAGCCGGCCGGGCCGAGGTGGCGGGCGAGAAAGATGGGGGCGCCGGCCTCCCGTGCGTTGCTCATCAGCGTATTCAATGTCTCTAAAAGCGCTTCACCGCCCCAGGGCCTGTCCGGGCCGTGAACGAGGCCTACCTGCATGTCGAGAATCAGTAGTGCATACATCTGCGTTTCCTTACGGTTGTGCAAAAAATCCGGGGCAAAAAAAAAGACCCGGTCCATTGCTGGCGGGTCTTCGGGGTTATGCGTTTGTTAACTCACACAACCTCCTACGACCCACCTTTGGTGGTCGTGAGGGTTGTGGTCGAGTTGAGGCGTGGTGTCGTCATGACGCAGACCTTAACGTTGACGCGCAGGTCTTGCAAGGTCGGCCGAACCGCGCGCCTCAACCCCTGCTCGATAGCTCCATGGTGGCTGCTTCAATGGCGAACGGGTTCTCGTTAGTGGGATAGCCAGCCGCCTATGTCAATAAATTCAATCGGAAAGTTGCTGGGTTCTGAAGCGCATCAAATCGACTTTGCAAGCACTTACAAAATCTCCAGCGCCCGAGCCGCCCATCGCCGAGTCACCTTCCCATTGACACTGAGCATCCCTGAACTTCTCGAAAGCCTTCTGAGAGGCGAGTAGCGAGGCAAGGGCTTTGGCCGTCGCACTCGAATCGACTTCCTTTGTCTGGGCTTCCAGTTTTTTGTAGGCGATATTCATCTGAGATGTGACTTCGCGAGTCTTACGCTCAAGGCAAGACTGCAACGCTGTCCGGGGCTGATCGCCAAGGGTGCTGTAGCATTCGTTCAATGCTCCAGCGTCGCTGTTCACTGCAGTTTTTGCTGCGGTGTCGGTAGGCGTAGATGCCAGATTGACCGCGTCATTTGTGCTTGGATTCACATCAGGTTTCGCGGGTACTTGAGCGAATGCCGTACCAATGACAAATGAAGTCGCTACAGCGACCACAGAAATGAGTTTTCTCATTTTTATCTATCCTTTGGAAAGCATTTTTGGAGGGGCAGAAACAACTTTGAATGCTGGGTCAATTGTGTACTACGTACGCAGGATCAGGCCCATTGAGGTCTAATAGTGCTCACAGTCCCAGCGCGTGTTTGACTGCATCCTCGTCAAACTGTTCAACGCCGCTAAATCAGATCGACGCCAGGCAATGGGGCCGCAATTCGTGCGCCGAGCATTTTTGCGCAGCTAGCCAACAGATAACAGGGAATCACAATGGCTGAATACCGTTACACGAACGCGGATAGATTGAGTCAGCTCAAGAAACTGGAGTCAGCACTGCCCGAACTGATACGGGTCGCTAGTTCCACTCCAGCGATGACTTACGTTGAAGTTTACCGTCTGGCGCTAAAGAAGGCCGTTGAGCTTCAAAAAACGGGCTTTACCCAAAATGAACTATCAGCCCTGGCGCGAGCCATCCCGGATGTTTTCGATCGACATAAAGACTGGATGCCACCCATGCACCAGACAGAGACTGGTGAATGGGTTGAGCATGAGTGGTGGACGTTACTTGATGAAAAATTACAGCCTGTCCTGAATCTTGCTAGAACGTTGCAAACGCTTGGGTACTACTAGTTAGGAACTAAGCGGTTCTGACTGCCAAAGCTTTTTGCCGACGATACAGAATCGTCGTCGCCGTGAACCCGCAGACCGCCGCAAACATCAGCCAGTAGGCAGGTGATGCCTTGTCACCCGTGGCCTGGACAAGCAATGTCGAGATTGCCGGGGTAAAACCGCCAAACACCGCGGTGGCCAAACTGAAGGCCAGTGAGAACCCGACTACCCGCACGTTCTGTGGCATGACCTCGGTCAGGGCCGCGACCATGGCGCCGTTGTAAATGCCAAAGAAGAATGAGAAGTACAGCAGAACAGCGAGCAGTCGTTTGAAACTCGCCGCCTCTGCCAGCCAGTGCATGGCGGGGTAGGCGGTGAAGATGCACAGCAGCGATATCGCCAGCAGGAGTGGCCGCCGGCCGATGCGGTCGGAGAGGGCGCCGCCGATAGGCAGCCAGATGAAGTTGCTGATGCCGACCAG
The DNA here is from genome assembly GCF_010095445.2 of Pseudomonas sp. TNT3. Classification (GTDB taxonomy): domain Bacteria; phylum Pseudomonadota; class Gammaproteobacteria; order Pseudomonadales; family Pseudomonadaceae; genus Aquipseudomonas. Next base: position 47,129 of record NZ_WFGV02000035.1, read on the forward strand.
CAGGGTAACCACCAGGCTGTCGGTGGTGCTCAGGTTCAGTACTGTCCTGCCAAACGTCGGTGTGTAGACCGTAATCAGGTAGAACGTGGTGGTGGTCATGGAAGCCATCAAACCGCCCGCCAGTACGGTGCGCCAGTTGTCACGCATCGAGCGAAAAACTTCTCGAGTAGTGGGACGATGGGTACGAGCAGTGAAGGCGGCGGTCTCTTCCAGTGAGCGGCGAATAATGAAAATGAACGGGATGATCACGCAGCCAATGAAGAACGGAATACGCCAGCCCCAATCGGCGATTTCCGCGGCTTGCATCGTGGCATTGATCGTGTAGCCCAACGCGGCTGCGACGACGATGGCCACCTGCTGACTCGCCGATTGCCAACTGGTGTAGAAACCGGTGCGGCCGGGGGTGGAAATTTCCGCGAGATACACGGAAACACCGCCCATTTCCGCGCCGGCGGAGAAGCCCTGGAGCAGCCTGCCCAACAACACCAGAATGGGGGCTGCCACGCCGATGGTGGCATAGCCCGGCACCAACGCGATCAGTACGGTACCGGCGGCCATGATCGACAGCGTCACGATCAGCCCCTTGCGACGGCCCACCTTGTCGATGTAGGCCCCCAGCACGATGGCGCCTAGAGGACGCATCAGGAATCCGGAGCCAAAAACCGCGAAGGTCATCATCAGCGAGGCAAACTCGCTGGTGGCTGGGAAGAAGGTCTGGGAGATGTAGGTCGCGTAGAACCCGAACAGAAAGAAGTCGAACTGCTCGAGAAAGTTACCGCTCGTGACTCGCAAAATGGCGCCCAATTTGGACCCCTTTGCCTGGGTTGTTGCCGTTGTCGTTTTCATCATGGCTACCGTTATGCTCACTATTGTTTTTGGAATGAGTGCTTTATTCGTCAGTCGCTGCCGGCGTTGATCGGGTTGGGTTGACGCTTCTCGATCGCGTGTTTGAGCAGCGCCGCGCTGCGGAAGATTCCATGGGCGAATTTGCTGTAGGGCATGGTCAGGAAAAACGCCATGACCAGGCCGAGATGGATCGCCAACATCAAGCCCAAGGCACTGGTTTCACGAAAAGCCAGTAGCGCCAGGCCGCTTGCACTGACCAGAAACAGCAGCGCGATGAAGCCGCGATCCATGGGGTTCTGGTTTTCATCGCCGTGCGCAGGGTTGCGACGCAGGTTCAGCCAGAGAAGACCCGCCGGGCCGATCAGCAGGCCGATGCCACCGGCAATACCCAACATCACCGGCAAGCTGAAGATCGGATAAGGCGCCGACCACTTCAGCAGATAGTGAAAGAGCGTGGCGACACCGGTGGCGGCGAAGCACAGCATGAAGCCGTAGAAGGTCAGGTGGTGGAATCGGCGTCGCCACAAGGTGAATTGATCGTCGGCGTTGTTGCAGCCTTCGCCATGGCCACCGTCCAGGTATTTGAGCTTCGCGACGTTGGCCGTCGCCTCCAATGCAGCGGACGTTTTCAACGGCAGTGACGCTGCGACCGGTGAAACGTTGCGCCAGAAGCGCCGTACCCCCATGGTCAGGGCAAGTACCGCAAAGCCGAACACTGAACCGAACATCAGCGCCAGGGTGTTGTGCGGGAAAATCTTGTAGAAGTCGCCCCCGGGAATGGCCGTGAACAGGTTACCCATGAGCATCAGGGTCAGGCATAAAAACAACGCCAGTCCCCCACCGGAAGCCAGCGCCAGGGTCAGGCCGTTGCGCTGATACAACTTGCCCATGGCTTGCGGCCAGGCGTATTCGGCGTAAGTATCCAGGCGCACTTTGGCCATGGCTTTGGGGATGTTGACGTCGAATTCGTGTGGGGCGGCGTACTGACAGGCGTGCAGGCACGCGCCGCAGTTATGGCACAAGTTCGCCAGGTAATGGATGTCGGCCTGAGTGAATTCCAGGCGCCGGGTCATCGCCGGAAATACCGCGCAGAAGCCTTCGCAATAACGGCAGGCATTGCAGATCGTCATCTGCCGCTGGACTTCACTTTCGTCAAGATTCAGCACCGGGATCAACCCACCCGATGCTTGGGGATCAAATAGTTGCATGTCGAGACTCCGTGTTTGCGGATGAAACGCCAAAGCCCACTGAAGCGGCCGCCTGCACACCGGCGATGCGACCAAACGCGGTACCGATGGCCATGCCGATGCCGGCGGTGTAGCCCTTGCCCAGCACATTGCCGGCCATCATTTCTCCCGCGACGAACAGGTTGGGGCTCGCTTTGCCGTTGAAATGCACGGCAGCGGTTTCGTCCGTGGCGAGGCCGAGGTAGGTGAACGTGACACCCGGTTTAAGCGGGTAGGCGTAGAAAGGTGGTTTCACCAATGGCCGCGCCCAATGGGTTTTGGCGGGCGTCAGTCCTTGGGTGTGGCAGTCGTCCAACGCCGTGTGATCGAACGTGCCAACGTGGCAGGCGCTGTTGTAGTCCTCGACCGTCTTGACGAATGTTTCTTGAGGCAGCTTCAGCTGGCGGGCAAGGTCTTGCAGCGTATTGGCGGTGGTGCCGGGAAAGACCGGCGGCATGAAGCGGCCGATGGCTTGTTGATCGATGATCGAATACGCCTGCTGACCGGGTTGCCCGGCCACCAGACGCCCCCAGATCGCATAACGTTTTGGCCAGAAATCCTCACCTTCGTCATAGAAGCGTTCGCCCTCGCGATTGACCACCACACCCAGCGACACGCAGTCGATTCGGGTACAGATGCCGCCGTCGTAGAGTGGCGCGCGGGCATCAATCGCGACCATGTGGGCTTGCGTCGGATCACCGATCACATCGGCGCCAAGGTCGAGCATGCGCCGTAGCAAAACGCCGGTGTTGAACCGGGTGCCGCGGATCAGGAAATTGTCCGATGGCCATTCACCGCGTTCGTTCTGACCCCAGGCTTCGCGCAGCCATTCACGGTTGGATTCGAAGCCGCCGGCCGCCAACACACAGGCCCGGGCTTCAATGCGTTCTGCGGCGAAACGCTGACCGTCGACCTCATGTTCGGCCACATGGGCAGCGACGAATTTCCCCTCATCCAACTCGATGTCGGTGACTTGCGTGTTGTAGCGAACGTTTACACCCAGGCGCTCGGCGCTGCGGAAATACGCATTGACCAGCGCTTTGCCGCCGCCCATGAAAAATGCATTGGTCCGCGCCACGTGCAGCGCGCCGGACAGCGGTGGCTGAAAATGCACGCCGTGGGAACGCATCCAGTCGCGGCAGGAAGACGATGCCCGAATGGCGATGCGTGCAAGCTTTTCATCCGTGAGGCCACCGGTGACCTTCAACAGGTCTTGCCAGTATTCTTCTTCCGGGTAGGCATCGATCAGCACGTCCTGCGGTTCGTCGTGCATGCACCGCAGGTTACGGGTGTGTTGGGAGTTGCCACCGCGCCAGATTTTCGGGGAGGCTTCCAGCAGCATCACGCTGGCGCCCGCTTCTCGCGCCATCAGAGCGGCGCACAAGGCAGCGTTGCCACCCCCTATGATTAAGACATCGATCATTATCGCTCCTCGATTGGCAAGGAAGCGGGAACGAAGTGCTCCTTGCGAGTGGGGAGAACGATAGGGCGGGGAAGGAATGGTCGAAAGGCTGCGATTGACGTGGGGTGTTTAGTTTTTCTAAAGGCTTTTCGTCAAGAGAGACCCATGTGTAGGGTGTGAAAGAGGATTACGTGTCGACACCCTCTATCCATGTCGCTCCAGGCCACTGTTTGTCGGCGACCAGTTGTCGCGCCACGTCGACAATAACCAACCGCGTTGCCAGCGCCGCCGGAGAGAGTTCATCGTCAGCCAGCGTCGCCAGAAGATTGCGCCGGCCCACATGGGGATCGGCAATCCTGGTCAGTGAAAGTCCGGACTCGTCTTTCAATGCAGCGGCCGCGCCCGGTTGTATCGTTGCCGCATGACCGGCCCGAACGGCGTTCATCAAAACGGCGAGACCGTCGACCTCCATAATGACATTGGGTGTTAACCCGACCCGCTCGAATGCGCTCATCAATGCCGAGCGCAATCCATGTTGCGCGCTGGGCATCACCAGCGGCAGGCTGCCGAGGTCGGCTATCTGCACGCTGTCACCAGAAGGCGCTTGAGGCAGGCTGGGCGAGGCAATGACAAACAGCTTTTCATCCAGCAGCGGGGTCACGCTCCAGCGTTTACCCCCTTCGAGCTGGAACAGGATGGCCAGATCAATTTGCCGTGCATTGAGCTGCGCCGCCAAGTGGCCGGAAAGCATCTCCACCAAATGCAGCTGGATGTCCGGATAACGCGCACGCATTGCGTTGATCAACGGCAACGCGAGCACCGTCGCAGTAGTCGGTGGTAAGCCGACGCTGACATAACCGCTCATTCGTCCGCGATGGGCGGCCATGATTGCGTTTTCCGCCTGACGTAGCGTCAATTGGGCATGGTGTAAAAACGCAAAACCGGCGCTAGTGGGCGTCACGCCGGTAGAGGTTCGATTCAGGAGGCGGGTGCACAGTTCGCTTTCCAGCTTGGAGATTTGCTGACTGAGGGCTGACACACCAACGTCCAGTTCAAGTGCCGCGCGCCCCAGGCTGCCAAGCTCGATGATTTTTACGAAATAGCGCAGTTGTCTCAATTCCAATGTGGCGGCTCCTCGCGAATTTGTTATTCAAATACCTGAACGTTCGCCACACAAGTTGCGAAGCCCGAAGAGGCAGCATTCTCGCAGGTTTGGGTTGACCGTTGAGCGCTCGTTAAGGTCGTGTCTAGCGAACCCGACGCTATAGATATCCAGTGTGCGTATTCACTCCGGCTTCGCGACCAGAACAGCGAGAACCGCAGTGGCCGCAGGACTGATGAAGCTCAAAAATGTCCAGGTCTGTTTGACGAGGTAGCCTCCTGTGCCTAGTGTTCTTGCAGGCATTCAGTCGTCAGACTGGCGCTTCAGATGGTTTGCGCCTGTCGTTTGAATTGATTAATGGGCCATTAGCTTCGATGGAACGTCCGTTATTGGCCAGGCGTTAAAATTATTTCACCGTGGCCATGAACACGCACGGCGCCGACTTGCTCAGAACAAACGAGGTGGACATGAAAAGGACGTTAAACCGGGGCTGGACACTAGCTGCGGCCCTCGTCGTGGTGGGATCAACGCTTTTCACGGGATGTGCGAGCAAGAACGATCCGATCACACAGGCAGACAAGGCGGATGTGGCCAAGGGCGTACCCGCGCCGAGCCTCGAACAGACGAAGGCTATCGCCGAGGAAGGCTTTATCTACGGCTTGCCGCTGGTGATGAACTACGCCGTGATGAACGAGTTCGCGGTGGACCCCAAGTCCAGCCAGTTCAAGGCTCCCTTCAACCGACTGTATAATGAACATCGGGTAGCGACGCCCGCTGACACTGCCGTCATTACGCCAAACAGCGACACCCCATACTCGATACTTTGGACTGATTTGCGCGCTGAGCCTATGGTGATCAGCGTGCCGGCAGTTTCCAAAAAACGCTATTACTCGGTACAGCTGATCGACGGCAACACCTATAACTACGGCTACATCGGCAGCCGGGCAACGGCCAGCGCCCCGGGGAACTACCTGATTGCAGGGCCTGACTGGAAAGGGGCGACACCGCCTGGCATCGAAAAAGTGTTCCACTCAACGACCCCCTTCGCCCTGACGTTGATCCGGACCCAGTTGTTTAACCCCGCCGACATGCCCAATGTCGAGAAGGTTCAGGCGGGTTACAAGGTCCAGCCGCTTTCAGCCTTCCTCCATCAACCAGCACCGCTCGCGGCCTCGAAGATTGATTTCGTACCCGCCACCACGGCAGGGATCAAGGAAAATTTCTTCGAGTACCTGTCGGCCGCGTTGGAGTATGTGCCGCCATCGGCTGATGACAAGGAGATTCGGTCGAGGCTGGCCAGCATCGGCGTAGGCCCCGGCCGGCGTTTCGAATTCAAAGACCTCTCGCTCGAACACAAGGCGGTGGTCTTGTTGGGGATGAAAGCTGGCGATGAGAAGGTTGACAAGTTTCTCTCGAGTGGCATGAAAAATATCAATGGCTGGAACGTCGGCGCGTTCTTTGGCGACCAGGCGTTCTACAAGGCCGACTGGCTGATGCGCGCCGGCGCCGCGAAGGGCGGTCTTTACGGCAATGACGCCGTTGAGGCGATGTACCCCTATACCCGCACCGACGGCAACGGCCAGACGCTCGATACCAGCAAGCACAACTACACGCTTACGTTTCCGGCCGGCAAGCTGCCGCCAGTCAATGCCTTTTGGTCGGTGACTATGTACGACGGCAAGAGCCAACTGCTGATCAAGAATCCGCTCAACCGTTACCTGATCAATTCACCCATGCTGCCGGCCATGAAGAAAAACGCGGATGGCTCACTGACGCTGTACATCCAGAAGGACTCTCCCGGCAAGGCCAAGGAAGCCAACTGGCTGCCGGCACCTGACGACACGGTCTATCTGGTGATGCGTCTGTACTGGCCGAAGACTGCACCGCCCTCGATTCTTCCCGCTGGCAAAGGCAGCTGGCAGCCACCAGCGCTGGTGAGATCGAAGTAGTGCGACCCACCGCTGACACGTAGATCGGTGTCGGCCAGTTCTATTTTGTTTACCTATGGCAGCCGATCATGAAGGGTTGCTATTGGCCGAGTGTTGCCTGTCACGAAGGGCTGGTTTCGATCCAAAGCGGTCAATGAGTTACCCGCGATAGCAGCACCGAATGGTTATCCAGTGGCAGGGTGAAGGCAGTTTCTCCCGCCGCGCCTGTATCCCATAAATGCGGGCCGTCTGTGTCTATCGGCACCATCGCCCGAATGATACGGTCTGCATTTATTGCATTTCGATGAGGCAACAATGGATCTCACTGCAATCCCATTTGGTACCACCGATTGGTCAACGATAGAGCCGGTGGCGCATGCCGGTCAGACAGGCACAGCCTATTGGCGTACCTGCCAGTTTGGTTCTGCGCGTGTGCGGATGGTCGAATACAGCCCTGGATATCTGGCCGATCACTGGTGTTGGAGGGGGCACATCCTGCTGTGCATGGAGGGTCAGTTGCATACAGAACTTGAAGATGGTCGTCAGTTTACACTGATGCCAGGCATGAGCTATCAGGTGGGTAATAATGCTGAGGGACATCGGTCATTCACCACGATCGGGGCAAAGTTGTTCATTGTGGATTAGTCGTGGGGGCGACCTGTAAAACGCACCCACCCAGTGCGTTGGCAGCTGATACGTCCGCAATCTGGGGTCTGAAGTATACCTGTGCGAATGACTGCTTCTGGCCGTTCTCTGACTGTCCCGAAAGACCGCAGCCGGCCAGGATCAGACACTGAAACCGCGTTCTGAGCGATCAGGTTTTCAGGTGGTGAAATGCTCCAGCCGTCGTACCATGGGCAGGTCGACAGAATGGAGGTTGATATGGGGAATGCTCAGGGCAAACGAGTCGTGGTCATTGGTGCAGGCATCGTGGGTGCTTCGCTGGCGTATCATTTGGCTGCTAAAGGCGCAAATATCACCGTGGTTGAGGCTGGAGATATCGCGTCGGGAGTGACTGGAACTTCATTCGCATGGATCAACACCCAACACGCAAAACCCGACCCCATTGCAGAGCTGCGCGCAGCTGCAATCGAGGCCTATCGTCGACTCGAATCCCGGTTACCTGACCTGAACATACGATGGACAGGTGCTTTGTCTTTCAACGCGACGGCAAGTGAAGCGCTGTCAGCTTCAGGTCATCAGGCTTCGGCAAATCTGGTAGATAGATCGCAGATTCTCGGCCTTGAACCAAATCTCAAGAATCCTCCTCAATCTGCGGTGTATGCGGCTGATGAAGGGGCGCTGGACGCAGTGGCAGTTACTCATGCGTTGATCGCAGGTGCCCAGGCAAATGGGGCGAAGATTCACACCCATACGCGTGTTCTGGGCTTTGTAATCCGGGGCGCTACGGTGACGGGCGTTGAAACGACAATGGGTATCATCGATGCTGATGTGGTCGTACTTGCGGCCGGAACAGGCATCACGACACTGACAGACAGGCTTGCGGTGTCTCTTCCAATAGAGGCCTCGCCTGCCATTTTCATCCGTTACAAGTCTCAACCCGAACTCGTGCACACTCTTATATCCAGCGCTGAGATGGAAGTGCGACAAAGTGCGGAGGGTGCGTTGCTGGCAGCAGAAGATTATCTGGACGACGCCATTGAGAATCAGCCCGCAGCGATAGCGCTTCGAACTGCCAGGACAATCCGCAACCAACTCCATGGGACGGGTTCCATCGATGTGCAATTGGCTTGTGTCGGACTCAGACCCATGCCTGCGGATGGCCTACCCATCATCGGTTATCTACCAGAAGTGGGCGGCGTCTATGTGTGTGTCATGCATCCTGGCGTCACTTTGGCGGCGATAGTGGGACGTCTTGCCAGCGAGGAAATCATCGACGACAAGCTATCCAGCGCCCTTTGCCCATGCCGGCCCGATCGATTCCTTCAAGTGTAGTGCGCCGGTTTCATAAAAAACCGAACGATGCCAAAGACCCATTCAAACGCAACAATGCTGGTTTTTCGGCGGGCTGTTCTCCGATGCAACACACTTGCGGGTCGCTGAGAGAGCACCAGACCGAAACCGGATCGCGGGCACGTCATCAGCACTCATAAATCTCCTGATAATGTGCCCGACATGCAGGGGCGACGTGGTCACCGATGTTCTGCTGCCAGCATTGACCTGAACTGAGAAACGATCTCTGAAGATAGCCCGGCACTGTCGAACACTGCGCAGGTGAAGCTAACCGGGGCAGGGCCTGGGGCAGTGATGATGAGGTCTGCGACCACGGCTACCGAACTGTTTTGATACAGCGCGCGGCCTTCATAATTCAAGGCGTTCTGTTGTAAGAAGTCAGCGCTGTTCGAGGTATGAGGAACCGTGTCGAGAAGCCCTGCCCTGGCAAGTGCCAGCGTTCCGCCACAGATACCGGCGATTGTCGCTCCACTTGAATGACTGGCTTGAAGAAAGTCCCGGATGTCCGGCGCTTCTGCACTTTCCCAGATCATTCCTCCAATCACGACAATCACGTCCGGCTTCCAGTCTCGACAGTGTTGCAAGCTGCCATCGACAGTGACCGCCAATCCGCCCTGGGACCGGAACTGCCCCATAGCGGGCGCAAAAAACCTGACGTCGATCCCGTAAAACGGGGAGCCAGTACCCGCAATGAACGCATATTCCCAGTCCGCAAAACCGGGTGTCAGTATCAATCCCACGCGTGCCATCAGTCAGAATCCTCCATGAATGCCAATAACCAGCAAAACATACCGCAAGGGCTTCTTTGGGTCGAACGCGTCTGAGAGGAATGTCTGCTTCTGGATGATAGTTCCGGCTTTCTCATTAGTTCGGGGGTGGTTCAAGTTGGCGCCGCATACACGTTCATCGGCTGGCGAATGTCATCAGGATTGCACAGCGGGGCCTTTCAGCTCGATTTGATTGTCATCCGGGTCATTGAGGTAAATGGACAACCCTGTTCCCTCCGCTCCATAGCGCATCGCCGCCTTCTCTGCGGATACACCGCTCTGCGCCAAGTGGCGGAGGATGGCCTGTTCATCAAACGGCTCAACCCGAAGGCAGACGTGATCGACGTTGTGTCCTTGCTTGCCCGCCGGCTGACCACCCTGACGACCGATCGGCCCGTTCACATCCACTAGGTCAATCATGGATGTGCCTGCGCTCAGATGAATCATGCCAAGGTCGTCACGGCGCTTGCTGACCTCACATCCCAGGACTGATGTGTAAAACGCGAGGCTGCGCTCAATGTCCTGCACCCGAAGTACAACATGGTCTATACGTTGAATTGAAAAACTGCGCATGACGATCACTCCTGTCGGATCACTGATTTTAGTATCCATCCCGGCGAGGGCAAGCGCGTGTAGCCTGGTCAGCTTCTGATTTTTTCCATGGCCAAAACAATGCGCTCAGCCGCACCCTGGTCACCACGGTGTTTGAGTTCGCTAGCCACTTGATTCAACTGCTGCGCCGTGAGGCCAACATTCATACTGATCTTCAGGTGTGATTCCAACTGCGCCTCTAGCCCTGGCATCGCGGCAAGTGCCCCGACAGTGGCCAGTTCACGAGCCACCCAATCGAGGTTGTCTCGGGCGAAGATATCGCCGAACAGGTGAACCTTCAGAAACTGGTCAATCGCAGGGGCGAATTCAAACAGCGGTCCCGAGACCGGTGCACCCACCAGACGGGTTTGATTGTCTGTACCCAGTTCGAGCAAAGCATGCCCCGACGGCACAGGGCCCGGTTCGCGTCCCGGTTCGTCGTGAGTGCCGCGTGTCTCGCGCTCTTGCAACACGCTCATCAGTTGCGAAAGCGCATTGAGGCTGCGTGGGAACCCGGCATACGCATAAAGCTGGACCAGGATTTCCTTGCACTCACTAATCGTCAGGCCGGCGTCGAGACCACGATTGAGTGCATCACGTAAACGGGGCATATCGCCGCTGGCCATGCTGGCGCCGACAGGGGCGACAGCCAGTTGTTTTGCAGTCAGGGTTTGTTCAGTCATCATCTTTGTCTCCGAATCTGTCGCAGCGGCGAGGGGTAAAGCCGATAGAGCAAAGGGCATCAAGGCGGCGAACCAGAGGGCCTTCCAACCAGGGGGACGATCGATAAACATGGCCTTGCTCCTTGGAATAGAGGGGTCATCGGGTGTGGGGCACCGGCGAACGAGCGGCTAGAAAGGTCAGCAGCGCGGCGAGCATCAACATCACGGCGCTGGCGATAAACGTGCTCTGGTAGCCGAGCGCGTCAAACAGTACCCCGCCGACGGTGGAGCCCACTGCGATAGCCAATTGAACAATCGCCACCATCAGGCCGCCGCCTGCCTCGGCATGATCCGGCAAGGCATTCGCAATCCAGCTCCACCAGCCTACTGGTGCCGCCGTCGCGATAAAGCCCCAAAGTCCGAGCAATACCGCTACAGCAATAACCCAGGTGCCTGCAGGAATCAGGGCTGCTGCGATAACCGCCATCAGCAGTGAGATGGTACTCAAGGTGCCGTATAGACTGCGCTTGAGGACTACACCGATCAGCGTTGTGCCTAAAAAGCCAGCGACGCCTATCACCAATAGCAGCAGAGAAAGGATGGGTACGCTGACCTGGGTGACCGATTCCAGAAAAGGGCGCAGGTAGGTGAACAGCGTAAATTGGCCCATAAAAAACAAGCCCGCGGCGGCCATGCCCAGCGCCACCTTGCGATTTTTCAGCAGTTTGAAAACATTGCCAGCACCCGGCGAACGCTTCTGTGCTGGCATGTCTGGCAGGCTGATCCACTGCCAAACCAGCGCAATCAACGCCACTGGCACCAAGCACAAGAACGCACCACGCCATCCCACAATCGAGCCCAGATAACTGCCCAGTGGCGCCGCCACCACCGTCGCCAAGGCGTTGCCTCCGTTGAAAACGGCCAGTGCCCTGGGCACTTGTGCAGCCGGCACCAGGCGCATTGCCGTGGCTGCCGACATCGACCAAAACCCGCCAATCACGACGCCGATCAGGGCTCGCCCAGTCATGTAGATCAGGTAGTTCGGGGCAAGCGCCACAATGATGCCCGATAGGGCCATCAAACCGGTCAAGGCCAACAGCAGGGTCTTTCTGTTCAGGTTGCCGGCGATCCAGCTGATCGACAGGCTCGCCAACACCGCAAACGCGCCAGAGATGGCAAGCCCCTGGCCCGCCAAGCCCTGGCTGACCTGCAGGTCGTTCGCCAAGGGTGTCAGCAGGCTAACGGGCATGAACTCCGAGGCGATCAGCGCGAATACGCACAGCGTCATTGCATAAACGCCACCCCAATGACCGGTACGCTTACCTGTCTCGCTCAAGGCGTTGGTTGGCAAGTGGACGTCAGCCGTCATTTCAGGTGGTCCTGAAAGAATCGGGTCAGCTGTGCGAAAGGAATCAGGTCGACGCGATCGTACAGATCGACGTGGCCTGCGTTGGGCACAATGACCAGCTCTTTAGGTTCGCCTGCCAAGCGAAACGCCTCTTCGCTGAACTCGCGGGAGTGGGCGTTTGCACCTGCAATAAACAACATCGGGCGAGGCGAAATGCTCTCGATATCGACGAATGGGTAGAAATTCATGAACTTGGTATTACTACTCAACGTCGGGCGGGTGGTCTGTTGCGGCGTGGAACTGGTTGGGGTGAATTCACCACGTGGGGTGCGGTAGAAGTCAAAGAACTCGCGCTGGATGGGGTGGGTGTCAGCTTTCAGCTCTTGCACTGTGCCGCCGGTGTATTCGATCTTGCCGCCCGCGAACTCCACATAACGCTGCTCGGCCGCCGCTGCGATGACTTGCTTGCGCTGTTCAAGGGTTTGCGAATGCTTGAGACCGTCGCGGTTGGCGGCGCCCATGTCATACATGCTGACGGTGGCGATGGCTTTCATACGCGGGTCGATCTTGGCTGCACTAATGACAAAACTGCCGCTGCCACAAATCCCCAGCACGCCTATGCGCTGGCGGTCGATAAAAGGCTGCGAACCGAGGTAATCCACGGCGGCACTGAAGTCCTCGGCGTACATGTCTGGCAGTACAGCATTACGTGGTCGGCCTTCGCTTTCGCCCCAGAACGACAAATCCAGCGCCAAGGTTACGAAGCCCTGTTCCGCCAATTTTTGCGCATACAGGTTTGAGCTTTGCTCCTTTACCGCGCCCATGGGGTGACCAACGATAATGGCCGGGCTACGGTTGGCGTTTTCCAGCCCTTTGGGGATGAATAGATTGCCCACGACATTGAGCTGGTACTGATTCTTGAAGCTGACCTTTTGCACGGTCACCTGGTCACTTTTAAAGAAATTATCGGCACCGTTGGACATATCGGCTCCTGATGCGGTGAATGAACTGATTAGCAACCCGAGCATGACGAGAAGTCTTTTCATGGGGCGTCCTTTTGAGGGAAAGCTGAAGGTGGCGCAGCGCGAGGCTCGCTCCTTTTCATGGCGAGAGGTTGGGGTGCGGAGTAGTGTTACGCAATAATGAGATTTTGATTAGCTAATGAATGCTTAATGCGGCTATAACCATGACTAATCAATCGATCGAGCATGCCCGCCATGGCCAAACCCAACTTCAATGATCTGCTGGCTTTCGTGACCGTGGCGCGGGTGGGCAGCTTTACCCGCGCGGCGGTACAGCTTGGAGTGACGCAATCGGCAGTGAGCCAGGTGGTGTCCGCACTGGAAGCGCGTCTGAAAATCCGCTTGCTGACCCGCACCACGCGCAGCGTATCGCTGACAGCGGCGGGGGAGCGATTGCTGGACGCAGTGGGCCATCGTTTCGATGAAATCGAGGCAGAAGTGGAAGCGTTGACCGAGCTGCGCGACAAGCCGGCCGGGACGGTACGCATTACCTGCGGCGACAACGTGATCAAGACAACCCTGCTGCCCAAGTTGTCACCGTTGCTACAGATGTACCCGGATATCAAGCTGGAATTCGATATCAACTATGGCTTTCGCGATATCGTCGCCGACCGTTTCGATGCCGGCGTGCGCTTCAGCGACACGGTGGCCCAGGATATGATCGCCGTGCCCATTGGCCCGCCGATACGAATGGCCGTAGTGGCTGCGCCAGGCTATCTCGCGAAACACCCCGCCCCGGAACACCCTCGCGATCTGGCAGCACACCGCTGTATCGATATCCGTTTTCCCACCTATGACGGCGTGGATGCATGGGAATTCGAACGCCAGGGCAAGAAGCTCAAGGTACGTGTAGACGGCCAGTTGATATTCAACTCCACCACCCATATCGCCGATGCTGCGGTGAGTGGGCTGGGCATCGCCTATCTGCCCGAGGACGAGTTCGCCCCGCATCTGACTGAAGGGCGGCTTGTCCGGGTACTGGAGGACTGGTGTGAACCCTTCGGCGGCTTTCATCTGTACTACCCCAGCCGTCGCCAACCCTCCCAAGCGTTTTCACTGGTCGTTGATGCGTTGCGGTTTGATCGTTTACCGCCGACCGCAATCTCCGCCCCCATACACTAATCAAATGCACCGTTGAGAACTTCGTAGATGAGCCCGGTTGCCAGCGCGACCAGTATCAAGTCGGTGCCCGCTTGCTGCCATTCGTATCCATCGTAATGAGGCAGCCTGCCGACTAATCGACCATCGAGTTTCTTTGCAATTCCGGGTGGAAGCGGTTTGCCCCTCGCGAGGTTCTTTTGAATGCCGGGTGGTAAAGCAGGGCCTGCGCTCCAGTAGTTCCGATAGTCGCCCACAATGCCGAGCACGCTACCGTGATTAATGCTTGGGCCATGATCCCGATCGCCGCCGTCAGCATCTTTACCTTTGTTTCCATGCCCTTGCTGGTTGCCATGGCCTTGGCCATTTTGCTGATTTCCCTGGCCATTTCCCTGGCCCTTCCCGTTACCAGGATCGGCCAATGCAGTCGCTGAGCCGCAGATCAGCGCGAGGCAGGTAAAGGCGGCAATGAGTGAGCGAGTTCTGGGCATGAGTCGTTCCTTCGGAGGGGGCGGGATGTCTCTATGAACCTTAGACGTTTTTGACGATGCAGGTTCCGTGACGCGTGACCGCTGCCGCAAGGCTTTCCAGTCCCGTCAACCCTGGAACACGGTCGCCGCACCGACCATTTTCGTATAGGCACTGCCAGCGTCAGAAGTTCTCAAGACTGACTTTAATGCCCGCACGTCCGGCCAGCTCAATGGTTTCTTCCACCCTGTCAGCGTCAACAATAAAACCATCGTAATTGTCACTGCCGGAGTCCAGGTGAAGATAACGTTTATCAAACCGAATCAACCATCGGTCGAACTCAGCAAGCACCTCCGGCATTGATGAAGCGCCGTCTCGCACGTAGACGTAGGGCTCTTTCAAACCGTTGGCGCTGACCAGATAGGGAGCCTGATACTCAAACACATCAAAACCTTTCCAATCCACGCTTATTAAAACGAGGTGTTCAAGTTTTTGCGGCTTGGAACCCTCCAGCAATCCATCGGTGAGAGCGCCGCATGCGTCGTCTCCCATCGCATATCTACGCATGACGCGCCTTACAAGTCGGGCGCCTTCTTTTTCGGGAACCACCGCCAACAGCGCCTGGGTAAAAGCTTCGAGTGCCTTTTTCCGTGCCGGATCAGTTGGGCCGGGCCGTAGTTCTTTCATGATCGCTGAAGCGCTGAGGTTGGTTTCCTCGGGTGGGGGCATGGTAAAGCGCCCACCAAACAACCTATCCAAAATGCCCATACCACTCCTTGGAATACTGTGTGAAAAGCGATTTTTCTATTACTGGCGACAGTACAAACGCACATTAGCCCTTTGTACAGCGGCCATTTCTTTAGCCACTGTCAGCCACCTTTGGCCCCGCGAGTTTGAGCCAGGCGAGCGTTCCAGTCGCCACCGTGGATGCGTCGGCACGCTTGCTCGGAATCGAAGCGGACAGTGCGGTCGGAAGGCTTCAGATCGATGTCGGCCTCACTCAACGCGATGGCCGTCAGCTCAAAGATGCGCATCTTTGCGTTTACCTGGGCGAGCGTTCTGTCAGCTTCGGTTTCGAACACCCAGATGACCTTCAGGGTTTCAGCCAGCGCATTCAAATCCGCCGTGTGGGTGAGCCAGGTAAAGCCCTTGATTTCACCTTTTGCTGTTTCGCACGCTTCAGTGAGCGTGGTAATCAACCGGCGTTCGATCCGCGCCAGTTCACGTTTTCCGGGTGGCATTTGGGGTTCCTTTAAAGTGTCGATACGATGATCACGGCTTTTTAGGTTCACGCGACATCACTTCGCTGATTGAGCCAATCAAATAAAAGCGCCACGCAACTCGCTGATCACCTCGTCGACAGAGGGGCCTTGAATCTCTGGTGGGACGGGGTTTTCACCAAACTCTCGCCAGATAAACAAGGTCAACTCTGCGCCGTCAGTGGATGACAGAGCGTCTGCAGCGTAGGCAAAGTTTTGCAGAAGCCGATAGCGCGCATCCTTCCAGAACAGGTCTTCGACCCATTGATAGACCGGGATGAAATGAAAGTGCAGGGGCCAACCCGGCTCATGGCCAAAGCGCCCGATGTAGAGGCGCTTGGGCAGCAGTTGCTGCTCGATGATCTGCTGGGTCCTGGCGAGCAGAACGCCCAACTCTGCAAGCGCATCCGGCGATAGCTGAGTCAGTGATGTGGTTTGCACCTTCGTACTCAACATCAGGTAACCGGGGAGTGCGCTCGATAGATGGTGATTGATAATCCAGTGGTCGGTTTCATAAAGGATGAAATGCGGGGCAATTTCCATGTGCCGTATGTCCTGAGCAGTTGATGTGTCAGGTTAGCAACATCACGTCAGCCTGTCCGCTGGTGGCAACTTTCTGGGGGACAGGGTGCGATCAGCAGTTGGCTCAAACTTAGCTGCTACAGGGGGCGGGGTGCGCAGGGGCTTTGTGTAGCAGCTGCCGAAGGCTGCGTTCGATTGCGAAGCGGTCGCTTTCCGGACGCTGTGGTGATTGCTTGAAAAGCAGGGCCGCTTCGCGCCCCAACGCAGGCTTCGCCAGCTGCTACAGGGGACGGGGTGTGCGCGGATGCTATGGGGTGTGCCCGGAGGGGATGAGGATGACCAGGTCCGTATCACCTACGTCGACGCCCGCCTGTGAAAGCAAGGTCGTGACTTGTCCGCGGTGGTGCGTTTGATGGTTGAAGAAGTGCATGACCAGGCCATAAAAGTCCTTGTCGGCCGGTACTCCCTTCATGCTGGCGTAACTCAGGACGTGATCCAGATCTGACTCTGCAATGGAGCGTGACCACTCGACAATCATCTGATCGAGCCACACCCGTTGTGCGGAAAGCTCGCGGATATTTGCGTACAGCAATTGGTCGAGGCTTGTGGGGGTAGGGCGCTGAAGAATGGGTTGCAGAGCCAGGTGGTTTGCCGGGTGCCTGGCGAATCGCTGCAGCCAGACGGTATCGCCGGCCACCAAGTGATTCAGCGTGCCGAGGATTGAGCCAAAAAACGCTTTCCTGTCCGCAGAAAGCTCGTCATCTGGCAGGCTTCTGGCGGCCTCGTAGATCTTTGCGTTCATCCACTCGTTATAGGTTGCCATCAGGCAGATAGGGCGGATTCGGCTCATTGTGCTCATCCTGAAACCCGGTCTGGTGCCGGGCATTGTTGTTCTGGCGGACAACAAGTTTACCCGGCCAACGTCATCTGCATGTGGGTATAACGCGTTATCTCAAAACAGACTGAACGGATAGTTGACGATCACCCGATTGTCATCGAACTCGTTGCTGCTGTAATCGCGGCGGATGCTGGCGTTGCGCAGGCGCACGTTGAGGTTCTTCAATGAACCGCTCTGCACCGTGTACGCCAGCTCGGTTTCGCGCCCCCACTCCTTGCCATCGGTGACCGTGCCGATGTGCACGTTGTCGCCGCTGACATAGCGATTCATCATCACCAGGCCGGGTATGCCGAGCGCGACGAAGTTGTAGTCGTGGCGCAGTTGCCATGACTGTTCCCTGGCGTTGTCGTAGGTGTTGTTGAAGCTGTCATTGGCCAGTGAAATACCGGCGGTGCCATTGACGCGCATCCAGGGGTCATCGCCGGTGAGTTTTTGCAAGCCGACATAGAAGGTATTGCCGCCATAGCGAGCGGACAGCAAGGCCGACATCGTGCGGTTGTCCAGTTCGCCCGCGCGGGCGCTGCCGTTTTCGCGGCCCTGAAAATAGCCAAGATTGGCGCCCAGGGTCCAGGCGCCCAGCGGTTGGCTATGGACGACCTGCAGGTATTGTTGCTGGTAGATGTCTTTGAGTTCGGCGTTCCATACGCCGACCATTGTGCGCTTGTCGTTGAAGCTGTATTCACCGCCGACGAAATTGAAGCGGTCGGAGACGAACGCCGTCTTGCCCAGCATGAACATGTCCTGCTGGCTGGCGTCGTTGCGCGGGCTGTTCTGGCGAAACTGACCGCCGTACAGGGTCAGGCCCTCGATCTCTCGTGAGGTGATTTGCCCGCCTTCGAACGTCTGCGGCAGCGAACGGCCATCGTCGGAGCGCAGGATCGGCAGTACCGGCATCCACTCGCCGACTTTGAGTTCGGTCTTGCTGA
Organism: Pseudomonas sp. TNT3; assembly: GCF_010095445.2. Taxonomy (GTDB): domain Bacteria; phylum Pseudomonadota; class Gammaproteobacteria; order Pseudomonadales; family Pseudomonadaceae; genus Aquipseudomonas. Next base: position 65,168 of record NZ_WFGV02000035.1, read on the forward strand.
TTTTCATTTTTCCCGCCAGCGCCAGGCGGCCGAAATCGTCGGCGGGGCGTCCGTCGCGGTCAATCGGCAACAGCTGCGTGCCGCCGCTGCCCTTGTCGCCATCCAGCTTGATCGAGTAGAGCCCCAAGGCATCCAATCCGAAGCCTACTGCACCTTGAGTGAATCCGGAGCGTGCATCGAGGATGAAACTCTGGGTCCACTCTTCGGCCTTGCCCTGGGGCGATGCCGGGTTGGAAAAGTTGCGGTTGATGTAGAAGTTTCTCAGGTTGAGGGTGGCGCTGGCGTCGTCGATTAAACCGGCTGCAATGGCCTTGAGTGGCAGCGTGCCGACGATGGAAAGCGTGAGGGCGATTCGAAGTTTGGCGGTCATTTTCATTATTGTTTTTATCCAATTTCTGGCTGTAGAAATCCGCTGCATCCGCCAGCGCGAATGCAGTGAGTTCAAATCGAATGGCGTGCGGCAGCGGCCCTGAACGAGCCGCTAAAACTCGGTGGTCATTGCACCAGTAACAGTGATCCGGAGACGAAGGCGAATATCAGGACAAACCGGCGCAGGCGGGCTTCGTTGATGAAGTGCCGGGCCCAATGGCTGGCGATAACGCCAAGCGCCAAGGGCAGGCACAGGCTCAATACCGGTGTCACCTGCGCGGCGTGCAAATGCCCGCCGAGCGCCAGCACCACCAGGGAAATCACTTCGCCCACCAGGAAGCACAGGGCGACCGAGCCTCGCAAAGTGGCCACCGGCGAGTGCTGATACACCAGCGCCAACGGCGGGCCGCCGACGCCGGTGGCCGTTTCGGTGATGCCGGTGATCAGACCGGTGGAAATCAGCGCGCGACGTCCCGGTACGAAGGAGGGCGCCATCCAGGTCGCCAGGCACGCGGCGATCGTCGACAGGCCTATCAGCACGTTGAGTTGTGAGAGCGGCAACCAGAACAGTATCCAGACGCCGCCGAACGTACCGACAAAACGCCCGACGGTAATCCACGAACTGCCCCGAAAGTCGATCGCCTCACGCTCGCGCCAGGCGATCGCCGCGTTCAAGGGCAACATCAGAATCAACAGGCTGACCGGCAGGGATTCCGGGGCCAGCAAGCCCATCACCGGCGCAACGATGAGGGCGAAGCCCATGCCCGTTGTCCCCTGGATAAGCGCACCGCACGCCACGGCGAGCGCAATGAGGTAGAGCGGGTCGAATGGTAAGGTCATCTTTTACCCAATAACGAAGAGTGTTATGCCACGGAGGGCAGTGGATGGACTTTATGGATCGGCGCCTGACTGACGATGTCCCGTGCCAGCGCATCGACCTGTCGCATCAGCTCACGGGCGTCCCAGTCAATCGGCCAGCCTTGCCACAGACGGACCTTGCCCTGCACCACGACGGCGTGGATCTGATCCCTGTTCGCCAGGCGCACCAGGTCCCATGTCAGGTTCCAGGACGGCAGCAGTTCCGGCACCGCGAGGTCCACCAGCAGGAAATCAGCGGCGTGGCCGGGCGCGATCTGTCCGGTGAGCTGGCCGAGGTGGAGCGCCTGCGCAGCGTTTTTGGTGCCCATGTCGAGCCACAGTTGCCCACCGCCACAGACCGAATCCCCGACGGCGATACCGTGGGCAAAACGCTGGGCGGCTTCGGCGTAGTCCAGCAGGCGGAAACCGTCGCCGCGGGTGCCGTCCGTCCCCAGGGCCACCGGGATGCCCAGGCAGTGCATCAGGTGCGCCTGGGCCACGGCGTTGCCTTTCCAGGCACTGGCCACAGGGTTGTAACTCACTGCGGCGCCGCTATCACGCAACAGGCAGATCTCGTTTGGCGTCAGTAAGGTCGCGTGGGCCAGCAACGCCGCCGGGCCGAGCGCGCCGGCCCGGTGCAGTTGCTCCAACGGTCTGACGCCGTAAAGTTCCAGGGAGCGTTCGACGGCGACCAGGTGCTCGTTGACGTGGCTCTGGAACACCCGCCCGGACTCTTCGCATAAGCGGTACACCGCCTTGAGTGTCGAGTCGGTGGCGATTTCAGGAATGGGCACGGCCAGCGAAGGCGTGATCAGCGCGTCGTTATTCCACTGGGACAAATGCCGTTCCGCCGCCGCGAGAATCTGCCGCGCATCCAGCACTTGCTTGCCTTGAATGTCGTTGCAGGTCTTCGCCAGTACGCAGCGTATGCCGACTTCATGAACGGCCTTGGCAATGGCTTCGACGCCTTCGGTCGAGCGCGTGCCGGCATCGCACACCGTGGTGAAGCCGCCGCGCAGGGATTCGAACGCCGCGAGTTTGCTCGTCAGGTACAGCAACTCCGAATCGAGCGAGCCTTCGAGGGGTATCCAAACCCGGCGAAAGATTTCCGAGGGTTCGCCGAAGACCAGGCCTTTGCCGAAACTCTGGCTGAGATGGTGGTGGGTATCGATGAAACCCGGCATCAACAACTGCTGTTCGAGACGCTGCACCTGATGCGCGGGATAACGCGCCTGCAACAGTGGCAGCGGTCCGACGTCGGCGAATTTGCCCTCGACCACCAGCACGGCCTGACCGCGCTGCGGGCCATCCGGCAGCATCAGCCAGTCCGGTGCTAACAGCTGTTGCGGTGCAAGCAGTTGTTCAGGAGAAGAGGGCAGGTGCGTAGTAACTGTGCGATCCATGGAGCAACCTTAGTGAGTATGTGGTGAGTGGGTCAGATCGGCCTTGGCGTCCGCGCCGTTGTCCTGGCGACCCACACAATGGAAGAGGAAATTCATCACAGCGGCGGTGACGGCACCCATGGCGACGCCATTGCCGAGCAGCCCGGCCAGGCCGTTGGGGAAATGGCTGTAGACCCCTGGCACCAGAATCGGCAGCAAGCCCACCGCCAGGGCAACGGACACCACGTACATGTTGCCGTGGTGCCGCAGGTCCACTTTGCGCAGCATGTCGATGCCCATGGTGCCGACGATGGCGAACACGATCAGGCTGGTGCCGCCGACGACCGCTTCCGGTACGCCACCGATCAACCGCGCCAGGGGCGCCAGTAGCGCAAACAGCAGGAGCAGCACGCCGGACACTGCGGTGACATAGCGCGAGCGAACGTGGGTGGCACGGATGACGCCGATGTTTTCGCCGCTGGTGATGATCAGCGACGTGCCCATGAACCCGCCGAGGATGGATGCCAGTGCGTCGCCGCGAATGGTGCGGGTGACGTCCCTGTTGATATCCAGCGGCTTGTCCACCGCTTCGCTGATCGCCACGGTTTGCCCCGTCGCTTCAACCATGGACACGAGACAAAAAAGCATCAACGGGATCGAGGCAAACAGATCGAATTGAGGCACGCCGAACGGCATCAGTGCCGGCAGGCTCAGCAACGGCCACCAGCTCAAATGGGAGCTGTCAAAAGCCCCCAGGGCGACCGCCAGCAGGCTGCCGCCGACCAGGCCGAGCAAGATGGATAACTGGCCGAGCGTTCCTCGCAACAGACGTGAACACAGCACCGTGATGACGATCGTGGAGAACGCCAATAGCAGTTGCTGCGGGGCGGCGAAGTCGGCGCTGCCAGGCCGGCCGACGATCAACTCGCCCGACAGCTTGATCAGGTTGACGGACACCAGCAGCAGCATCGTGCCAACCACCACCGAGGGAAAGAAACGCAGCAGCCGACGAAAGATCGGCAGCACCACGAAGTAGAAGACGCCCGTCAGAATCACCGCACCGGACGCAGTGGCCACGCCGTTTTGCTGGGCGATCAGAATGAACAACATGATCGGCGCCCCACCGGGGAGCATGATGAAGGGCAAGCGCGCGCCACAGCCGCGCAATCCTAATGACTGAATAAGCGTGCCCAGCCCGCAAACCAAAAACGTCGCGCTCAGTAACTGCAGGGTCAGCTCGCTGGAAAAGCCTAAAGCCGTGGCCATCAGGAAGACCGAGGCAACTGGCGAGGCCGCCATTACCAGCACATGCTGCGCGCCAAAAATCAGCAGCTGCCGCCAGGGCAGTCGCTCATCAACAGGGGAAACGGGGTTTTTCTTGTTATCCGGCATATCCCACCTCTACGTAAAGCCAGCATCAACGGCTTTTTGATTATTGTTTTAAACGTCACGTAGTTTCGGTCGGAATCGTGCAGGTAAATCCCAAACCAAATCGATTTTGTTATGTTCCCAAATCGATTTGGGTGAAATGTATTCCCGTTCTGGAAGACTGTCAACGGACCATCCGTCGCCGATGACCCTGAGTGGCCGAGAACCGTCGGTGCGCGTATAACTCGGCAGCATTGCTGACTGAGTTGCCCCAACCGATGCCAAATAACGACAACCACCGCCCTACCATTGCCGACGTCGCGGACGCTGCCGGCGTATCGCGCACCACCGTTTCCCACGCGCTCAACGACCGCGGCCAGGTCGATCCGCTGACCCGCGCGCGCGTCAAAGAAGTCGCCGCCAGCCTTGGCT
>NZ_WFGV02000036.1 GCF_010095445.2 Pseudomonas sp. TNT3
GGTGCAGGCCGTGGGTGTCGCCGGCGTAGAGTCGGGCGAGGCGTAGCCACATGCTTTCCAGGCCGGGGTTCCAGGTGTCGCGGTCGAACAGGAAGTTGACCCGGTAGCGGCCTTCGAGGTCGATTTCGGCGTAAGGATCGTTGGCCTGGGGGTTGGTGATACGCGCGGGGATGGTGCCGGCGATTTGGGGTTTGGCCGGCAGCGGTGGACGAAAGCACACGGTTTGCAAGTAGGGGATGGCCTGGAAGTGCGCTTCGAAGCTGCGATCGCGGGCGGCCTGGGTGATCAGTTGGGTGATGACGCTGCCGGGCTCGAAGGCCTGGGGCGCGCCGCCGGAGATTTTCAGCACCTGGCCGGGTGCCAGGGTGGCGCTGCTGCTGATGCCGCTGAGTCGAGTCTGGGCATTGAGGTAGCGTTCGTGGCGCAGGCGGGCGTAGAAGTAGCCGCTTTCGCTTTGCAGGTCTTCGTCCTGGTCGTAGCGATCGCCGAGCACGGTGTAGGGTTCGGCGTAGTGGTAGGCCTCGCCGTAGTTGGTCGTGGCGCCGTGGGTCTGGTCGATTTCGCCGTCCAGATGGGCGCGGGCGTCACGGTGGTGGTAGGCGCGGATGTTGACGTGTTGCTCGACCACGGCGTGGCTCGATTGCAACTGCCAGACGCCGTCTTGCTGGTGGCTGTTGAGGCCCGATGGCGGGCGGTACGGCAGCTCGACGTCGAACTGGTAGGCGCGCTGGTCGTCGTGGAATTCGACGACGTCGATGTGCAGGCGATCGTTGCTGGTGAAGCGGTACCAGATGCCGACTTCGGCCAGCAGGCGGTCGATGAAGGCCAGGTCGCTTTCGCCGAACTGCATGACCTGTTCGCGCTTGGGGTAGTCGCGGTGCAGGTGGAAAAGAAAGTCCTGGCCTTCGAAGTCGTGACGACTGCGCAGGATGTGCTCGACGATTTCCGGCACGGATTGGTGCTGGTAGATGCGGAACTGTTGGCCCCTGCCCAGCCGTGCAAGACGCGGTTGCAGGGTGATTTCGTAGCGGGCTTCGTCGTTGGAGCCGGACAGGCGCTTGAAGCCGGTGATCACCCCGCGCAAGGTGCGCAGGGGGTTGATCTCGGGCTTGGGCAGGCCGCGAATGAACAGCGGTTGCACGGCGGCGAAGAGGCTGAACTGGGCGTGTTTGTTTAGCAGCTGCTCGGCACCGATGTCGAGTTCAGTGGAGGTGAACTCGATGAGGTAGGTGAAGGGTTGGCTGAGGCGTTCTTCGCCATGGAAGGCCAGGACGTTGAGGGGCAGGTCGACGCGGCGGACCTCGAGTTTGTGGCGGCTGTGGTCGAAGAAGGTGATCGGTGGGGTGAGCATGTTCAGGCCTTCCTGGTCTGTGATGAGGCGTCAGGAAGGGAGCCCTTCCCCCTGTTCCAAGGGGTAGAAAGCTTTCAAGAAATGGGTGCAATTTTATATAGGATGTTTCCGCGTGACGCGTAGGACGGGTCCGGGTTTTGGGGCGCTGTAGCTGTAGGAAAAATCGTGTTCTGGCGGGATGATTTGGCGTGGCTTCTTTACTGTGGGGGCCGTTCGGGCCCCATCGCGAGCAGGCTCGCCCCTACAGTTGAACGAGTTTTTTGGGGATTTTTTGTCTGGCTGGAAAATGGTATTGGGCATACTGAACCATCTTTCCAGATGGCCCTGTTTAATCGCCGTCAGCTTCACTTCTTGAAAGCTACATCACCTTGCGTGGATGCCTACAGGTACGCCAGAATCCGCCGGCTTGTGCGCCTTGGGTGCGGGCTCTATCGTGGGTCGGTCGCTGAAAAACAGCGATTGGGTTTGGTAGCCCGGCAATTAGGCGCAGAGCACTTCCATTAGCAGGACTTTAAGGTCTCTGTTTATGGCGGCCATGCGCAGGGCTCCTTCGGGGGCGCCGGGTCCTAATTGCCGGTCTACCAACCTACGTATGGCCGCCACCCTCGTTTGGTAGCGAGCGATGGCTCATTTGATACAATTAGGAGTTCGATCCATGCCCAAGGTAACGCCCAATCCGCCGGATATCGATCCGGTAGCATCCAGTGAAAAGCCCGATTCAAATAATCCTCAAAACAAAGCCAATCGCACGCCCTCAATCGCCGACATCAAAGCCACCCCGCACAAACTCTGCACCTTCTTCACCGTCAACCCCGACCTCGATAACGAAACCCTGCTGGCCTATGCCTGCGAGTCTCTGGCGTCGGCGAATGTGATGGCCACTGATCTGGTGGATCATTTGGAAGGGACGTCGCGTAATGCGTTGTTGGGGATCGCGCAGGCCATCATGCTGGGCGAGTTGGCGGTGAATCGGGTGTTGGATCGAATCGAGGCGTCTGAGTAGCGGTCGATTAGAAGATCAAAAGATCGCAGCCTCGTTTCACTCGACAGCTCCTACAAGGGAATGTCGAGTGCAACGAGGCTGCGATCTTTTGATCTTGTCCAATCCCCCTCAAGAAACGGAGTTCAAATGAAGACTGACTGGCAACAAATCCGAGACATGATGAACACCGTCATCGATAGCTGCGAGCAGCTCGAAGCGGCGGGACTCAGGGAAGAACATCGTGCCGCGACCGTGCACATCAACGGCGTCGATTACTCTGTTCAGGAGTTTCTGATCAGCGCCTGGACGTTGCCGGAGAATATCCGCTACCAGATCATTCGCGAGCGACACGACGCCGGGAATGATCTGCCTTACGTGCCAGAGGCGGCGCGGATTCTGGTCGCCATGGCGCAGGCGTGTGCGGAGCTTGTGGGGGCTCGGAACAGTGCTCCGGCCAAGACAGCCATTGAAGGGATGCAGCATTGGTACAAGGCGTATGCGGTGCCTCATATGATTGCGGCGATTGAGGGGGCCGGGAAGTAAGGGCGGGATGCTGCGATCATCAAGATCAAGATCAAAAGATCGCAGCCTCGTTTCACTCGACAGCTCCTACGCAGCTTCTAGCACCATCACCGTTCTCCTGGCCAGTACGTAATAGACAATCCCCGGCACCACCAGCCCCACGATCCATGAAATATCCACGCCGCCCAACTGCGCGACCATTGGGCCAGAGTAGAAGTGCGTGTCGACAAAAGGCAGCTGTACCAGCACGCCCATGATGTACACGCTGATCCCTGTCCTGTTCCAGCGACCGTATCGGCCGTTCGGGTTTGACAGTGCCGGGATGTCGTAGCGTTCCTTGTTGATGAAGTAGTAATCCACCAGGTTGATCGCGCTCCAGGGGGTGAAGAACGTCAGCAGGAACAGGATGAAGTACTTGAAGCTGTTGAGGAACGAGTACTGGCCCAGCAGCGCCAGTGTTGTCGAGGCCGCGACGATCGCCAGTACAAACAGCATGCGTTGCCTGGCGGTAATCTCCAGGCGGCCCTTGAAGCCGCTGATGATGGTTGCCACGCACATGAAGCTGCCATAGGCGTTGAGGGTGGAGACGGTGACTTTGCCGAACACGATGCTCAGGTAGAGCAGCGAAGCCATCAGGCCGGTGCTGCCCAGGCTGACGATGGTCGCCACTTCATGCCCGCGGAAATTGGCGCCCGTCAGTGCCGCTGCGAACACGCCCAGGACCATCGACGCCTGGGCGCCCAGCACGGTCCCCAGCCCCACGGCGGTGAAGGTTTTCCAGGAGGACGTCTTGCTGGGCAGATAGCGCGAATAGTCGGCGACGTAGGGGCCGAAGGCGATTTGCCACGAGGCGGAAAGCGACACCGCGAGCAGGAAGGTACTCCAGCCGAAGTGGCGATTGTCCAGCAGCAGGCCGATATCGTTGAGTGTCAGCAATCGGGTAAACAGGTAGACGAAGGCAATGATGCCCAGCACGCTGGCGACTTTGCCGACCAGATGAATCACTCGATACCCGAACATCGTCAACAGGGCGATGGCGGCGGCGAATATCAGAATGCCGGTGCTGTCGCTGACCTGGATCAACTGGGCAATCGCCTGCCCGGACAACACCGCCCCCGTGGCGCTGAACCCCAGGTACATCAGGCACACCAGCACGATCGGGATGGCCGCGCCGTAGACCCCGAACTGCACGCGACTGGAGATCATCTGCGGCAACCCAAGTCTGGGCCCCTGAGCCGCGTGCAGGGCGACGACGGCGCCGCCGAGCAGTTGGCCGATCAACAGGCCGATGAGGGACCAGAACACATCCCCCCCCAGCACCACCGCCAATGCGCCGGTGACGATCGCGGTGATTTGCAGGTTGGCGCCAAGCCACAGGGTGAACTGGCTGTAGAGGCTGCCATGACGCTCGGCCTCGGGAATGTAATCGATCGAACGGGTCTCGATCAGGGGGTTGCGTTGCGGACTGTCGCTGACCTTGGTCATTGCTGTGTGCTCTTCTGAGGAAGACGGATGTGGGGCGCGCAGGCTCATGCTTAGAACGTCTTGCTGGCGCTGGCGATGACCGTGGCGTTGCACAGATCGCCGTAGCCGTACCAGCTCGTGCATTCGCTTTTGGACAGGTCGGTATCGACGTAACTGAGGCCCCAGGTCACGCCGACGAAATCCCGGCTGACCTTGGCTTCCCACTCGTAGTAGGCGTTGCGGTTGTCGCCGCTGCCCGACCAGTAGGCCGGGTCTTTGACATCGCTGCGACCGACGCGCAGGTCGAGGCCAACCTCGGCTGGCAACGCGATCTTGTAGGCGAGGTAGGTGTAGAGCGTGTCCTGGTCTTCGCCGAAAATATTGGGGGTATCGTTGGAATAGTGGACGCCGAGCTTCACGCCATAGACATCAAGAATCCCGTAGACCTCACTGAAGTTGAACTGCCCTTCCTTGGGAAAGCTGTACTTGAGATAACCCAGGTCCAGGCTGATGGCGTCGGTCGCCTGCCAGTAGTAACCGGCGTAGTACTCGAGCTCCTGGCGGGTTTTGAATTCGCCGCCGAAATCGACGTTCGAGGTCCAGGTGCCGATGTACAGGCCGCTGCTGTGCACCAGCGTGGCGCTCGCCTGGATCGCGGGGTCGCCGAGGGTTTGCGAGACACCGCGGGAGCGATAGTCGCTGACGGCGGCCAGGCTCATGTCCAGGCTGAAGTCGTCGTTCAGGGCCAAGGCGTGGGAGGTCAAGGGTGCCAACAGCAAGCTGGCGAGGGTGCAGAGTGAGCGCGCGTTCATACAAATCTCTTATTTTTATGGAGGTACAGGAATGTCGGGCGTGCCGCTGCCGAACCCCTCGCAGGACGAGGAGCCGGGCAGTTTTTTGGGGTGTTGCGGGTGAAGGAGTGGTCAGGACGCGGGGGCGTAGACCTCTTTGCCGGCGAAGAAAGTTTTCAGCACTTGCGTGTCGAACAGCTCATCGTCGCTGACCTTGAACACGTCGCGGTCGAGGATGATCAGGTCCGCCTGTTTGCCCGGCAGCAGAGAGCCGATTTGCTTCTCCAGTCGCAAGGCTTTGGCCGCATTGAGGGTGTAGGCGTAGAACATGGTCTGGCGATCAATGCTTTCCTTGGCATTCAGCACGCCCAGTGGACCTTTGCGGGTGCTGGCCTGAGCGATGGCGTTCCACGGATTGGGGCTGGACACCGGCCAGTCGCTGCCGCCGGCGATGACAGCACCGGCGTTATGCAGTGATCGGGCGGGATACTGATAGCCATAGGCAAACGCGCTGATGTACGGCTTGACGAGCTCCACGGTGTAGCTTTCGCCAGTGGCCCACAGCAGCTGCATGGAGGCGATCACGCCCAGCTGCTTGAAGCGTGGAAACTCTTTGGGGTTGACCAGTTGCAAGTGGCTGATGCTGTGCGCCATCGGCGTCGGGTTCAGCTTGCGGGCGTATTCGAAACCATTGAGTGATTCACGCACCGCGCGGTCGCCGACGGCATGCATATGCACGATCCAGTCACGCTTTTCCGCCGCGACGACCAGCTCGCCGAAGTGCGCGGGATCGATCAGCAATTGTCCATCTTTATGGCTGTTCTTGAACGGTACGATCACCGCGGCGGTCTGCCCGGGGAACTCCAGGACACCGTCAGCGAAGACCTTGAGACCGGGGAACGTCACGTTGGGCACGCCCTCGAATTTCTTCATGACCTTGGCCAGCACTTCCAGGTCAGCCGGTGTGCTTTTCGGATTGGTCAGCAGCAGCGCGGCCACGTGGGCGCTGAGTTCGCCCTTCTGCGCCAGTTCGCGGTACAACGGCAGGACGCCGTAGCTCTGTTCGGTGGCCTGGAAATCGAACAACGAATCACCGCTGCCGGCATTCGCTGCAGCGTCCATCCAGGCGGTGACGCCGTATTGATTATTGACCCTGACGGCTTCGCGGGCCGCTTTAAGCATGACCTCGTCACTCGGTGCCGGAATCTGGCTGCGCACCAGATCCCAGCGCGACTCGGCAAAGTAACCCGTGGGCGTGAAATCCTTCTCGTGCCCGACGTAGCTGCGCTCTTTTTCCGACAGGCCCTTGACCAGTGCGGCGTCTATTTTCAGGCGCTTGAGCATGGCGTTGTTGGCCCAGCCGGTGTGCCCGTCAATACCGCTGAGCACCAAGGGCTGATCGGCCCAGCGGCCCTGATTGAAGCGTTGGCCGAGCTCACGGCTTTTCTCCCAGTAGGCCGAACTTACGCCCGCGATGCTGACCACATCACCGGCCCGAGCACGCCCCGCCTGCTCCTGTTCGATGATCCATTGTTCAAGTTCCGGCAGCGGCTTGACCTCGTCCAGCAGCGTCGCGCCCATACTGTCGAATGCGGCGACGATCGGGTGGCTGTGACTGTCGATCATGCCGGGCATCAACACTTTGCCCGCCAGATCGATTCGCCGGGTGCGCTCATCCGCCAGGGCGTTGATTTGGGCGTCAGTGCCCACTTGAAGAATCTTGCCGTCTTGTACGGCGACGGCCTGAACCAGCGCCTGACCCGGTTCGGCGGTGAATACTTTGCCGTTGAACAGGACCAGGTCTGCGGCGGCCATCGCTTGCACGGACGACAACGCGAGGGCTGCGGCCAACAGGTTTGGAATGAATCGTTGCATGGGAACGCTCTCTTATAGGTTTTTATTGAGCCGTCGAAATGACTGACGCCTGTGACAACGCTTTCGGATCAAGGCTCGCGAACGGCGCCTTGGCCCACACGACCTTGCCGCCAACGACGGTCAACAACACCTCGTTGCGGCCCAACGCTTGCTCGGGCACCTGCATGAAGTTCTTGTCCAGGACGATCAGGTCGGCGAACTTGCCCACTTCGAGCGAGCCGACAACGGTGTCCAGTTTCAGTTGTTCGGCGGCGTTCATCGTGATGGTCCGCAGCACCTCGGTGCGGGACAGCGCCGGGTCGGCATTCAGCTTGCCGGCATAGTTGGGCCCATAGCTGTGAGGGTTCTGAGGGTCGCCAGCGCGGGTAACGCCAATCTTCAGTGCAAGGAATTCGTCGAGCGGATCGACCGGCCAGTCGCTGCCATAGGCCACGCGACCGCCAGCATCGGCAATGCTGCCCGAAGGCTCCATGCGGGAAAACCGCGCCGGGCCCAGATGGTCGCTGGTGCCGTCAATGGTGGACGGTGCCTGCTGGGCCCACTGGAAGGACATGGTGGCCGTCACGTCCAGCGCCTTGAAGCGCGAATAGTCCGCGGGATCAACCGATTCGGCGTGGGCGATGGCCGGACGAAAGCCGTTACCCGGCAGTTGCTGGCGCACGTATTCAATGCTGTTGAGTGAATCACGCACGGCGCGTTCGCCGGTGGCGTGAAGATGCGGATCAAGGCCGGCCTGCACGGCTTTGAGCATCAGTGGATTGAGTACTTGCGGCGGGAAGTACAGCTCGCCGAGGTTTTTGCCGGGCGCCCACTTCGGCGCCTTTTCGGTGCCGGTGTTGCGCAGGTACGGCGTCAACATCGCGCCCGTGTCCGCCGGTGCGTTGATGATCCCGTCCATGAACAGCTTGACGTGGCGCATGCTCACGCCCGGCGCCGGCTTGGCTTCTCCCTGGTCGTAAATGTCGGCCAACGCCTTCGCCTCGGCAATGGTTTTCGCCGGGTCCGCCGCCGCCGCGGACGGGTCCAGCTTGATCGCCAGCAGGGCTCGCGCAGTGAGTTCGCCCGACTGTTGCAACTGAGTGAAAGCCTTGCCGCTTTCGGGCCCCGACAAGGCATCGAAGAAACTGGTGATCCCTTGCTGGCGCATGGCGTCGAGCGCGGCGCGTGTCTGCTTCAACTTCTCGGCGTCAGTGGCGGGTGGCACCACGAGCGCCATGGATTCGGCGGCACCGTCCTCGCAGATACCGGTCGGATTGCCCGCGCTGTCACGGGCATACTTGCCGTCACCAGGATCGGCTGTGCGCTTATCGACGCCGGCAACCGCCAGGCCGCGGGAGTTGACCAGCACGGTATGGAAATCACTGGAGCGGACCTGAATCGGACGTTGGGTCTTGAGCGCGTCCAGGGTCGACTTGTCGGGGTCGCCATCGAGTCCGTGCATGCCCATTCGGTCCCAGCTGCCGACTTCCAGCCACACATCGGGGCCTTTGTCCTTCTCGGCGTCCAGGCATGCCTGAATGGTTTGCTGAAAGACCTTGCGGGTCATCGTCTGGTACTTCAGATCGCACAGGGTCATGGCGCGACCGCCGTCGCCCGGATGCATATGCGCATCGACGAAGCCCGGCATCACCATGCGTCCAGCCAGGTCGATCAACCGGGTGTGTGGGCCGATAAATGATGAAACGCCGGCATCGCTACCGACGTAGACGATCTTGCCGCCCGACACGGCGATCGCCTGTTGCACCGAATTCTGACCGTCGACGGTGTAGACATAACCATTGCGCATGATCGTGTCTGCGGCGCTCGAACCTTGTGTCTGACACCCCACCAGCGCCACACAGGAAAATGCCGTTGCCGCCGTCACTGCGATACACAGCCTGGAAAATTTCACCTGCCTCACCTCTGTTTTTATAGTTTTGGAAGCGCCCGAACAGACTGCCGTGCAAGCCCCTGATATGCAGGGCATACCCTATAGGGTGCGGCAGTCGAATGGACCTCTACAAATGAGGAGGGTGAGGTTAATAAACCGCAATGCCGGGCATGTTGCCAACCGGGTCTATTCAGATTTTACCAGCGGGTTTGCAGCGGGTGAGCGCAGCGCCGAGCCCAATTCAACCTTGCTCTTCACACCAAGCTGCACATAGCAGTTGCGCAAATACGTGCGAACGGTCGCCGGGCTCAAGACAAGGATTTTTGCGATTTCCTTGTAGGAATGGCCGGCCGCGAACAGCATCGCCGCCGTGCGCTCACGGGGTGCAAGCACGACGCCACGTGACAGTGTTTCGAGGGACAGAATCACATGATCGCCGTTGGGTGTGAGCGTCAGCGCACAGCGACCGAGGCGCATCACGCATGGCGCTTTTGCCAACTGTGCAACCACCTCGAGAGGCAGCGTTGAACCACTCCACCGAGGCAGTTCGTGCTGGATCGCCGCACACAACGATGCGCCGATGTACAGCAAGCTGCCGTCCAGGCGGGCCACCCCGAAATCGCTGGCGCCATTCACCGTGTCGAAGCGAATCATGTCCTGCACCTGGAACCGCCACAGTTGCAGCAAGTGATCGCAGAATGCCGAGAACAAACCGGCCTCGCCTTCATCGAACGCGAGCTCATGCTGGCCCCGATACAGGCAGACGAAGAACATCAATCCACTCTCGGGCAACTCGAAGGTGATGCACATCGCGTGGAGCAGATCGTGACGTCGCGCAAAGGCGCTGACGCCCTCGTCGAGATCGTCGTATCCGCTCTCTCGCACGACCACGCCAGGCTGGCTCAAGGTGTTATGGGAGAAGGTGTCCGCGTCCGCGCCCTTGTGCCACTCGAAGGCGAAGGACTCGGGCAGATCGATGCGCCCGTGCATCCAGCTCCTGGGAGGGATATTGCCCCCCGAAGCGGACATCTCGCCCCACCAGGCTGATGCGAAGGGCACCAGCGAGCGAAAGGCTTGCAGGCCCTCGTCGATGAATCGGGAAGAGCCGTTGTCCCGAGCGAGTCGGCCCAATTGCAATACACAGAGATTGAACGCCTTTAGCGTTGCCATCGATACCTGCGCATCGACCTGATTGCCCTCCTCCATTGCTTCTGATCCTGTGCACTACACGTCGTATTATTTTGACGATGACATAGGCGTAGCAAGTGCGTCCAGCCCAAGGTAGCCAAGGGCAGCGATTCGGTACGTATGGCGTCAACGAGGGGCTTGGCCGAACGAACCTTGCTGGCGATCTCCGAAAAAGGCGTGACTATCAGGCTGTAGATCGACCCATACCGGTCTCGGTCCTGGTCGCCGATGCCAAACCGCAGCGTTTCGGGCTTCGACGTGGTCACGTACAGCGTGCCGAACATCCAGTCCCACAGGGACATGTTGATGCCGAAGTTTTTGTTGAAGTGCCGTGGTGCATCGCTGTGATGGATCTGGTGCTGGGCCGGGCTGTTCAGCACATGTTCGACCAGCGGCCCGAACGAGAACCATACGTGGCTGTGACGCAGGTTCGCCGCCAGACCGTTGAGGATGAACACCATGTAGGTCACGCCGAACAACGTGTAGCGGCTGACTTCCCCGCCACAGGCGTACCAGACGACGCCGGCATAGAGGCTGATGACGATTGTGGAAGAGAGCTTTTCCACAATCTTTTCCACGAAATGCACCCGGCTGGCGGTGGCGGGTACAAGGACACTCGCCGAATGATGGACTTTGTGGAAAGCCCAGAGCCATCGGGTGTGAAAGGCGCGATGGGACCAGTAGTTGATGAAATCCTTCAGCAGGAATACGCCCATGCCGTAGAGCAATGAGAGTGCGAGGTGAGCCTGCATTTGCACGCGGGCGCCCCAGAGGTTTGTGAAGAACGCGATGTAGTCGCCGGAGCGCAGGATGAGTGGGTCTACCAGGCCGACAATGGGCAGCACCAGCGCGATTTTGAGGATGGCGCGTACGAAGTAGTAACGGTAATCCAGCAACGCGGATTGGTGAAAATGCACCCGGTGGCCGCCGATGAATTGCCAGAAGGATTGCGCGTGGGTCAAACCGCGATGCTTCCTGTATCGATACAGGCAATAGGCAATGGCGTACGAGATGGACAGGAACAGCACACCTAACCGGCCGTTCACATCAAAGAGGCTAAGGAACTGGTGGCTGACAGGCTTGATCACCCACAAGATCAGGTAGTCAACAAGTGCTGTGAATGCATCCACGACGGGTTCGCCTCCTTCAAGGGAAGGGCGTGGGGTTCGATGAAGCAGGCGATAAGTGTAGCCCCGCCTCGACTGCTTGCACCCTCCTTCGCTCATCACTCGATCGATAAATGCCGTGCCTGCTGGCTCTTTCGCTATGTAGTTTTGTATATTGCGTCACTCAAATCCCGAAGACAGCCGTTCATGAGCCGCATTCGCCAGCACAATCTGCATGTCATTCTGGAGGCCGCCAGCGCAGAGTTCGCCGCCAAAGGCTTCGACGCCACCCAGACGCGGGACATCGCAGCGCGGGCGGGTGTGCCTAAGGCCAATCTCTATTACTACTTCCGGAGCAAGGAAAGTCTTTACGCCAAGGTGCTTCTCGGGTTTGTCGAGCCACTGCTTGAAGCCTCGGCGGTGCTGCGCGAGAGCGATGACCCGGTTGCGGGATTGCAGGCCTACATTGCCGCACGGATCCGGATCGCCCGGGAGCATCCGCATATTGCGAAGGTGTTCAGTGGGGAGTTGTTACTGGGTGGCCGGCAATTGCCCGAAGAATGTCGGGACCTGCTGTATGCCGAGGCACGACGCAATGTCGAATGCCTGCGCAGCTGGATTGCTCGGGGGTTGCTGGCGCCGGTGGACCCGGAACACCTGATGCTGTTCATTTGGTCGGCGACGCGCACCTACACCAACCTGGGTTGGCAGATGGCGCATATCACGGGCCGGGAGACGCCGCGGGATGAGGATTATCGGGATGCAGCGGCGACCGTTACTCGCTTGGTGCTGGGCGGTGTGGGGCCGGTTGCGGTGGATGAGGGGAAGCGGTTGATGTTTGCCACTTGAGATTGTTGGGGATTGTTGGGAATTAGGGAATTGTTGGGGACTGCTGCGCAGTCCAGCGGGAGTAAACTCCCTCGCCACAGTGGTTATCTGCAGGAATTTCTTATGGTGCTCTTGAGGCAGTACGTCGGCTCGAGCGCTCAGCAAATCCCTGTGGCGAGGGAGTTTATCGAATCGTCGCACCGTCCCGCTCGGCTGCGCAGCAGTCGTCGCTTCATCTCTCGCCATCGAAAAACGATTTCAGAATTTGATTTCGCTCGCCTTTGTGACATCGATTCGGGCGACCGAACCCGTCAAGTGCGCCAGATCTTTGTTGTGTTCGGCAATGATGTCTTCGGCCGCCATATTCCCATTGTCCACCGTCGAATGTGCATCAGCGGCAAGCACCACGTCATAGCCCAGTGTGTGCGCCTGGCGCACGGTGGCATTCACGCAATAGTCGGTTTGCAGCCCGCAGATGATCAGGCGTTCAACCCCCTTCTCTTGCAGTAACGTCCCCAGATTTGTGTGGTAGAACGAGTCGCCCGTGGTTTTGCGTACGCGCAGGTCCTCATCTGAGGTCACCAGCCCTTCCGCAAGTTGCCAGCCTTCGCTATTGAACTTCAACAAGTCGCCCTCTTCCTCGTGCTGGATGAGGATGACGGGGATGTTGGCTTTTCTGGCCTTGGCACTGAGTCCGTTGATGGTGTCGATGATGCGTTTGATATCGAAGCATTCGTATTCGCCGGCACACAGAGCGCGCTGTACGTCGATGATCAGCAGGGCGGTGCTCATGGTCTTCCTTCCTTCCTTGAAATGTCGGTGGGACAAGGGGACAGAAAATAGATCCGTCCCCTTCTAAAAACAACCCTTAATAACCGAGCGACAACCCGGTGTTGCGTCGTGGGTCGTTCGCGCCGTAGAAACGGTTTTTGCCGACCGGTTTGCCTTCCAGCGAAGGGGCGCCGACCAGAATGGCCGCCACGTGGTTGGCATCCTGCGGCCCGGCGAACTTGTGGCCCATGGCTTCGAGCATCTTCACCGTGTCGGGACTGGTGGTGAAGGTTTCCAGGTTGGTTTCTTCCGGCAGCCATTGCTGGTGGAAACGTGGGGCATCGACCGCTTCCTGGATGTTCATGCCGTAATCGATCACGTTGAGGATGGTCAGCAGCGTCGCGGTGATGATGCGGCTGCCACCGGGGGTGCCGACGACCATCACCACCTTGCCGTCCTTGGTGACGATGGTCGGGCTCATCGACGACAACGGCGCCTTGCCGGGGGCGATGATATTGGCTTCACCCTGGACCAGGCCGTACATGTTCGGCACGCCGATTTTCGAGGTGAAGTCGTCCATCTCATCATTGAGAATGACCCCGGTTTTACTGGCCATGACGCCAGCACCGAACCAGTCGTTGAGGGTGTAGGTCACCGACACCGCGTTGCCCCATTTGTCGACGATGGAATAGTGCGTGGTGTTGCTGCCTTCATGGGGCGCGACGCCGGGTTTGATCTCGCGGGAAACGCCGGCCTTTTTAGGGTCGATGGCCGCACGGATTTTGGTCGCGTAGTTTTTATCCAGCAGGTGCTCGATCGGATTCTTCACGAAGTCCGGGTCACCCAGGTAGCTGTTGCGGTCCACATAGGCGTGGCGCATGGCTTCGATCTGGTAGTGCATGCCCTGGGCCGAACGGTAACCCAGGTCTTTCATTGGGTAGCCGTCGAGGATGTTCATGATTTCGCAGATGACCACGCCACCGGAGCTTGGCGGAGGTGCCGAGACCACGTGGTAACCGCGATAGTCGCACTCCACCGGAGCCAGTTCGCGGGTCTTGTATTTGTCGAGGTCGGCCTGGGTGATGATGCCTTTGTTGGCCTGGCTGGACGTGACGATGGCGTCGGCGACCCACCCTTTGTAGAAGCCGTCAGCGCCTTTCTCGGAAATTTCCCGCAGGGTTTTGCCGAGGTCTTTTTGCACGAGCTTCTGGCCGACCTGCATCGGTTCGCCATTGCTCAGGAAGATCGAGCCGGAGTCCTTGATGTCTTTCTTGAAGACATCGGTGGCGTACTCCAGCAAGTCGACATCACCCTGCTCCAGCACAAAACCGTCTTCAGCCAGTTTGATCGCCGGGGCGATCACGTCCTTGCGGGGTTTGGTACCGTATTTGGACAGCGCCAGCTCCATGCCCGATACAGTGCCCGGCACGCCGACCGCCAGGTGGCCGCGGGTACTCAGATCAGGGACGACATTGCCCTCTTTGTCGAGGTACATGTCGGCAGTCGCCGCCAGAGGGGCTTTTTCGCGAAAATCGAGGAAGGTCTTGCGTCCATCGGCCAGCTGGATGGTCATGAAACCACCGCCGCCCAGGTTGCCCGCTGCGGGATACACCACCGCCAGCGCGTAGCCGACCGCGACGGCTGCATCGACAGCGTTGCCGCCGTTCTTGAGCACATCGACACCCACGTGACTGGCCAGGTGCTGGGCAGTGACGACCATACCGTTTTCGGCCGCGACCGGGGCCACGGAAGCCGCGTAAGTACTGAGGCAGCTGAGCGCCAATGAGGTCGCTATCAGCGATTTGGCAAAAGGTTCGAACTTCATGATTCGGTCTCTTTTTTTGTTTTTTGGCTCTGCCCAGGACAGAGGGAACGCTTCAGGAGCAGTAGCCAGTATGGCTAAGATTGCGTATTGCGCCTCCCCGACCAGGCAGTATCCTTAACGCTTGTTCAACAAATCGGCGCGGCCTGCGATATGACCTACATCTGCACAACCCTGGCGTCCCCGGTCGGTGAGCTGAAGCTGGTCGCGAATGGCTCACGCCTGGTCGCCATCCTCTGGGAAAACGACGCACCGGGCCGCGTGCGACTGGGGTCCATGAGCGAATCGACGGACAATCCGATCCTTTTGCGCACGGCCGAACAGCTGCGCGAATATTTTGCCGGCACCCGTGATCACTTCGAGCTGGAGCTGGAATTTGCCGGTACGGAATTTCAGAAGAAGGTCTGGGCAGCGCTGTTGACGATTCCGTTCGGCGAGACCCGCAGCTATAGCCAGATCGCCATGCAGATCGGCAATCCGAGCGCGGTCCGCGCAGTGGGTGCGGCGAACGGGAAGAATCCGATATCGATTGTCGCGCCGTGCCATCGGGTGATTGGGGCGTCGGGGAAGTTGACGGGGTTTGCGGGGGGGCTGGAGGCGAAGGCGTTGTTGTTGCGGTTGGAGAGGGCCAAGCGGTCAGGTACCGGCATGACCGGCGATCTGTTCGAGCAGCCAATACATAACGTGTAGCAGCTGCCGAGCCTGCGAGGCTGCGTCCGACTGCGCAGCAGTCGCAAACCTTACGCAACGGTGTGTCAGTCAAACGACAGCGCCAGAGAATACGACTGCTGCGCAGTCGGACGCAGCCTCGCAGGCTCGGCAGCTGCTACAGGGATCGTGGGCGCTTCAAGGTCAGGTCGTTGCGAAGATGTTTTTCATCGCGGCGTACTGCAACAGCATGATGGTTTTCGCATCGCAGATTTCACCGCGGTAGAACGCTTCGAGTGCGTCGTCGAAAGTCCATTCCAGCACTTCGAGCTCTTCGGTTTCTTCCTCCAGTCCGCCGCCCTCGCTGACCTTCGACGCGGCGTCATATTCGGCGATGAAAAAATGCAGTTTTTCAGTAACTGAACCGGGGCTCATGTACGCCTCGAACACCTTCTGCACATGGTGCACGCGATAACCGGTTTCTTCCTCCGCTTCATCGCGGATGCGTACTTCCGGCGCTGCACCGTCGAGCAACCCCGCCGCCACTTCGATCAGCAAGCCGTCATGCCCGTTGACGAACACTGGCAAGCGGAACTGGCGAGTCAGTACGACGGTTTTCTTCGCACGATTGAACAGCAGAATCGCCGCGCCATTGCCGCGGTCATAGACCTCACGGGTCTGGCGCTGCCACTCGCCGTTGTTGCGAAGGTAATCAAAGGTGATTTTCTTCAGCAGGTACCAGTCGTGGGACAACACCTCAGATTCTACGATGTTGACCCGTTCAGCTGTATTCGACATGACAACGCGTTCCTGCTCCATTGGAAAGCCAGCATCTTAGGCGAAAAACCACCTCAGGAAAGCTGCGCTTCGTACTCCTTTACGTACTGCCCGGCCAGCGTTTCCTTCTGCTTGTCACTCAGGAGCTTGCCGGCCATCTGGAAGAACTTTTGCTCTTCCTCCTTCAGGTGGTGATGGACCTTTTCGGACAGTTTCTTCGCCATGGCGAGCCAGGCCGGGCTGGACATCTCGGTCTCGTCGAGGGTTTCCATCATCTCGTCCATCTCGTGGTGTTCAGAGATGGCATGGCGGCTGAGGTCGACGCCGTTGTCGAACTCCATCAGCGGAATGTAAAAATGCCGTTCCTCTGCGGTTTCGTGGGCCTGCAGTTCCGCCTTCAGCTGCTTGTAAGCTTCGACCCGCTCAGGGGTGTCGCCGCTGGTCTTGATCAGCGCGTCGGCATAGGTACGTTGACGGTCGTGGCTTTCACGCAAGGCTTCAAAAATATTCACGGAGTGTCCTCATCGGCAGCGTTCTCGAATGACGCTATTTAGGCTAGACATTCGCGCTGCAGCGACAGTTCCACGTGAAGCTCTGGATCAATCACCCATCGCCGCGCTACGCTTGCACCCTTCTCTCATGGCCATAAGGATTTAGCTGATGACACTGCGAATTGAACAATCGCAAGACCCCACGGACGACGAGCGCCAGGCGATTCGCCTGCCCTTGCGCGCCTACAACGCCTCAAAGGCTGGCGTCACGGTCGACGAGCCGATTGCCTTGCTGGTGCGCAATGAGCACGACGACATTCTCGGCGGGTTGTACGCCTCGGTGTTCTATCAGTGGATGTATATCGAGCTACTGTCGGTGCCGGAACACGCGAGGGGTCAGGGATTGGGATCACGGCTGATGCAGATGGCCGAAGAGTTGGCACGGGAGAAGGAATGCGTCGGGATCTGGCTCGACACCTTCGAATTCCAGGCGCCGGGCTTTTACAAGAAGATGGGTTACAGCGAGCTGGGACATATTGCCGATTACCCGCCGGGGCACAAGCGCTTCTTCTTTCAGAAGCGGTTGATCAACGACGTTTAGCGACTGCGCCAATTATGTAATCGACACCTGATCCTTTGTAGGAGTGAGCCTGCTCGCGATAGCGGTAGGTCATTCAACATTTATGTCGACTGACCTACCGCTATCGCGAGCAGGCTCACTCCTACAAGGGGGATCAGGCTGAATTCAGAGGCAGGTCGCCAGCGCCGCCAACCGGCGCTTGGCAACGAAATCATCCTGCTGCGCGTAGTAGCTCAGCACCGTCCCCGAAGCATCCAGTGTCACGTCCACGAAAGACTCCGCCGCACGGGTGTAAACGGTCGTCCCACCCTTCTCGCCCGGCTGCAGGTAGGCGCCGGCATCGTCACCAAACACCGCTTCGTCCTGCCAGGAAAACTGCACGCACTGGGCAACGACTTTTTCCGGCTTGTCCGACTTCAGGGTTTTGTACGGGGTTTTGGTGCGAGCATCGTTCATCACCGAGCCGGCGCAACCCGCCAGCAAGGTTGCGGCCAGCGCCACCATCAGAATTCGCATTGCATTCGCTCATCAGGAAAAAAGCGGACTGTATCACCCGGGCACGGCGTTTCGTTCTGCTTTACTTCATATATAACGCGACACCGGAGGGCGATTCGCTCACCCTGTCGCGCCATTAACCTCGCAACGCCCCATTTCCGGGCGCATTTTCTGGAAAGGCCATGACACCCAACGCCGAATACTACAAACCCACCGCTGAATATGCCGACAAGCTGATCAGCCAGATTGGCCAGACGCCGTCCTGGATCGCCAAGCGCATCGGGGTGACCGACAAGCGCATTCGCTACATCCTCGACGGCGAACGCACCGTCAAAGGCGAAACCACGCCGATCCAGATGACCTATCCCGAGCAGTTTGCCCTCGAATGCCTGGCCGCAGCAGCCAAGGCCAGCAAGAAGCAATCCACGTAGTTTCGTTATCAAGGAGCGACCATGGCGGCAACCGAACAGCAACACGAGCAGGCGCTAGAGAAGTTTCTCGATGAGCGTCCTGAACTGCGCGTCGAACTCGACAACCTCAATCCGCTATTGGCTCAGGCCAAGGGCGAAACCGCGGCGCAGTTTCGCGACGAACGTTTGCATGAAGCCTTTGAAGCCGAGGCTGAGCGGCTTGGATTGTTTGCCTGGGAGCTCACGCTGCAACTGACCGCCGAGACTGATCAGGACTATCAGGCGCAGCGTCTGGAAGTGCACAAGGAAGTGGCCGAGATGGCGGGTATGGACTGGCTGGAATATTGCGAGTTATATGGACTGGGCAAGTAACCCTGTTTGCTGCTGCCTGAGGACGACCTTCGCCAATGCTGCCATCCCTCTCCACTGAACGCGCCAGCCCGGGCCATCTGCATGCCAGGAAATGGCGCGGACGCATCGGCCTGTCGCTGGTTGCCGGCCTGTCGGTGCTCGCCGGCATGACTGACGCCATCGGCTTCATGGCCAGTGGCGATTTTGTCTCGTTCATGAGCGGCAACACCACCCGCCTCGCGGTGGCCATCAGCGACGGAGACATGGGGCTGACCCTGCGTTTGCTGATCCTCGTCGCCACCTTCATCCTCGGCAACGCGTTGGGTATTGTCGTCAGCCGCCTGGGTGGGCGCCGGGCGCTGCCCTTGTTGCTGTGCATCGCCATGCTGCTCTGTGGTGCCGCAGCCTGGCCTTATGACGATCAATTGCCGGCGCTGCTGGCCGCGATCATCGCCATGGGCATGCTCAATGCGGCCGTGGAAGAGGTGAACGGATTGCCGGTCGGGCTGACGTACGTCACCGGCGCGTTGTCGCGGTTTGGTCGTGGGCTAGGCCGATGGATGCTGGGCGAACGACGCAGCGGCTGGCGGGTGCAGTTGATCCCGTGGACCGGGATGTTTGCCGGCGCGGTGCTGGGCGCGTTGCTCGAGCATCATCTCGGGCTCAAGGCGCTGTTTGTCAGCGGGCTGCTGGCTGGGGGGATCGGGGTGTTGTCCTTGATGATTCCGCGGCGCTGGCAGTTGGGGTATATGCCGCGCTGAACCCAATGTAGGAGCTGCCGAAGGCTGCGATCTTTTGATCTTGCTCTAAAAAATCAAAGTCAAAAGATCGCAGCCTGCGGCAGCTCCTACAGGTGCTCCCTGTGTATCTGACGAGTAGCTTCCAGGCAAAGCCCCTTAGCCGCCCCACCGATAAAGCTTTATCATGCACGCAGTTTTGCTGATCGAGTCCGCCATGAAGTTCGCCATTGCGCTGTTTTCCGCCGCCCATGCGCCCTCCTCGCGCCGCGCCTTGCTGTTCGCCCAGGCTGCGTTGGCTGGGGGGCATGAGATTGTCCGGCTGTTTTTCTACCAGGATGGCGTCTACAACGCGTCCGCCAGCGTGGTCACCCCCCAGGATGAGCTGGATGTGCCCCGGCAATGGCGCGCCTTTGTCACCGACCATCAGCTCGACGGTGTGGTGTGCATCGCCGCGGCCCTGCGCCGTGGCGTGCTGAACGAGGAAGAGGCCAAGCGTTATCAACGCGACGCTGTATCGGCAGGCGCGCCTTGGGAATTGTCCGGTCTGGGTCAGTTGCACGACGCAGTGCAGGACGCCGACCGCCTGATCTGTTTTGGAGGCGCCTGACATGCCCAAATCCTTGTTGATCATCAGCCGCCAGGCCCCCTGGTCCGGGCCGAACGCGCGGGAAGCACTGGACATCGTCCTGGCTGGCGGCGCCTTCGATCTGCCCATCGGCCTGCTGTTTCTCGATGACGGCGTGTTTCAGCTCGCGGCAAAACAGGACGCCAAGGCCCTGCAACAGAAAGACCTGAGTGCAAACCTGCAGGCCTTGCCGATGTTCGGTGTCGAGCAATTGTTCGTCTGTGGCGACAGCTCGGCAGCGCGAGGGCTGGAGGGTTTTTCACTGGCAGAAGCCCAAATGCTGTCCGCCGCTGAAATCACCGCACTTATTGACCGTTACGACCAGGTGATCACCCTCTGATGTCGACTTTGCATGTGTTGTCTCATTCCCCTTTCGGCGACGATCGCCTGACCAGTTGCCTACGTGTTATCGGCACCGACGATGGGCTGCTGCTGTCGGGCGATGCGGCGTACGCCTTGCAGCCAGGCACTGCACCCTTCGGCGTCTTGAGCGCCCGTGGCCTGAAACTGTTCGTGCTGGCAGAAGATGCTCAGGCACGGGCGATTTCGGTTCCAGACTGGGCAATCGGCGTGGATTATCCGGCCTTCGTCGACCTGTCGATCCACTACGACAAGGTCAACAGCTGGCTATGAATTCGCTGACAGTCGGCGCCCGCGCCATCGAACTGGACAAGGACGGTTTCCTGGTCGAACTCAGTGACTGGTCTGCCGACGTGGCGAGTGCCCTGGCGGCGGCGGAAGGCATCGAGCTGAGTCCTGATCACTGGGAAGTCCTCGAACTGCTGCGCAGCTTTTACGCCGAATTCCAGCTGTCCCCGGCCACGCGCCCGTTGATCAAGTACACCGCATTGAAGCTCGGCCCGGAAAAAGGCAACAGCCTGCACCTGAACCGACTGTTCAAAGGCACCCCTGCCAAACTCGCCGCAAAACTGGCGGGCCTGCCCAAACCGACGAATTGCTTATGACCGACTATCCAGCGCTGACCCTCGAAACGCCCGCCGAGCATCCGTTCGCCCAGTTCGTGCGCATCCTTGGCAAAGGCAAGCGCGGCGCGCGTGATTTGACCCGTGAGGAAGCCCGCGAAGCCATGGGCATGGTGCTCGACGACAAGGTCGAGGAAACCCAGCTCGGCGCATTCCTGATGCTGCTGCGGCACAAGGAAGAAAGCGCCGAGGAAATGGCCGGGTTCACCGAAGCCTTGCGTCAGCGCCTGAATCCACCGGCAATGGCGGTCGATCTGGACTGGCCGACCTACGCAGGTAAAAAACGTCATCTGCCGTGGTACCTGCTCGCGGCCAAATGCCTGGCGCAGAATGGCCTGCGGATTTTCATGCACGGCGGCGGCGCGCACACGGCCGGTCGGTTGTACAGCGAGCAACTACTGGCGCAATTGCAGATCCCGCTGTGCCGCAACTGGCAACAGGTGGGCGCCGCGCTGGATAACGGCGGGCTGGCATTCATGCCGCTGGTGGACTGGGCACCGCAGTTGCAACGGATGATCGACCTGCGCAACACCTTGGGGCTACGTTCGCCCATCCATTCATTGACGCGAATCCTTAATCCGCTGAGCGCCCGTTGTGGCTTGCAAAGCATCTTCCACCCCGGCTATCAGGCGGTGCATCGCGATGCCAGCGGCTTGCTCGGCGATACCGCTATCGTGGTGAAAGGCGACGGCGGCGAGATCGAGATCAACCCGGATGCCGACAGCCACTTGTACGGCACAACGGGCGGCGAAAGCTGGGACGAGGAATGGCCACAGCTTTCCAGCCAGCGTCACGTCAAACCCGCCTCGCTCGACCCTGAGCATTTGAAAGCGGTGTGGCGTGGTGATGTGGTCGACAGCTACCCGCAAATGGCATTGATCGCGACCATGGCCCTGGCGCTGCGCGGCCTCGGTCAAACCCGGGAGCAGGCCTTTGAAACGGCTCAACACTACTGGGACGCTCGGGACAGATCGATTTAACCGATCATAACCGCCCAACCTTTGCGCTTTTTGTTCGAACCTATGCGCATAGACTCCTCTCCAACGCTTATTGATTGAGGAGTCTTGGACATGGGTTTGTTAGTAGAAGGACGCTGGCAGGACCAGTGGTACGAAAGCAGCAAGGACGGCGCGTTTCAGCGTGAGCAGGCGCAGCGTCGCCACTGGGTGACCACCGACGGCCAGCCCGGCCCGAGTGGCATCGGGGGCTTTGCGGCTGACGCCGGGCGCTATCACCTCTACGTCTCGCTTGCGTGTCCGTGGGCGCATCGCACGTTGATCCTGCGCAAACTCAAAGGCCTCGACAGCTTGATCGACGTGTCGGTGGTCAGTTGGTTGATGCTCGAAAACGGCTGGACCTTTGACCAGTCGCTCGGCTCCACCGGCGACAAACTCGAGCACTTCGACTTCATGCATCAGCGCTACACCGCCGACACCGCTGACTACACCGGGCGTGTGACCGTGCCTGTACTGTGGGACAAGCAACAAAATCGCATTGTGAATAACGAATCGGCGGAGATCATCCGCATGCTCAACAGTGCATTTGATGAGTTGACCGGCAATGACCTGGACTTCTACCCGGCGCCATTGCGTGGCGAGATTGATGCGCTGAACGAGCGTATTTATCCCGCGGTTAACAACGGCGTGTACCGCGCAGGCTTTGCCACGTCGCAGCAGGCGTACGAAGAAGCGTTCGATGAGGTGTTTGCCGAGCTGGACCGATTGGAGTCGTTACTGGGCGCCAATCGTTACCTGGTCGGGGAATATTTGACCGAGGCGGACATTCGGCTGTTCACCACGTTGATTCGCTTTGATGCGGTGTATCACGGGCATTTCAAATGTAACCTGCGGCGGATTGCCGACTATCCGAACTTGTCGAACTGGCTGCGTGAGCTTTATCAGTGGCCGGGAATTGCCGAGACGGTGAACTTTGAGCACATCAAAAAGCACTACTACGGCAGCCACAAGACGATTAATCCGACGGGGGTTGTGCCTAAGGGGCCGGCGCAGGATTTCAATGCACCGCATGATCGGGCGCGGTTGAGCGGGAAAGGGGTTTGGCGCAAGGCCTGAGATCTGGAAATGATCTGATGGCCTCATCGCGAGCAGGCTCACTCCTACATTGGATCTGTATTAAGCACAAAATTTGTGGCTTCACACGGTCGAAATGTGGGAGTGAGCCTGCTCGCGATGGGGTCCACTCGGTCTTCAGACCTGCGCCTGAGCCCCTTCGAACCACGCCAGTTTCTCGCGCAGTTGCACCACTTCCCCGACGATCACCAAGGTGGGCGCATGCACTTCGTGCTCCGCCACCAGCCGAGGCAGGTCCGCCAGGGTGCCGGTGAATACCCGCTGATTGACGGTGGTGCCCTGCTGGATCAGCGCCGCCGGCGTATCGGCTGCTCGGCCATGCTTGATCAATTGCTCGCAAATGATCGGCAAGCCCACCAGCCCCATGTAGAACACCAGGGTTTGCGCCGGCGCGACCAGGTCGGCCCAAGGCAAATCTGTGGAACCGTCCTTCAGGTGCCCGGTGACGAAACGCACTGACTGCGCATAATCGCGGTGCGTCAGCGGAATACCGGCATACGCCGCGCAACCGCTGGCTGCCGTGATACCCGGCACGACCTGGAACGGGATGCCATGGGCCGCCAGCTCTTCGATCTCTTCACCGCCACGACCGAAGATGAACGGATCACCGCCCTTCAAACGCACGACGCGCTTGCCAGCCTTGGCCAGATCTACCAACTGCTGGTTGATCTGATCCTGAGGCACTGCGTGATCGGCGCGACGCTTGCCGACGTAAACCCGCTCGGCATCGCGACGGCACAAATCCAGAATCGCCGGCGCGACCAAACGGTCGTACAGCACCACGTCGGCTTGCTGCATCAGACGCAAGGCGCGGAAAGTCAGCAGGTCCGGATCACCCGGCCCGGCACCGACCAAATACACTTCACCGGTTTTTGCTGGCGGCTCGCCAGCGATTTTCGCCAGCAGCAAGCGCTCGGCTTCAGCGCCCTGCCCGGCCAGTTGCCGGTCGGCAATCGGGCCCTGAAACACATCTTCCCAAAACGCCCGGCGCTGCTGCACATCCGGAAGCAGGTTTTTGACCTGAGTACGAAAGCGCGCAGCCAGGCCGGCCAGTTGTCCGTAGGTGGAAGGTATCCAGGTTTCCAGCTTCGCCCGAATCAACCGCGCCAGCACCGGCGCATCGCCGCCACTGGAGACGGCGATGATCAGTGGGGAACGATCGACGATCGCCGGGAAGATCACGCTACACAGGGCTGGCGCGTCCACCACATTGACCGGGACACAGCGCCGATGAGCATCGGCGGAGACTTGCGCGTTCAGCGGCTCGTCATCGGTGGCGGCAATGATCAGCCCGCAACCGTCCAGGTCCGTCTCGATATAACCGCGCAACACGCACTCGCCACCGCTGCCGGCAACCAGTTCGCGCAATTGCGGCTCGATTTCAGGTGCAACCACGCGCAGCAGAGCACCGGCTTCGGCCAGCAGGCGGGATTTGCGCAAGGCAATCTCCCCCCCACCGACGACCAACACACGACTGCCGCGAAGGTTGTGAAACAGCGGCAGATAGTCCATTTAGCCGATGACCTCCAGGCCACCCATGTACGGCTTCAGCACGTCCGGCACACGGATCGAACCGTCGGCCTGCTGGTAGTTCTCCAGCACGGCAACCAGGGTACGACCGACCGCCAGGCCGGAACCGTTCAGGGTGTGAACCAGTTCAGGCTTGCCGGTTTCCGGGTTGCGGAAACGCGCTTGCATACGACGGGCCTGGAAGTCGCCGCAGTTGGAGCACGACGAAATCTCGCGGTACTTGTCCTGGCTCGGGATCCACACTTCCAGGTCGTACGTCTTGACCGCACTGAAACCCATGTCGCCGGTGCACAGCGCCAGGGTGCGATAAGGCAGCTCGAGCAGTTGCAGGACTTTCTCGGCGTTGGCGGTCAGGCCTTCCAGCGCTTCCATCGACGTCGACGGCTCAACGATCTGGACCATTTCGACCTTGTCGAACTGGTGCTGACGAATCATCCCGCGGGTATCACGACCGGATGCACCGGCTTCACTGCGGAAGCACGGCGTGTGCGCGACGAACTTGATCGGCAGCAATTTCGAATCAACGATTTCGCCGGCAACAATGTTGGTCAGCGAGACTTCGGCCGTCGGAATCAGGTACAGATCCGCTTCACCTTCGCGAGCGATCTTGAACAGGTCTTCTTCGAACTTCGGCAGCTGACCGGTGCCTTGCAACGCCGGCGCCTGGACCAGGTAAGGCGTGTAAGCCTCTTCGTAACCGTGTTCGGTGGTGTGCAGGTTGATCATGAACTGCGCGAGAGCGCGGTGCAGACGAGCGATCGGGCCGCGCAGCAGGGCGAAACGGGCGCCCGACAGTTTGGCGGCGGTTTCGAAGTCCAGCCAGCCGAACTTCTCGCCGAGGGCCACGTGGTCCTGAACCGGGAAATCGAACGCGGTCGGGGTGCCCCAACGGCGTACTTCGACGTTGTCGTCTTCATCCTTGCCGACGGGCACGGATTCGTGGGGCAGGTTCGGGATGCCGAGCAGGATCGAGTCCAGTTCGGTCTGGATCGCGTCCAGCTCCACTTTACCGGCGCTCAACTCATTCGCCATGCGCTCGACATCAGCCATCAGCGGCGCGATGTCTTCACCGCGCTGCTTGGCCTGGCCGATGGATTTGGAGCGCGCATTACGGTCAGCCTGCAGTGCTTCGGTGCGGGTCTGAACGGTCTTGCGCTGTTCTTCCAGCGCTTCGATGCGCGCAACATCCAGGGCAAAGCCACGGGATGCCAGGCGGTCCGCTACGTCCTGAAGGTTGCTACGTAACAGTTTGGAATCGAGCATGTCGGTCTCTCGTTATCAAAGTTTGGTCAAGGACAGGCCAGCCCACGTGGCGAGCAGCCCGCCGAATACGCTGATGGCAGCATAGCCCAGGGCCAGAAGCACTTGCCCGCTTTCCAGCAGGCGCACCGTATCCAGTGAAAAGGATGAAAAAGTCGTCAGCCCCCCGAGGAAGCCGACCATCAACCCGGCGCGCACCTCGATGGGCACCTCCGGGCGTATCAAAAACAGACCGTATAGAACGCCGATCAGCAAACAGCCGATGATATTAACGGCCAGCGTCGCGGTATAGAAGTGCCGCGGCCAATTAGCGTTGACCCAATTACCGGTGCCGAAGCGCAACAAGGTGCCAGCGATCCCGCCGACTGAAACTGCAACGATCAGAGGAAGCATTATTTTCTCCGCTGCCGAGGGCTGAGACGGTCCAGCTGCGCGAGGTGATTGAGCTTCTCGCCGATCTTCAATTCCAGACCTCGCGGCACCGGCTGGTAGAACGGCTGGGGCGCGAGTTCTTCCGGGAAGTAATCTTCGCCGGCGGCGTAGGCGTCCGGCTCGTCATGGGCATAACGGTATTCGTCGCCGTAACCCAGTTGCTTCATCAGCTTGGTCGGCGCGTTGCGCAGGTGCAGCGGCACTTCGAGGGAGCCGTGTTCGGTGGCGCTGCGCAGGGCCGCTTTAAAGCCCATGTACACCGCATTGCTTTTGGGTGCGCACGCCAGATAGGTAATGGCCTGGGCCACGGCGAGTTCGCCTTCGGGGCTGCCGAGCCGTTCTTGCACCTCCCATGCCGCCAGGCACAGGCTCAGGGCGCGCGGATCGGCGTTGCCGATGTCTTCACTGGCCATGCGCACGACGCGCCGGGCCAGGTACAACGGATCGCAACCGCCATCGATCATTCGCGCGAACCAGTACAGCGCGCCATCGGGGTTGGAGCCGCGTACGGATTTATGCAGCGCAGAAATCTGGTCGTAGAACGCTTCGCCACCCTTGTCGAACCGCCGGCGGGTATCGCCCAGCAGGCTCTGCAACAAATCCGTGCCGATTTCGCTGTTGTCTTCAGCCAGGTCCGAGGCGTTTTCCAACAGGTTGAGCAGACGCCGACCGTCGCCATCGGCGGCCGACAGCAGCATCTGGAAGCCTTCGTCGCTGAGAGTCAGCTGACGCTTGCCCAGACCGCGCTCTTCGGTCAGCGCGCGATGCACCAGTTTGCGCAGCGCCGCTTCGTCGAGGCTTTTGAGCACATACACGCGGGCCCGGGAGAGCAAGGCGTTATTGAGTTCAAACGAGGGGTTTTCGGTGGTGGCGCCGATGAAGATCAGCGTGCCGTCTTCGACATAGGGCAGAAAAGCATCCTGCTGGGACTTGTTGAAGCGATGCACCTCATCGACGAACAGGATGGTGCGCTTGCCGTATTGCCCGGCCTGTTGCTTGGCAATTTCTACGGCCTGACGGATTTCCTTCACCCCGGCGAGTACCGCTGAAACAGTTTCAAAGTGCGCGTCCGACACTTCCGCCAGCAGCCGTGCAAGGGTGGTTTTGCCCACGCCCGGAGGTCCCCAGAAAATCATCGAGTGCAGGGCTCCCTGCTCCAGCGCTTCGCGCAAAGGCTTGCCACGCGCCAGCAGGTGTTCCTGACCGACATACTCATCCAGATTGGCGGCGCGCAGGCGGGCGGCCAATGGTTGAGCGATCGGGGCGCTGCGAAACAGGTCCATCACTGCTTTTCTATAACCTCTTATCTCGGATGCCAATCAATCAAAAATGCCGTAGATCCTGTGGCGAGGGAGCTTGCTCCCGCTGGGTCGCGTAGCGTCCCCTCTTTCTGTCTGAATAGGAGGGGACTGCTGCGCAGTCCAGCGGGAGCAAGCTCCCTCGCCACACAGGCTCACTCCTACAGGTTTTGCGTTTTACTCCTGGATCACGTCCGCCCCTTTAGGGATGTCGAACTTGAACTTGGACGCCGGGATCGGCTCGTTGGCCTTCACGCCGGTGAACAGGATATTGGTGCGCTGGCCGACACTGTCGATCAGTTGCATGTCATTGACCAGGCCATTGCGGAACGACAGGCGCAGGCTGTCGAACAGCGTGTCCTTGGTTTTCGGCTTCAAGGTGAAGTCGATCACGCCGCCGGCTTCCTTGGCGCTGATGTCGAAGCTCTGGCTGATCTTGGAAACATCACCGGACAACAAAAGCGCCGGCGTCTGGGTCAGACGCTGGTCGAGGTTCTTGATCGTGACCTGTTCCAGGTCCGGGTCCCACAGGGATACCTTCTTGCCATCGGACACCATCAGTTGTTCCTGCGGCGCATCGGTGTGCCAGTAGAACAGGCCGGGGCGCTGCAAGGACATCTGACCGGCGGTTTCCTGCAACTGTGTGCCGCTGCCATCGAGGGTCAGCTGGGAAAAACGGGCGCTCAGGGTCTGGGATTTTTCCAGCAGTTGGGTCAGACGTGCCACGTCCTTGTCATCGGCGTGGGCCGAGAGCGTGGTCAAAGCCAGTACCGGCAGCAACAGCATGCGGATAAGACGCATGGGAGTCCTCATAACATTCGTGGGAGTGCGGGCGACGTCTGATAACGCCGCCCTTTTCAATAGCTGATCAGTCGCGAACCGGGCCTGGCGCCAGGACTTCGCGGGAACCGTTGGTGTTCATGGACGTCACGACGCCAGCCATTTCCATGGCTTCGATCATGCGTGCGGCGCGGTTGTAGCCGATCTTCAGCTTGCGCTGTACTGCGGAAATGGAAGCACGGCGGCTTTCCAGGACGAACTGCACGGCTTCGTCGTAGAGCGCATCGGTTTCGGCATCATCATCACCGCCACCACTGCCGCCATTTTCAAAGCCACTGCCGGCCTCTTCGACACCCGCGAGAATGTCATCGTTGTATTCCGGCGCGCCGCGCAGTTTCCACGCTTCGACCACCCGGTGAACCTCGTCATCGGAAACGAACGCACCATGAACACGGATCGGCAGACTGGTGCCCGGCGGCATGTAGAGCATGTCACCGTGGCCCAGCAATTGCTCGGCGCCACCCTGGTCGATAATGGTCCGCGAGTCGATCTTGCTCGACACCTGGAACGCCATACGGGTAGGAATGTTTGCCTTGATCAGGCCGGTGATCACGTCAACCGACGGACGCTGGGTCGCAAGGATCAAGTGAATACCCGCGGCCCGCGCTTTCTGGGCGATACGGGCGATCAGTTCTTCGACTTTCTTGCCGACGATCATCATCATGTCGGCGAATTCGTCGACCACCACCACGATGGTCGGCAGCTTGGTCAGCAGCGGCGCTTCATCGTGAATGCTTTCGCGTTTGTACAGCGGATCGGTCAACGGTTCGCCGGCATCCTGTGCTTCCTTGACCTTGGCGTTGAAGCCCGAAAGGTTACGCACGCCCATCTTCGCCATCAGTTTGTAGCGGCGCTCCATCTCCGCCACGCTCCAGCGCAGGGCGTTGGCCGCGTCCTTCATGTCGGTCACGACCGGGCACAGCAAATGCGGAATGCCTTCGTAGATCGACAGCTCAAGCATTTTCGGGTCGATCATGATCAGCTTGGCGTCTTCCGGGCCAGACTTGAACAGGATCGACAGGATCATCGCGTTCACACCCACCGATTTACCGGAACCGGTCGTACCGGCCACCAGCAAGTGCGGCATTTTCGCCAGGTCGGTGATGACCGGCTTGCCGCCGATATCGTGACCCAGCGCCAACGTGACAGGCGACTTGAAGTTGTCGTACTCGGGGGTCGATAGCACTTCGGAGAAGCGCACGATCTGGCGGTCCTCGTTAGGGATTTCGATACCAACCGTGGTTTTGCCCGGAATCACTTCCACCACACGCACGCTGGTCACTGCCAGCGAACGCGCCAGGTCTTTCGCCAGGTTGGAAATGCGGCTGACTTTGACGCCGGCTGCAGGCTGGATTTCGTAACGGGTAATCACCGGGCCCGGGTGAATCGAATCCACCGAGACTTCAACGCCGAATTCCTTGAGCTTGATTTCCAGCAAGTGGCCAACCGCGGCCAGGGATTCGGGCGAATAATTGAGCTGTTTCTTTTCTGCAGGGTCGAGAATCGAGATCGGCGGCAACGTGCCTTCCACGGCGCTGTCGACGAACAACGGCGCCTGTTTCTCTTTTTCCACGCGCTTGCTTGGGGCGGCAGGTTTCGGTGGCGCGGGGGCAATCACCGGCGGCACCTGCTTCTCGCGGTCGGACATGTGCTTGCTCAGGGCCTGCTCACGTTCGATCAGGCGTTCCTTGACCTTGGCCTGTTCACGCTTGTCGGTCACGGTTGGCGCGACCACGTCGTGGACGCGGTCGTCGACTTCACGCAGTTGAGCGACCAGTTGCTTGCGTTCGACGCGAGCGGCCCACCAGCGATTGGCGGCGCCCTGGAACAGTTCGAAAAGGTCGAGGGTAATCTTGCCGGTGACGTCCATCACCTTGAACCAAGACAGGTCGGTGAATACCGTCAGGCCGAACAGGAACAGCGCGATGAACAGCAACGTGCTGCCCTGGATGTTCAGCGCATTGCGGGCCAGATCGCCCAGGCTCTCGCCCAGCGCGCCCCCGGCACCGGCGGGAAGACCGGTTGCGGCATGGAAATGGATGTGAGCCAAAGCAGCGCCCGACAGCACCAGGAACACCAGGCCGATCAGCCGCCAGGAAAACAGCCAGCCGCTCCACTGCCATGGCTCGTGACGCTGACGGAAAATCTGCCAGGCCTTGACTGCCAGCAACAACGGGAAGATGTAGGCGAAGTATCCCAGCACCATGAACAGGATATCGGCGCTGTAGGAACCGGCGGGGCCGCCGAAATTCTGCACATCATCGATCTTGCTGTTGTGGCTCCAGCCCGGATCGTCCTTGCCATACGTCAGCAAGGCCATCATCAGGAACAGGCACAAGGCACCGATGGCGATCAATGCACCTTCCTTGAGTCGGTAGTGCAATTGCTGCCGCCAGAGCGGAACGACGACTGTTTTAGGTGCTGCGGTGGATTTCTTCAAAACGCTACTTTTCCTGCGCCAATGGCGCGTCCATCTGTTGAATGACTATAAAAACTGCCCAATCCAGGCAGGTAAAAAAGTGAACAGGCGCAACTGGGACTACTTTTAACACTGCACCCGCGTTTTGATAAACACGGGATGCACTGCTTTTTTAAAACATGCACTGTTACAAGCAGGCATTGTACGGGTTTGTTCGTCTGATGCCATGCTCGCAACCCTTGGAAGCAACCTGGCAATCGACACATACCCTATCGTTCAATTTGAGCATGCATTCTCTTTTGTGACAAAGGCTTATGAGGTGTATTTATGAGCGAAGCGAAGCATTCCCGCCTGATCATTCTGGGTTCCGGCCCGGCCGGTTACAGCGCCGCTGTGTATGCCGCCCGCGCCAACCTCAAACCCGTTGTCATCACCGGCATACAGGCAGGAGGCCAGCTCACCACCACCGTGGAAGTCGATAACTGGCCCGGCGACGTCGAAGGCCTTACGGGCCCGGTGCTGATGGAGCGCATGCAAAAACACGCCGAACGCTTTGACACAGAGATCGTTTACGACCACATCCATACCGCCAAGTTGCAACAACGCCCGTTCGAGCTGATCGGCGATGGCGGGACCTATACCTGTGACGCGCTGATTATCGCCACGGGCGCATCGGCGCAGTACCTGGGGTTACCCTCGGAAGAGGCGTTTGCCGGCAGAGGCGTTTCGGCGTGCGCCACCTGCGACGGGTTCTTCTATCGCAATCAGCTGGTCGCGGTAGTGGGCGGTGGGAATACGGCGGTTGAAGAAGCGTTGTACCTGTCGAACATCGCCAAGGAAGTGCACCTGATCCACCGTCGCGACAAACTGCGCTCGGAGAAAATCCTCCAGGACAAACTGTTCGAGAAAGCCGCCAATGGCAATATCCGCCTGCACTGGAACCAGCATCTGGACGAGATACTGGGCGACGCCAGCGGCGTCACAGGCGCCCGCCTGCGGGACAGTCTCACCGGGGAAACCAGTGATCTGCCGGTGACCGGCGTATTCATCGCCATCGGGCACAAACCCAATACCGACCTGTTCGAAGGCCAGCTGAGCATGCGCGACGGCTACCTGCAGGTTAAAAGTGGCAGCGACGGCGACGCCACCGCCACGCAAATTCCCGGTGTGTTTGCAGCGGGCGATGTCGCCGACCATGTCTACCGCCAGGCAGTGACGTCTGCCGGCGCCGGTTGCATGGCCGCGCTGGACGCCGAAAAATTCCTCGACGACATTCCCGCCGTTTGACGGCAAACTTCACGACGGGCCTGACAACCCGCCCCCGCCCTCCCCTTCTGCAAGCCCGGATGCCATGCTGACTTGGTTACAACGCAACACCCTGACCTTCCCGCCGCTGGACAAAGCCATGCGCGATCCCAACGGTCTCCTGGCCGCGGGCGGCGATCTGTCCGCCGATCGTTTGATCCAGGCTTACCGTCATGGGTGCTTTCCCTGGTTCTCCGAAGGCCAGCCGATTCTCTGGTGGTCGCCGGACCCTCGCACAGTCCTGTTTCCCGACGAACTGCACATCTCGCGCAGCCTGAACAAGTTGCTGCGCCAACAGCGCTATCAGGTGACGTTTGATCAGGATTTCGAAGCGGTCATCCGCGCCTGTGCTGCGCCGCGGGATTACGCGGACGGCACCTGGATCACCGAAGCGATGCAAAACGCCTACCTCGAACTGCACCGGCGTGGTTACGCGCATTCGGTCGAAGTCTGGGACCAGGGCGAGCTGGTTGGCGGCCTCTATGGATTGGCAATGGGGCAACTGTTTTTCGGCGAGTCGATGTTCAGCCGCGCCGACAACGCGTCGAAATTTGGCTTTGCCACACTGGTCCAACACCTGAAAGACTCAGGTTTTGTACTGATCGATTGCCAGATGCCGACCGACCATCTGCACAGCCTTGGTGCGCGAGCCATTCCCCGCCGCGAATTTGCCGGCTATCTGACGCAGCACCTGGACCAACCCAACCGCGCCACATGGGTTTGCTGAGCGACTTTGACGCGCGTGGCTTACACTTATTCAAAAGCGCTTACACTTATTCAAAAGATTATCGAGGGTTGATCATGACCGAGTTGGCGCGCTTGAAGTTTTATGCCACTCAGCCCCACTCTTGCAGTTATCTGCCCGAAGAGCAGGCCACCACCCTGTTCCTCGATCCTAGCCAGCCCATGGACGTGCATGTCTACGCAGATCTGTCCGAAATGGGTTTTCGGCGTAGTGGCGACCACCTCTATCGGCCCCATTGCCAAAATTGCAATGCGTGCGTTCCAGCGCGCATTCCTGTTGCCAATTTTTTACCCAACCGCCAGCAGAAGCGCATTTTCAAACGTAACCTCGATGTGCAGGTACGCCCCGCCAAACCCAAGTTCACCGAAGAATACTTCGATCTCTATCAGCGCTATATCGAGCAGCGTCACGCCGACGGGGACATGTACCCGCCGAGCCGTGATCAGTTTTCCACGTTCCTGGTACGCGACCTGCCGTTTTCCCGGTTTTATGAATTCAGGCAAGAAGGCCGGCTGCTGGCCGTCGCCGTAACGGACCTGCTGCCTAACGGGCTTTCGGCGGTTTATACCTTTTACGAGCCTGCCGAAGAACGCCGCAGCCTGGGGCGTTACGCGATCCTCTGGCAAATCGCCGAGGCCCAGCGCCTGGGGCTGGAAGCGGTGTACCTGGGTTACTGGATCAAAAACTGCAAAAAGATGAGCTACAAGACTCAATATCGCCCTATCGAACTGCTGATTAACCAGCGCTGGGTCATCCTGAACTAGAGCAATCCCTAAACCCCTTGGCTTAAACCCCATTTTTCGGGCACAATGCACGCCGCTTTTGCCTGGCGCAGTTGCACCGGGCCATTCATTGGACACCGAGGGCTTTACTGCATGTCGAAAGAAGACAGCTTCGAAATGGAAGGCACTGTCGTCGACACCCTGCCCAACACCATGTTTCGTGTGGAGTTGGAAAATGGGCACGTCGTAACCGCGCATATCTCCGGCAAGATGCGCAAGAACTACATCCGTATTCTTACCGGTGACAAAGTGCGCGTCGAGCTGACGCCCTATGACTTGAGCAAAGGGCGCATCACTTACCGCGCTCGCTAATCAAGTCAATACAAGACGCCCGGTTTATGCCGGGCGTTTTTGTGTGCGCAGAATTTGATTGGCAACGCCCCCCGATGTAGGAGTGAGCCTGCTCGCGATAGCGTCATATCAGCCAATATTAACGTCACTGACACACCGCCATCGCGAGCAGGCTCGCTCCTACAGGGGATCGCGGTGAGGCGATAGACAGCAAAAAGGCGCCTTTCAGCGCCTTTTGCTTTGTTGCGATTAACGTCAGGCCATTTCTGCCGTGGTTTCGAACTCGAAGGTCAGCTCGCCATCCTTGAGGTCGATGTGTACCACACCGCCATGGTCGGCCAGTTCGCCAAAGAGAATTTCTTCCGCCAGTGGACGCTTGATCTTGTCTTGAATCAAACGCGCCATTGGCCGGGCACCCATCGCCGAATCGTAGCCACCTGCTGCCAGCCAGCTACGCGCCGCGTCCGTCACTTCCAGCTGCACACGCTTGTCTTCCAGCTGCGCCTGAAGCTCCGTAAGGAACTTGTCCACCACGCTTTTGATGACCTCATGGCTGAGGCGACCAAACTGGATAATGGTGTCCAGACGGTTACGGAATTCTGGCGTGAAGCTCTTCTTGATCACTTCCATCGCATCGGACGAATGGTCCTGATGGGTGAAACCGATCGAAGCACGTGCTGCAGTTTCGGCACCGGCGTTGGTCGTCATAATGACGATCACGTTACGGAAATCCGCCTTACGCCCGTTGTTATCAGTGAGCGTACCGTGGTCCATGACCTGCAACAGCAGGTTGAAGACTTCCGGATGCGCCTTCTCGATCTCATCGAGCAACAGCACGCAGTGAGGCTGCTTGGTGATGGCTTCGGTCAGCAGACCGCCCTGATCGAACCCGACATAGCCAGGAGGCGCACCGATCAGACGCGATACGGTGTGGCGCTCCATATACTCGGACATGTCGAAGCGAACCAGTTCGATACCCAATGCCTTCGCCAGCTGACGCGCCGCTTCGGTTTTACCGACACCGGTCGGCCCTGCGAACAGGAAGGAACCGACAGGCTTGTCAGGGGACTTGAGGCCGGCGCGGGACAGTTTGATCGCCGTCGACAGAGAGTCGATGGCAGCATCCTGACCGAACACCGTTAGTTTCAGGTCACGCTCAAGGTTGCGCAGCAGCTCTTTGTCGGAGCTGGTGACATGTTTTGGCGGTATACGCGCGATTTTCGCAACGATATCCTCGACCTGAGGCACCTCGATACGTTTCACGCGCTTCTCGATCGGCTGCAGACGCTGATAGGCACCCGCTTCGTCGATGACGTCGATGGCCTTGTCCGGCATGTGCCGGTCGTTGATGTAGCGCGACGCCAGTTCTGCAGCGGCACGCAAGGCCTCATCGCTGTATTCGATGTTGTGGTGCGCTTCGAAACGACCTTTCAGGCCGCGCAGGATACCGATGGTGTCTTCCACCGAAGGCTCCGACACGTCGACTTTCTGGAAGCGCCGAGCCAGAGCACGGTCCTTCTCGAAGATCCCACGGAATTCCTGGAAAGTGGTCGAACCGATGCAACGGATATCGCCCGAAGACAGCAATGGCTTGAGCAGGTTCGAGGCATCCATGACACCACCGGACGCGGCGCCCGCACCAATGATGGTGTGGATCTCGTCGATGAACAGGATGGCTTGCGGACGTTTTTTCAGCTCATTGAGCAGCGCCTTGAAACGCTTCTCGAAGTCGCCACGGTATTTGGTACCGGCCAGCAAGGCGCCCAGGTCAAGGGAATACACCACGCTATTGGCCAACAGGTCAGGCACCTGGTTGTCGACAATGCGTTTGGCCAGGCCTTCGGCAATCGCGGTTTTACCCACGCCCGCCTCGCCCACCAGCAACGGATTGTTTTTGCGGCGACGCGCCAGAATCTGCGCGACACGCTCGACTTCCAGCTCACGGCCTACCAACGGGTCGATTCGACCCTGGCGCGCGAGTTCGTTGAGATTGCTGGCATAAGCATCCAGAGGATTGCCTGAAGATGAAGACTCACCGCCCTCGTCATCCTGCATATCTTGCTCACCTTCAGAGTGATCGCCATGCCCGGGCACCTTGGAGATGCCGTGAGCGATGTAATTGACGACATCGATGCGCGCAACGCTCTGCTGTTTCAGCAGGAACACTGCCTGACTCTCTTGCTCACTGAAGATCGCAACCAGCACATTGGCGCCGGTCACTTCGCGTTTGCCCGAGCTCTGTACGTGAAAGACAGCACGCTGCAGAACACGCTGGAAGCCCAATGTAGGCTGGGTCTCGCGGTCCTCGTCATGGACGGGGATCAACGGCGTGGTGGAGTCGATGAACTCCTGCAGATCATGCTTGAGTTTGTCGAGGTTTGCGCCGCAGGCACGCAAAACGGTGGCGGCAGCCTCATTGTCCAATAGGGCCAGCAGGAGGTGTTCGACGGTCATGAACTCATGACGCTTCGAACGGGCTTCCTTGAAGGCAAGATTGAGGGTGACTTCGAGCTCGCGGTTTAACATAGCTTCACCTCATACCCAAGTGGTCGGCGATTAACCGTCCTTCTCGATTTCACAGAGTAGCGGATGCTGGCTTTCCCTGGCGTACTGGTTGACCTGCATGGCCTTGGTCTCGGCGATGTCGCGGGTAAACACTCCACATACTGCCCGTCCTTCTGTATGGACGGCCAGCATGACCTTGGTCGCCAGCTCCCGATTCAGGTTAAAAAACACCTCGAGCACTTCGACGACGAAATCCATCGGTGTGTAGTCATCGTTGAACAAAACCACCTTGTACATCGGTGGTGCCTGTAAAGCAGGCTTAGCCTCCTGAACAGCAATGCCTGCAGAATCGTCGTCGTGTGTCCCCGGGTCTTGATGGAGAACCGGGCGATCCTGATTGAATGTTAGTCGAATCTGGCTGATTGCATGCATGGAAAGAAAGGTTCGTCAGTTGTGCGAATACAGTGGTGGGGGCGGTCATGGACGATTTCAACTCCGACTGCCTGGTCACCTTGACTATCGGCAAAACGGTGTTACAACCAATAGAGCCCACAGTGGGTAAAAAAGGTCCGCGGAGTCAATCTTATTTATGAGATTCGACTGCGGATGAACTGGATGATACTCCAGTGATGGAGTCTGTTGCAGAGGGAGTTGGGTATGTCAGGTGTGAAGGTCAGCGGCAAGGTGAAATGGTTCAACAACGCCAAGGGCTACGGTTTCATCAATGAAGATGGCAAAAGCGAAGACCTTTTTGCTCATTACTCGGCCATCCAGATGGACGGCTATAAAACCCTGAAGGCGGGTCAGGCTGTCGTCTTCGAGATCATCCA
This sequence comes from Pseudomonas sp. TNT3, assembly GCF_010095445.2. Taxonomy (GTDB): domain Bacteria; phylum Pseudomonadota; class Gammaproteobacteria; order Pseudomonadales; family Pseudomonadaceae; genus Aquipseudomonas. The sequence continues at coordinate 36,998 of NZ_WFGV02000036.1, forward strand.
GGGACCCAAAGGGCTGCATGCCGTGAACATCGGCGCGCCTCAGGCTGTGGAGGAAGTTGCCTCACCTGCTGAGCAACAAACCGTTACAGCTTAGTTTCGTATCCTCCCTCCAGACCGATCCCCAACTGGAATAAAAACCGCCCGGCTCAATCACTCAAGCCGGGCGGTTTTTCGTTTCGTGCAAATGTTACATATGCGAAATCAGCGCATCACCGAACGCAGAGGACGACAGCAACTTGGCGCCTTCCATCAAACGTTCGAAGTCATAGGTCACGGTTTTGGCGGAGATTGCGCCGTTGGTGCCCTTGATGATCAGATCGGCCGCTTCGGTCCAGCCCATATGGCGCAGCATCATCTCTGCGGACAGGATCAGCGAACCCGGGTTCACCTGGTCCTTGCCGGCGTATTTCGGCGCAGTACCGTGGGTCGCTTCGAACATCGCGATGGTGTCGGACAGGTTCGCACCTGGCGCGATACCGATACCGCCCACTTCAGCCGCCAGGGCGTCAGACAGGTAGTCACCGTTCAGGTTGAGGGTTGCGATCACGTCGTATTCGGCCGGGCGCAGCAGGATCTGCTGCAGCATGGCATCGGCGATGGCGTCCTTGACGATGACGTTCTTGCCGGTTTTCGGGTTCTTGAACTGCATCCACGGACCGCCGTCGAGCAGTGTCGCACCGAACTCTTCAGCCGCCACTTCGTAGGCCCACTCCTTGAAGGCACCTTCGGTGAACTTCATGATGTTGCCTTTGTGCACGATGGTCAGCGAGTCGCGATCGTTATCGACCACATACTGCAATGCTTTGCGCGCCAGACGCTTGGTACCCTGCAGGGACACCGGCTTGATGCCGATACCGCAGTTCTCGTCGAAACGGATCTTGGTAACACCCATTTCTTCTTTGAGGAATTTGATGACCTTGGTCGCTTCCGGCGAGCCGGCTTTCCACTCGATACCGGCGTAGATGTCTTCCGAGTTCTCGCGGAAGATCGTCATGTCGACGTCGCCTGGTTTCTTGACCGGGCTAGGGACGCCTTCAAACCAGCGCACCGGGCGCAGGCACACATAAAGATCGAGTTGCTGACGCAGGGCCACGTTCAACGAACGGATGCCGCCACCGACCGGCGTGGTCAGAGGGCCCTTGATGGAAACCACGTAATCCTTCACCGCGTCCAGGGTTTCCTGAGGTAGCCAGGTGTCCTGGTCGTAAACCTGAGTCGCTTTCTCCCCGGCGTAGACTTCCATCCAGGAAATTTTGCGATCGCCGCCGTAAGCCTTCTTAACAGCAGCATCGACAACCTTGATCATGACCGGGCTGATATCAACGCCGATACCATCGCCTTCGATGAAGGGGATGATCGGGTTGTTAGGAACATTGAGAGAATGGTCCGCGTTGACGGTGATTTTGTCGCCGACTGCTGGAACCTGAATCTTCTTGTATCCCATGCTGAACTCCATTGTTTGGATTGAACATCTGGCTTCGTTCGAGCGTACCCCAGTTAAATCGGCGCGCAAACCCTATGTTCCAACCATCTGCCGCAAAGCTGCGCAGTTCGCAACGTACAAGCCTGAAAGCAAAGGGAAAAGCGCCAAACTCAAGCACGGTGCAAGACTCTACGCCCCACACTCCCCTGCGACCTTTAGACCAATGGACGATGTTCGTTACGTATGAACCATCGGCAGATTGCCAGCTACCTATGTATAATGCCGCCCGCTGACCACAGAGTCACGACGGCCGACCTCTCTAGCACGAGACTTTGGACCTGAAAAAGCAGGACTGTTACCGCAGTCCACCCGCTTGCCGCTCGACTGATGCACCCAACATCACCGCGCACAAAACTCGACATTCGGCTCATGGATGACTTTGAACGAACGCGCTTACCCGGCGCCCTTCGAGTTTCTGCGCACGCTTTAGCAAAGAAGAGAGAGTTAATCCGAATATGCCCACCCGCTCGAAGATCATCTATACCTTCACCGACGAAGCTCCAGCCCTCGCCACCTATTCACTGTTGCCTATCGTAGAGGCGTTCACTGCCTCGGCTGATATCGCCGTTGAAACCCGCGATATCTCTCTTGCAGGGCGCATCCTGGCCAGCTTCCCCGAGCAATTGGGTGACAAAGCCGTAGCCGACCACCTCGCCGAACTGGGCGACCTGGCCGTTACGCCTGAAGCCAACATCATCAAGTTGCCGAACATCAGTGCTTCGGTTCCGCAACTGCAAGCAGCGATCAAAGAGCTGCAAGCCCAGGGCTTCGCACTGCCGGACTACCCGGAAACCGTGACCACCGACGCCGACAAGCTCGCCAAGTCGCGCTACGACAAGATCAAGGGCAGCGCCGTAAACCCGGTACTGCGCGAAGGCAACTCCGATCGTCGTGCACCGCTCTCGGTCAAGAACTACGCTCGCAAGCACCCGCACAAAATGGGCGCCTGGGCTGCAGACTCCAAGTCCCACGTCGCGCACATGAGCACCGGTGATTTCTACGGCAGCGAAAAAGCTGCCCTGATCGACGCCGCTGACGCCGTCAAAATCGAATTGATCGCTCAAGACGGCACCACCACCGTCCTGAAAGAAAAAACCACCGTGCAAGCCGGTGAGATCCTCGATTGCGCGGTCATGAGCAAAAACGCTCTGCGCAGCTTCATTGCTGCCGAGATCGAAGACGCCAAAGCCAAAGGCGTGCTGCTGTCGGTTCACCTGAAAGCCACCATGATGAAGGTCTCCGACCCGATCATGTTCGGCCAGATCGTTGCCGAGTTTTATAAAGACGCACTGGCCAAGCACGCTGACGTGCTGGCACAGATCGGCTTCAACCTGAACAACGGCATCGGCGATCTGTACGCTCGCATCAAAGCCCTGCCGGCTGAGCAGCAAGCGCAGATCGAAGCGGACATCCAGGCGGTCTACGCCGTTCGTCCGTCGCTGGCCATGGTCAACTCCGACAAAGGCATCACCAACCTGCACGTGCCGAGCGACGTCATTGTCGACGCCTCGATGCCAGCGATGATCCGTGACTCCGGCAAGATGTGGGGCACCGATGGTCAGCTGCACGACACCAAGGCCGTGATCCCGGATCGTTGCTACGCCACGATCTACCAGGCGGTGATCGAAGACTGCAAGGCCAACGGCGCCTTTGATCCGACCACCATGGGTAGCGTGCCTAACGTCGGTCTGATGGCGAAGAAAGCCGAAGAGTACGGCTCGCACGACAAGACTTTCCAGATCAAGTCGAACGGCGTGGTTCGGGTTTCCGACAGCGCTGGCCGTACCTTGCTGGAGCAGTCGGTTGAAGCCGGCGACACTTTCCGCATGTGCCAGACCAAAGACGCGCCGATCCAGGACTGGGTCAAACTGGCCGTCAACCGTGCTCGCGCCAGCGCCACTCCAGCCATTTTCTGGCTAGACCCGATGCGCGCCCACGATGGCGTCGTGATCGAGAAAGTTCAGGCTTACCTGAAGGATCACGACACCACCGGCCTGGACATCCAGATCATGGCGCCAGTCGACGCGATGAAGTTCACCCTGCAGCGCACCCGCTCCGGCCTCGACACCATCTCGGTGACCGGCAACGTACTGCGCGACTACCTGACTGACCTGTTCCCGATCATGGAACTGGGCACCAGCGCCAAGATGCTGTCGATCGTGCCGCTGATGAACGGTGGCGGCCTGTTCGAAACCGGCGCTGGCGGTTCGGCTCCGAAGCACGTTCAGCAGCTGCTGGAAGAGAACTTCCTGCGCTGGGATTCCCTGGGCGAGTTCCTGGCCCTGGCCGCTTCCCTTGAGCACTTGGGTGTGACGTACAACAACCCTAAGGCGCTGGTTCTGGCCAAGACCCTGGATCAGGCCACTGGCCAGTTCCTGGACAACAACAAGTCGCCATCGCGCAAAGTCGGCAACATCGACAACCGCGGCAGCCACTTCTACCTGGCGCTGTACTGGGCTCAAGCCCTGGCGGCCCAGACTGAAGACGCTGCACTGCAAGCGCAGTTTGGCGAGCTGGCCAAAACCTTGACCGAGAACGAAGCAACCATCGTTGCCGAACTCAACGCCGTTCAAGGCAAGCCAGTGGACATCGGCGGTTACTACCACGCCAATGCCGACTTGATCAGCAAGGCCATGCGTCCAAGCAATACCTTCAACACCGCGATCGCTGCACTGGTGTAAGGTTGTAAGGAAGCAAAAAAAGCCCCGGCCCAGTGCCGGGGTTTTTGTTTATTGGTTTTCACATATTGATCTGAAAAACCCAAAACCCTGTGGGAGCTGGCTTGCCAGCGATGGCGGTTTATCATGCACCAACAATGCTGACTGACCTTCCGTTATCGCTGGCAAGCCAGCTCCCACAAGGTTCGCATTGCCTATCAACAATTGAGGAAGCTTTATGGACTGGAAACCCCACATCACCGTCGCCACCATCGTCGAAGACAACGGCCGCTTCCTGATGGTCGAAGAGCACAAGCACGGGCGCAATGTGCTCAACCAGCCCGCCGGCCACCTCGACCCTAATGAAACCCTGACGGAAGCCGCGGTACGCGAGACGCTGGAAGAAACCGGCTGGGACGTCGAAGCCACCGGCGTGGTCGGAATTTACCTCTATACCGCACCCAGCAACGGCGTGACCTACCAACGGGTTTGCTTCACTGCAAAACCGCTTAAACACCACCCCGATTATCAACTGGACGACGGCATCGTCGGCGCCAAGTGGCTGACGCGGGACGAATTACTGGCGCAGCGCGAAAACTGGCGCAGCGAGCTGATCATCCGTTGCATCGATGATTATCTGGACGGCCAGCACTTCGGCCTCGAATTGATCCGCCCTTCTCTTTAGCCTTGTGGCCTTGAGCCTGCTAGAATCGCGTCCTTTTTCAAGACACTCATTGAATCCCTATGCGTGATCCAGCCCCTTCTGATACACAAAAGAAGCGCGTCATTGTCGGCATGTCCGGCGGCGTGGACTCTTCCGTTTCCGCCCTTCTGTTGATCGAGCAGGGTTATGAGGTGGAAGGCCTGTTCATGAAGAACTGGGAAGAAGACGATGGAACGGAATACTGCACCGCCATGGACGACCTGGCGGACGCCCAGGCCGTGTGCGACAAGATTGGCATCAAGCTGCACACCGCCAACTTCGCCGCCGAGTACTGGGACAACGTGTTCGAGCACTTCCTGGCCGAATACAAGGCCGGTCGCACCCCGAACCCGGACATCCTCTGCAACCGCGAAATCAAGTTCAAGGCGTTCCTCGACTACGCCATGATGCTGGGCGCCGACCTGATCGCCACCGGTCACTATGTGCGCCGACGTGACGTTGACGGCCGCACCGAGCTGCTCAAGGGCCTGGACCCTAACAAGGACCAGAGCTACTTCCTGCACGCCGTGGGCGGTGAACAGATCGCCAAGACCCTGTTCCCGGTCGGCGAGCTGGAAAAACCCGAAGTGCGCGCGATTGCCGAGAAACATGATCTGGCTACCGCGAAGAAAAAGGATTCCACCGGGATCTGCTTTATCGGCGAACGCCGCTTCAGTGATTTCCTCAAGCAATACCTGCCCGCCCAGCCGGGCGAGATCAAGACCACCGAAGGTGAAGTCATCGGTCGCCACCATGGCCTGATGTACCACACCATCGGCCAGCGTCAGGGCCTGGGCATCGGCGGCTTGAAAGACGCCAGTGACGAGCCGTGGTACGTGCTGATCAAGGACCTGGAAAACAACGAGCTGATCGTTGGACAGGGCAATGACCATCCGTACCTGTTCTCCCGCGCCCTGCTCGCTTCGGACATTTATTGGGTCAACCCGATCGACCTGTCCGGGCCGCGCAAACTGACCGCCAAGGTCCGTTATCGCCAGAGCGACCAGCCCTGCACCCTGGAAAAGACCGAAACCGGTTACCGTGCGACCTTCGATGACCCGCAACGCGCGGTCACCCCAGGCCAGTCCGTGGTGTTCTACGACGGTGAAATCTGCCTCGGCGGCGGTGTGATCGAAGTGGCCGAGCCGTGGACGAGCAAAGGCCAGGCTCAATGAACCCGACCCAGGAACAACTGACGGCGTTGGGCGGCGTGTTTCTCGCCGCCGTATTGGTCGACAAGATCGCCAAGACGGGGCAAACCAGCGAAGCAGGCCTGACCTGCATGCTCGGCAGCCTGTTGATTCGCGACCCGAAGGACACGCTGGAAGTGTACGGCGGCGACGACCTCAATCTGCGTGAGGGCTACCGCGCATTGATCGGCGCGCTGGAACGCGATCCGAGCACTCTGCAACGCGAGCCACTGCGTTACGCCCTGGCGATGCTCGGCCTCGAGCGTCAGCTGGCCAAGCGCGAAGACATGCTCGAAGCGATTGGCAAGCGATTGCCGCAGATCCAGTCCCAGGTCGAGCACTTCGGCCCGGCGCACGAAAATGTCATCGCCGCCTGTGGCGCGCTCTACCAGGACACCCTGAGCACTCTGCGCCAGCGGATCCAGGTGCATGGCGACATGCGCAACCTGCAGCAACCGAGCAACGCTTCGAAGATCCGCGCCCTGTTGCTGGCCGGCATTCGTTCTGCGCGGCTGTGGCGGCAGTTGGGCGGCCATCGCTGGCAGCTGGTGATCAGTCGTCGCAAATTGCTTAAAGAGCTTTACCCGCTGATGCGCAGCAGCTGAACCGCGCCCGCAACATCGCTTTTGGTCTGTAACGCGTAATACGCCGGTCAGTTGGCAACGGACCGGCGGATTTTTTCATGTATGATACGCGCCCCATTTCGTTGCCCGACTGTCCGAGAACACCCCATGCAGCTTTCTTCGCTCACTGCGGTTTCCCCTGTTGACGGCCGCTACGCCGGCAAAACCCAGGCCCTGCGCCCAATTTTCAGCGAATACGGCCTGATCCGTGCTCGCGTTCTGGTGGAAGTGCGCTGGCTCCAGCGCCTGGCCGCTCACCCTGCCATCAGCGAAGTGCCGGCGTTTTCCGCCGAAGCCAACGCTGTACTGAACACCCTGGCGGAAAACTTCGCGCTCGAGCACGCCGAGCGCGTCAAAGAGATCGAACGCACCACCAACCACGACGTTAAAGCCATCGAGTACTTGCTCAAAGAGCAAGCTGCCAAGCTGCCTGAGCTCGCCGCTGTCAGCGAATTCATCCACTTTGCCTGCACCAGCGAGGACATCAACAACCTGTCCCACGCCCTGATGCTGCGCGAAGGCCGTGATGATGTAATGCTGCCACTGATGCGCCAGACCGCCGAAGCGATCCGCGAACTGGCCATCCGCTTCGCTGACGTACCGATGCTGTCGCGCACCCACGGTCAACCTGCCTCGCCGACCACACTGGGTAAAGAGTTGGCGAACGTGGTTTACCGTCTGGAGCGTCAAATCGCTCAGGTCGCTGCCGTTCCGCTGCTGGGCAAGATCAACGGCGCAGTGGGCAACTACAACGCTCACCTGTCGGCTTACCCTGAAATCGACTGGGAAGAAAATGCTCGCGCCTTCATCGAAGACGAGCTGGGCCTGGGCTTCAACCCGTACACCACCCAGATCGAGCCGCACGACTACATTGCCGAGCTGTTCGACGCGATCGCCCGCTTCAACACCATCCTGATCGATTTCGACCGCGACATCTGGGGCTACATCTCCCTCGGGTATTTCAAACAGCGCACCATCGCTGGCGAAATCGGTTCGTCGACCATGCCGCACAAGGTCAACCCGATCGACTTCGAAAACTCCGAAGGCAACCTGGGTATCGCCAACGCACTGTTCCAGCACCTGGCGAGCAAACTGCCGATTTCCCGCTGGCAGCGCGATCTGACCGACTCCACCGTGCTGCGCAACCTCGGTGTCGGCTTCGCCCACAGCGTGATCGCCTACGAAGCCAGCCTCAAAGGCATCAGCAAACTCGAGCTCAACGCGCAGAAGATTGCTGCCGACCTCGATGCCTGCTGGGAAGTGCTGGCCGAGCCGATCCAGACCGTAATGCGTCGCTACAACATCGAAAACCCGTACGAAAAGCTGAAAGAATTGACCCGTGGCAAGGGCATCAGCCCTGAAGCACTGCAAACTTTCATCGATGGCCTGGACATGCCTGCCGCCGCCAAGGCCGAGCTGAAACTGCTCACCCCGGCGAACTACATCGGCAACGCTGTAGACCAAGCCAAACGCATCTGATCGACCGCTGTACCCGTTTGAGACGCCCGGCAGCGCCGGGCGTTTTTATTCCCGTCTGAAAAGTGCTTTTTTTCAATAGGTTACACATGAATCCTGACATTCCTCTTCAACTTCTGGGCGGCATCACGGCGCGTGAATTCCTGCGTGACTACTGGCAGAAAAAACCGCTGCTGATCCGTCAGGCGATCCCTGATTTCGAAAGCCCGATCGACGCCGACGAACTGGCCGGCCTGGCGCTGGAAGAAGAAGTTGAATCGCGCCTGATCATCGAGAACGGCGAGCGCCCTTGGGAAATGCGTCGCGGCCCGTTCGCCGAAGACGAATTCAGCAAGTTGCCGGAAACCGACTGGACCTTGCTGGTTCAAGCCGTTGACCAATTCGTGCCGGAAGTCAGCGAACTGCTGGAAAACTTCCGCTTTCTGCCGAGCTGGCGCGTCGACGACGTGATGATCAGCTTTGCCGCCCCAGGTGGCAGCGTGGGTCCGCACTTCGATAACTACGACGTGTTCCTGCTGCAAGGTCACGGCAAGCGCAACTGGAAAATCGGCCAGATGTGCGATTCCGAAAGTCCGCTGCTGCCACACGCCGACCTGCGCATCCTCGCTGACTTCGAAGCCACCGATGAGTGGGTACTGGAGCCAGGCGACATGCTTTACCTGCCACCGCGCCTGGCCCATTGCGGCGTTGCGGTTGACGATTGCATGACCTACTCGGTCGGCTTCCGCGCCCCAAGCGCCTCTGAAGTGCTGACTCACTTCACCGACTTCCTCAGCCAGTTCCTGACCGACGAAGAGCGCTACACCGATGCCGACGCGCTGCCGGCGGTCGATCCGCACCAGATTCAGCACGACGCCCTTGATCGCCTGAAAGCCTTGCTGGCCGAGCACATGAGCGATGAACGCCTGCTGCTGACCTGGTTCGGCCAGTACATGACCGAGCCGCGCTACCCGGAACTGGTGGTGGGCCCGGAAGAAATCGAAGAAGACGACCTGCTCGCCAGTCTCGAAGAAGGCGCGATCCTGATCCGCAATCCGAGCGCGCGCCTGGCCTGGTCCGAAGTAGATGACGACCTTCTGCTGTTCGCCAGCGGCCAGAGCCGTTACCTGCCGGGCAAGCTGCGCGAGTTGCTGAAGATGATTTGCGCCGCCGATGCGCTGCACGCCGAAAACCTCGGCGAGTGGCTGAGCGATGAAGACGGTCGCGGCCTGTTGTGCGAACTGATCAAGCAAGGAAGCCTGGGGTTTGCTGATGAATAAAATCCACGTTCGTGTCGCAGACTGGCAAAAGGACAACGCCGAGATCCGGCGCATTCGTGAGACGGTGTTCATTGCCGAGCAAACCGTTCCACCTGAGCTGGAATGGGACGCCGATGATGCCACTGCGGTGCATTTTCTGGCCTTCGAAGGCGACTTTCCAATTGGCACCGCCCGCCTGCTGCCCGATGGACACATCGGCCGGGTTTCGGTTCTCAAGGACTGGCGTGGTTTGAAAGTCGGCGATGCGCTGATGCAAGCAGTGATCGGTGAAGCTGAAAAGCGCGGCCTGAAGCAGCAGATGCTCAGCGCCCAGGTGCAGGCCACAGCGTTCTACGAGCGCCTGGGGTTCAGCCTGGTCAGTGAGGAGTTCCTGGAAGCAGGGATTCCGCATGTGGACATGGTGCGTCACTCGGCATAACACCTGGTGTTAGGGGATTAATCTGTGGCGAGGGGATTCATCCCCGTTCGGCTGCGCAGCAGTCGCTAAACCATTGCATGCGGTAATCCTGATGTACCGTGGTTGGAGTTTTTGGGGCCGCTTCGCGACCCAACGGGGATAAATCCCCTCGCCACAGGAACACCACAACACGCCCCGCCATCTCCGGATGCCGGGGCGTTTTGCTGTCTGCGATTCAACTAGCGCCACCGCGGGCCGACAAACTGGCAATATCAAAGCATTCACAGTCGGAGATAACGGACATGTCCCTACGCACCCTGCTCGCCACATTGCTGGTAACTTGCAGCTTTTCAGTCATCGCTGCTACCGAGGTGGTGCCGCTGAACTACCACACCAGCGCTGACATGCTGCCGATGGCACAGGATTTTCTCGGCAAGGATGGCCAGGTCAGCGCCTACGGCAACCAACTCATCGTCAACGCCGATCAGCGCAAGATCGACGAACTTAAAGCACTTATCGCCCAACTCGACATCCAGCCCAAACGCCTGCTGATCACCGTCGACACCAGCGAAAACAACTTCCAGGGCGACCAGGGTTACTCGGTCAATGGCAACAATGCAGGCCAGACGCGAATTATCAATCGCAGCACCGACAGTCGTGACGGTGGCATCCAGCAGATCCAGGCCAGCGAAGGCGCACCGGCACTGATCCAGGTCGGCCAGAGCGTACCGCTGACCAGCACCCAGTCCGATTCCTATGGCGATCTGCGCAGCCAGACCGAGTACCGCAACGTCACCCAGGGTTTCTACGTCACCGCCAGCATCACCGGCGATATCGTGCACCTGGACATCAGCACCAACCGCGACCGCATGAGCCAGGAACGGCCCGATGTAGTGAATGTGCAAAGCACCGACACAACCGTCACGGGCCGCCTTGGCGAATGGATTACCCTCGCCGGCGTAAACCGCCAAAGCCAGGCCGACAAACAGGGCCTCACCCGCAGCTACTCGACTCAAGGCCGGGATGACATGACCCTGCGAGTGAAAGTCGAGACTTTGGACTAAACCACCGAAAACTGACTGATTAGTCTTATTAGACCAAAGATGTAGTGCTTGAAAAAAAGCACTACAAAACGTTTGACGATCTAAAAAAGCAAAGGCATGATGGCCTCGCTCCCGCTAATCAGGGGCCCTGGCAAGGGCCTTCGAGGCGATGTTCGCACCTACCTCGCGAACCGCTTCGTGTCTGTACCGCCCATAAGGTGTGTTTGACGAGATTGCCGACTGGAACGAAGTTGTCCCGAGGGACGGAAGCGTAATTAGGTAACCCGGCTCCACACTGAAGTTTGCACCACGGCCCACGATGCCCGAATGCGTTCGCCAGTTCGCCCTTACCTGCTCACTTCCCCTCGAGCCCATCGTTCATCCCGTCGCCAATCCCGCCGAATCCGACTTGACCCCTAAGCTTCTGGTCAGCGAGCGCATGAGTTTTCCACCGCAGAACAACTTTCCGTAAAAGACGCGACGAGGTTTATCTCCATGGCACTGACACGCGAACAGCAAATTGCAGCCCTCGAAAAAGATTGGGCTGAAAACCCACGCTGGAAAGGCGTGACACGCGCTTACTCCGCTGCTGACGTCGTCCGCCTGCGTGGCTCGGTTCAACCTGAGCACACCTTTGCAAAACTGGGCGCCGAGAAGCTCTGGAACCTGGTGACCCAGGGTGCCAAGCCGTCCTTCCGTCCCGAGAAAGATTTCGTCAACTGCATGGGCGCCCTGACCGGCGGCCAGGCTGTGCAACAAGTCAAAGCCGGTATCCAGGCGATCTATCTGTCTGGCTGGCAAGTCGCTGCGGACAACAACTCCGCAGAATCGATGTACCCGGACCAGTCGCTGTACCCGGTGGATTCGGTTCCAACCGTGGTCAAGCGCATCAACAACTCGTTCCGTCGTGCTGACCAGATCCAGTGGAAAGCCGGTAAAGGCCCGGGCGACGAAGGCTACATCGACTACTTCGCGCCAATCGTAGCTGACGCTGAAGCCGGTTTCGGCGGCGTACTGAACGCTTACGAGCTGATGAAGAGCATGATCGAAGCAGGCGCCGCCGGCGTTCACTTCGAAGACCAGCTGGCTTCCGTGAAAAAATGCGGCCACATGGGCGGCAAGGTACTGGTTCCTACCCAGGAAGCGGTACAGAAGCTGACCGCTGCTCGTCTGGCGGCTGACGTTGCCGGTACTCCGACCATCATCCTGGCTCGTACCGACGCTAACGCTGCTGACCTGCTGACGTCCGACTGCGACCCGTACGACCAGCCATTCGTGACTGGCGAACGTACCCAGGAAGGTTTCTACAAAGTACGCGCCGGTCTGGACCAGGCTATCGCTCGCGGCCTGGCTTACGCTCCGTACGCCGACCTGATCTGGTGCGAAACCGCCAAGCCGGACCTGGACGAGGCTCGTCGCTTCGCCGAAGCGATCAAAAAGGAATACCCGGACCAACTGCTGTCGTACAACTGCTCGCCTTCCTTCAACTGGAAGAAAAACCTGGACGACGCGACCATCGCCAAGTTCCAGCGCGAACTGTCCGCCATGGGCTACAAGCACCAGTTCATCACCCTGGCCGGCATTCACAACATGTGGCACAGCATGTTCAACCTGGCGCACGACTACGCCCGCAACGACATGACTGCCTACGTGAAACTGCAAGAGCAAGAGTTCGCTGACGCTGCCAAGGGTTACACCTTCGTGGCTCACCAGCAGGAAGTGGGCACCGGCTACTTCGACGACATGACCACCGTGATCCAGGGTGGCTCGTCTTCGGTTACCGCGCTGACCGGCTCGACTGAAGAAGAACAGTTCCACTGATACCGAGTAAACGGCCGTTGCGGAACGAGTAAGAGCTAACCGCAACGTCGCACCTCTAGACGCCCCGACTGGTTCGGGGCGTTTTTTTGCCTGCGATTTGCAGGCAATCACAGCCCTGTAGCAGCTGCCGAAGGCTGCGTTCGAGGACGAAGTCCTTTCGAAACCAACCACCGTGTTGTGCCTGTTTCACCTTGCACTCGGGTTTTACGACTGCTGCGCAGCCGGACGCAGCCTTCGGCAGCTGCTACAGGGTTCGCGCACGCCGGCTTTTGTGCGGAAAATCATTGATCCAGAGCCGTTTTCAGATCAGAAGGCAGGTTAAAACGATCTCGCTCGCTACTTGCAGTAACCGCTATATAAGACAACTTCCTGCCCGTTCACCCGATAAACAGTTTAAAAACCACCAGTAACGATATTGATTATCATTTAGCTCAAACTATGTTCGTTACATTCCCAACAAAACAATATTGATGAAATAACCCGTAATGCCCGCAACGCATGGGCCGCCGGGGTTTTGAGGTGCGCCATGTCCTTATTCCATTCAATAATTTCGCTATCTGAATTTTACTTGCACCGTGTTGTGCCATAAAATCAGCGGGATTGATTGCTGCGACATATCGTCACTGCGTTGTTTCTTTTTCAAGCTCAGAGACCTTTGCTCTCTGTTAAGGATTTCCAGCATGCCCGAAGCGACAGGACTCATGGCCCACAACTGGGGCTTTGCCATTTTCCTTCTGGGCGTCGTCGGCCTCTGTGCCTTCATGCTTGGCGTCTCAAGCCTCCTTGGGTCAAAAGCCTGGGGCCGCAGCAAAAACGAACCGTTCGAGTCCGGCATGCTACCTACAGGTGGCGCCCGCTTACGGCTCTCAGCCAAATTCTATCTGGTCGCGATGCTCTTCGTGATTTTCGATATCGAAGCCCTCTTTCTCTTTGCCTGGTCTGTGTCCGTCCGCGAAAGCGGCTGGACCGGATTCGTCGAAGCTCTCGTTTTCATAGCAATTCTGTTGGCAGGTCTTGTCTACCTGTTCCGAGTGGGCGCCCTTGACTGGGCTCCGGAAGCGCGGCGCAAGCGGCAGGCGAAGCTGAAACAATGAGGCTTTGGCAATGCAATACAATCTCACCAGGATCGACCCCGATGCTCCTAACGAGCAGTATCCGATCGGCGAGCGGGAAACCGTTTCCGATCCGTTAGAAGATCAAGTCCACAAAAACATCTTCATGGGCAAGCTCGAAGACGTGCTTAACGGCACGATCAACTGGGGGCGCAAGAACTCCCTGTGGCCGTATAACTTCGGTCTTTCGTGCTGCTACGTGGAAATGACTACCGCCTTCACGGCGCCCCACGACATCGCGCGCTTTGGCGCCGAGGTTATCCGGGCATCGCCGCGTCAGGCGGATTTCATGGTTATCGCCGGTACCTGCTTCATCAAGATGGCGCCGATCATTCAGCGTCTCTACGAGCAAATGCTCGAACCTAAATGGGTTATCTCCATGGGTTCGTGCGCCAACTCCGGTGGCATGTACGACATCTACTCCGTCGTTCAAGGGGTGGACAAGTTCCTGCCCGTGGACGTCTACGTGCCTGGCTGCCCGCCCCGTCCTGAAGCTTTTCTGCAAGGCTTGATGCTGTTGCAGGAATCGATTGGACAGGAGCGTCGTCCGCTTTCCTGGGTCGTCGGCGATCAAGGCGTGTATCGCGCCGAGATGCCTTCGCAAAAGGAACAGCGCCGCGAACAGCGAATCGCAGTCACCAACCTGCGCAGCCCCGACGAAGTCTGATCCAGATCTGCTTCTTTAATAGAACGAGACACTGGCTTCATTCTTTACGTTGACCGAAAGCGATAAATAACCATGACTACAGGCAGTGCTCTGTACATCCCGCCTTATAAGGCAGACGACCAGGATGTGGTCGTCGAACTGAACAACCGTTTTGGCCCCGAGGCGTTCACCGCCCAGCCTACCCGCACCGGCATGCCGGTGCTTTGGGTTGCCCGCGCCAAACTGGTCGAAGTCCTCAGCTTCCTGCGTAACCTGCCCAAGCCGTACGTCATGCTCTATGACCTGCACGGCGTGGACGAGCGTCTGCGCACCAAGCGTCAAGGGCTGCCAAGCGGCGCCGACTTCACCGTGTTCTATCACCTGATGTCGATCGAACGTAATAGTGACGTGATGATCAAGGTCGCCTTGTCCGAGAGCGACCTCAGCGTACCGACCGTCACCAGCATCTGGCCGAACGCCAACTGGTACGAGCGTGAAGTCTGGGACATGTACGGCATCGACTTCAAAGGTCATCCGCACCTGACCCGCATCATGATGCCGCCGACCTGGGAAGGTCACCCGTTGCGCAAGGACTTCCCGGCCCGTGCCACCGAATTTGACCCGTTCACCCTGACCCTGGCCAAGCAACAGCTTGAGGAAGAAGCTGCACGCTTCAAGCCTGAAGACTGGGGCATGAAGCGTTCAGGCGCGAACGAGGACTACATGTTCCTCAACCTCGGTCCGAACCACCCTTCTGCTCACGGTGCCTTCCGCATCATCCTGCAGCTGGACGGCGAAGAGATCGTCGACTGCGTGCCTGACGTCGGTTACCACCACCGTGGTGCCGAGAAAATGGCCGAGCGTCAGTCCTGGCACAGCTTCATCCCGTACACCGACCGAATCGACTACCTCGGCGGCGTGATGAACAACCTGCCGTACGTGCTCTCGGTCGAGAAGCTGGCCGGCATCAAGGTGCCCGAGAAGGTCGACGTCATCCGCATCATGATGGCCGAGTTCTTCCGTATCACCAGCCACCTGCTGTTCCTGGGGACGTATATCCAGGACGTCGGCGCCATGACCCCGGTGTTCTTCACGTTCACCGACCGTCAGAAGGCGTACACGGTGATCGAAGCCATTACCGGTTTCCGTCTGCACCCGGCCTGGTACCGCATCGGTGGTGTCGCTCACGACCTGCCACGCGGCTGGGAAAAACTGGTGAAAGACTTCGTCGAGTGGATGCCAAAGCGTCTGGACGAATATCAGAAAGCCGCCCTGGACAACAGCATCCTCAAAGGCCGGACCATCGGCGTCGCCGCCTACAACACCAAGGAAGCCTTTGAATGGGGCGTCACCGGTGCAGGCTTGCGTTCGACCGGTTGCGACTTCGACCTGCGTAAAGCTCGCCCGTACTCCGGTTACGAAAACTTCGAATTCGAAGTGCCGCTGGCCGTCAATGGCGATGCCTACGACCGCTGCATCGTGCGCGTCGAAGAAATGCGCCAGAGCATCAAGATCATCGAGCAGTGCATGCGCAACATGCCGGAAGGCCCGTACAAGGCGGATCACCCGCTGACTACGCCGCCACCGAAAGAACGCACCCTGCAGCACATCGAGACCCTGATCACGCACTTCCTGCAAGTTTCGTGGGGCCCGGTCATGCCGGCCAACGAATCCTTCCAGATGATCGAAGCGACCAAGGGCATCAACAGTTATTACCTGACGAGCGATGGCGGCACCATGAGCTACCGCACCCGGATTCGCACCCCAAGCTTCCCGCACCTGCAGCAGATCCCTTCGGTGATCAAAGGCAGCATGGTCGCGGACTTGATTGCGTACCTGGGTAGTATCGATTTCGTTATGGCCGACGTGGACCGCTAAGCATGAACAGCACGCTTATCCAGACAGACCGTTTCGCCCTGAGCGAAACCGAGCGCTCGGCCATCGAGCACGAGTTGCATCACTACGAAGATCCGCGCGCGGCGTCGATCGAAGCACTGAAGATCGTCCAGAAGGAACGTGGCTGGGTGCCTGATGGCGCGCTCTACGCCATCGGCGAGATGCTCGGCATTCCGGCCAGCGACGTTGAAGGCGTGGCGACGTTCTACAGCCAGATCTTCCGTCAGCCCGTGGGCCGTCACATCATTCGCGTCTGCGACAGCATGGTCTGCTACATCGGCGGCCACGAGTCCGTAGTCAGCGAAATCCAGAGCAATCTGGGCATCGGCCTGGGTCAGACCACCGCAGACGGTCGTTTCACCCTGCTGCCGGTCTGCTGCCTCGGCAACTGTGACAAGGCGCCGGCGTTGATGATCGACGACGACACGTTCGGTGATGTGCAGCCTGCCGGCGTTGCCAAATTGCTCGAGGGCTACGTATGACCCTGACTTCTTTCGGCCCGGCCAACCGCATCAAGCGTTCGGCCGAGACTCACCCGCTCACCTGGCGTCTGCGTGACGACGGCGAAGCTGTCTGGCTCGACGAGTACCAGGCCAAGAACGGTTACGCCGCCGCGCGAAAAGCCTTCGCCGACATGGCCCAGGACGACATCGTCCAGACCGTGAAAGACGCCGGCCTGAAAGGTCGCGGCGGTGCAGGTTTCCCCACTGGCGTTAAGTGGGGCCTGATGCCCAAAGACGAATCCATCAACATCCGCTACCTGCTGTGCAACGCGGACGAGATGGAACCGAACACCTGGAAAGACCGCATGCTGATGGAGCAACTGCCCCATCTGCTGATCGAAGGCATGCTGATCAGTGCTCGCGCGCTGAAAACCTACCGTGGCTACATCTTCCTGCGTGGCGAATACACCACCGCCGCCAAGCACCTGAACCGTGCCGTGGAAGAAGCCAAGGCAGCGGGCCTTCTGGGCAAGAACATTCTGGGCAGCGGCTTCGATTTCGAGCTGTTCGTCCACACCGGCGCCGGGCGTTACATCTGCGGTGAAGAAACCGCACTGATCAACTCCCTCGAAGGCCGCCGCGCCAACCCGCGCTCCAAGCCACCCTTCCCTGCCGCCGTTGGCGTGTGGGGCAAGCCGACCTGCGTGAACAACGTTGAAACCCTGTGCAACGTGCCGGCGATCATTGCCGACGGCGTGGACTGGTACAAATCGTTGGCCCGTGAAGGCAGTGAAGACATGGGCACCAAGCTCATGGGCTTCTCCGGCAAGGTCAAGAACCCGGGCCTGTGGGAATTGCCATTCGGCGTCACCGGTCGCGAGTTGTTCGAAGACTACGCCGGCGGCATGCGCGATGGCTTCAAGCTCAAGGCCTGGCAGCCAGGCGGCGCCGGTACCGGTTTCCTGTTGCCGGAACACCTCGACGCACAAATGTACGCCGGCGGCATCGCCAAAGTGGGCACCCGTATGGGTACCGGCCTGGCCATGGCGGTGGACGACAGCGTCAACATGGTGTCCCTGCTGCGCAACATGGAAGAGTTTTTCTCCCGCGAGTCCTGCGGCTTCTGCACCCCGTGCCGTGACGGTCTGCCGTGGAGCGTCAAGCTGCTGCGTGCGATCGAGAACGGTGAAGGGCAAGCCGGCGACATCGAGACCCTGCTGGGTCTGGTCGGTTTCCTCGGCCCTGGCAAGACTTTCTGTGCTCACGCACCGGGCGCCGTGGAGCCGTTGGGCAGCGCAATCAAATACTTCCGCTCGGAGTTCGAAGCCGGCATTGCGCCTACCAGCGCCGCCGTCCCGCCTCTGGCAAGGCCGATCGTAGTCGGCGCGTAAACGCTTAAAAAAGCGAAGGGTCCGTACCCTTCGCTTTCTCGTGTGATGACGCCTTTAACGGCTGTGTTGATTCACGCGAACAACAAGATTCCATTAGCCACGCCCGCTGACACCGGGCCAACGAAGAACTTTGAACCATGGCCACTATCCACGTAGACGGCAAAGAGCTCGAAGTCGATGGGGCAGACAACCTGTTACAGGCATGTCTGTCGCTAGGCCTCGATATCCCGTATTTCTGCTGGCACCCTGCCCTGGGCAGCGTTGGCGCTTGCCGCCAGTGCGCGGTCAAGCAGTACACCGACGAGAACGACACCCGTGGTCGCATCGTCATGTCGTGCATGACACCCGCTACCGACGGTAGCTGGATCTCCATCGAAGACGAAGAAGCGAAAGTGTTTCGCGCCAGCGTCGTCGAATGGCTCATGACCAACCACCCACACGACTGCCCGGTCTGTGAAGAAGGCGGTCATTGCCACCTGCAAGACATGACCGTGATGACCGGTCACAACGAACGCCGCTATCGCTTCACCAAGCGCACCCACCAGAACCAGCAACTGGGCCCGTTCATTTCCCACGAAATGAACCGCTGCATCGCCTGCTACCGCTGCGTGCGCTTTTATAAAGACTACGCCGGCGGCACTGACCTTGGTGTATTCGGCGCCCACGACAACGTGTACTTCGGTCGCGTTGAAGACGGCACCCTGGAAAGCGAGTTCTCCGGCAACCTCACCGAGGTCTGCCCGACCGGTGTGTTCACCGACAAGACTCACTCCGAGCGCTACAACCGCAAGTGGGACATGCAGTTCTCGCCGAGCATCTGCCATGGCTGCTCCAGCGGTTGCAACATCTCCCCGGGTGAGCGTTACGGTGAACTGCGTCGCATCGAAAACCGTTTCAACGGTTCGGTGAACCAGTACTTCCTGTGCGACCGCGGCCGTTTCGGCTACGGCTACGTCAACCGCGAAGACCGCCCACGTCAGCCATTGCTGGCCAACGGCGCCAAGCTGAGCCTCGACGAAGCGCTGGATAAAGCCGCTGACCTGCTGCGCGGTCGCAACATCGTCGGTATCGGGTCGCCCCGCGCCAGCCTCGAAAGCAACTATGCGTTGCGCGAACTGGTGGGCGCCGAGCACTTCTACTCCGGTATCGAAGCCGCCGAGCTTGAACGCATTCGCCTGGTGATGCAGGTGTTGAAAGACAGCCCGCTGCCAATCCCGAACATGCGCGACATCGAAGACCACGATGCAATCTTCGTCCTCGGTGAAGACCTGACCCAGACCGCCGCCCGTATGGCGCTGTCCCTGCGTCAATCGGTCAAGGGCAAGGCCGAAGACATGGCCGACGCCATGCGCGTTCAGCCTTGGCTCGACGCCGCCGTGAAGAACATCGGCCAGCACGCGCTGAACCCGTTGTTCATCGCCAGCCTGGCTGAAACCAAGCTCGACGACATCGCGGAAGAATGCGTTCACGCCGCACCTGACGACCTGGCCCGCATCGGTTTCGCCGTGGCTCACGCCCTCGACGCCAGCGCGCCTGCCGTTGAAGACCTGGACACCGAAGCACTGGACCTGGCCAAACGCATTGCCGACGCCCTGCTCGCAGCCAAGCGTCCGCTGATCATTGCCGGTACCTCCTTGGGTTCCAAGTCGCTGATCGAAGCCGCCGCCAACATCGCCAAAGCCTTGAAGCTGCGTGAGAAGAACGGTTCCATCAGCCTGATCGTGCCAGAGGCCAACAGCCTCGGCCTGGCCATGCTCGGTGGCAACTCGGTCGACGAAGCGCTGCAAGCGGTGATCGATGGCAAAGCCGACGCCATCGTCGTGCTGGAAAACGATCTGTACACCCGTACCGACAAAGCCCGTGTCGATGCCGCCCTGAACGCCGCGAAAGTGGTGATCGTGGCAGACCATCAGAAGACCGCTACCAGCGATCGCGCGCACCTGGTTCTGCCAGCGGCCAGCTTCGCTGAAGGCGACGGTACGCTGGTCAGCCAGGAAGGCCGCGCCCAGCGCTTCTTCCAGGTGTTCGACCCGAAATACATGGACGCGAGCATCCTGGTTCACGAAGGCTGGCGCTGGCTGCATGCCCTGCGCGCGACCCTGCTGAACCAGCCGATCGACTGGACCCAACTGGACCACGTCACCGCTGCCGTGGCTTCGAGCACGCCGCAACTGGCGCGCATCGTTGACGCCGCACCGTCCGCCGCGTTCCGCATCAAGGGCATGAAACTGGCTCGCGAACCGCTGCGTTATTCTGGTCGTACCGCCATGCGCGCTGACATCAGCGTGCACGAACCGCGTACCCCGCAAGACAACGACACCGCGTTCAACTTCTCGATGGAAGGTTACTCGGGCTCGGTAGAACCGCGTCAGCAAGTGCCATTCGCCTGGTCTCCGGGCTGGAACTCGCCGCAAGCCTGGAACAAGTTCCAGGACGAAGTCGGTGGTCACATCCGCGCTGGCGACCCGGGCACCCGCCTGATCGAAAGCACCGGTGATTCGCTGAACTGGTTCGCCTCTGTTCCACCGGCATTCAACCCGGCTCAGGGCACCTGGCAAGTCGTGCCGTTCTTCCACCTGTTCGGCAGCGAAGAGAACTCTTCGAAAGCCGCGCCGGTTCAGGAACGCATTCCAGCCGCATACGTCGCTTTGGCCAAATCCGAAGCCGACCGCCTGGGTGTCAACGAAGGCGCCATGCTGAGCTTGAACGTGGCTGGCCAGACCCTGCGTCTGCCACTGCGTATCAACGAAGAACTGGGTGCCGGTCTGGTTGCATTGCCAGCGGGTATCGCCGGCATTCCACCGGCGATTTTCGGCAAATCCGTTGACGGTCTGCAGGAGGCAGCTCAATGACCTGGTTCACGCCTGAAGTGATTGACGTGATCATCGCGGTCCTCAAGGCCATCGTGATTCTGCTCGCCGTGGTGGTGTGCGGCGCGCTGCTGAGCTGGGTCGAGCGTCGTTTGCTCGCCCTCTGGCAGGACCGTTACGGTCCGAACCGCGTCGGCCCGTTCGGCGCGTTCCAGATCGCGGCCGACATGATCAAGATGTTCTTCAAGGAAGACTGGACGCCGCCGTTCGCCGACAAGATGATCTTCACCCTGGCACCGGTCGTGGCCATGAGCGCCCTGCTGATTGCCTTCGCGATCATCCCGATCACCCCGACCTGGGGCGTGGCGGACATCAACATCGGCATCCTGTTCTTCTTCGCCATGGCGGGCCTGTCGGTGTATGCCGTGTTGTTCGCCGGCTGGTCGAGCAACAACAAGTTCGCCCTGCTGGGCAGCTTGCGGGCCTCCGCGCAAACCGTGTCGTACGAAGTGTTCATGGGCCTGTCGTTGATGGGCATCGTGATCCAGGTCGGCTCGTTCAACATGCGCGACATCGTCGAATATCAAGCCCAGAACCTGTGGTTCATCATTCCGCAGATCTTCGGTTTCCTGACCTTCTTCATCGCTGGCGTCGCCGTGACTCACCGTCACCCGTTCGACCAGCCGGAAGCGGAACAGGAACTGGCCGACGGTTACCACATTGAATACGCCGGCATGAAGTGGGGCATGTTCTTCGTCGGTGAGTACATCGGCATCGTGCTGATTTCGGCGCTGCTGGTGACCTTGTTCTTCGGTGGCTGGCACGGTCCGTTCGGCATTCTGCCGCAGATCCCGTTCATCTGGTTTGCACTGAAAACCGCGTTCTTCATCATGATCTTCATCCTGCTGCGCGCTTCCATTCCGCGCCCACGGTATGACCAAGTGATGGACTTCAGCTGGAAGTTCTGCCTGCCGCTGACCCTCGTCAACATGCTGGTGACCGCTGCGATCGTGTTGCTTAACACGCCCGCCGTCGCGGCTCAGTGAGGATAGAGAATCATGAAGTACATTTTTGACATCGTGCATGGCTTCTTCACCCAGCTTCGCAGCCTGGTGATGATCTTCGGCCATGCCTTCCGCAAGCGTGACACGCTGCAGTACCCGGAAGAGCAGGTCTACCTGCCGCCGCGCTACCGTGGCCGTATCGTGCTGACCCGTGACCCTGATGGCGAAGAGCGTTGCGTTGCCTGCAACCTGTGCGCTGTGGCTTGCCCAGTGGGTTGCATCTCGCTGCAGAAAGCTGAAACCGATGACGGTCGCTGGTACCCGGAGTTCTTCCGCATCAACTTCTCGCGCTGCATTTTCTGCGGCCTCTGCGAGGAAGCCTGCCCGACCACCGCGATCCAGCTGACACCGGATTTCGAGATGGCCGAGTTCAAACGTCAGGACCTGGTTTACGAGAAAGAAGATCTGCTGATCTCCGGCCCCGGCAAAAACCCTGATTACAACTTCTATCGTGTTGCAGGTATGGCGATTGCCGGTAAGCCAAAAGGCGCCGCGCAAAATGAAGCCGAACCGATCAACGTGAAGAGCTTGCTGCCTTAAGGAAGAAAGATGGAATTCGCTTTCTATTTCGCATCGGGTATTGCAGTGGTGTCCACGCTTCGCGTGATCACCCACACCAACCCTGTGCACGCCCTGCTCTACCTGATCATTTCGCTGATCGCCGTGGCCATGACGTTCTTCGCCCTCGGCGCACCGTTTGCCGGTGTCCTCGAAGTGATCGCCTACGCTGGCGCCATCATGGTGCTGTTCGTGTTCGTGGTGATGATGCTGAACCTGGGCCCGGCCTCGGTTCAGCAAGAGCGCGTCTGGCTCAAGCCCGGCATCTGGATCGGACCGGTCATTCTCGGCACCCTCCTGCTGATCGAACTGCTGTATGTGCTGTTCGCCCACCAGAGCGGCCAGGCCATCGGCCATACCACCGTAGACGCCAAGGCCGTGGGCATCAGCCTGTTCGGTCCTTATCTGCTGGTGGTCGAACTCGCCTCGATGCTGCTGCTCGCTGCAGCCGTGACGGCGTTCCACTTGGGCCGTAACGAAGCCAAGGAGCAATGACGATGCCTGCTATCCCTCTGGAGCATGGTCTGGCGGTCGCCGGCATCCTGTTCTGCCTCGGTCTGGTCGGCCTGATGGTCCGCCGCAACATACTCTTCGTGCTGATGAGCCTGGAGGTCATGATGAATGCCTCCGCGTTGGCCTTCATCGTCGCCGGTAGCCGCTGGGGTCAGCCGGATGGACAGATCATGTTCATCCTGGTGATCAGCCTGGCAGCCGCCGAGGCCAGTATTGGCCTGGCGATTCTGTTGCAGCTGTATCGCCGCTTCCACACTCTCGATATCGACGCTGCCAGCGAGATGCGCGGATGAATCTTCTCTATCTGACTTTCGTATTCCCTCTCATCGGTTTCCTGCTGCTGTCGTTCTCCCGGGGACGCTTTTCGGAAAACCTGTCGGCGCTGATCGGCGTCGGTTCCATCGGCCTGTCTGCCATCGTCACGGCTTACGTGATCTGGCAATTCAACGTCGCGCCCCCTGAAGGCGGTCACTACACCCAGGTGTTGTGGCAGTGGATGGCCGTAGAAGGCTTCACGCCAAACTTCGCGCTGTACCTGGATGGTCTGTCCGTGACCATGCTGGGTGTGGTGGTTGGCGTCGGCTTCCTGATTCACCTGTTCGCGTCCTGGTACATGCGCGGTGAAGACGGTTACTCGCGCTTCTTTGCGTACACCAACCTGTTTATCGCCAGCATGCTGTTCCTCATCCTGGGCGATAACCTGTTGTTCCTGTACTTCGGCTGGGAAGGCGTGGGCCTGTGCTCGTACCTGTTGATCGGTTTCTACTACAGCAACCGCAACAACGGTAACGCGGCACTCAAAGCCTTCATCGTGACCCGCATCGGTGACGTGTTCATGGCCATCGGCCTGTTCATCCTGTTCCAGCAACTGGGCACGCTGAACGTCCAGGAACTGCTGGTACTGGCACCGCAGAAGTTCCAGGTCGGCGACTTCTGGATCGTCCTGGCGACCCTGATGCTGTTGGGTGGTGCTGTCGGTAAGTCCGCGCAACTGCCGCTGCAAACCTGGCTGGCGGATGCGATGGCCGGTCCTACCCCGGTTTCGGCACTGATCCACGCCGCGACCATGGTGACCGCAGGTGTCTACCTGATTGCCCGTACCCATGGCCTGTTTGCGTTGGCGCCGGACGTCCTGCAACTGGTCGGCATCGTCGGCGGTGTGACCCTCGTGCTGGCCGGTTTTGCCGCACTGGTGCAGACCGACATCAAACGTATCCTCGCCTACTCGACCATGAGCCAGATCGGCTACATGTTCCTGGCGCTGGGCGTTGGCGCATGGGATGGCGCGATCTTCCACCTGATGACCCACGCCTTCTTCAAGGCGCTGCTGTTCCTTGCTTCCGGTGCGGTAATCGTTGCCTGCCACCACGAGCAGAACATCTTCAAGATGGGCGGCCTGTGGAAGAAACTGCCATTGGCCTACGCCAGCTTCATCGTTGGCGGCGCGGCCTTGTCTGCCCTGCCACTGGTGACCGCAGGCTTCTACTCCAAGGACGAGATCCTTTGGGAAGCGTTCGCCAGCGGCAACCATGGCCTGCTGTACGCCGGTCTTGTGGGTGCGTTCATGACCTCGCTGTACACCTTCCGCCTGATCTTCATCGCGTTCCACGGTGAAGCGAAGACCGAAGCACACGCCGGTCACGGCATCGCTCACTGGCTGCCTCTGTCGGTGCTGATCGTATTGTCCACCGCCATTGGCGCGATGATCGTTCCGCCACTGCACGGTGTGCTGCCGCAAAGCGTTGGCCATGCCGGCGGCGAAGCCAAGCACAGTCTGGAAATCGCCTCGGGCGCCATTGCCCTGGCCGGTATCCTGCTGGCCGCGCTGCTGTTCCTCGGCAAGCGTCGTCTCGTTACTGCAATCGCCAACAGCGGCATCGGCCGCTTCCTTTCGGCCTGGTGGTTCGCTGCCTGGGGCTTCGACTGGATCTACGACAAACTGTTCGTCAAGCCATACCTTGCGATCAGCCACGTACTGCGCAAAGACCCGCTGGACCAGACCATCGGCCTGATCCCGCGTATGGCCAAAGGCGGCCACACCGCCCTGAGCCGTACCGAAACCGGTCAACTGCGTTGGTACGCGGCATCGATGGCAGCCGGCTCCGTGCTGGTCATCGGCGCCATCGTGCTGGTAGCGGTCTGAATATGAACCTTGCGAACTTGCGAAAGGAATTGAGCCCGTCATGATTCTGCCTTGGCTAATCCTGATCCCCTTCATCGGCGGCCTGCTGTGCTGGATGGGTGAGCGCTTCGGCGCTACCCTCCCCCGCTGGATTGCGCTGTTGACCATGACCCTGGAACTCGCTCTCGGCCTCTGGCTGTGGGCCCACGGTGATTATTCATTTGCACCGGCGCCTGGCGCCGATCCGACCTGGGCGCTTGAGTTCAAGCACACCTGGATCCAGCGCTTCGGCATCAGTGTGCACCTGGCCCTCGACGGCCTGTCGCTGCTGATGATCCTGCTGACCGGTCTGCTGGGTATCCTCTCGGTACTGTGCTCGTGGAAAGAGATCCAGCGTCACGTTGGCTTCTTCCACCTGAACCTGATGTGGATCCTGGGCGGTGTCGTCGGCGTGTTCCTCGCCCTCGACCTGTTCATGTTCTTCTTCTTCTGGGAAATGATGCTGGTGCCGATGTATTTCCTCATCGCGCTCTGGGGTCACAGTTCTTCGGACGGCAAGAAGACCCGGATCTACGCAGCGACCAAGTTCTTCATCTTCACTCAGGCTTCCGGCCTGATCATGCTGGTGGCGATCCTGGGCCTGGTACTGGTCAACTTCAACAGCACCGGCGTGATCACGTTCAACTACGCCGACCTGCTGAAAACCAAGATGTCGCTCACCACCGAGTACATCCTGATGCTCGGCTTCTTCATCGCCTTCGCGGTGAAGCTGCCGGTCGTACCGTTCCACTCCTGGTTGCCTGATGCTCACGCCCAGGCGCCGACCGCAGGTTCTGTGGACCTGGCCGGTATCCTGTTGAAGACGGCTGCTTACGGTCTGCTGCGTTTCGCCCTGCCGCTGTTCCCGAATGCCTCGGCCGAGTTCGCGCCGATTGCCATGACCCTCGGTCTGATCGGGATCTTCTACGGTGCGTTCCTGGCCTTCGCTCAAACCGACATCAAGCGTCTGATCGCCTTCTCTTCCGTTTCCCACATGGGCTTCGTGTTGATCGGCATCTACTCCGGCAGCCAACTGGCGCTGCAGGGCGCAGTGATGCAGATGCTGGCGCACGGTGTTTCGGCCGCCGCACTCTTTATCCTGAGTGGTCAACTGTACGAGCGCACGCACACCCGTGACATGCGTCAGATGGGTGGCCTGTGGTCGAAAATCGCTTACCTGCCGGCCATCAGCCTGTTCTTCGCTGCAGCGTCGTTGGGCTTGCCGGGTACCGGTAACTTTGTGGGTGAGTTCCTGATCCTGATCGGCACGTTCGCGGCTGCTCCATGGATCACGGCCATTGCGACGTCCGGTCTGGTGTTCGGTTCGGTCTACTCGCTGATCATGATTCACCGTGCCTACTTCGGCCCGTCCAAGTCGGACGCGGTACTGCACGGCATGGATGCTCGCGAACTGATCATGGTGGTCGGTCTGGCGGTGCTGCTGATTTACCTCGGCGTGTACCCGCAACCGTTCCTCGATACCTCTGCCGCTACGATGCATGGCGTGCAGCAATGGCTCGGCACCGCCTTCACTCAACTCGCTTCGGCCCGGTAAGAGCGCTATGGAATTCACGACTCAACACTTTATCGCGCTAGCGCCGATATTGATCACCACCATCACGATCATCGTGGTGATGTTGGCCATCGCCTGGCGTCGCAACCACTCGCAGACCTTCCTGATTTCCGTGGCGGGCCTGAACCTGGCGTTGCTGTCGATCCTGCCAGCCTTGAAAGTCGCGCCTCTGGCCGTGACCCCACTGCTGCAAATCGATAGCTTCGCGTGTCTGTACATGGCGCTGATCCTGGTCGCCACCCTTGCTTGTGTGACCCTCGCCCACGCCTACCTCGGCGATGGCGGCTCGGGTTACCCCGGCAACCGCGAAGAACTGTACCTGCTGATCCTGATGTCCGCCCTCGGCGGGCTGGTGCTGGTCAGCGCGCAGCACCTGGCCGGCTTGTTCATCGGTCTGGAACTGCTCTCGGTACCGGTCTACGGTCTGGTGGCGTATGCCTTCTTCAACAAGCGTTCGCTGGAAGCCGGCATCAAGTACATGGTGCTGTCGGCCGCCGGTTCTGCGTTCCTGTTGTTCGGTATGGCCCTGCTCTACGCCGACTCCGGCAGCCTGAGCTTCGTCGGTATCGGCCAGGCCCTCGCGGCCACCGGCCTGCCGAGCTCGCTGGCGCAACTGGGCCTGGGCATGATGCTGGTCGGTCTGGCCTTCAAGCTGTCGCTGGTACCGTTCCACCTCTGGACCCCGGACGTTTACGAAGGTGCTCCGGCACCGGTGGCCGCGTTCCTGGCCACCGCGTCCAAAGTCGCTGTGTTCGCGGTGATGGTGCGTCTGTTCCAGATCTCGCCAGCCGCCAGCAGCGGTGTGCTGAGTGATGTGCTGACCATCATCGCCATTGCGTCGATCCTGTTCGGCAACCTGCTGGCACTGACCCAGAACAACCTCAAGCGTCTACTGGGTTACTCGTCCATCGCCCACTTCGGCTACCTGCTGATCGCCCTGGTGGCGAGCAAAGGCCTGGCGGTGGAAGCCATCGGCGTGTACCTGGTCACCTACGTCATCACCAGCCTCGGCGCGTTCGGCGTGATCACGCTGATGTCCTCGCCGTACAACGGCCGTGACGCGGATGCCCTGTACGAATACCGTGGCCTGTTCTGGCGCCGTCCGTACCTGACTGCCGTCCTGACCGTAATGATGTTGTCCCTGGCCGGTATTCCGCTGACCGCGGGCTTCATCGGCAAGTTCTACATCATCGCTACCGGCGTCGAGTCGCACCAATGGTGGCTAGTCGGTTCCCTGGTTTTGGGCAGCGCCATCGGCGTCTTCTACTACCTGCGTGTGATGGTCACCCTGTACCTGATCGAGCCAAACCTGCGTCGCCACGACGCCCAGCTGCACTGGGAACAAAAGGCAGGCGGCGTGATGCTGCTGGCCATCGCAGTGGTTGCGTTCTTCCTGGGTGTGTACCCGCAGCCATTGCTGACACTGGTTCAGCAGGCTGTGCTGGCGGGTTGATCGCTTGAGCGGTAATCGGTAGAAAACAGAAACGGCACCTTCGGGTGCCGTTTTTGCGTTTGGGCGAACGTCCGACGTGAAGGTGATCGCGGCTTGTCTGCCAACCGAATCTTACGGTTACCCACGTTCCCTGTGGGAGCTGGCTTGCCGGCGATGGCGGCCTGATTGGCGGTGAGATTGTTGCTGGTGTACATATCCATTCCTGCGGTCACGGCTTCTATGGGTTTCGCCCTTACGGCGAGTGACTTGGAAAAGCGCCAAGTAACCAAACGCTCTTGCCCCTTTCGTCCGGTGCCTCGCTGAGGCTCGGCATACCCTCACTCCGGTCCTGCTCCGTGGGCCCGCCGCGATCGGCCATCCATGGCCGTGCGCGGCTAACCCGGCATCCATGCCGGGTTGCCCACTGCGCAGAACCTGCGCTCGGCCTTACGAGGGGGCAAGAAGATCAAAAGCCAAAGCAAAGCAAAGCAAAGCAAAGCAAAGCAACAACGCGTTTTTTTCAATTCGACACTTCGCGCCATCGCAAACAGCTACCCTTCTTAGCGCCATCCAAGACGCTTCATACAGCTACCGGTATTGCACTTGTAGGATTTTTTACCTCCCATCTCCACTCCTCCCACAATCTCCGAAAGCTCTCCCTGTGTTACCGGCTCTGTCCTACATCCAGTCATTATCGATTGGCATATCTTGAACAATAACTGAAGGACGTCTTCGAGAAGGGAGCAGCAATGAATCGTGAGATTTTTTCCGAACTAATGGAAAGCTTTGACAAACGGGCTATCGAACGCCGAACCATCGCTTTAATTAACCAGAACCTGAGGTTCGCCGAACCAGCGCCTGGAGCCTTTCAGGAACCGAGTGGTTTTGCCGCGCACACATATTTTGGCTATATTTGTCCAGAATATGGAGGAGACATGATGATCGTCGTCCCTTTGGCCGAAGCAAAAAACAACCTGTCCAAGCTCGTCGATGATGCCGCAGCGGGGCAAATCATCACGATTGCCAAACACGGCCGCGCCCTTGCGCGGCTCGTTCCCGTAGGCAAAGCCTGCGGTAAACGTATTGGGGCAATGAAAGGCAAACTGGTTCTACCCGACGACTTCGACGCATCACTTCCAGACGAGATGCTCGATGCCTTCGAAGGCGCTAAAGAATGAGGCTTCTGCTCGATACACATATTTTGCTATGGACGCTCAGCGATGACCCAAAGCTATCCGCAAAAGCCAGAAAGCAAATTGAGAGTGCTGCAGATGTTTACATCAGCGCAGCAACATTCTGGGAGATGGCCATAAAAGTGGGTCTTGGAAAGCTGGACGTTGATTTGGAGGAGATCCGCCATTATTGCCTCGAAAGCGGTTTCATCGAACTGCCTGTGACATCAGAACACGCCATTGCAGTAAAGGATCTCGAACATCATCACCGGGACCCGTTCGACCGCCTCATTGTCGCTACCGCTATGACGGAGCCAATGAAACTTTTAACTGTTGATCCAATAGTTGCCAAATACACCGACCTGGCTATTTTGGTTTAGTCAGCGTCCTCCTTCTGTCCACGTTTTTTCCATCGTTTTAGTGCCGCAAGTCACTAACGATCCACCTTTGCACGTCTTCTCCAGTTCGACTCGTCTTCCTATCGCAAACAAAGATCTGTCCTAACGTCATACAAGACGCTTCCTACAGCCACGATTTGCCACGTTCGTTAACGTCGCGCAGCCCTTAACGGGGCTGTCGATGGACGTACCCACAAGGACAATCAGTGGCTGGCAAACCGGGCATACCCCAGATTCAGAACCCGCCGTCCGGCGACGGGCATCACATCTCTTACCGTGACATGACCACTGCCGAATTGGCAGCGCGGGATGCCAGGCAAAAAGCTTATGACGACATGCTCGCGAGGCAAAAGGCCTATGAGGACCGACTTCCCGTTCCCATGGAAAAGCAGGAGGTCATCCGCACTGGCTGCGTCTTCGCCAAGTCCTGCAATTTGCCGGACGCCATCATCGACTACTCGTATCCATCCGGCATGGTGCCGGTCGATAGCCTCAAGGATTACGGAGAAATCGCCTGGCTTGGCGCTCGCGAAGCGGACGATGCCGGGCTGCTCGATCTGCAAACAATCAGCGGCAACGTCACAGCACTCGGCATCGGCCGACTTGCACTTCGTGCGCCGACGATCGCCCCTTCTACCCTAAGCGTCGGGGCCGCACTCGGTGCAGCTGGCGCGGCCG
>NZ_WFGV02000037.1 GCF_010095445.2 Pseudomonas sp. TNT3
ACGGCCGGCCTGGCCCCAGGTGCAGCCCGGTGCCTGACCATTCGCGCCGTCAAGGCCGACAAATCCTGGCGCGCCCGCACCACCGCGAGCATCCACCACCAACTGTGGCGCATTCAGAGACTTAATCTGCACGTTCAGATTGCGACCCGAACGCGCGGCCTTGAGGTAAGTGCCCGGTGCACCCCGCGCAGTAATCTGGCTGCCTTCCGACAATTGGGCGCGGATGACCTTGAAGTCCAGCGCCTGCTCGCCTGGCACGATAGCGATGCGCGCGTCGCGTCCCAGGTGCAACTCGCCGACGGTGACCTGAGTCACGTTCGAAGGAATCAGCAAAGTGCCGTAGTCGGCGACTTCCAGACGTTCCAGCTGCAAGGTGCTGGCCGTATTGGGTAAACGCATCAGCGAGTTGGTTTCGACGCTTACCACTTGGGCGCAAGCCAATGGGCTGATGAATGCCGCGAGCAGACAGAGATTACGCATGGGAAGCCTTCGATACGGTGGGAGCTGGAATGGTTTGCAGGTGGAACACGCCGAAAAACAGAATCTTCAGGCGATCAGCCCAGGGATGGGCGCGACCTTTGAGGCTGCGATTGCACAGCAGCACTTCCAGAAGATGAAGGATTGCCAGCAGGCCGCCGGCCAGATTGACCAACACCTGCAGCGGATAAACAAACGGCACGAGCGAATTAACCACCACCACGGCCCAGAACAGCAGGGTCAACAACTTCCCTAGTCCCCATATCACCTTCATACGCTCCCCCGCTGAGAATTATTCTTTGCGCGCACAGTAACGGCTTCCACGCGGGATAAGCCAGAGGGCAACGGAAAATTCTTCATGAGGGCCGCCGAATGGCCGTCCGGACGATCTGTTTTATCGCCAGACGGCTCTACTACGGGCCTCAGCGGTTGATGTGCAACTCTACGCGACGGTTTTTCGCGCGGCCCTCTTCCGATTCATTATCGGCAATCGGCTCGCTTTCACCCTTGCCTTCGCTGGTGAGTTTGCTTGGCGCCAGGCCCTGGCTCAACAGGTAATCCGCCACGCTGCTGGCGCGACGTTCCGAGAGTGCCTGGTTATAGGCGTCCGAACCGACACTGTCGGTGTGGCCGACCACTTTGATGCTCACCACGTCGGCGTTTTGCAACTTGGCCATCAGCGAATCGAGTTCGCTGCGTGCAGCGGGCGTCAGGTCGGATTTATTAAAGGCGAACAACACATCGTTCGCATCACTCAACGTGACGACTTCGGACTGCACGGGTTCGGCAGGTTTCACGCTGGCCGGGTATTGCGGCAGCGGGCAACCGTGATGTTCTACCGGGGTATTGGCGGGTGTATCAGGGCAGCGATCACGACGGTCGAAAACGCCATCGTCATCTTCATCCCCATCCTGGGCGTAGCAGATCAGGCCGCCCGTCAGGATGCCAAGCGCTGCGCCACCTCCTGCCCAGCCGGCACTTTCGATCGCGCCCAGGCCTCCACCGACCAGTCCGCCGATGAGGCTGCAGATTGGCCAGGTACGTTGATTTAACGGGGCAGTGCCATCGCTGTGAGTTGCGCAACCGGTCAGCAGGCCGCCTAGCAGCAGAACCGGCAAGACGGTCCTTGTGAGAACACTCATTATGAAAGCTCCTGTGTTACCGGCCCATACCGGTTACACAGGAGTAAAGACACACATCCGCGACTGCACAAGCCGCGGAGTGCGAGGGGGGTCAGCGGTTGATTTTGATTTCCGTGCGACGGTTCATCGCGCGGCCGTCAGCCGTTTTGTTGTCAGCCACCGGCTGGCTTTCACCGGCACCGGTTACAGACACGAAGCTGGCACGTGGAACGCCACTCTGGATCAGGTAATCAACGACCGAGTGCGCACGTTTATCCGACAGTTTCTGGTTGTAGGCATCGCTGCCCACGCTGTCGGTGTGACCGGTGACGGTCAGTTGCGCGGTAGAGGATTCCTGTTTCAGGCGAGAAGCGATTTTGTTGAGGACATCTTTATCGGAAGGCGTGAGCGTCGCTTTGTCGAACTGGAAGTGAACATCGCGAATGACGATGACTTCTTCCTTGACCACAACAGCCTCTTCGACAACTGGCGCTGGCACAGGTGGTGGGCAACCGTCGGCATCGACCTGCACGCCTCTAGGCGTACCCGGGCACTTGTCGCGGCTGTCCGGCACGCCATCGCCATCTTCGTCGCCATCACCGTGAACCCAGCAATAGGCCGCTGCCGTGCCGCCGATCAGCAGCGCGCCATACCCTGCCCATGCCGAGCTCTCGGTCGCGCCGAGACCAGCACCTACGACACCACCGACCGCCGCACAGGTCGGCCAGTCGGTTTTCTGCAAACCTGCGCAACCAGTCAACACACTGGTTAGCAGAACCAAGGGTAATGCTGTCCGAACTATGCTCATCTAGTTTTCTCCTGAGGGATCGGCTTAGAACCGATTCAGGGAGTAAAGACCGGAGTTTTAATCTCCGCCAGCATTAGGCCATAGCTGTTTTACGCCGTGATCACGGTTGATCGACGCTTTTCCCCTAATAGAGCGCTAGGCCCGGACCTTCGGGCAGGCTAGTCTTGGCAGCTCTGATTGAGGATCTTCGATGATTGCAGGTATTTCTGCGCGCACGCCGCAACAGGCGCTGGCCGCTTTGCTGGATCGTTACGCCCCTGCGCGCCTTCTTTTGATTGGCGCCAGCGAGTTCCCCGCGCTTGAAGCCTTCAAGCTCGCGCACCCTGACAGCTGTGTCGCGCATGCCGCACCCGGTCAATTGCCGGCAGATCTGGCGTCCCGTCGGTTCGACCTGGCGCTGGTCGTCGATTGCCTGGAACACCTGCCCAAGCGCGACGGTCTGAATTTGCTGGGAGGAATCCGCAACCTCAATGCCAGCCGAATAGCGGTGCTGGCGGACCTGCCTGCCAGTGGCTGGCAGGAAACGGATTTTTTCTCCCTGGCCCTGCAAGCCAGCGAACGCTTTCAGCGTGACGAACAGGTACTGACCCTCTTCACCTACGATCTGCTTGACTATAAGCAAGTACCCGACTGGCTCAACTCGCGGTTTTGGGCCAATCCGGAAAACTTCGGGAAATATTGGTGGTAACGCAATGAGTACTTCTATTTGCCCTTGCGGCAGCGGCACCCTGCTCGATGCCTGCTGCGGTCACTATCATGCCGGCCATCCGGCCCCCTGCGCCGAAGCCCTGATGCGTTCGCGCTACAGTGCGTATGTGCTGGGCCTGATCGACTATCTGGTCGCGACCACCCTGCCAGCGCAACGCGAAGGGCTGGATCGACAGTCCATCAGCAACTGGAGCGCGCAAAGCACCTGGCTGGGTCTGGAGGTGGAGAGCTCCGAAGTGTTCGGCGGTCAGCCGGAGCACGCATTCGTGACCTTTACCGCCCGCTGGCATGACAGCACGGGCGAACACAGCCACCGCGAGCGCTCATCGTTTGTGCAGAACGCTGCCCACTGGTACTTCATCGACCCCACCGTACAACTCAAGGCCGGTCGCAACGATGCTTGCCCTTGCGCCAGCGGGCAGAAGTTCAAGAAATGCTGTGCGAGCTACTTCGGCAGTTAAGACGAGAAACCTGTAGCAGCTGCCGAGCCTGCGAGGCTGCGTTCGAGTGCGTAGCGCTCGCTAAATGGTCGGCGAGTGCTGCGCATTCCAACGCAGCCTCGCAGGCTCGGCAGCTGCTACAGGACGTGTTCGCAGGTTTGGCGGTTGTTTCAAGCTCAAGGAGACACACAACCATGATCACCCGGCGACTCGTACTCTACTTGGTGACGCTGAGTCTTGCGCTCGGGCTCGGCGGCTGTGCGTCATGGTTCGGCGATGATGAGCCCGAGCCCCAGTTGCATCTGGTCAAAGTTGAAGTCATCCGGGCCAAGCTGCTGGAGCAAAAATTCCTGCTGCACTTTCGCGTTGATAACCCCAACGACAGTGACCTGACAGTCCGAAGCCTTGAGTACCGCATTCATTTGGGCGACATGTTGCTGACTGAAGGCGAGAACGAGCACTGGTTTACGGTCGGTCCAAAACGAAGCGCTTACTTCAAGGTGCCGATCCGCACCAATCTTTGGCCGAAGATCCGCGATGTGGTGAAAATGCTGGGAAAACCCGACCACCCTATCCCCTATCGTCTGGAAGGAGAGCTGGAAACCGGTTTATTCATCGCGCACTACGTGCACGTTGCGCGCAATGGCGTGATAATCCCCGCCGATTTAATTCCGGAGTAAACCCGATGACCCAGCAACCCCACGTTCATGGCCCAGACTGCAACCACGATCACGATCATGCCCATCACGACCACCATGATCACGACCATGGCCATGTACACGGCCCGAACTGTGGCCACGCTCACCAGGAGCCTGTGCGCAACGCCCTGAAAGACGTGGGCCGCAACGATCCTTGCCCATGCGGCAATGGCAAGAAATTCAAGAAGTGCCACGGCGCTTGATGTGAAGTTCCGGGCGATATTCCCTATCGCCTGTTGAACCGCCTTCGCCAGCAGGCTCGCGCCCACATTGGATCTATGCCCTTGTAGGAGCAAAGCTTGCTCGCGATGGAAGAGATCCGGTCTATCTGATTGATCGCGGTGCGGCTATCGCGAGCAAGCTTTGCTTCCACAGAGGTTCAAGGCTCAGGTGTTCATCAGGATTTGCCCGGTGCTCACCACCGTCGCATATTCCCCATGCAGATTCCCCAGCGACATCGCGTGCACTTCTTCGGCTGAATGCACCGTGCCAAAATAATCAGCCTTGTCGAACGTAAAGCACGCATCCTCCGCCACCCATGCGTCAAACCCCAGGTTACCGGCCGTACGCGCCGTAGACTCCACCGAGTTATTCGTCGCCACGCCCACAATCACCAACTGTTCGATCCCCTCCTGGCGCAAACTCGCTTCCAGCCCCGTCGCGCAAAACGCGTCCGGCACCTGCTTTTGAATCAGCCGTTCGCCGGCTGCAGGTTCGAACCGTGCCTGAATCTCCACGCCCGATTGCTGCGGCCAGAAAACCGAATCCGGCGAGCGCGACAGGTGTTGCACGTGAACGACCGGGCGACCCGTGCGACGCCAATGGCCCAACAACGCAAGCATCCGCTCCTCGGCGTGAGGGTTGTTGCGAGGACCGAGTCGGGGCTCCAGGATGCCTTTTTGCTGATCGATGATGATGAGTGCTGCGTTCGTCTTAAGCTCCATGCCGACATTTCTCACACTGGGTCATTGAATTTCACGCACTTGAGCATCACTTCCTCTTACAGGCAAGCCATCGAACGCAGACAGGACGACCTAATGCCAGCGGTTGCCGTTCGCCCCTAATGACGTCCCTTGATTTGGAGCACTCCATGATCGACCTTTATTACTGGACCACACCCAACGGCCACAAGATTTCGATTTTCCTGGAAGAAGCCGGCCTGCCGTA
This sequence comes from Pseudomonas sp. TNT3, assembly GCF_010095445.2. Lineage (GTDB taxonomy): Bacteria > Pseudomonadota > Gammaproteobacteria > Pseudomonadales > Pseudomonadaceae > Aquipseudomonas. Next base: position 5,420 of record NZ_WFGV02000037.1, read on the forward strand.
CGACGTGTACCCGATCAACATTAGCCAGAACGATCAATTCAAACCCGAATTCCTGAAAATCTCCCCAAACAACAAGATCCCCGCGATCGTCGATCATGAGCCGACCGATGGCGGTGAGCCGTTGGCGCTGTTCGAGTCCGGTGCAATCCTGCTGTACCTGGCAGACAAAACCGGCAAGTTCCTGCCCAAAGACTTGCGCGGCCGCCAGCAAGCGTTGCAATGGTTGTTCTGGCAGATGGGAGGTCTGGGACCGATGGCGGGGCAAAACCATCACTTCAGCCAGTTCGCCCCGGAAAAAATCCCCTACGCGATCAAGCGCTATATCGACGAAACCGCGCGGTTGTATGGCGTACTCGACAAGCAGTTGGCCAACAACGCCTTTGTCGCCGGCGAGGAGTACAGCATTGCCGACATGGCGATCTATCCGTGGATCGTGTCCCACAAATGGCAGAGCCAGAACCTGGAGGACTTCCCGAACGTACTGCGCTGGTTCAACCACATTCAGGGGCGGCCAGCGACGGTGAAAGCCTATGCGTTGGTGGCCAAGGTCAATCCACCAAAATCCTGATGTAGAAACATCAAGATCAAAAGATCGCAGCCTGCGGCAGCTCCTACAGTATCTCGATGGACATCTGTAGAAGTTGCCGCAAGCTGCGATCATTCACGTTTAGCGGACAAATCCTGAAATAACCTTTCACCCCGCTTGCGCGCCCACCTCCTGCTCACTAACGTAGCGACTTTATTGCGTTACCACCCCGCAGGAGCTTTGCCATGGCCTCGCCAGCCCTTACTCATTTTCTTCCCCGGTTCGGCGTTGCCGCAGCAGTGGCCGGTGTTCTGAGCCTGACCGGTTGTCAGACCTTCAACACGCAGGACACCCTCCCGCCCTCCACTGGCGTGCAGCCGCTCAAGGGCTTGGCGCAAAACGTGTCGGTACGCCGCAATGCCATGGGCATGCCGTTGATCGAAAGCAACAGCTTCCACGACGCACTGTTCGCCCTCGGTTATGTGCATGCCAGCGACCGCATCACGCAAATGGTCACTCTGAGGCTGCTGGCGCAAGGCCGTCTGGCGGAAATGTCCGGTGCGGACTTGTTGGACGCCGACCGCTACATGCGTGCCGTCAACCTGAAGAAAAGCGCGGGTGAGTTGTACAAAGCGTCTTCACCGCGCCTCAAGCGCTTCTTTGAAGTCTACGCCCGGGGCGTCAACGCCTACCTGTTCCGCTACCGCGACAAGCTGCCGGCGGACCTCGCCGCCACGGGCTACAAGCCTGAGTACTGGCAACCGGAAGATTCCGCGCTGATTTTCTGCCTGCTGAACTTCAGCCAATCGGCCAACCTGCCGGAGGAGATTTCCTCGCTGATGCTGGCCCAGACCGTCACCACCGACAAGCTGGCATGGCTGACGCCGTCTGCGCCCGACGAAAAGCTGCCGGTCGCCGAAGCCGAAAAGCTCCAGGGCATCAAGCTCAACGGGCAAATTCCGGGACTCGCCGACATCAGCAAAGCCACGGCGCAACTCTCGGACCTGAATTTGCTCGGCGCCACCTCATCGAACAACTGGGCAATCGCCCCGCAACGTAGCCGCAGCGGCAAGAGCCTTTTGGCGAGCGATAGCCATGGACCACTGGGTGTGCCGTCGTTGTTCAGTTACGTGCAGATTCGCGCCCCGAAATACCAGGCCTCTGGCGTGACCATCGGCGGGTTGCCGATGGTGCTTGGCGGTTTCAACGGCAAAGTGGCGTGGAGCATGACCACGGTCATGGGCGACAACCAGGACCTGTTCCTGGAAAAAATCAAACGCCAGGGCCACGGTCTCACCTACGAGGCGGGCGGCAAATGGCAGCCCGTGATCGTTCGCAACGAAACCTACTTCGTCAAAGGCCAGCGGCCTGTTCGCGAAGCGGTATACGAAACCCGTCACGGCCCGCTGCTCAACAGTGCCCAAGGCACCACACTGGCCAACGGTTTCGGCCTGGCGTTGCAGACGCCGAACTTCACCGACGATAAGAGCCTGGACGCGTTTTTCGACTTGTCCCGAGCGCAGAATGTCGAGAAAGCCTCGGACGCCAGTCGTGAAATCCGCGCCATTGCCCTGAACCTGGTCTTCGCCGACGCCAGTAACATCGGTTGGCAAGTCACCGGCCGTTATCCAAACCGCCGCGAAGGCGAAGGCCTGCTGCCATCGCCAGGCTGGGAAGGTCGTTACGATTGGGACGGTTATGCCGACCCGATGCTCCACCCCTACGATCAGGATCCGGCCCAGGGTTGGCTCGGTACTGCAAACCAGCGCGTCATTCCCCATGGCTACGGGATGCAGTTGTCCAACTCCTGGTCGGCCCCTGAACGTGGCGAACGCATGGCTGAATTGGCCAACGCAGGCAAACACGACACGCGTAGCCTGATCGCCATGCAATACGACCAGACCACCACCTTCGCCGCCAAACTGAAGAAAATGTTTGCCGCGCCAGGCATGTCCCAGCCGCTCAAGCAGGCCATCGAAGCGTTGCCCGCAGCAGACAAAGATAAAGCCCGCGAGGCCTATACCCGCCTGATGGCATTTGACGGCAAGCTCAGCCCGACGTCCGCCGACGCGGCGATTTACGAGTTGTTCCTGCAGGAAAGCACGAAGCAAATTTTCCTCGACGAATTGGGCCCGGAAAGCAGCCCGGCATGGAAGGCGTTTATCGCCAACGGCAAGCTGTCCTACGCGGCGCAGGCCGATCATCTGTTGGGACGCGAGGACAGTCCGTTCTGGGATGACGCCCGGACACCGCAGAAGGAAGACAAACCCGCGATCCTCGCCCGCAGCCTCGCCGCGGCCATCACGGCCGGCGACAGTCTGCTGGGCGCAGATCACAAGGCCTGGCAATGGGGCAAGTTGCACGGTTATGAATGGAAAAACGCCAGCGGCCAGACTGTCCGCGGTCCACTCGCCGCCGGCGGTGATCACACCACGCTGAACACCTCGGCGTTTGCGTGGGGCCAGGATTTCAACACCACGCTGGCACCGTCCATGCGCTTCATCGTCGATTTCGGCCAGGCTGAACCGCTGATGGGCCAGAACGGCACCGGGCAGTCCGGCAATCCGGCGAGCCCGAACTACCTCAACAGCATTGATCCGTGGCTCAAGGGGCAATACATGAGTTTGCCCCTGCAGCCGCAGAACTTTGACAAGGTGTACGGGAAGACGCGGTTGACGCTGACGCCCGGAAAATAACGCAACCCCTGTAGGAGCGAGCCTGCTCGCGATAGCGGTCTATCAGCCACCCAATGAATGGCTGATGTACCGCTATCGCGAGCAGGCCCACGCCTACACAGGATTATTTTTGGCTAATAGCATTTTGATAGAACTTCCAGCCCCGCCCCATCCTCATAGCTAACAAGTCCCTCCATTTTGGTCACAGACATGGACCTTGTTATCGCCCGCCCCGAAGGCCTGTACTGCCCCGCCGGGGATTTCTACATTGACCCCTGGCGCCCCGTAGAACGATCAGTCATCACCCATGCCCACGGTGATCACGCCCGCACCGGCAATGAACATTACCTGGCCGCTGCACCTGGCGAAGGGATTTTGCGAGCGCGCCTGGGACAAGACATCAGTTTACAAACCCTGGCGTATGGCGAGCGCCTGTTGCACCACGGCGTCACCCTGAGTTTTCACCCCGCAGGCCATGTGCTCGGCTCGGCCCAGGTGCGTCTCGAGTACGGCGGCGAGGTGTGGGTCGCGTCGGGGGACTACAAAATCGAGCCCGATGGCACCTGTGCGCCTTTCGAACCGGTGCGCTGCCACACCTTCATCACCGAATCCACCTTCGGCCTGCCCATCTATCGCTGGCAACCTCAGGCTCAGGTGTTTGCCGAGATCAATCAGTGGTGGCAAGCCAATGCCGCCGAGGACAAGGCCAGCGTGCTGTTCTGTTACTCGTTCGGCAAGGCGCAACGGATTCTCCATGGCATCGACGCCAGCCTGGGTCCGATTCTGACCCATGGTGCGGTGGAACCCCTGAACCGCGTGTACCGCGAAAGTGGCGTGTACATTCCGCCGACCCTTTATGCCGGGGACATCAAGAAAAGTGACCCGATCATGCGCAAGGCGCTGGTCATCGCGCCGCCGTCGGCCGGGGGCAGTACGTGGATGCGCCGCTTCGGTGACTACAGTGACGGCTTCGCCAGTGGCTGGATGCGCTTGCGCGGAACCCGACGGCGGCGCGGAGTTGATCGTGGTTTTGTGCTTTCCGATCACGCGGACTGGCCGGGGCTGCTGTGGGCCATCGAACAGACTGGCGCGCAACGGGTCATGGTCACCCATGGCTCGGTCGCCGTGCTGGTCCGGCATTTACGCGAACAGGGTCTCGACGCCCAGGGCTTCAGCACGGAATACGGCGACGATGAGGAAGAACTCAACGCCACCGAAACTGAGACCGAGACCGCAAGCGCCGAGGTGCTGCCATGAAAGCCTTTGCGCAGTTGTATGCCGAACTCGATGCCACGACGTCGAGCAACGCCAAACTGGCCGCGATGCAGCACTACTTTGCCCAGGCTGCACCGGAAGACGCCGCGTGGGCGGTTTACTTCCTGTCCGGTGGGCGACCTCGTCAATTGGTCCCTGTGCGAATCCTGCGCGAGTTGGCGGTCGCTTTCTCCGGGCTGTCGCCCTGGTTGTTCGAAGAGAGTTATCAGGCCGTTGGCGATATGGCGGAAACCATCTCACTGGTCTTGCCCGAAGCCGTTCATAGCTCCGATGACGGACTCGCGGTGTGGATCGAAAAAAAACTCCTGCCATTGCGCGGTGAGTCACCTGAAGTGCTCGCCGAACAACTGCCCACACTGTGGTCGCAACTGGACCGGTCAAGCCTGATGCTGTGCATCAAACTGATCACGGGCAGTTTTCGTGTCGGCGTGTCCAAGCTGCTGGTCACCCGCGCCCTGGCATCAATGGCGCACTTGGACAGCAAGCGCGTTGCCCAGCGTCTTGTGGGTTACACAGACCTGTCCAACCGCCCCAGCGCGGCCAGCTACTTGAAGTTGATTGCCCCTGAATCAACCGATGAACACGCGCAGCGTGGCGGTCAGCCGTATCCGTTTTTTCTTGCACATGCGCTGTCGCAACCGGTTGAGCAATTCGAAGCATTGCTCGGCCCGGCCAGCCAGTGGCAGGTGGAATGGAAGTGGGATGGCATCCGTGCGCAAGTGGTCAAGCGCGAGGGTCGACTGTGGATCTGGTCTCGGGGTGAAGAATTGGTCACCGAACGCTTTCCCGAACTCGACAGCCTGGTTCACGGCTTGCCCGACGGCACGGTGATCGACGGCGAAATCGTCGCCTGGAAAGCCGCGCCAGTCGACACTGAAGATGCATTTGACCCACAAGCGCCCACCTCCCCGTCGGTGCAACCTTTCGCTTTGTTGCAACAGCGCATCGGTCGTAAAACCCTGGGCAAGAAAATACTCGATGAGGTGCCTGTGGTCGTGCTCGCTTACGACCTGCTGGAATGGGCCGGCGAGGACTGGCGCAACCAACCGCAGGCCGCGCGTCGAGCCCGGTTGGATCAAGTGATTGCCGACTGCGATAGCCCGGTATTGCTCGCCTCGCCGGTGCTGACGGGCGACGACTGGTTCGACCTCGCCAGGCAACGGGAAGCTTCGCGCAGCCTGGGCGTCGAAGGCATGATGCTCAAAGCCCGGGATGCCCTGTACGGGGTTGGCCGAACCAAGGACATGGGGGTCTGGTGGAAGTGGAAAGTCGACCCATACAGCGTCGATGCGGTGCTGATTTACGCGCAACGCGGCCATGGCCGCCGGGCCAGTTTGTACAGCGACTACACCTTCGCCGTCTGGGACGGTCCCGCCGATGCGAGCGAGCGCACGCTGGTGCCCTTCGCCAAGGCGTACTCAGGCTTGACCGATGAAGAAATGCGTCAGGTCGACAGCATTGTGCGCAAGACCACGGTGGAGAAGTTCGGTCCGGTGAGCAGCGTAAAACCGAGCCTGGTGTTTGAGCTGGGATTCGAGGGGATTGCCCTGTCAAAGCGGCACAAGAGCGGGATTGCCGTGCGGTTTCCGAGAATGCTGCGCTGGCGCCGGGACAAGTCGGTGGATGAGGCTGACAATCTGGCCACCTTGCAAGATCTCTTGGGCTGAACGTCACCTGTTCAGATCAGCGAGCTTAACCTCCTGTGGCGAGAGAGCTTGCTCCCGCTCGGCTGCGAAGCAGTCGCATCATCGGTGAAAGTGAATCTGAGATTAGGGCCGCTTCGCAGCGCAGCGGGAGCAAGCTCCCTCGCCACAGATTTTCCTTCGCTGATCTGATTTGGTGCGGGTAATAACTCATGCCCATTTCCGTGCGCAAACGCCCTCCTGGCATCTCACTGAACGCCTTTTAAAACACTTGTTCGGCAGTGTGGTTCAGAAATTGCTACTTTCTTTAGGTCTTACGCTTTGCAGTAACAATTCATTTGCGCCACGAGCGCTCAAATTGGTTTTTAGGGATTGAATAATGAAAAAAGCATTAATGACCCTTTCTGCACTGGCATTGTGCATGGCGGCCGGTTCCGCCATGGCCAAGGAATACAAGGAGCTGCGTTTTGGCGTTGACCCTTCCTACGCACCGTTTGAGTCGAAAGCGGCCGACGGCAACCTGGTGGGCTTTGATATCGATCTGGGGAACGCGATCTGCGCCGAACTGAAGGTCAAGTGCAAATGGGTCGAAAGTGACTTCGACGGCATGATTCCGGGCCTGAAAGCCAACAAATTCGACGGTGTGATTTCTTCGATGACCGTTACCCCGGCTCGCGAAAAGGTCATCGACTTCTCCAGCGAACTGTTCTCCGGTCCGACCGCCTATGTATTCAAAAAGGGTTCTGGCATCACTGCAGACGTCGCTTCGCTGAAGGGGAAAACCGTCGGCTACGAGCAAGGCACTATCCAGGAAGCCTATGCCAAAGCCGTTCTGGACAAGGCTGGCGTGAAAACCCAGGCCTATCAGAATCAGGATCAGGTGTATTCCGACCTGACCTCCGGTCGTCTCGACGCCGGGATCCAGGACATGCTGCAGGCCGAATTGGGCTTCCTGAAGTCGCCTAAGGGCACCGATTACGAAATCAGCAAGCCAGTTGACAGCGAACTGCTGCCAGCCAAAACGGCTATCGGTATCTCGAAAGGTAACAAAGACCTGAAGGCACTTTTGGATAAAGGTATCAAAGCGTTACACGACGATGGCACCTATGCCACCATTCAGAAGAAACACTTTGGCGATCTGAATCTGTACAGCGGCAAATAATGCCCGGCGCCCATCTCGCGATGGGCGCTTTTTCTACCTGATCAGGTTGCTGATTTATGTTCGAAAACCTCTTACAAAACCTGGGGCTCTCCGCCTTCAGCCTCAAGGGCTTCGGTCCGTTGCTGTTGGAAGGCACCTGGATGACCATCAAATTATCGGTGTTGTCGTTGCTGGTGGCCGTGTTGCTCGGCCTGCTCGGCGCCAGTGCCAAGCTGTCGAAAGTCAAACTGGTGCGCGTCCCGGCCCAGCTCTACACCACGCTGATTCGCGGCGTGCCGGACCTGGTGCTGATGCTGCTGATCTTCTACAGCCTGCAAACCTGGTTGACGTCGTTTACCGATTTCATGGAATGGGAATACATCGAGATCAACCCGTTCAGTGCCGGGGTCATTACCCTGGGCTTCATTTATGGCGCGTACTTCACCGAAACCTTCCGAGGTGCGATTCTCGCGGTCCCGCGGGGCCAGATCGAAGCGGCGACCGCCTATGGCCTCAAGCGTGGCCAGCGTTTCTGGATCGTGGTGTTTCCGCAAATGATGCGTTTTGCGTTGCCGGGCATCGGCAACAACTGGATGGTGATGCTCAAGGCCACCGCGCTGGTGTCGATCATTGGTCTGGCTGATCTGGTCAAGGCTGCCCAGGACGCCGGTAAAAGCACCTACCAACTGTTTTACTTCCTGGTGCTTGCCGCGGTGATCTACCTGCTTATCACCAGTGCTTCCAACATCGTCCTTCGCTGGCTTGAACGTCGCTACGCCGCCGGTTCCCGGGAGGCCGTACGATGATCGAGCTCCTGCAGGAATACTGGAGACCGTTCCTTTACAGTGACGGCTACCACATCACTGGCCTGGCCATGACCCTGTGGCTGCTCAGCGCATCGATCTTCATCGGCTTTCTGGTATCGATTCCGCTGTCCATCGCCAGGGTCTCGCCCAACGCTTTCGTGCGCTGGCCGGTGCAGTTCTATACCTACCTGTTCCGCGGTACGCCGCTCTATATCCAGCTGCTGATCTGCTACACCGGCATTTACAGCCTGGCCGCGATCCGCGCTCAACCGGTACTGGATGCGTTCTTTCGCGATGCGATGAACTGCACGATCCTGGCCTTCGCCTTGAATACCTGCGCGTACACCACGGAGATTTTTGCCGGGGCGATTCGCAGCATGAACCACGGTGAAGTCGAAGCGGCCAAAGCCTACGGCCTGACCGGCTGGAAGCTGTATGCCTACGTGATCATGCCTTCGGCCCTGCGCCGTTCGTTGCCTTATTACAGCAACGAAGTGATCCTGATGCTGCACTCGACAACGGTGGCCTTCACCGCAACCATTCCGGATGTACTGAAAGTGGCTCGGGACGCCAACTCGGCGACCTTCCTGACCTTCCAGTCGTTTGGCATCGCTGCGCTGATCTACCTGACCGTAACCTTTGCGCTGGTCGGCCTGTTCCGTCTCGCTGAACGCCGCTGGCTGGCCTTCCTCGGGCCGACCCACTAGCTCGCCTGTTTCAGGACATAAAAGCAAATGCGCCACCAGATACATGACTTGCTGGCCCCACTGCCCGGGACCGCGCGACAGATTCACAGCTTCCATTTCGGTCCTTCATCGGCCAACGGCAAGGTCTACATCCAGTCCTCCCTGCATGCGGACGAAATGCCCGGCATGCTGGTGGCCTGGCATCTCAAGCAGCGACTGGCGGAGCTGGAAGCCGCTGGCCGCCTGCGCAGTGAGATCGTATTGGTGCCCGTCGCCAATCCGGTGGGCCTCGAGCAGGTGCTGATGGACGTGCCGCTGGGTCGCTACGAGCTGGAAAGCGGTCAGAACTTCAACCGCTGGTTCGTCGATTTAAGCGAAGAAGTCGGCAATGAAATCGAAGGCCTGCTCGGCGATGATCCGCAGCACAACCTGGAAGTAATCCGCCGCAGCCTGCGCCAAGCGCTGGCGCGACAAAGTGCCGGCACTCAACTGCAATCCCAGCGACTGACTCTGCAACGGCTGGCCTGCGATGCCGACATGGTGCTGGACCTGCATTGCGATTTCGAAGCGGTCGCGCACCTTTACACCACGCCGGAAGCCTGGCCTCAGGTCGAGCCACTGGCTCGATACATTGGCGCTGAAGCCAGCCTGTTGGCCACTGATTCAGGAGGCCAGTCGTTTGATGAGTGCTTCACCCTGCTCTGGTGGCAACTGAAGGAGCGGTTCGGGGAGCAGTTCGACATCCCCTTGGGCAGTTTCTCGGTCACTGTCGAGTTGCGCGGCCAGGGCGACGTCAATCACCCGCTGGCCAGCCTCGATTGTCAGGCAGTGCTTGATTACCTGATCCATTTCGGTGCCATCGCCGGTGAACCGGCACCACTGCCCGAATTGCCCTACCCCGCCACGCCACTGGCGGGCGTCGAACCGGTGGCCACTCCTGTGGGCGGGTTGCTGGTGTTCACCGCGCTGCCAGGGGAATACCTGGAAGCCGGGCAACTGATTGCCGAAATCATTGACCCGATCCTGGATCGCGTCACCCCCGTCCATTGCGCGACCGCCGGGTTGATGTACGCCCGTTCGCTGCGTCGCATGGCCACTGCGGGCATGGTGATCGCCCATGTCGCGGGCACTGAAGCCTATCGCAGCGGCTATCTACTTTCGCCTTGAGGATGCATGCCCCATGTACAAACTGACCATTGAAGGCCTGCATAAAAGCTATGGCGATCATGAAGTGCTCAAAGGTGTTTCGCTCAAGGCCAACACTGGCGACGTCATCAGCCTGATCGGCGCCAGCGGTTCGGGCAAAAGTACCTTCCTGCGTTGCATCAATTTTCTCGAACAACCCAACGACGGCGCCATGACCCTGGACGGCCAGGCCATCCGCATGATCAAGGATCGCCACGGCATGCACGTCGCCGATGCCGATGAACTGCAGAAGATCCGCACCCGCCTCGCCATGGTGTTCCAGCATTTCAACCTGTGGAGCCACATGACGGTGCTTGAGAACATCAGCATGGCCCCGCGCCGTGTGCTGGGTTGCGACAAGAAGGAAGCGGAAGACCGTGCCCGACGTTACCTCGACAAGGTGGGCCTGGCGGCACGGGTGGCGGATCAATACCCGGCGTTCCTGTCCGGCGGGCAGCAACAACGGGTGGCCATTGCCCGTGCGCTGGCGATGGAACCGGAAGTCATGCTGTTTGACGAACCGACGTCGGCACTGGACCCTGAACTGGTAGGGGAAGTGCTGAAAGTGATCCAGGGCCTGGCAGAAGAAGGCCGGACCATGATCATGGTGACCCACGAAATGAGTTTTGCCCGCAAGGTCTCGAGCCAGGTCCTGTTTCTGCATCAAGGGCTGGTGGAGGAGGAAGGTGCGCCGGACGAAGTGCTGGGCAATCCGAAGAGCGAACGGCTGAAGCAATTTCTCAGCGGCAACCTCAAGTAGTTCGCGATCCCATCGTAGGAGCTGCCGCAGGCTCGGGCCGCGTTCGGACGATCTTTTGCTCTGTGTTTTTTGACAACGCAGAACATCAAGATCAAAAGATCGCAGCCTGCGGCAGCTCCTACAGTTCGTGCCATGTGATTAAACCTTTCTGGCGTTGCCGCGGTCACTGAAAGAAGACTTTCAGAGCGCACGCCGTCGGCATGGGAACCTCTACCAACTTCGCGAAACAATGGTTCACCGCGCGCGGCTGGACGCCATTCGCCTTTCAGAAACAGGTGTGGAAAGCCGTAAAAGAGGGCCATTGCGGTTTGCTGCACGCCAGTACCGGTGCCGGGAAAACCTATGCACTCTGGTTTGCGGCGCTTAATCGCTACGCCTCTTCTGTCCCTTCCGTTGTCACCCCTCGCAAACGAAAGCCGATTGCCGAACCCCTCACGGTGCTGTGGATAACGCCTATGCGCGCATTGGCGGCCGATACCGCGCGCGCGCTGGAAGCACCGCTGCAGGACTTGCAGATCCCATGGAGCGTGGGCCTGCGCACCGGCGACACCAGCAGCAGTGAGCGCGCGCGCCAGAGCCGGCGTCTGCCTACTACGTTGATTACCACTCCGGAAAGTTTGACGCTGATGCTTGCCCGCGCCGATTCACACACTGCGTTATCGACGTTGCGCATGGTAGTGGTGGATGAGTGGCATGAACTGCTGGGCAACAAGCGCGGCGTGCAACTGCAACTGGCCCTCGCTCGATTGCGCCGCTGGAACCCGCAGTTAATCGTGTGGGGCGTTTCAGCAACGCTGGGTAACCAATCCCACGCCGAGCAGGTCCTGATCCCACAGGGGGGCGGCATCAGTGTTCAAGGTCAGAACGGCAAGGAACTGCGGATCGACACACTGTTACCGCCTGCCATCGAACGCTTTCCATGGGCCGGGCACATCGGTTTGAAGATGTTGCCCCAGGTGGTCGAGGAACTTGAATCGAGCCCCAGCACCCTGGTGTTCACCAACACCCGCGCTCAATCAGAGATCTGGTATCAGGCGTTGCTGGAAGCTCGACCGGATTGGGCAGGATTGATCGCGCTGCACCACAGCTCGCTCTCTCGAGACACCCGTGACTGGGTCGAGCGTGCGCTCAAGGACGGTCAGCTCAAAGCGGTGGTCTGTACGTCCAGCCTGGATTTGGGGGTGGACTTCCTGCCGGTGGAACGGGTGCTGCAAATCGGCTCGGCCAAAGGCGTAGCGCGGCTGATGCAGCGGGCGGGGCGCTCCGGTCATGCGCCGGGACGAGTGTCCCGCGTAACGCTGGTGCCGACTCACAGTCTTGAATTGATTGAGGCCGCCGCCGCTCAGGACGCGGTGGCACAACGTCGGATCGAGCCGCGTCGCTCTCCGCAAAAATCGCTGGACGTGTTGGTGCAGCACTTGGTCAGCATGGCGTTGGGTGGCGGGTTTTTACCTGACGAGTTGTACGAAGAAGTACGCGGTGCCTGGGCCTATCGCGACCTAAGCCCGACCGACTGGGTGTGGGCGCTTGCTTTCGTACGCCATGGCGGGCTTTCTCTGACGGCCTATCCGGATTATCGACGGGCCGAACCTGATGAACATGGGGTATGGCGTGTCCCCGATGCACGATTGGCGCGCCGGCACCGCATGAGCATCGGCACGATCGTCAGCGATGCGAGCATCCAGTTGAAATTCTGGAGCAAGGGCGGGGGTGGCAAGCAGTTGGGCAGTGTTGAAGAGGGGTTCATCGCACGGTTAAAACCTGGCGACGGATTTCTGTTCGCCGGTCGGTTGCTGGAGTTGGTGCGGGTTGAAAACATGACCGCCTACGTCAAGCGCAGCACGGTAAAAAAAGCCGCAGTGCCCCGCTGGAATGGTGGACGGATGCCACTGTCCAGCGAGTTGGCGAATGCTGTGGTCAGGCGCTTCAGTGAGGCGGCACAAGGTGAGTTTGCCGGCCCGGAAATGAAGGCGTTGCGCCCCTTACTGGACGTACAGCAACGCTGGTCTGCACTGCCGACCGAGTCCAGTCTACTGGCAGAAGCGTTGAAGTCCCGCGAAGGCTGGCACCTTTTCCTCTACCCCTTCGCGGGGCGGCAGGTTCACTTGGGGCTGGCGAGCTTGCTGGCATGGCGGGTCAGTCAACGATTGCCGGTGACATTTTCGATTGCGGTCAATGATTACGGACTGGAACTGCTCAGCGCTACTTATGTGGATTGGTCTGAACACCTGAATCGCGATCTGTTGACGCCTGAGTATCTGCTGGCTGATGTGCTCGCCAGCCTGAATGCCGGCGAACTGGCTTTGCGCCGTTTCCGTGAAATCGCACGAATTGCCGGGCTGGTGTTCGCAGGCTATCCGGGCGCGCCCAAAAGCACCCGCCAGGTGCAGGCGTCTAGCGGGCTGTTTTTTGAAGTGTTCAAACAGTACGACGCCGACAATCTACTGCTGGCCCAGGCAGGGGAAGAGGTGTTAAGGGAGGAATTGGATGTCGATCGACTGGAGCAAACCCTGGAACGAATCAGTGAGCTGAGGCTCGATCTGCATCACATCAAGCGTCCCACGCCACTCGGATTTCCATTGTTGGTTGAGCGCATGCGCGAAAGCATGAGTTCGGAAAAGCTCTCAGACCGTATCCGGCGCATGGTCGGCGATCTGGAGAAAGTCGCGCAAACAGGGAAAGCCTGATGAGCACGCCTTATCCCGTTCGACTCGCTGGTGAAGACCTTTGGCTGCTGCCGGAAAAGGCGATTTACTGGCCCGCGCAACAAGCGCTGTTGATTGCAGATGTGCATTTCGGCAAGGCCGCGGCTTATCGGAGCCTTGGGCAACCCGTCCCTCAAGGCACCACGTCGCAGAACATTGCTGTGCTGGACCAATTGCTGGCCGCCCTGCCCTGTCGTCAGCTGATCTTTCTTGGGGACTTTCTCCATGGACCCGGCTCACATGCCAGCGCCACGCTAGAGGCCCTGGCGCAATGGCGCAGGCGGCACATCGACCTGCCCATGACGCTGATCCGGGGCAATCACGACAAGCGTGCCGGTGATCCTCCAGAGTCGTTGAACATCAGGGTGGTGCCCGAGCCACTGTTGCTGGGGCCGTTTGCACTGCAACATGAGCCGACGCCACACCCAGACAGACACGTGCTGGCGGGCCACGTACATCCCGTCTATCGGCTGACCGGTCGAGGTCGGCAGCGTTTACGGCTGGCGTGTTTCAGGCTCGGCGAAGCCATCAGCTTGCTGCCGGCCTTTGGCGCGTTTACAGGGGGCTATCAGGTCGAGGGAGACGACAGTTGCAGAATATTCGTCATTGGCGATAACGACATATGGCCGGTGAACCCGAACCTGTAGGAGCAAAGCTTGCTCGCGATAGCGTTTCCCCAGTCAACGTCTTCGTCGATTGAAAAACCGCCATCGCGAGCAAGCTTTGCTCCTACACACCCTTTTTTTGCGCGTGTCATCAAGCGACAGGCGCGGGTGGCGGCTCATCCGGCAAGGTAGGCTCGCCAGGTTCGGTGGGTTGTTCATTCGGGGTATCAGGATCAGGCTGACCGGGGATGCCCCCTGCCATGCTGATTGGCGGGTGTGCCAACAAGGACCAGGCCAACACGCCAACCTGATTGGGCTCAAGCCTTGCCAGTTCGGCACTTATTCGCGGATCGATCTTCATTAGAGCACTCCTGAGCAATGGCCCGGTCCGCTGTGCGCGAACCGGGCAGTACACCCAATAGAGTGTCTACCCGCTCAAGAATTCCCACTGCCCGTCAGATCAATGACTCAAGTGCGAGGCAAGGTGACGCCGAGTTGGCCCTGGTACTTGCCGCCACGGTCCTTGTAGGACACTTCGCACTCTTCGTCGGATTCGAAGAACAGCATCTGTGCGACACCTTCGTTGGCGTAGATTTTCGCCGGCAACGTGGTGGTGTTGGAGAACTCCAGGGTCACGTGACCTTCCCACTCAGGCTCGAGCGGCGTTACGTTGACGATAATGCCGCAACGGGCATAGGTGCTTTTACCCAGGCAGATGGTCAGCACATTGCGCGGAATGCGAAAGAATTCCACGGTGCGAGCCAGGGCGAACGAATTCGGCGGGATGATGCAGACATCGCTCTTGACGTCGACAAAGCTCTTCTCATCGAAGTTTTTCGGATCGACGGTTGCCGAATTGATGTTGGTGAACACTTTGAATTCATCGGCACAACGGACGTCGTAGCCGTAGCTCGACACACCATAGGAAATCACTCGGTCGGCGCCCTCTCCGCGCACCTGGCGCTCGACGAAAGGATCGATCATGCCGTGCTCTTGCGCCATGCGGCGAATCCACTTGTCCGATTTGATGCTCATGGCGGTTGTCCTGAATAGCGAGGTGGAAAAAATCTGTCCGGCATCTTACCGGGCGCGCGCCGCCTGTTCAAAGTTCGCTGTACAATTCTCGGCATCCCCCCCGTTTTTCAGGGCCTTGACGATAATTCGCTGCACCGTCAGTCACGAAAACAAAGAAACCTTCGCAAGAAGCATTGGCACGTTCCGGAAAAAGGGTTAAGGTGGCGCCACTGTGCTGCTTGTGTCACTGAGAATCTCTACACGATATGTTGAATTTCGATCCAACCATCTACAAGAATTTTTCCTGCTCTTTGCACTCAGTCTCGGCCAGGGTTCTTCCTGCGTCGCAGTTATCTTTGTTCAAGGAGTTACACCATGTCTAATCGCCAAACCGGTACCGTTAAGTGGTTCAACGATGAAAAAGGCTTCGGCTTCATCACTCCACAATCCGGTGACGACCTGTTCGTTCACTTCAAAGCTATCCAATCCGACGGCTTCAAAAGCCTGAAAGAAGGCCAACAGGTTTCTTTCATCGCTACCCGCGGTCAGAAAGGCATGCAAGCTGAAGAAGTTCAAGTTATCTAACTTGTACTTGCTTTAGTAAAAGGCCCCGCCCTCAAAAGCGGGGCTTTTTTGTGCCTGTGTGTTTTTGCCGGGTACAAAAAGATCGCAGCCTGCTACAGCCCCAACAAATGGAATTCGATTCCCTGTGGGAGCTGCCCCAGACTGCGATCTTTTGACCTTTTAGCGATTTACCAGGCGACGCCAAACCCTGCGGTGTAACGGGTCTTGCTCAGGTCAGCCTCATCGCTACCGGAAATAATGTCTCGCTCAGCCTTCAGGTTAAGCGATGCCCAGTCGGTCACTTTGTAGCGCAACCCGACTTCGGCATCCAGCGCGTAATCCGCTACGCCGCTCAGCGGCTTGCCCACCTCGCCGTTGGTGAAGAACTCCACCTTCTTGCCGATCAGGTAACGGTTGTAGTCCCACTTCATCGCCAGGGAATAGAAGTTCTCTTTGCCACCGTCCGAGTATTCATAATCCGTGCGGTTGACCAGCGACCCCAGGGAGAATGCGCCCAACTCGTCATCCCAGAACTGGTAACCAGGGCCCGTACCGACGGTACGCTGGCGGGCAAGGTCTTCAACCTTGTCACGCTTGTAGACCAGGCGACCCTGCCAGAACCATTTTTCGGTCAGGAAGCGGTCGAGGGAGTACTCACCACGCCAGTTGTCAGTCGTGACGACATCATCCTGAAATTCCCGGTTGTACTCGCCTTCTGCCGTGTGACGCCACCGACCATGGCGAGCAGTGGTCTTGAAGTCTACGTCGTAGTCATCGGTGTCTTTCTCTGCCCGCTGATAATCCAGCGCCAGATCGACATTCCCCTTCCACACCAGATCTTCGACCACTGGTTTGGGCTTGAGGATCTGCTGGATGCTGGCCAGCTCGACGGTTTTGGGAGCCTCGCCATTGGCCAGTATCACCTTGCCTTCGTCCGCCGCGTGCAGGGACTTGGCCCTTTCGCCGGTGTAAGCGTCCTGTTTGACCAGCAACTCCTGGTCGCTTTCCAACGTTTTGACCTGTTTCCAGTCAATCGGAATAGCACCAGCGTACTCCGTCTGAATCAACAGCTTGCCGCCATCGAACAGAGTGATTTTGCCGCTCAGCTTGTCACCGTTCTTTAACCATACGGTGTCGGCGAGCAAGGGTGTGGATGCACTGAAGACAGCGAGGCACAGCAGGGTTCTGGACACCATAAGCAAATACAGGCTCAAGTTTGCGAAAAAAAGTCGGCATTATCCTTACGAATAAGACCCTAGCAAGGACTGACCCGACTATTTCTATTGAGTTCATTTCTCAACTGGCAATTCAGGACTTACTCTAAAGGCAGGAATGCGACCCTTCTTCAGGAACTGCGCACGTGACAGACCCGACCACTGAAATTGAAAGCGCCGCACAAATCAGACGTACGGCCCTCTACCTGACGTTGGCTCAAGTGCCCGAAGGCAAAGTCGTCAGCTATGGTCAACTCGCGGAACTGGCTGGACTCGGTCGTGCTGCCCGCTATGTCGGACGCACACTGAGCCAACTGCCCGGTGACACCAAACTGCCATGGCACCGGGTCCTCGGTTCTGGTGGGCGGATCAGCCTGCCTGTGGGCAGCGCTTCCGGGGATGAACAACGTGCTCGATTGCGCGAGGAAGGCATCAGTATCCTGAATAATCGTGTTGATATTCAGCGCCATGGCTGGCGTCCGGTAGAGCACAGCGGTTAGAGTGCGCGCTTTGTTTCCGTAATCTTGAGGCAGACTCCAGCCCATGCCCCGTAAAACCTGGCGCGCCGCGCTCGCCGCCTATGCCAGCCCTTCAACACTCGTGCTGTTGCTGCTGGGTTTCGCCGCCGGCCTGCCGTACATGCTGGTGTTTTCAACACTTTCCGTCTGGTTGCGTGAAGCCGGTGTGGCTCGCGAAACCATCGGCTATGCAAGCCTGATCGGTCTGGCCTACGCCTTTAAATGGGTCTGGTCACCGTTGCTGGATCAATGGCGCCTGCCATTTCTCGGCAAACTCGGTCGTCGACGCTCCTGGCTGGTGCTTTCACAAGCCCTGGTGATCCTCGGTTTGGTCGGGATGGGTTTCTGCGACCCGCAAAAACACTTGTCCTGGTTGATCGCAATCGCGGTCATCGTAGCCTTCGCCTCGGCCACGCAAGACATCGCGGTCGATGCCTATCGGCTGGAAATCGCCGAGGACAGTCGCCAGGCAGCACTGGCCGCTGCCTATATGTCCGGCTATCGAATCGCCGCACTGCTGGCCACCGCTGGCGCGCTGTTCTTTGCAGAAGGCTTCGGCTCCACCGGCTTCAATTATCAACATTCGGCCTGGGCGGGCACGTATGTGTTGTTCGGCGCCCTGATGATTCCAGCGCTGTTGACCACCCTGTTCATGCGCGAGCCTCCGGTGCCCCTGCGCACTCAACTTCAGGCCGGGCGTTACAGCTTTGCGCATCAATTGATGTCCGTGTTTGTGCTGATCGTGCTGCTGGTCTCCGTACCGGCCATGTTCACGCAGCTCTATAACACCGACTTCGCCAGCGTACTGTTCGAGGGCGTGAGCCTGCTGGACCTGCTGCTACAGGACCGCGCCTTCTTGCGTGCGATCCTTTACACCACACTTACCTTGATGTGCTTGTCCGCCGTAGGCCGTCGCGGCCTCGCGCCGGTACTCACGCCGGTGAACGACTTCATTCTGCGTTACCGCTGGCAGGCGTTCCTGCTGCTTGGTCTGATCGCCACCTATCGAATGTCCGATACGGTAATGGGCGTCATGGCCAACGTGTTCTACATCGACCAGGGCTTCACCAAGGATCAGATCGCCAGCGTCAGCAAGATTTTCGGCCTGATCATGACCCTCGTCGGCGCCGGCATGGGTGGCCTGCTGATCGTTCGTTTCGGTATTTTGCCGATACTGCTCATCGGCGGCATTGCGTCGGCCGGCACGAACTTGTTGTTCCTGATGCTCGCCGACATGGGCGCCAACCTGAACATGCTGATCGCCACCATCTCCCTGGACAACTTCAGCTCGGGGCTGGCGACTTCAGCGTTTGTCGCCTACCTGTCGAGCCTCACCAACCTCAAGTTCTCGGCCACCCAGTACGCCTTGTTGAGCTCGATCATGCTGTTGTTACCGCGCCTGATTGGTGGCTACTCAGGGGTCATGGTGGAAAAGTTCGGTTATCACAATTTCTTCCTGATCACCGCCCTGCTAGGCGTTCCCACGCTTCTGCTGATCATCTTGCACTGGTACCAGGAAAGCCGTCGTGCGGGTCCGACGCCGACGCCGGATCCGATTCCCACGCAGGTAGCGGAAGAGTCCTAGGACGCTACCCGCAAAGTCTCGCAGGGGCGCGGTGATTCGCTCGACCCTGCGACACCACCGACCGCACGCCTGTACGCCAGCGGATCTCGCCCGTACAATGCTCCGTCATTTCTCGTCATCAGCAACCGACAACGGCCAACCATGCGCACCAGTCAATTTTTGCTCGCCACACAGAAAGAAACGCCTTCCGACGCGGTCGTCATCAGCCACCAGCTGATGCTGCGCGCCGGCATGATCCGCAAACTCGCTTCGGGCCTGTACACCTGGCTGCCCATGGGCCTGCGAGTGATGCGCAAGGTTGAAGCCGTCGTTCGTGAAGAAATGAACGCCGCGGGTTCTCTCGAAGTGTTGATGCCGAGCACCCAACCGGCTGAGCTGTGGCAGGAATCCGGTCGCTGGGAAGAGTACGGCCCCGAGCTGCTGCGCTTCAAGGATCGTCACGGTCGCGATTTTTGCGCCGGCCCGACTCACGAAGAAGTGATCACCGACCTGATGCGCAACGAGTTGAGCAGCTACAAACAGCTGCCAATCAACCTGTATCAGATCCAGACCAAATTCCGTGATGAAATCCGCCCACGCTTCGGTTTGATGCGCGGCCGCGAGTTCATCATGAAGGACGCCTATTCGTTCCACGCTGACCAGCCTTCGCTGCAGGTCACCTACGATCGCATGCACCAGGCTTACTGCAACGTGTTCACTCGCCTGGGCTTGAAATTCCGCCCGGTTGAAGCTGACAACGGTTCCATCGGTGGCGCCGGCTCCCACGAATTCCACGTACTGGCCGAATCCGGCGAAGACGACATCGTCTTCAGCAACGGGTCCGACTACGCCGCGAACATCGAGAAAGCCGAAGCAGTGCCCCGCGAAACATCCCGCGCAGCACCGGCCGAAGAGCTGCGCCTGGTCGACACGCCGAACGCCAAGACCATCGCGCAACTGGTCGAAGGCTTCAACCTGCCGATCGAAAAAACCATCAAGACCCTGGTGGTTCACGCTGAAGAAGAAGGCAAGCTGATTGCCTTGATCATCCGCGGCGACCACGAGCTGAATGAAATCAAGGCAGCGAACCAGCCAGGCGTTGCCAGCCCGCTGGTCATGGCATCCGAATCCGAACTGCGCGACGCCATTGGCGCCGGCGCCGGCTCGCTCGGCCCATTGAACCTGCCGCTGCCAATCATCATCGACCGCTCCGTCGAGCTGATGAGCGACTTCGGTATCGGTGCCAACATCGACGACAAGCATTACTTCGGCGTGAACTGGGAGCGCGATCTCCCAGTTCCAACCGTTGCCGACCTGCGCAACGTCGTAGCGGGTGACCCTAGCCCGGACGGTAAAGGCACACTGGAAATCAAGCGCGGCATCGAAGTCGGGCACATCTTCCAGCTGGGCAACAAGTACAGCAAAGCGATGAAATGCGAAGTGCTGGGCGACAACGGCAAGCCGGTCACCCTGGAAATGGGCTGCTATGGCATCGGCGTTTCCCGCGTGGTGGCTGCCGCCATCGAGCAGAACAATGACGCCAACGGGATCATCTGGAGCGACACGCTGGCGCCGTTCCAGGTTGCACTGGTCCCTCTGCGCTACGAAACCGAACAGGTTCGCGAAGCCACTGACAAGCTGTACGCAGAACTGACGGCTGCCGGCTTCGAAGTGCTGTTGGACGACCGTGACAAGAAAACCAGCCCGGGCATCAAGTTCGCGGACATGGAACTGATCGGTATTCCTCACCGGATCGTGGTCAGTGACCGCGGCCTCGCCGAAGGCAACCTGGAATACAAGAGCCGTACCGAGCCTGAAGCGCAAGCGCTGCCGGTTGCTGACGTGCTGTCCTTCCTCCAGGCCCGTATCCGCCGCTGACACCAGATAGAGAAGTCATGTTCAAGCGAAACACCTTAGGCCTCGGTGGTGCTGCCCTGTGCGGCACCCTGCTGGTCAGCGGCTGTGCCAATCACATGTCGCAACGCAGCGAGCACGAGGAACGTGTCGAGCGCAAATTACTCGATCACAGCCTGCAGATCGATGTCGGCGAGCCCAAGGTGCTTGAGCTGCCACAACGTCGGGTGAAGATCCACGAGCAGAAAACGTTCGAAGTCACCGAATTTGAAGTGACGCGTCACTACGATCGCTACACCCCATACCAACCCTGGCGGGAGGCTTACGAAATTCCGCTGGGTGCGGTTGCGGTCGTGGCAGGCGTGGGTGCGAATGTCGTCAATGTGTTTGCTCTTGGCAACCTGCCGGACAGCGTGACCAAAGATTGGCTGAGTTACGGTTTCGCCGGGCTTAATCCGTTCATGAACGTGCAATCCCATGGTCGTGCGCAGCAAAACCTGGCGGGCATCGACGAAGTCCAGCAGGACAAGCGTACCGAGTACTCAAGCCTGCCTTGGAGCGAGCGTCCGGTGCAGGTCAAGGCTGGCAAGGAAACGTTTGAGCTGACCACCGACAAGAACGGTGTTTTACGCCTGAACCTGCTGGACAGCCCGTTCGCTGAACATGACATCAATCATCTGAGTCGGCTTCTGATCAGCGTCGAAGATGGCCAGGGCGATGTGCACACTGATCTGCCCCTCATGGTCAGCAGCTCTTTGCGTGGAAAGTTGCTGGAAGCTCACGGGCTGATTTACGACGATCTCGAAGACGACGAAGTGAGCCAGTGGGTCCACCGGGTCAAGCGCCTGTCGGAGCTGGGCCTGGAAGAGGAAGCCAGTGAACTGGAACAGAGCCTGATCGAATTGACGCGCAACGACCCTGAACTGCAGACCGAATTCCTCAAGTCACTGACCAAGGATGCCGGGCGCCTGGTGGCGGATCCGGGACCGAATTAAACCGCTTAAAGATCGTCCGAACGCGGCCCGAGCCTGCGGCAGCTCCTACAGAAGAACGCATTCTCGCGTAGGAGCTGCCGCAGGCTCGGGCCGCGTTCGGACGATCTTTTGATCTTAAGACCTCAACGCTCAAACAACTCCATCTGCTCGAACCCGCCTCGCAAATCCTCCAGCCTGACCCCTATCCCCAGCAATCGCACCGGCTTCGCGCCGCGGTTGAATGCCTGGGTCAGCAACAACTGATAACTCCCAAGATCCCGCCCTGCCCCGGCCTGCTCCAGCGTGGTCTGGGTGAAATCATGAAACTTCACTTTGACGAAAGGCTTGCCCGGCCGGTAACTGCTGTCGATCCGTGACATGCGGTTACTCAACGTTTCGAGCAACTCGGGCAACTTGTCCAGGCAACTCACCAGATCCGGCAGATCCACGTCATAGGTGTTCTCGACACTGATTGACTGGCGACGACTGTCGTTGTGCACCAGTCGATCATCAATCCCACGCGCCAGACTCCACAGTCGTTCCCCGAAGCTGCCGAACTCGCGCACCAGCGCCAACTTGTCCCAGTCGCGCAAATGCGAGCAGTCGACGATGCCCAGCCTGCCCAGCTTGTCCGCGGTCACCTTGCCGACCCCGTGCAGCTTGCTGACCGGCAAACCACTGACGAAGTCCTCCACCTGATCCGGCGTGATGACGAACAAACCGTTGGGTTTCTTCCAGTCGCTGGCGATCTTGGCCAGGAACTTGTTCGGCGCCACGCCAGCCGAGACCGTGATGTGCAGCTGATTGGAGACACGCCGACGGATTTCCTGGGCGATACGCGTCGCACTGCCGCCGAAATGCGCACTGTCCGACACATCAAGGTAAGCCTCATCAAGGGACAGCGGCTCGATCAGGTCCGTGTAATCGCGAAAGATCGTATGGATTTCCTTGGACGCTTCTCTATAGGCGTCCATACGCGGCTTGACGATCGTCAGGTCTGGGCACAGTTTCATCGCGTGTCCGGAAGACATGGCCGAACGCACGCCATACGCCCGCGCTTCGTAGTTGCAGGTGGCGATCACCCCGCGCCGATCCGCCGAACCACCCACGGCCAAGGGTTTTCCGGCCAGCTTCGGTTCGTCACGCATCTCGATGGCGGCATAGAAGCAATCACAATCGACGTGGATGATTTTTCGCTGGTTCATATAAAGGTGGTGAGGAGTATCGGCGAGTCGGATCGGCAGTATCTCACTCACACCTGTATATAGCACCAGTGGTCAGAATCTTCTTTTTTACGCGTAGGAAAAAAGATGAATTTGTTTTTTCAATCGAAAACCATCCGTCAATAGAGCTGAAAGCCTTGTAGCGCCTGACCTGCAGGCCTTTTTACAGCACTCTTTTTGAGCTAAGCGATTGAACCACCACAGGTTTTCTCGGATTTCATGGTTGACACACCTGCGATCCTCTGTAGAATGCCGACACACAGACGCGGGATGGAGCAGTCTGGTAGCTCGTCGGGCTCATAACCCGAAGGTCGTCGGTTCAAATCCGGCTCCCGCAACCAAACATCAAAAAAGGCTACTCGAAAGAGTGGCCTTTTTTGTGGGCGCTTGTTTTGTACGCCTAAGCGCGACATTAAGCAGCTAGGCAAATAACAGGCACTGAAGAGAAATCGTTCCGATTCCGAAACTTATGTCTCCAAGACAACCACTCCGCCGCTCATTTACGCTTATTTGGCTTCTTTCTGGATTAACGGTTGACACCCCGGCGTATCTCTATAGAATGCCGCCACACAGACGCGGGATGGAGCAGTCTGGTAGCTCGTCGGGCTCATAACCCGAAGGTCGTCGGTTCAAATCCGGCTCCCGCAACCAAACATCAAAAAAGGCTACTCGAAAGAGTGGCCTTTTTTGTGTCTGTTGAAAAAGTCCTTTCGCAACAATGATCTGTCATCGTGAAGGTGAGCCGTTAGTGGTCACTCCGTGCCGAGTTCAGACTATGCTCATCCCAGGCAGCCCCCCTCTTCGCCTGATGATGCGCCTTCACCCGATGACGGTGAGAGGCGTTAATATTTGTAATTATTTTTTTCTACAGGGATTGGTAACTTGGCTGGATACCCCCATCCTGTCGCGCACAATCCAAGAGGTGATTGATGCGCGCCAACTCGTCTGATCCACAAGACACCGTTACAGCCACACAACCGATCAAAGCAGAGCGTCTGCGCCTGCTGGATCTGGTCAGCAAATATCGCCAGCCTATCGGCCTGGCGGTGACGGTGCTGCTGTTTGCTATCGCGCTGATTGCCTGTCGCCATCTGTTGAGCGAACTCGACCTCTACGCCCTGCATGACTCGATTCTCGAAGTTCCGAAGCCCGCGCTACTCGGTGCACTCGCAGCCACCGTGGTCGGCTTCATCATATTGCTGGGTTATGAGTGGTCGGCCAGTCGCTATGCCGGTGTGACACTGGCGCCTCGAATCCTGGCACTGGGCGGATTCACTGCGTTCGCGATCGGCAATGCGATCGGCTTGTCGATGCTATCGGGAGGCTCGGTTCGTTACCGTCTATATGCACGGCATGGCCTGGGGGCCTCCGAAGTCGCGCATATGACGCTGTTCGCCAGCCTCTCGCTAGGTTGCGCGCTGCCGCCACTGGCAGCGCTGGCGACGCTCAGCGACCTACCAGCAGCCTCTGCGGCCCTTGGGCTGTCCGAAATGTTACTCGGAGCGGTGGCAGCCGCTGTGCTGTTGCTCTTCAGCGTATTGGCCATAGGCATCTACCGCCGCCGCCTTCCGGATCAACCTTACAAGGACAACTTGCTGGTCAGGGTTGGACGCCGCACCTTGCGCCTGCCAGGCCGTCGCCTGACCTTCCTGCAACTGATCATCACGGCCCTGGACGTCGCAGCTGCCGCAACCGTTCTCTATTTGCTACTGCCCGAAGCTCCACCTTTCGGGGCGTTCCTGCTGGTCTACTTGTTGGCGCTGGCGGCCGGTGTGCTCAGCCATGTACCCGGCGGCGTCGGCGTATTCGAAGCGATCCTGCTGGCAGCCTTCGCCGATAAGCTCGGAGCCGCGCCGCTGGCGGCCGCACTTCTGCTCTATCGGTTGATTTACGTCATCCTTCCCTTGCTGGTGGCCTGCCTATTCCTGTTGATCAATGAAGGACAGCGCCTGTTCCAATCCCGTCAATCCCTGCGCGTCGCGTCCGGTTTGGCCGCCCCGATTCTGGCGGTACTGGTGTTCCTGTCGGGCGTGGTGCTGTTGTTTTCCGGCGTGACGCCTGAGATCGACACCCGCCTGGAGCACATCGGTTTTCTGATTCCTCATCGCCTGGTCGACGCCTCGCACTTCGGCGCCAGCCTGATTGGCGTGCTCTGCCTGTTGCTGGCCCAAGGCTTGCGCCGCCGTCTCTCTGCGGCGTGGATGCTCACGACCATCTTGTTGCTGGTGGGCGCCCTGCTCTCCCTGCTCAAAGGGTTCGACTGGGAAGAAGCCTGCCTGCTGACGCTGACCGCCAGCCTGCTGGGGGTTTTCCGTCGCTCGTTCTATCGCGCGAGTCGACTGACGGAATTACCGTTCTCGCCGCTGTACCTGGTCGCCAGCGTTTGCGTGCTCGCAGCGTCGATCTGGCTGCTGCTGTTTGCCTATCAGGATGTTCCCTACAGCCATCAACTGTGGTGGCAGTTCACCCTCGACGCCGACGCACCTAGGGGCCTGCGCTCGCTGCTCGGCGCCGCTGTGTTGCTGGTGGTGGTCTCCCTGACCTGGCTGCTGCGCACCGCGCGCCCCGTGATCCACCTGCCAACACAGGACGAACTGGACAGGGCCATAAAGATCCTCATGGCCTCCTCCCAGCCGGATGGTGGTCTCGCGCTGACCGGTGACAAAGCGCTGCTGTTCCATCCCGACGACCAGGCCTTTTTGATGTACGCCCGTCGTGGACGCAGCCTGGTGGCGTTGTACGACCCGATCGGACCGACCCAGCAACGGGCCGAGATGATCTGGCAGTTCCGTGACCTGTGCGACATCCATCACGCCCGGCCCGTCTTCTATCAAGTGCGCGCCGAGAATCTGCCGTACTACATGGACATCGGGCTGACCGCGATCAAACTGGGCGAAGAAGCCCGGGTCGATCTGCATCGCTTTGACCTTGAAGCCAAGGGCAAAGAGATGAAGGACCTGCGCTACACCTGGAACCGCGGCACGCGCGACGGCCTGTCGCTGGAGATCTTCGAGCCGGGACAGGCGCCTATGGACGAGCTCAAGGTGATTTCCGATGCCTGGCTGACCGGCAAGAACGTGCGCGAGAAAGGCTTCTCCCTTGGCCGTTTCAGCGATGACTACCTCAAACATTTCCGCGTAGCCGTCATTCGTTTCGAAGGACGCCCGGTGGCGTTTGCCAACTTGCTCGAGACTTTCGGCCACGACCTGGCGAGCCTCGACCTGATGCGGGCGCACCCGGACGCCCCGAAGCTGACCATGGAATTCATGATGGTCGGTCTGATTCAACATTATAAAAATCATGGATACGCGCGCTTCAGCCTGGGCATGGTGCCGTTGTCGGGGTTGCAACCCCGTCGTGGCGCACCACTGACTCAGCGTCTGGGCTCGATGGTTTTCCGCCGTGGTGAGCAGCTTTACAACTTCCAAGGTTTGCGCCGCTTCAAAGACAAATTCCAGCCTGACTGGGAACCCCGCTATATGGCCGTGCCCGCCGGACTCGATCCGCTGGTAGCCCTGGCCGACACTGCTGCCCTGATTGCGGGCGGCTTGACTGGATTGGTGAAACGCTGATGATTCAACGCTCCCTGCGGTATGTACTGGCCACACTGGTAGTGCTGGCCCTGATTCTCGGTGGCGGTTACTGGTACCTCAAACGCCCGGCACCGGCACCGACCCTCGAACGGCTGACACCGGCCGATGGCACCGTCATGACCCGTGTCATCCCGGGCACCACGCCGACGGCTCAGGTGCTGGTGGCGGTGAACGACGATCAGAAACTCAGCGACCAACAACTGATGACCCTGAGCCGTTCTGGCTCGGCGCAGATTGTTCAGGTGATTCTGCCCAAGGAGTGTCTGCTGCAAAGTCGCGCACTCCAAACGGGCCTGCGGGAATTGAAAGGCCCGGCGACCCTGGTCAGCGGCATTGGCCCCGGCGCCGTACTGGCGTGGCGCTGGTTGTCCGAGCAGAAGGATGACAAAGCCCAGGCAGTGTCAGTCGACCTGGCGCTGGAAAAGCCCGGCTGCACCCACCTGCTGCCGAAAAGCGCCGCCCACGGCCACTGGCTGGTGGCCTGGAACGATAACCCGGACGACGCCAGCGCAGGCTTCGTGCGCGATCAACCCAACGCCGAAACCAGCATCAGCGACTACGACATCAACCTGCCGCAAGTGCTGAACAACGAACTTCGCAAAATCCTGGTCGGTGGCGACAAGGCCGCCGGTGGCTTGCAGATCCCGGTGGTGGAAGTACCGGCGGGGCAAGCCAAGGACACCGTCACCCTGTTCCTTTCCGGCGATGGCGGCTGGCGCGACCTCGACCGCGATGTAGCAGGCGAGATGGCAAAGATCGGCTATCCGGTCGTCGGCATCGATACCCTGCGCTATTACTGGCAGCACAAGAGCCCTGAGCAAAGTGCGCTGGATCTGGCCGAGCTGATGCAACACTACCGGCAGAAATGGGGCACCAAGCGCTTCATCCTGACCGGTTACTCCTTCGGCGCCGACGTACTGCCGGCGATCTACAATCGCCTGGAGCCATCAGAACAACAGCGCGTCGACGCAATCATTCTGCTGGCGTTCGCCCGCACCGGCAGCTTCGAAATCGAAGTCGAAGGCTGGCTGGGCAACGCCGGCAAAGAAGCCGCCACCGGCCCGGAAATGGCCAAGTTGCCACCGGAAAAAGTGGTGTGCATCTACGGTGAAGAGGAAGCCGACGAAAGCGGCTGCACCGACAAAACCGCAGTGGGCGAAGCGATGAAACTGCCCGGCGGCCACCACTTCGACGAGAACTACCCGAAACTGGCGCAGCGGTTGGTGGACGTGATCGAGAAGCGACAAGCCAAGGATCAGACGGCTCAGGAGTGATCTGAAACTCGCCGACAAAAAAGCCCTCGCAGCCTATGGTTGCGGGGGCTTTTGGGTTAGATACAACGCTCTGCTGCTGCGTAAACTTCTTCGTCACGTCGAGCACCAACGGCAACGATCAATACCTGAATCGCCTTGCCATCTACTCGGTAAACAATGCGCGTGTCGCCTGTTCGGAACCGCTTACAGCCTGCAAAACTGGCCCTTTGGGGCTTGCCGCATAGCTAGACACACCAAGTGTCCACATTCCATAAAACATGGACACTTGCGCCGTTGGAAATAACGAGCCGTCAAGGATTTTCAAGATTTGTCAGACTTCTCTTGGAGGCAGGACTTTTGTCTGCCGATTTTCCAAATAGATAATGTTCACTCCGGTTTCATTCGTCAGCGGGAACCAACATCAGCGACTTGCAGTGTGAATGCCTTGGAGCTGCTGCCATCATCGCGGGCAAGCCCGCTCCCACAGGGTCCTTTGCTGGGTCCAGGCTAGACGCCCAGGCACAAAAAAGCCCCCGCTACCTTCATGGCAACGGGGGCTTTTTGATGTGGCGGACCTACATCTCGACCTGCGTCCCCAATTCAATCACCCGGTTCAGCGGCAGATTGAAGAAGCGCAAGTTGCCGTTGGCGTTCTGCAACATGAAGGCGAACAGCGCCTCACGCCAGCGCGCCATGCCTTCAAGCTTGGAGGCGATGACCGTCTCGCGGCTGAGGAAATAGGTGGTGCGCATCGGGCTGAAGTCCAGATCATCGAGGTGACACAACTTCAGCGCTTGCGGCACGTCCGGCTCGTCGACGAAGCCAAAATGCAGGATCACCCGGAAGAACCCTTCGCCGTAGGAATCGACCTCGAAGCGCCGGGTCGGCGGCACCCGCGGGATGTCTTCGTACACCACGGTCAGCAACACCACTTGCTCGTGCAGCACCTGGTTATGCAACAGGTTATGCAACAGTGCGTGTGGCACGGCGTCCGGCCGTGCGGTCAGGAACACGGCGGTGCCCTGCACGCGATGCGGCGGTTGGACGCGAATACTGCTGATGAAGATCGGCAGCGGCAATCCGCCTTCATCCAGCCGCTCGACCAGCAGTTGCTTGCCGCGCTTCCAGGTGGTCATCAGCACAAACAACGCGATACCGGCGATGACCGGGAATGCACCGCCCTGAACGATTTTCGGCACGTTGGCAGCGAAGTACAGACCGTCCACCAAGAGGAAACCGAGCAACACCGGCACGGCGAGGATCGGTGGCCATTTCCACAGCAGCAGCATCACGGCCGATACCAGAATGGTGGTCATCAGCATTGTGCCCGTCACCGCCACGCCATAGGCCGAGGCCAGGGCTCCGGAGGATTCGAAACCGAGCACCAACAGAATCACGCCGACCATCAGCGCCCAGTTAACCGCGCCGATGTAGATCTGGCCTTGTTCGGCGCTGGACGTGTGGCGGATGTGCATGCGCGGAATGTAGCCGAGCTGGATCGCCTGACGAGTCAAGGAGAACGCACCGGAAATCACCGCCTGAGAGGCGATTACCGTGGCCATGGTCGACAACCCCACCAACGGAATCAACGCCCAGCTCGGAGCCAACAGGTAGAACGGGTTGCGTGCAGCTTCTGGATCACCGAGCAGCAACGCA
Organism: Pseudomonas sp. TNT3; assembly: GCF_010095445.2. Lineage (GTDB taxonomy): Bacteria > Pseudomonadota > Gammaproteobacteria > Pseudomonadales > Pseudomonadaceae > Aquipseudomonas. The sequence goes on from NZ_WFGV02000037.1 coordinate 34,854, forward strand.
CCCTGGCCGAAGTAGTTCAGCACCAGCGCCGGCAGCACCAGGATGAACCAGGCACGGGCAATCGGCTTGCGACCAAAGTGGCCCATGTCGGCGTACAGCGCTTCAGCACCGGTCAACGCCAGCACCACCGCACCGAGGATCGCCACACCCATGCCCGGGTGAACGATGAAGAAGCGCACGCCCCATACAGGGTTCATCGCCTTCAAGACTTCCGGGTGTTGCATGATGCCGTAGACGCCGAGCGCCCCGAGCACCACAAACCAGGTCACCATGATCGGCCCGAAAAGAATGCCGATCCGCGCAGTGCCATGACTCTGAATCAGGAACAGTGCCACCAGCACGACCAGCGACAGTGGCACCACCCAATGGTCGATGCCATCGAATGCCAACCCCAGGCCTTCAATCGCCGAAAGGACCGAAATGGCCGGTGTGATCATGCTGTCACCGTAGAACAGCGCTGCACCGATCAGCCCGCACACCACCAGCAAGCTGCGCAACTTCGGGTGCCCCGCCGCTGCCCGCCGGGCCAGCGCCGTCAAGGCCATGATCCCGCCTTCGCCCTGGTTGTCGGCACGCAAGACAAACATCATGTACTTGATCGAGACGACCCAGATCAGGGACCAGAAGATCAACGCCAGGATGCCCAACACACCGTCATGGTTGACCGGTACGCCATAGCCACCGGAAAACACTTCCTTGAGGGTATACAGCGGGCTCGTACCGATATCGCCATAAACCACCCCGACTGCCGCGACCAGCATGCCTATCGGCTTTGCTACCGAATGCTCGGCACCTGCCGCCTGACTACTTGCCTGCCCCATCTACCACTCCTACTACCCAGACCGGGCTTCTTTGGAAGAAGCACTATGCTTTGCCACGCAGCATGCGCTGTTTTACTTACGGTTACAGACGTTTTATTGACTATAAAAATTCGGTAAAGCGTAACGGCGCGAAGCATAGCGCAGCACTCGTCGTATTTCCCTCCATAAAGCTGGTCAAGTGAGCTTGCCATCGCTAGAATTGCGCACTTTTTGATCAGAGGCGCGATAAAGCGCCCGTCAGTCGCCTTGCCGTTCCCGGCTGGAGGCGTCACAAATACCGAGGTTAGACATGTCCACCACTCCTGCGCCGGCCAATCCAAAGGTTGGCTTCGTATCCCTGGGTTGCCCCAAAGCACTGGTCGATTCCGAGCGCATCCTTACCCAGCTGCGCATGGAAGGTTATGACGTTGTGTCCACTTATCAGGACGCCGACGTCGTGGTGGTCAACACCTGCGGTTTCATCGACTCGGCCAAGGCTGAATCCCTGGAAGTGATCGGTGAAGCGATCAAGGAAAACGGCAAGGTCATCGTGACCGGCTGCATGGGTGTCGAAGAAGGCGCCATCCGCAACGTGCACCCAAGCGTGCTGGCCGTTACCGGTCCGCAGCAGTACGAGCAGGTGGTCAATGCCGTGCACGACGCCGTGCCACCGCGCCAGGATCACAACCCGCTGATCGACCTGGTGCCACCGCAGGGCATCAAGCTGACCCCGCGTCACTACGCCTACCTGAAGATTTCCGAAGGCTGCAACCACAGCTGCAGCTTCTGCATCATCCCGTCGATGCGCGGCAAACTGGTCAGCCGTCCGGTGGGTGATGTGCTCGACGAGGCCCAGCGTCTGGTCAAGGCCGGCGTCAAAGAGCTGCTGGTGATCTCCCAAGACACCAGTGCCTACGGCGTCGACGTGAAGTACCGAACCGGTTTCTGGAACGGCGCGCCGGTCAAGACCCGCATGACCGAACTGTGCGAGGCCCTCAGCACCCTCGGTGTCTGGGTGCGTCTGCACTACGTTTATCCGTACCCGCACGTGGACGAGCTGATCCCGTTGATGGCCGCCGGCAAAATCCTGCCGTACCTGGACATCCCGTTCCAGCACGCCAGCCCGAAAGTCCTGAAAGCCATGAAACGCCCGGCGTTTGAAGACAAGACCCTGGCGCGTATCAAGAACTGGCGCGAGATCTGCCCGGACCTGATCATCCGTTCGACCTTCATCGTCGGCTTCCCGGGCGAAACCGAGGAAGACTTCCAATACCTGCTGAACTGGCTGACCGAAGCCCAGCTCGATCGCGTTGGCTGCTTCCAGTACTCGCCGGTCGAAGGTGCACCGGCCAACTTGCTGGACGCGGCGATCGTGCCGGACGACGTCAAGCAAGACCGTTGGGACCGCTTCATGGCCCACCAGCAGGCCATCAGCTCGGCTCGCCTGCAAATGCGCGTTGGCCGTGAAATCGAAGTGCTGGTCGATGAAGTCGATGAGCAAGGCGCCGTGGGTCGCTGCTTCTTCGACGCCCCGGAAATTGACGGTAACGTGTTCATCGACAACGGCAGTAACCTCAAGCCGGGCGACAAGGTCTGGTGCAAAGTGACCGACGCCGACGAGTACGACTTGTGGGCTGAACAGATCTAAACGCAAAAAATATAAAAAGCCCTGCTTTCTTGACGAGATGCGGGGCTTTTTTACGTCTATCGTTTTGTAACGAAAGGATTCTTTTCATTCACTTCGCAAGGGGCATTGGGCCATGCGCCACCATTCGGTTATCCACACACCGAAACACAGTGATTACGATGAACTCGTGCAAGTCTGGGAAGCCTCGGTGCGAGCGACGCATGACTTTCTCCCGGACAGCTACATCGAACTGCTGAAGAACCTGGTGCTGACCCGCTATCTGGATGCGGTCATGCTGATTTGCACCACAGACTCACGCCAACGCATCACCGGGTTCGCGGGGGTTGCGGCGGGCAAGATCGAGATGCTCTTCATCGACCCGGCGCATCGTGGCCAGGGTCTGGGGAAACAGCTGCTGCGCTATGCCATGGAACATCTGAATGCCGATGAACTGGACGTCAACGAACAGAACCCGCAGGCATTGGGGTTCTACTTCAAACAGGGCTTTGAGGTGATTGGTCGCTCAGAGCATGACGGTATGGGCCAGCCTTATCCGTTGTTGCACATGCGGCTGCGCCAGACGCAACAAATAACGCGAAATGGCTAATTAACCGTGAACACTGTGGGAGCTGGCTCGCCGGCGATAGCATCAACTCGGTCCAACAGACAACCGTGTCGCTTGCATCGCCGGCAAGCCAGCTCCCACATTAAAAGCACCTACAGCAAATGGAGCCGGGATTAACCGGCGCCCAGCAGGTACAATGCCCACCCCTTTTTTGTTACGGCCCTGTCATGACTGACCCGATTCGTCTCTCCAAACGCCTCATCGAACTCGTCGGCTGTTCCCGTCGGGAGGCTGAGCTGTTCATCGAGGGCGGCTGGGTCACCGTGGATGGCGAGGTCATTGACGAGCCGCAGTTCAAGGTCGACACCCAGAAAGTCGAACTCGATCCAGAAGCCAAGGCCACCGCGCCAGAGCCGGTGACGATCTTGTTCAACGTTGCGGCAGGCATGGATGCGGAAACGGCCATGGCGACCATCAGCGCTGAAACCCTGAGCGAAGAACACCGCTTCAGCAAGCGGCCGCTCAAGGGTCACTTCCTGCGCCTGACCGCCAGTACCGATCTGCAGGCCAATGCCAGCGGTCTTCTGGTGTTCACCCAGGACTGGAAGATCCTGCGCAAGCTCACAGCGGACGCCGCCAAGATCGAGCAGGAGTATGTGGTCGAGGTGGAAGGCGAGATGGTCGCTCACGGCCTCAACCGCCTGAACCACGGCCTGACCTACAAGGGCAAGGAGCTGCCGGCGGTGAAAGCCAGCTGGCAGAACGAGAACCGCCTGCGTTTCGCCATGAAGAATCCACAACCGGGCGTGATCGCCCTGTTCTGCCAGGCCGTCGGCCTGAAGGTCGTCGCCATTCGTCGAATCCGTATTGGCGGCGTGTCCATCGGCAAAGTGCCCGTGGGGCAATGGCGCTACCTGTCCGGCAAAGAGAAGTTCTAAGACTTTTCTCGCCGCCACACATTTTCGGCGCCGCTGCTTATGCGGCGCCCACTGCTGAATATCAGGATTGCACACCATGATTCACAACGACGTACTGCGCAGCGTGCGCTACATGCTCGACATCAGCGACAAGAAAGTCATCGAGATCATCAAGCTCGGCGGCATGGACGTGTCCCTGGAAGACCTGTTGACCTATCTCGATAAGAAAGAGGAAGACGAAGAAGGCTTTGTACGCTGCCCGGACGAAGTCATGGCGCACTTCCTCGACGGCCTGGTGATCTTCAAGCGCGGCAAGGACGACAGCCGTCCACCGCAGCCTATCGAAGTGCCGGTCACCAACAACGTCATCCTGAAGAAACTGCGCGTAGCCTTCGAACTGAAGGAAGACGACATGCACGCCATCCTCAAGGCCGCCGAGTTCCCGGTGTCCAAGCCTGAGTTGAGCGCGCTGTTCCGCAAGTTCGGCCACACCAACTACCGTACCTGCGGTGACCAGTTGCTGCGCAATTTCCTCAAGGGCCTGACCCTGCGCGTTCGCCCGCAGTAATAGTCTGCCAACTGTAGGAGCGCACGCCGGCTCCTACAGAGGCGGTGGCGTTTCAGGGCTTAACCGAAATGCTTCCCCATTCCTCGCAAAAATAGTGGCTCCGCTTTCAGCGGCTGACGACTAGGGTGTATTGACCCTCAGCTCTCAGGACTCGCCATGCATCCCTACTTTTCCCTGCAAGGCCGCACCGCTCTGGTGACCGGTGGCACCCGCGGTATCGGCAAAATGATCGCCAAGGCTTATGTCGAAGCGGGTGCGACGGTGTACGTCTGCGCACGGGATGCCGAGGCGTGCCTGCAGACCGCCGAGGAATTAAGTGCCTTCGGCCAATGCCACGGGATGGCAGCCAATCTCGCCACCGAAGAAGGTGTTCTGCAGCTGGCGACGCGCCTGGGTGAGCACATCACTCACCTCGATATTCTGGTGAACAACGCAGGCACTACTTGGGGCGCACCGCTTGAGAGTTACCCCGTGAAGGGCTGGGAAAAGGTCATGCAGCTCAACGTGACCTCCGTGTTCAATTGCATTCAGCAGTTCCTGCCGCTCTTGAAAAAGGCCGGCTCAGCCGCGAACCCGGCGCGAATCATCAATATCGGTTCAGTCGCGGGGATCTCATCCTTTGGCGAGCAGGCCTATGCCTACGGCCCCAGTAAAGCGGCTTTGCATCAACTGTCGCGAATTCTGGCGCGGGAACTGGTGAGTCAGCACATCAACGTCAACGTCATCGCACCGGGACGCTTTCCGAGCAAGATGACGCAGCACATTGGCGATGACGAGCAGGCTCTGGCGCAAGACACGGCGTTGATTCCGATGAAGCGCTGGGGACGCGAGGAAGAGATGGCGGCGCTGGCCATCAGCCTGGCGAGTACAGCTGGGGCGTACATGACCGGGAATATTATTCCGTTGGATGGTGGGTTCAGTCTCTGAGATAAGCGATGGCGGGCTGACAGTCAGCACCGATCCTGAGGTCGATCGGGTTATCATGCCCCCCCTGATCCCGCTTCGACCCTCATCATGACCTACAGCGTTTCCCCCATCGGCTTCGTGCGCTCCTGCTTCAAGGAAAAGTTCGCCATCCCGCGCCAGCCACAACTGGCCCCGGCCGCTCGCGGCGTGCTGGAACTGGTGGCACCGTTCGATCAGGGGGACGCCGTGCAGGGACTGGAGCAGGTCAGCCACGTCTGGCTGCTGTTCCTGTTCCATCAGGCGCTGGAAGAAAAACCCAGGCTGAAAGTCCGCCCGCCCCGTCTTGGCGGCAACAAGTCCATGGGCGTGTTCGCCACCCGCGCGACGCATCGGCCCAATGGCATCGGTCAATCCGTGGTGAAACTCGACAAGGTCGAAGCCAATCGACTGTTCATCTCCGGCATCGACCTGCTGGACGGCACACCGATTCTCGATATCAAACCGTACGTCCCCTATGCCGACATCATCGACACAGCCTCCAACAGCATTGCCAGTGCCGCCCCCCAATTGATTCCCGTGCAGTGGACGGACTCGGCACTGAAACAGGCTCACGGGCATGCTCAGCGGCTGGAAGAGCCATTGGTCCAGCTGGTTGAGCAATGTTTGGCGCAGGATCCACGGCCGGCGTATCAGACGCCTGTTCCTGAGCGGGAGTATGGCGCGCAGTTCTGGGATGTGGATGTGCGGTGGCATTACCCCGAGGCGGGGGTTATTCGCGTCCTGGAGGTCATTTCCGCCAAAGCCTGATCGCCAGAAACGAAAAAGCCCGCATGACCATCTCAGGCCATGCGGGCTTTTCTTTGCGCTACACATCTATTGTAGGAGCGAGCTTGCTCGCGAAAAACACCAAGTCAACGCATTCATTCTGGCTTCACGCGTCATCGTTCACGACCATCGCGAGCAAGCTCGCTCCTACAGGTGACCTAGGTCACTTCTCGACGAACGCACGCTCGATCAGGTAATCACCCGGCTCGCGCATCCGCGGCGAGACTTTCAGGCCGAAGCTGTTCAACACTTCGCTGGTCTCATCGAGCATGCTCGGGCTGCCGCACAGCATGGCACGGTCGTCCTGCGGGTTGATCGGTGGCAGACCGATGTCGCTGAACAGCTTGCCGCTACGCATCAGGTCAGTCAGACGACCTTCGTTCTCGAACGGCTCACGGGTCACGGTTGGGTAGTAGATCAACTTGTCACGCAACGCATCGCCGAAGAACTCGTTCTGCGGCAAGTGCTCGGTGATGAATTCGCGGTAAGCGACTTCGTTGACGTAACGCACGCCGTGGCACAGGATCACTTTTTCGAAACGCTCGTAGGTTTCCGGGTCCTGGATGACGCTCATGAAAGGCGCCAGACCGGTACCGGTGCTGAGCAGGTACAAGTGCTTGCCAGGCTTCAAGTCGTCCAGCACCAGCGTGCCCGTAGGCTTTTTGCTGATGATGATCTCGTCGCCTTCCTTCAGATGCTGCAACTGGGAAGTCAGCGGACCATCAGGCACCTTGATGCTGAAAAACTCGAGATGCTCTTCCCAGTTCGGGCTGGCAATCGAGTAAGCGCGCATAAGCGGGCGGCCATTGGGCTGTTGCAGGCCGATCATCACGAACTGACCGTTCTCGAAGCGCAGGCCCGGATCGCGGGTGCACTTGAAGCTGAACAGAGTGTCGTTCCAGTGATGAACACTGAGGACACGCTCGTGGTTCATGTTGCTCATGTACGGGGGACTCCTGGAGATTTTGCCTGCGCCGACGAGGTGCGCAATTGCATCGCATTCTAATCGCAGCGACAATATCTGTTAAATGGATTATTAAGATAAGGGTTATCGGTTATATCGATATGCGATTTACTCTCCGTCAACTTCAAGTATTCGTCGCTGTCGCCCAGCAGGAGAGCGTGTCCCGTGCTGCGGGCCTGCTTAACCTTTCGCAATCGGCGGCGAGCACCTCAATCACCGAGCTAGAGCGTCAGTGTAGCTGCCAGCTGTTCGACCGAGCCGGCAAACGGCTGAGCCTCAATGCCCTGGGTAAACAGCTATTGCCCCAAGCGGTGGCGCTGCTCGATCAGGCCAAAGAGATCGAAGACCTGCTTAATGGCAAGTCCGGTTTTGGCTCACTCGCAGTCGGCGCGACACTCACCATCGGTAATTACCTGGCAACTTTGCTGATCGGCAGCTTCATGCAGCGCCATCCGGAAAGCCAGGTGAAGCTGCACGTGCAGAACACTGCCAATATCGTGCAACAAGTCGCTCACTATGAAATTGATCTGGGTCTAATCGAAGGCGACTGCAGCCATCCGGACATCGAAGTGCAAAGCTGGGTCGAGGATGAGTTGGTGGTGTTCTGCGCACCGCAGCATCCCTTGGCCGTAAAAGGCACGGCGACCATGGAAGAACTGTCCCACGAGGCGTGGATTTTGCGCGAGCAAGGCTCTGGCACGCGCCTGACCTTTGACCAAGCCATGCGTCATCATCGCAGCGCGCTGAACATTCGCCTGGAGCTTGAGCACACGGAGGCGATCAAACGCGCTGTGGAATCCGGTTTGGGGATTGGCTGTATTTCGCGGCTGGCGCTGCGCGATGCTTTCAGGCGTGGCAGCCTGGTACCGGTCGAAACGCCGGACCTGGACCTGGCGCGGCAGTTCTATTTCATCTGGCACAAGCAGAAATACCAGACGTCAGCGATGCGCGAGTTTCTTGATCTGTGCCGCGCCTTCACCGCCGGGGTTCAGCGCAGCGACGAGATCGTCCTGCCCAACATCGCTTAAAGCAGAATGACTGCCCACACCAAAGCGATCATGGTCAACGCCACAAACTGAGCGGCGCTGCCCATGTCCTTGGCGTTCTTGGACAGCGGGTGCAATTCGAGGGAGATACGGTCGATGGCCGCTTCCACCGCGGAATTGAGCAGCTCGACAATCAATGCCAGCAGGCACACGGCAATCAGCAGCGCCTGTTCGACGCGGCTCACGTTCAAGAAGAACGACAAGGGGATGAGCACGACGTTGAGCAACACGAGCTGACGAAAAGCCGCCTCGCCAGTGAAGGCAGCGCGCAAGCCGTCCAGTGAATAGCCTGAAGCATTAAGGATGCGTTTTAGGCCGGTCTGGCCTTTGAAAGGAGACATAAAGTAGTCAACTGAACCAAAAAGAAGTGGGAAAGCTAGATCAAGCGAAGTCAAAAAAGCGTGAACATGCGCGCTTTAGTGACTCGAAATTGACTCAAGTTGTTGCAAGAGCAGCGCGGCCTGGGTCCTGGTCCGCACATTGAGCTTACGGAAAATGGCGGTGACGTGAGCCTTGATGGTCGCTTCCGACACACTTAACTCGTACGCAATCTGCTTATTGAGCAACCCTTCACAGACCATCGTCAACACCCGGAACTGCTGGGGTGTCAGACTTGCCAGCCCTTCACTCGCGGCCTTGGCTTCATCAGAAACACTGACGGCTTCGAAGGCTTGAGGGGGCCAGAATACGTCGCCATCCAACACAGCCTTCACGGCTTTTTGAATGACGCTCAAGTCACTGGACTTGGGAATAAAACCGCTGGCGCCAAATTCACGGGACTTGACCATGATCGAGGCTTCTTCCTGGGCCGACACCATGACCACGGGAATCTGCGGGTACTGACCACGCAACAGCACTAACCCGGAAAAACCATAGGCACCGGGCATGTTCAGGTCCAGCAACACCAGATCCCAGTCAGACTTTTCGTCCAGGCGGGTTTCCAGCTCGGCGATACTCGCCACTTCCACCAGGCGGACATCCGGGCCAAGGCCCAGGGTCAACGCTTGATGCAGCGCGCTGCGGAAAAGAGGGTGGTCATCGGCAATCAGGATTTCGTATGTGGCCATTTTTCAAATGATCCTGTTTTTCAAACAACTCGAGGTGCCGCCACGGAGCGGCACCAACAGGGCACGTTCAACACCAATAACGTGGTTCTTCACGTAAAAAAACGGTGTATCAAACTTTGGCCGCGCCCTAATCGGCGCCAAGCATGCCCAGCGAAGACGGGGTGGTCAAGTTACATGGCCGTCCCGTTCGTTGCAGTATGGGCGAAGCTCAGCACATCACCGGCGCAGTGCTCTGCACATAAGGCATGAGCTCGGCGTGAGCCGGTGTTGAAACGTTCATGTCCAGCTGATGTTTTGCATCGAGGTAATGCTGGCTGAACACGTCAAAATAAGCGTCCAGCGCTGACGCAGCGTCGGTATCGCCCGCAAGATCCAGACACAGGGCCGCCACTTCGGCGGTGCATAAATGTTCGCTGCGAGTGGAGCGCCGTAGCCGGTAACGAGAAAGCTTTTCCGGCAGCAGACTCAGGATTGGCAGCCGATCGAAATACGGGCTCTTGCGGAAAATCTTCCTGGCTTCGGTCCAGGTGGCATCCAGCAAGATGAACAGCGGGCGTTTGGTGCTATCGACGTCAACACTGTTAGTCACGCGCTCAGGTTCGACATACTCGCCGGGAAACACCAGATACGGCTGCCATTGGGGGTCAGACAACAATGACAGGAGCTGCTGATCGACTTCGGTCCGAGACCAGATGAAGGCGTGGTTATCGCGTATCACATCGGCGATCAGCCAACCGGTGTTGCTTGGCTTGAACACCTCCTTGTTGGTCATGATCAGGCATACGCCGGAGCGGGCGTCGACTTGCGGACGCCACGCGCACAGGCAGTGACTCTCTATGACACGACAGGCACGGCAGCGCGGCGCCCTCCAGCCGCGCGCCTGAATCGGCTTGATACCCTCCTCCTCACGTTGGTCGCGCAAGCGGGCTACGGCGTTGGGGGCGTGATTCATCTTGGGTAACACCGGCAGACAGGAAAACTCGACACGAACGGCACTCGGGGCAGTAAATGCCGGCAGTTTATCAGAGCTGCCAGCACAAGCCTGTACCGTCCAGACCACCTCCCCTATAATTCGCGACCACTGAACGCACAGTCATGTGACGGGTCGAAGCACCAGTCACTGAACCAGGAGAGTTTCATGCTGCGCTTTATCGTTCCCACCGCTGCCATTCTGCTAGCGTCGTCCTTCAGTGCTCAGGCTGCGTCTTTGAGTGAGCAGAATCTCAACCGAGAGCTGCGCAACGTTGCCGCTCAAAGCAGCGTCGGCACGCCACGGGCGATCAACGAAGATATTCTCGACCAGGGTTATACCGCTGAAGGCAATGTATTGATCAACCACTTGAGCGTGCAAAGCAGCCACGCCGAGAAGATGCGATCTGACCCGAAAGCGGTGTACTTCCAGCTGGGCGCCTCTGTCTGCCGGAATCCGGGATTCCGCAAGCTGATGGCCAAGGGGGCGGTCATGCGCTACGACTTTACCGAGGTGAAAACCAATCGCGCTGTCGGCTCCGCCAGCTTCCAGGAATCGGATTGCCCGAAAGCGACTCAGAAGAAAAAGTAATCAACGCGAGTTCTCGCGCCGCTGCTCATCCTCGGCGCGCAGCTCTGCCACCAGTGCCTGCAGATACCGTGACTGTCGCTCGGCTCCCGCGAGGCGCCGGCAACACTCCTCCTCAAGACTCAGATGATTGGTCTCGGCTGATAATTTCAGCAATCGATACAGTTGCGTATCGATCTCCAGAATGACTCTGGCCATCGTGTGACGCCTCCCTGCCCTTCGCCGTTGATTGCGCGATAAATCCTTTGAACTGCCTGTACCGAGCGTCTTGCTCTGGACGCAAAAGTCTGGTGACACCTCTGTCATTTAGTAAATCAGAGTAACGGACGCTCAGCTCGCGTTCAGACGAGCGGTGAAATCACTTTGCAAATCCTCAATAAGCGGTTGCCAGGAAAGACATTGCGGCGCAATGATCAATTCAGCGCAACTGATCGCGAGGGACTAGATTTAACGTATCCACCTTTATATTTGAGGGCCGAAAAGGAGCAGCCCGTTGTGCGTTTTGTTGCGAAGGTTTTTTTCATTCATCGAAAAAAACACAGCCTGTATGCAAGGAGAAGCTGAATGCCTTACCAACCGAATGACCTCCTTAGCCGTCATTTTGCAGAAGGCGGCCACGACCTCACCAGCAAGGTCGAAGAACAACTCAACCTGGTTTCACCCAACAGCCCGAACATACCGATTTACCGTGACATGATCCTCACCGTGCTGCGTATGGCTCAGGAAGATCACAATCGCTGGAATGCCAAAATAACCCTGCAAGCCCTGCGCGAACTGGAGCATGCCTTCCGAGTGCTTGAACCGTTCAAGGGTCGACGCAAAGTGACTGTGTACGGCTCTGCCCGAACGCCAATCGAACACCCTCTTTATGGCCTGGCTCGAGAGCTCGGTGCAGCATTGGCGCGCTCGGACATGATGGTGATCACAGGTGCTGGCGGCGGCATCATGGCGGCAGCCCACGAAGGTGCCGGCCTGGAACATAGCCTGGGATTCAATATCACGCTGCCTTTCGAGCAGCACGCCAACCCGACGGTACAAGGCACGGCCAACCTGCTGTCCTTCCATTTCTTCTTTACCCGCAAGTTGTTCTTCGTCAAGGAAGCCAATGCACTGGTTCTTTGTCCTGGAGGATTTGGCACGCTGGACGAGGCGCTGGAAGTGCTGACGCTGATTCAGACCGGTAAAAGCCCGCTGGTGCCAGTAATACTGCTGGACACGCCAGGAGGTAAATTCTGGCAAGGTGCGCTGGATTTCATTCACCACCAGCTGGAGGAAAATCGCTACATTCTGCCCACGGACATGAAGCTGGTGAGCCTGGTTTACAGCGCTGAAGAGGCGGTGGAGCAGATCAACCAGTTCTACAGCAACTTCCACTCCAGCCGCTGGCTCAAGCACCAGTTCGTTATTCGCATGAATCATAAACTCAGCGATCAGGCCCTTGGGCACATGCAGGAGGCATTTGCCGACCTGTGCCTGAGCGACCATTTCCATCAGCATGTTTACAGTGGCGAAGAACACGACGAAGAACAGTTCAGCCATTTGGCGAGACTGGCCTTTACCTTTAATGCACGTGATCACGGACGTCTGCGGGAACTGGTGGACTACATCAACCTGCCGGAAAACTGGGCCCAGACAAAACCGCAGGCGCAACAGCGCGCGCGTGAGCCTTCCAAGGTGATATGAGACAAAAAAATGGCCCGTTATCGAAATAACGGGCCATTTAGTTTAATCATCCATTGCTCGACCACTGAACAACCGGCCGATCATTTCCATGGAATATCCGCGATAACTCAGGAACCTGCCCTGTTTGGCACGTTCTCGCGCATCAATCGGCAAATGCCCGGAGAACTTGCGTCGCCAGGTGTCTTCCAACTGTGCCTGCCAACTGATACCGCTCTCGCGTATAGCAAGTTCGATATCAGTACGTTGCAAGCCGCGCTGACTCAACTCTTCTCGAATACGCAAAGGGCCGTATCCGGATCGGGCTCGGTAGGAAACGAAACTTTCGAGGTAACGGGCTTCGGATAACAAGCCCTCCTCCGTCAAACGGTCGAGTGCGATGTCGATCATTTCAGGGAGAGCGCCGCGCTGACGCAGTTTACGCGTCAGCTCGACTCGACCGTGCTCGCGTCGCGCGAGCAGGTCCATTGCAGTTCGCCGCACCGCGACGAGTGTATCGAGTACGGCGGTCATCAGATCATTCAGATATCAGCGTCTGCCAGGTCATCAGCAGTCTCTTTGACTGGCGATGCTTTAACGTCCGGCGCTGGAGTCAGCAGTTTGTCACGCAGTTGCTTCTCAAGCGTCGCGGCGATGTCCGGATTATCTGCCAGGTATTTCGCCGAGTTGGCTTTACCCTGACCGATTTTGGTGCCGTTGTAGGCATACCAGGCACCGGATTTTTCAACAAAACCGTGCAGAACGCCCAGGTCGATCATCTCGCCATTGAGATAGATGCCTTTGCCGTAAAGAATCTGGAACTCAGCCTGACGGAACGGCGAAGCCACTTTGTTCTTCACAACTTTGACGCGGGTTTCGCTACCAACGACTTCGTCACCTTCCTTCACCGCGCCAGTACGACGGATGTCCAGTCGAACCGAAGCGTAGAACTTCAGCGCGTTACCACCGGTGGTGGTTTCCGGGCTGCCGAACATCACACCGATTTTCATACGGATCTGGTTGATGAAGATAACCAGGCAGTTGGCGTTTTTGATGTTACCGGTGATTTTACGCAGCGCCTGGGACATCAAGCGGGCTTGCAGGCCCACGTGCATATCACCCATTTCGCCTTCGATTTCAGCCTTTGGAACCAGAGCAGCCACGGAGTCGACGATAATCACGTCAACCGCGTTGGAACGCACCAGCATGTCGGTGATTTCCAGAGCTTGCTCACCGGTGTCCGGCTGGGAAACCAGCAGGTCATCGACGTTGACGCCCAGTTTGCCGGCGTACTCAGGGTCGAGGGCGTGTTCGGCGTCAACGAATGCGCAGGTCGCGCCGGCTTTTTGAGCCTGGGCGATCACCGACAGTGTCAGCGTAGTTTTACCGGAGGATTCAGGACCGTAGATTTCAACGATACGACCTTTTGGCAGACCGCCAATGCCGAGCGCGATGTCCAGCCCCAGAGAGCCAGTGGAGATAGCCGGGATCGCCTGACGGTCTTGATCGCCCATACGCATTACGGCACCCTTGCCGAATTGACGTTCGATCTGACCCAGGGCCGCAGCCAAGGCTTTCTTCTTGTTGTCGTCCATTAAAGTCCTCACGTAATCAATAAGGCCTGACGGCCAACACCTGTATAAGTAGACAGTATTATTCCACAGCGATTCAGGATCGCCTACCCCTGATTTGAGATTTCTAAAGCAGCGTGGCGCAGCAGCCCCTCTAGCGCGGCCTTCACCGTTTGTCGGCGGACCTCGTCACGGCTTCCAGGAAAGTACTGAACCTCGCTGAATGACTGCTCTCCGACACCCCAGGCCAGCCAAACCGTGCCGACCGGCTTGTTCGGGGAACCGCCATCGGGACCCGCCACACCACTGACCGCCACCGCAAAACGCGCCCGGCTTTTAACCTGTGCGCCTTTTACCATGGCCTCGACCACCTCGCGACTGACCGCCCCGACGGTCGAAAACAGCTCGTCAGGAACACCCAGTTGCTCGGTTTTCTGACGGTTGGAATAAGTGACATAGCCGGCCTCAAACCACGCCGAGCTCCCCGGTATCCGGGTGATTGCCTCCGCAATCCCGCCACCGGTGCAGGATTCGGCGGTAGTGACGTGGGCATTGAGAACCTGCAAGCGTCTGCCGAGTTCAGCGGCGAGCTGGGTGATTTCTTTCACGGTCATCTCCTGATCGGGCGGAATGAGAACCACCGTACACGAGCAGATTGCGCTTGCAAGGCACAGCATCAATCAAAATGTGAAGAAGAAGAGAGAGCCTGAATGCCTCGCCCGGCTTTCATGCCTGCGTCGAGCGGACCGCACATGGTAACCTTGCGCCCATCGCGGAAAAGCCGGGCCCCCGCCCCTCCTTTGCCCTACACCTTTCAACGAATTTGCCTGATTATCCGATGAATAAAGCGCTCTCCGATCTGTCCTCCCACACGCCAATGATGCAGCAATACTGGCGCCTGAAGAACCAGCACCCCGACCAGCTGATGTTCTACCGCATGGGCGACTTCTACGAGATCTTTTATGAAGACGCGAAGAAGGCCGCCAAGCTGCTGGACATCACTCTGACAGCCCGTGGGCAGTCTGCGGGGCAGGCCATTCCGATGTGTGGAATTCCTTACCACGCGGCAGAAGGCTATCTGGCGAAACTGGTGAAACTCGGCGAGTCGGTGGTGATTTGCGAACAAGTCGGCGACCCGGCTACCAGCAAAGGCCCCGTCGATCGACAAGTGGTGCGCATCATCACACCGGGTACGGTCAGCGACGAGGCACTGCTGGATGAGCGCCGCGACAACCTGATTGCCGCGGTACTGGGTGACGAACGTTTGTTCGGCCTGGCGGTACTGGACATCACCAGTGGCAATTTCACGGTGCTGGAAATCAAAGGCTGGGAGAACCTGCTGGCTGAACTGGAACGAGTGAATCCGGTAGAGCTGATGATCCCGGATGACTGGCCAAAGGATTTGCCGGCGGAGAAGCGTCGCGGGGTTCGTCGCCGTGCACCGTGGGATTTCGAACGTGACTCGGCGCTGAAAAGCTTGTGCCAGCAGTTCTCCACCCAGGACCTGAAAGGCTTCGGCTGCGAGAACCTGACCCTGGCAATCGGTGCTGCCGGCTGCCTGTTGAGCTACGCCAAGGAAACCCAGCGCACGGCCTTGCCTCATTTGCGCAGCCTGCGTCACGAACGACTGGACGACACCGTCGTGCTGGATGGCGCGAGCCGTCGCAACCTGGAACTGGACACTAACCTGGCGGGTGGGCGCGACAACACTTTGCAGTCGGTGGTGGACCGCTGCCAGACCGCCATGGGCAGCCGCCTTCTGACTCGCTGGCTGAACCGCCCGCTTCGCGATCTGACCGTATTGCTGGCGCGCCAGACTTCGATCACCTGCCTGCTCGACGGCTACCGTTTTGAAAAGCTGCAACCGCAGCTCAAGGAAATCGGCGACATCGAGCGGATTCTGGCGCGTATCGGACTGCGCAATGCCCGCCCTCGAGACCTTGCCCGCCTGCGGGACGCACTCGGTGCCTTGCCTGAACTGCAAGTAGCGATGACCGAGCTTGAGGCGCCACACATCATTCAATTGGCCAACACCACCAGCACCTATCCGGAACTGGCGGCACTGCTGGAAAAAGCCATCATCGACAACCCACCTGCGGTCATCCGTGATGGCGGTGTGTTGAAAACTGGCTATGACAGTGAACTCGATGACCTGCAATCGCTCAGCGAGAATGCCGGACAATTCCTGATTGATCTCGAAGCACGCGAGAAAGCACGCACGGGATTGTCGCACCTGAAGGTGGGCTACAACCGCATTCATGGTTACTTCATCGAACTGCCGAGCAAGCAAGCCGAATCAGCGCCGGCAGATTACATTCGGCGCCAGACACTCAAGGGCGCCGAACGCTTCATCACCCCGGAGCTGAAGGCGTTCGAAGACAAGGCGCTGTCAGCCAAGAGTCGCGCACTGGCTCGCGAGAAAATGCTTTACGAAGCACTACTTGAAGACCTGATCGCACAACTCCCGCCCCTGCAAGACACTGCCGCCGCACTTGCCGAGCTGGATGTGCTGAGCAACCTCGCCGAGCGAGCGCTGAATCTGGACCTGAACTGCCCGCGCTTTGTCGAAGAGCCGTGCATGCGCATCAGCCAGGGACGTCACCCGGTTGTCGAGCAGGTACTGACCACGCCGTTCGTGGCCAATGACCTGAGCCTCGATGACAACACTCGCATGCTCGTGATCACGGGTCCGAACATGGGTGGTAAATCCACTTACATGCGCCAGACTGCGTTAATCGTGTTGCTGGCCCACATTGGCAGTTTTGTCCCGGCAGCCAGTTGTGAGTTGTCGCTGGTGGACCGCATTTTCACGCGTATCGGCTCCAGCGATGATCTCGCCGGTGGGCGCTCGACCTTCATGGTCGAAATGAGCGAAACCGCGAACATTCTGCACAATGCGACCGAGCGTAGCCTGGTACTGATGGACGAAGTCGGTCGCGGCACCAGCACGTTTGACGGTTTGTCCCTGGCGTGGGCAGCAGCTGAGCGCCTGGCGTATCTGCGGGCTTATACATTGTTTGCCACCCACTACTTTGAGCTGACGGTGCTACCCGAGGCCCAGCCATTGGTGGCCAACGTGCACCTCAATGCCACTGAGCACAACGAACGTATCGTGTTCCTGCACCACGTTCTGCCTGGCCCTGCGAGTCAGAGCTATGGCCTGGCTGTTGCGCAACTGGCTGGCGTGCCGAGCGAAGTGATCGTGCGTGCCCGCGAACACCTTGGCCGCCTGGAAGCGACCGCGCTGCCACATGAAGTTCCAAAGCCAGCCAAAGGCAGACCGGCCGCGCCGCTACAGAGCGATATGTTCGCCAGTCTTCCGCACCCGGTGCTGGATGAGCTGGCCAAAATTGATCTGGATGACCTGACACCCCGTAAAGCTCTCGAAATGCTCTATGCACTAAAGACACGGATCTAACGCAGTTGCTTGCAAGCTGTTAGAATCTCGCGCGGTTTGGGATGCTGCAGGCTACAGCCTGGCCTGCAGACTATCGCTCCCAAACCCGGCGACCCCAACGTGAAGGGGCTCCGCTGCCGCCGCCTGAGGAGAAAATTAGAAATGACCTTCGTCGTCACCGACAACTGCATCAAGTGCAAGTACACCGACTGCGTAGAAGTCTGTCCGGTGGACTGCTTTTACGAAGGCCCGAACTTCCTGGTGATTCACCCGGATGAGTGCATCGACTGCGCATTGTGCGAACCAGAATGCCCTGCTGTGGCCATCTTCTCCGAAGATGAAGTCCCGGAAGACATGCAGCAATTTATTCAGCTGAACGTTGAGCTGGCGGAAATCTGGCCCAACATCACCGAGAAGAAAGAATCGATGCCCGATGCCGAAGAGTGGGATGGCGTCAAAGGCAAGATCAAAGATCTCGAACGCTGATTCCCCCGCGTTCTCGAAAAGGCCCCTTGTGGGCCTTTTTGCTTTTCTGCAGGCAAAAAAAAGGGGCGGTTTGACCCGCCCACATTTTTTCCCTAGTCCCTGTATTCCTTTTTCATCATCCTGATGAATCGCTCCTGCGATTTCCTTTCCCTTCATCCTGGAAGGGTGTGTCTATCCGTTGACACACGTTGGATATTAGCGAGTTCCCGGTCGACGGCAATCACTCCCCAATGTAGCTCGGGGACATTAAAAGGAGACGATAAAAATAATTATCTTTTAAATTCAACTAGATAGTTTGAGCAATGGAAGTGCACGGCCGATTGGCAGGGTGTAAAAATAACGAACACTTACGAAAAGAGTAAGCGAAGACTTACAACAGCAGACTCAAATCCGGGGTTATTCCTCACCGGACTGCAGCCAACAAAAAGCCCCGAACCAGTCGGGGCTTTTTGCTGCTTACCTGGCGAAACGCTTACTGAAACAGCGACTCGCTCGATAAGCCATTTTTCTCCAGGATCTCCCGAAGACGCTTCAGACCTTCAACCTGTATCTGTCTGACCCGCTCACGAGTCAGGCCGATTTCCAGGCCCACATCTTCAAGGGTGCTGCTCTCATGTCCGCGTAGACCGAAGCGCCGAATAACCACTTCGCGCTGCTTGTCGGTCAGCTCTGAGAGCCATTGATCGATGCTTTGTGAAAGGTCGTCGTCCTGCAGGAGTTCGCAGGGATCAGTAGGACGGTCATCAGTAAGCGTGTCCAGCAGGGTCTTGTCCGAATCCGGCCCCAGCGAGACATCGACCGAAGAAACCCGCTCGTTCAAGCCCAGCATGCGCTTGACCTCGCCCACCGGTTTTTCCAGCAGGTTGGCAATTTCTTCGGGGGAAGGTTCATGGTCGAGCTTTTGCGTAAGCTCGCGTGCAGCCCGAAGGTATACGTTCAGCTCTTTGACCACATGTATCGGCAACCGGATGGTCCGGGTCTGATTCATGATTGCGCGCTCGATGGTCTGACGGATCCACCAGGTAGCGTAGGTCGAAAAGCGAAAGCCTCGCTCAGGGTCGAACTTTTCCACCGCCCGGATAAGCCCGAGGTTGCCCTCTTCGATCAGGTCCAACAGCGACAGCCCACGATTAACGTAACGCCGGGCGATTTTCACCACCAGCCGCAGGTTACTTTCAATCATGCGTTTGCGCCCGGCCGGATCCCCACTTTGCGACAAACGCGCAAAATGAACTTCTTCTTCGGGGGATAACAGAGGGGAAAAGCCGATTTCGTTGAGATACAACTGCGTGGCATCAAGTGCACGCGTGTAGTCAATATACTTGTGTTGCTTTAGCGAGGCGGAGTGTTTGGATTTGGCACGAACGGAAGGTGGAGCAGCCCCTTCATCATTCGACATCGAATCCGTGCCGACGCCGGTCTCCATCAGGAGAACCTCATCGTCGATGTCAAACTCCGGCACTTCTTTACTGAGAGCCATTGTTATAGTCCTTTGGTGAGTTCGACCTCAAGCTCAAGCGGCGCCCTTATCCTTGGCAACGCTGGAGCCTGTTCCCTCTACGTGACGGAACAGGCTGGTAACAAATCAACGACGAGGCAGGAATTGCAGCGGATCTACTGGTTTACCTTGCCGGCGAATCTCAAAATGCAGTTTCACCCGGTCTGTACCCGTTGACCCCATTTCGGCAATTGTCTGTCCGACCTTGACCTGCTGCCCCTCCCGAACCAACAGCCTGCGGTTATGTCCGTAGGCACTGACGTAGGTATCGCTGTGTTTGATGATGACTAATTCGCCGTAGCCCCTTAAGCCACTCCCGGCGTATACCACCGTCCCATCAGACGCAGCTAAAACAGGCTGTCCCAAATCCCCGGCGATATCAATTCCTTTATTCAAACTGCCGTTTGAAGAGAATTTTCCAATCAGAATGCCATTAGATGGCCATCCCCAGCCGGTCGGGGCTGGGCCCGCAGGCGGTAGCGGAGCAGGTGCAGGCTTATTGGCGACGGACGGTACAACCACCGCTGTTCCCGCTGCTGCACCGTTTACAGGCCGACGAAAGACTGTGGTTTTACTCGATGATGACGGTGTTGAACTGGATGAACTGGCAACCGCTTTCGGTGTTGAACCGGTGCGCCCGTCAAAGCGAATTGTCTGACCCGGATGGATCGTATAGGGCGCAGGAATATTGTTTCGTGCGGCCAGGGCTTTGTAGTCCCAGCCATAGCGAAAGGCGATCGAGAACATCGTATCTTTGGGGCGTACGACGTACTGACCTGTGGTCACTGCCGGACGCTGAGCGGCTGCTTTGTTCCGATCGACGACGCGTACGTCACTGGATTTATTGCTGGAACAACCGACCAGCAAGGTGCTCAAGACAAGGCCAGTCACCAGGCGCTGAAAGCTCGTTATACCCATTCGCTGCGCAATGACTGTGAGACTCACCCGCCGCTCCCTTTGTGGTGGCTGAAAATTTGAATTGCCGTATCCGGCTCAAGTGTCGCAAGTATAACGGGCCGCGCCGGGTTTACCTTTAATGACGCGAGGCACACGTTTGCTAACCGACGTTGAATCCCGTTTAAAACTGGTGTTGCCGCTGTAAGACAGGGGCAAACGAATAGAATTCATCGCGTTGAAACAAATGCTCAGGCCAGTGGCCCATTCAGCAAAGGAACGAAACGAACGGCCCCCAGGACATGCCTGGAAAAACCCTGCTCTTCACGGATGATCAGCATCAGTTGTTGAACCTCGCCAGAACCCACCGGTATCACCAGCCGGCCACCCGGCGCGAGTTGATCGAGCAGCGCCTGTGGCACATCAGTCGCCACCGCCGTCACGATGATGCCGTTGTACGGCGCCAGTGCTGGCCAGCCCTCCCAGCCATCACCCCAGCGAAACACGACGTTTCGCAAGTTCAGTTCGACCAGCCGCTCCTTGGCCCGGTCTTGCAAGACCTTGATGCGTTCTACCGAGAAGACCCGCTCGACCAGTTGCGAAAGTACCGCGGTCTGATAGCCCGAACCGGTGCCGATCTCCATTACCTTGTCCAAAGGCCCCGCTTCCAGTAGCAACTCGCTCATGCGAGCCACCATGTAGGGCTGGGAAATGGTCTGGTTATGTCCGATCGGCAGCGCCGTATCTTCGTAAGCGCGATGGGCCAGAGCCTCGTCGACGAACAGGTGTCTCGGTGTACGGCGAATAACCTCCAGCACTTTGGCATTGGAAAGGCCCTCGTCATAGAGGCGCTGAATCAGGCGCTCGCGGGTACGCTGGGAGGTCATCCCGATGCCGCGACGCAGAATGTCGTCGTGTTCACGGGCCATCAGCGCAAACCCTCCAGCCAGCCATCGAGACTTCTGAAGGCATCATTGAAGGTTCGATCCAGTTGCAGCGGCGTTATCGAAACATAGCCCTGCATCACCGCATGGAAATCGGTTCCCGGGCCGCCGTCTTCCGCGTCGCCGGCTGCAGCGATCCAGTAACCGGATTTGCCACGGGGGTCTACCACCTTCATCGGAGCAGCGGCACGAGCGCGATGCCCGAGGCGGGTCAGCTGAATTCCGCGGATATGATCCAGCGGCAAGTTGGGAATGTTCACGTTCAGCACCGTTCGCGGGGGTAACTCAAGATCAGCATGGGCTTCTACCAGCTTGCGAACAAAGTAAGCCGCTGTGGGAAGATTCTCCACCTGCCGTGAGACCAGCGAAAATGCGAACGAAGGACGTTCCAGAAAGCGTCCTTCCAGAGCAGCCGCCACCGTGCCGGAATACAGCACATCATCGCCCAGGTTAGCGCCCAGGTTGATGCCGGAAACCACCATGTCCGGTTGACGCTCCAGCAAGCCATTCAAGCCCAGATGCACGCAATCAGTGGGGGTGCCATTGATGCTGATAAAGCCATTGGCGAGCGTTTGAGGATGCAACGGACGGTCGAGCGTCAGCGAGCTGCTGGCGCCGCTTTTGTCCTGGTCCGGGGCGATAACCACGCATTCGGTGTAATCCGCCAGCGCAGCATAAAGCGCGGCAAGACCGGGTGCGGTTACCCCATCGTCGTTAGAAATCAGAATACGCATGGGCTGTCCGTCTGCCCCACCGGCACCAGATCGACAAGCTCGCGCACCAATACGGTGGCGAAGCATCCGGCCGGCAGGACGAATTCCAGTTGCAGAATGTCAGGCTCGGGATAATGCCACGTCAACCCACCAATGGGCAGTCGAAGGATACGACGTTCGTGGCTCATTCCGGCGTTAACCAACCAATCGCGCAAGTCTGCTTCGCGAGTGGCGATTGCCTGCTCCAGTTCATGGACAACACCAGTGGCCGGTGAGTCACCTTCGCCCCACTGTGGACCCGTCGGGTGCAAATCCAGAATCGCCAGACGCGGATCACTGCACTCTGCTTCACCTGCCGGAAAAAAACTGCGACTGTCGGTGAATGCCAACAGATCGCCGACCTGCGCACGGTCCCAGCTACCCTCAGCGACGCGTGCCGCCAGCACTTGGTTAAACAGGAAACTGCGCGCGGTAGAGAGCAAACGAGAACGAACGTTGCGTTGTTCCGGCAACGCCTTGCGCGCGGCCCAGGACCGGGCGTCCACCACGTTACCGCCGTCGAACCCGAATCGCTGGGCGCCGAAATAATTGGGGACACCTTGTTTAACGATCAGCTGCAAACGCTCTTCAATCGCTTCTTTGTCGCCAGCGAACTGGGTCAGGCGCAACGTAAAACCGTTGGCTGAATGAGCCCCGCGTTGCAACTTGCGCTTATGCCTACCGGTCTTGAGGATTTTGAGGGTGTCGTTTTCGGCTGCCGACAAATCAGGATCCGCCTTGCCTGGCAGTTGCACGCTGAACCATTGGCGAGTCAACGCCTGACGATCCTTGAGTCCCGCGTAACTGACAGTGCGCAATGGAACACCTGCAGCCTTGGCGATCCGCCGGGCCGCTTCCTCGGTGTTCAAACCGCGCTTCTCTACCCAGATCCACAAATGTTCACCATCGCCACTGAGGGGGATGTTAAGCACTTCATCAACCTGGAAATCTTCCGCGGTGGCTTTCAATACAGCGGTGCCGAGCGCTTCACCATAGGCCCGCGGGCCAAGCAATTGCAGTTCGTTCATGCGCGCAGCAACAAGGCAACGGCGTGCACGGCAATGCCTTCTTCGCGACCGACAAAGCCAAGCTTTTCGGTGGTGGTAGCTTTCACGTTCACTTGATCCAACTCAACTTGAAGATCCGCAGCAATCAGCGCGCGCATCGATTCGATATGCGGGGCCATTTTTGGCGCCTGGGCGACGATGGTGTTATCGACGTTGCCGATTTTCCAGCCCTTGGCATGGATCAATGCAACGACGTGACGCAACAGCACTCGACTGTCGGCGCCCTTGAAAGTAGGGTCGGTGTCCGGGAAATGCTTGCCTATATCACCGAGCGCGGCAGCGCCGAGCAACGCATCGCTCAAGGCGTGCAGCAGGACGTCACCGTCGGAGTGAGCGAGCAGCCCGAAGCCGTGTGCAATGCGCACGCCGCCCAGAGTAATGAAATCGCCTTCAGCGAAACGATGCACATCATAGCCGTGGCCAATACGCATAAAAAAACGCCCCGATTTTTGTCAGGGCGTGATTCTACCTGCATTAGACGAGGGGGTGCTCTCAATTAGTGCCCCCTGCACAACTGCAGGCCCGCAGCGGTGGGAAAACTAACCGGGAGCCCTTCCCAGGGCGCGGCCGTGATGCTGCAGGTGGTCATCGATGAAACTGGCGATGAAGAAATAGCTGTGGTCGTAGCCGGGTTGCAGGCGCAACGTCAGCGGATGTCCGGCCAGTTTAGTCGCCTGTTGCAAGGCTTCAGGCTTGAGCTGGGTAGCCAGGAAGTCGTCGCGATCGCCTTGATCAACCAGCAGCGGCAGCTTCTCGTCGGCCTCGGCAATCAATGCACAGGCATCCCATTCGCGCCATTTCGAGCGGTCTTCTCCCAGGTAGCGGGAAAAGGCCTTCTGACCCCACGGGCAATCCATCGGGTTGTTGATTGGCGAAAACGCCGACACCGACAAATAACGTCCAGGATTACGCAATGCGCAAACCAGCGCACCGTGGCCGCCCATCGAGTGGCCGCTGATACCGCGCTTGTCCGACGCAGGGAAATGGGCTTCGACCAATGCCGGCAATTCCTGCACGACGTAGTCATGCATCCGATAGTGCCGGGACCAGGGTTCCTGTGTGGCATTCAGATAAAAACCCGCACCAAGACCGAAGTCCCACGCCCCATCCGAATCTCCCGGCACATCCGCACCCCGAGGACTGGTGTCCGGGGCGACGATGATCAGGCCCAGCTCGGCCGCCATGCGCATGGCGCCGGCCTTTTGCATGAAGTTCTCATCGGTGCAGGTCAGGCCGGACAACCAATACAAGACCGGCAGTTTTCCGCCCAGCTCCGCTTGTGGCGGCAGGTATACAGCAAACACCATGTCGCAGCCGAGCACGTCGGAACGATGCTTGTAACGTTTGTGCCAGCCACCAAAGCTCTTCTGGCAGGAGATATTTTCCAGGCTCATGAGCGACCTCAGAAATGGATGACCGAGCGGATGCTCTTGCCTTCGTGCATCAGGTCGAATGCCTTGTTGATATCTTCCAGGCCCATGGTGTGGGTAATGAAGGTATCCAGCGGGATCTCACCGGTCTCAGCCATTTCCACATAACTTGGCAATTCGGTACGACCTCGCACGCCACCGAACGCCGAACCGCGCCAGACGCGACCGGTGACCAGCTGGAATGGACGGGTAGAAATTTCCTGGCCTGCACCGGCCACGCCGATAATGACGGACTCGCCCCAGCCTTTATGGCAGCACTCGAGTGCTGCACGCATCAGCTGGACATTGCCGATGCATTCGAAGGAAAAGTCGACGCCGCCATCGGTCATGTCAACGATGACTTCCTGAATCGGACGGTCGAAATCTTTCGGATTGACGCATTCGGTTGCACCGAGCTGTTTGGCGATTTCGAACTTGGCCGGGTTGATGTCGATGGCAATGATCCGTGCCGCTTTGGCTTTGGCCGCACCGATGACCGCAGAGAGACCGATGCCACCAAGGCCGAAGATCGCGACGGTATCACCTGGTTTTACTTTGGCGGTATTGAGCACCGCGCCGATGCCGGTGGTGACACCGCAACCGAGCAGGCAGACTTTTTCCAGTGGTGCTTCTTTAGGAATCTTGGCGACGGAGATTTCCGGCAACACGGTGTATTCGGAGAAAGTCGAGGTGCCCATGTAATGGAAAATCGGTTGGCCCTTGTAGGAAAAACGCGACGTGCCATCTGGCATCAAGCCTTTGCCCTGGGTCGCACGAATGGCCTGGCACAGGTTGGTTTTACCTGACAGGCAGAATTTGCACTGGCGGCATTCCGGGGTGTACAGCGGAATCACATGATCGCCCACAGCGACCGACGTCACGCCCTCACCAATGGCTTCCACCACTGCGCCGCCTTCGTGACCCAGAATCGACGGGAAGATGCCTTCAGGATCAGCACCGGACAAGGTGTAAGCGTCGGTATGGCAGACACCGGACGCAACTACACGCAAGAGAACTTCACCGGCCTTCGGCATGGCGACATCAACTTCGACGATCTCGAGGGGCTTCTTGGCTTCGAAAGCTACGGCGGCGCGCGACTTGATCATGTGCTTCTCCAGTGAATAAAAACGAGAGGGGGAGTGTAATACACTGCTTAACGATGAATAATCCGGACAAAAGCAAAACATTATTGCCACACAGGGATAATCGCGAATGTCGGAAAATCGCTGGGAAGGTATCGACGAATTCGTCGCAGTCGCCGAGAACAGCCAGTTCACCGCAGCTGCGGAACGTCTGGGGGTCTCGTCTTCCCATATCAGTCGACAAATAGCACGCCTTGAAGAACGCCTTCAAACTCGCCTGCTTTACCGCAGTACCCGTCGGGTAACGCTGACCGAGGCTGGGCAAACCTTCCTGCAACATTGCCAACGTCTGCAGGATGGACGCGAAGAAGCATTGAGAGCGGTCGGCGACCTGACCAGCGAGCCCAAGGGCATGCTGCGCATGACCTGCGCGGTAGCGTATGGCGAACGATTCATCGTACCGCTGGTAACCCGGTTCATGGGGCTTTATCCGCAGTTGCGTATCGACATCGAATTGAGCAATCGACAGCTCGACCTGGTGCATGAAGGCCTGGACCTGGCGATCCGGCTGGGTCGACTGCAGGATTCTCGATTGGTCGCCACTCGGCTGGCGCCAAGGCGCATGTACTTGTGCGCGTCGCCGTCCTACCTGGAACGCTACGGTCGCCCACACAGCCTGTCGGAGTTAAGCCGGCATAACTGCCTTGTCGGCAGTACTGACCTGTGGCAACTGGAGCAGAATGGGCGGGAATTTTCCCAACGGGTACAGGGAAACTGGCGTTGCAACAGTGGGCAGGCGGTATTGGATGCTGCGCTACAGGGAGTGGGCTTGTGTCAGTTGCCGGATTATTACGTGCTGGAGCACCTGAAAAATGGTGAGCTGGTTTCACTGTTGGAAACCCATCAGCCGCCAAATACGGCCGTGTGGGCGCTTTATCCACAGCAACGGCATTTGTCGCCGAAAGTGCGCAAGTTGGTGGATTACTTAAAGGAAGGGTTGGCCGACCGGCCGGAGTATCGAAGCTGATGCACATCATTGCCGGATTTGTTGTCTGATCCACCGCTATCGCGAGCAGTACACAGCCAACGAGTCATTCAGCGGCGATTGGCCCAACGCTGACGCAACCATTCGAGGTCTTCCGGACGCGTGACCTTGAGGTTGTCGGATCGACCTTCGATAAGGCGCGGTGCCAGCCCCGCCCACTCCATCGCCGAAGCTTCATCGGTTATAACCGCGTCGGCCACCAGGCTATCAGCCAGCGCCCGATGCAATGCGCCCAGGCGAAACATCTGCGGCGTGTAGGCTTGCCAGATCACGCTGCGATCTACGGTTTCGACAACTCGACCATGCTTGTCGACCCGTTTCAAGGTATCGCGTGCCGGAATCGCCAGCAGCCCACCAACCGGATCGTCAGCCAGTTCACTCAGCAACTTGTCCAGATCATCACGGCTCAGGTTCGGTCGGGCAGCATCGTGAACCAGCACCCAATCCTCATCTTCAGCACCTAGCGCATGCAGATGCAAAAGCGCATTGAGCACAGACCCGGATCGTTCGGCACCGCCCTCCACTCGTTGAATACGAGCGTCGCCAGCACACGCCAGGTTTGGCCAGTAAGGATCATCAACAGCAAGACTGACCACCAACCCTTTCAGGGAAGGGTGATCAAGGAAACAGCCGAGGCTGTGTTCGAGAATAGTGCGCCCGCCCAATTGCAAATACTGCTTGGGACGGTCTGCAGCCATACGGGCACCAATGCCCGCAGCAGGAACGACGGCCCAGAAGGCCGGCAACAACGTGTTCATTGAGCCAATTGGTAAAGGGTTTCACCGTCCTTGACCATGCCCAACTCATGGCGAGCCCGCTCTTCGACGGTCTCCATGCCTTTTTTCAACTCACTGACTTCAGCGTCCATGACCCGATTGCGCTCCAGCAATCCTTCGTTCTCAGCATGCTGATCCGCAATCTGCTGAGTCAGCTCGGCCACTTGCGCCAGACTGCCATTACCCACCCAAAGGCGGTATTGCAGGCCAGCCAGCAGCAGGAGCAAGACGAGGAACAACCAATTGGGACTGCGCATCGAATATCGGGTTTCCAGTGAAAAAGACAGCCATGCCAAAACGTGAAGCTTCTGATAGCACGAAGCCTGGAAGACCCAGGCTTGTGCTAGTAAGGCATCAGATTAGTGGCAAATCCATCGCTGTAGCGATTTTTCCGACACAATCCGGTGTCTTTTTTTCTATTTGCCAATCAGCCGCGGAACTCGCTGCGACCGTTGTACTTGGCTTTGCCGTTCAACTGCTCTTCGATACGCAGCAGTTGGTTGTACTTGGAGACGCGATCGGAACGGCACAGAGAGCCGGTTTTGATCTGGCCAGCCGAGGTGCCCACAGCCAGGTCGGCAATGGTCGAATCTTCGGTTTCGCCGGAGCGGTGCGAGATTACGGCGGTGTAACCAGCGGCCTTGGCCATCTGGATGGCTTCCAGGGTTTCGGTCAGGGTGCCGATCTGGTTGAACTTGATCAGGATCGAGTTGGCGATCTTCTTATCGATGCCTTCTTTCAGGATCTTGGTGTTGGTTACGAACAGGTCGTCACCTACCAGTTGGACTTTCTCGCCGATCTTGTCGGTGAGGATTTTCCAGCCAGCCCAGTCGGACTCGTCCAGACCGTCTTCGATCGAGATGATCGGGTAACGCTCGGTCAGACCTTTCAGGTAGTCGGCGAAACCTTCGGCGGTGAACACCTGGCCTTCGCCGGACAGGTTGTATTTACCGTCTTCGTAGAACTCGCTTGCCGCGCAGTCCAGCGCCAGGGTCACGTCGGTGCCCAGGGTGTAACCGGCGTTGGCCACGGCTTCGGAGATCACTTTCAAAGCGTCTTCGTTGGAAGCCAGGTTAGGTGCGAAACCACCTTCGTCACCGACGGCAGTGCTCAGGCCACGGGCCTTCAGAACGGCTTTGAGGTGATGGAAAATCTCGGTGCCCATGCGCAGACCTTCCGAGAAAGACTTGGCGCCAACTGGCTGAACCATGAATTCCTGGATGTCGACGTTGTTATCGGCGTGCTCGCCACCGTTGATGATGTTCATCATCGGAACCGGCATCGAGTAAACACCCGGGGTGCCGTTCAGGTTGGCAATGTGAGCGTACAGCGGCAGGTCCTGGTCCTGAGCTGCTGCCTTGGCCGCGGCCAGGGAAACGGCGAGGATTGCGTTAGCACCCAGGGAGCCTTTGTTTTCAGTACCGTCGAGCTTGATCATCGCGTGATCCAGCGCCTTCTGGTCGCTTGGGTCCATACCTTTCAACAGGTCGCGAATCGGACCGTTGATGTTGGCGACGGCTTTGAGCACGCCTTTACCCAGGTAACGGCTCTTGTCGCCATCACGCAGCTCGAGCGCTTCACGCGAGCCAGTGGAAGCACCGGACGGCGCGCAAGCACTGCCGATGATGCCGTTATCGAGAAGCACGTCCGCTTCCACGGTGGGGTTGCCACGGGAGTCGAGAACTTCACGACCTTTGATGTCGACGATTTTTGCCATTGTTGTAAACACTCCAAAGTTGACGAAAACGACGCAGCTAGAGGAAAACTTTTACCGTCGGCAAGTGGTGTACAGCGGGCAGACTTGCGGACGATAACGCTCAGACCCGAGGGCCTGAGCATTAAATCGTGCGGTACTTTACCGGAGAATTGAGGCTTACGCGGTTTCTACCGTCGGAAAACTCTTCACCAGTTCGTCCAACGCTTTGAGCTGGGCCAGGAATGGCTCCAGTTTGTCCAGACGCAAGGCGCAAGGGCCGTCGCATTTGGCGTTGTCCGGGTCCGGGTGGGCTTCGAGGAACAAACCGGCCAGCGACTGGCTGATGCCGGCCTTGGCCAGGTCGGTCACCTGGGCGCGACGGCCGCCAGCGGAGTCGGAACGACCGCCAGGCATTTGCAGCGCATGGGTCACGTCGAAGAATACCGGGTATTCGAACTGCTTCATGATGCCGAAGCCGAGCATGTCGACGACCAGGTTGTTGTAGCCGAAGCTCGAACCACGTTCGCAGAGAATCAACTGATCATTACCCGCTTCCACGCACTTGTTCAGGATGTGTTTCATCTCCTGAGGGGCGAGGAACTGGGCTTTCTTGATGTTGATCACGGCACCGGTCTTGGCCATCGCGACCACAAGGTCGGTCTGGCGCGACAGGAAGGCCGGCAACTGAATGATGTCGCAGACCTCGGCAACGACCGCAGCCTGGTCAGGCTCGTGGACGTCGGTGATGATCGGCACGCCGAACGCTTGCTTGATGTCTTGGAAGATCCGCATGCCTTCTTCCAGGCCCGGACCACGGTAAGAAGTCACAGAAGAACGGTTGGCTTTGTCGAAGCTGGCCTTGAACACGTAAGGGATACCAAGTTTCTCGGTAACCTTCACGTACTCTTCGCAGACCTGCATCGCCATGTCGCGGCTTTCCAGCACGTTCATGCCACCGAACAGCACCATTGGCTTGTCGTTGGCAATTTCGATGTCGCCTACGCGGATGATCTTCTGTGCCATCAGGTTTACGCCTTCTTCTGGTGTTGAGCCAAAGCAGCTTTGACGAAACCGCTGAACAACGGGTGACCATCGCGCGGCGTCGAAGTGAACTCAGGGTGGAACTGGCAAGCGACGAACCAAGGATGATCCGGTGCTTCAACCACTTCGACCAGCGCACCGTCACCGGAGCGACCGGAGATTTTCAGGCCGGCCTCGATCAGTTGCGGCAACAGGTTGTTGTTCACTTCATAGCGATGACGATGACGCTCGACGATCACGTCCTTGGCATAGCAATCGTGCACCAGGGAGCCGGCTTCCAGCAGGCAGTCCTGAGCGCCGAGGCGCATGGTACCGCCCAGGTCGGATGCTTCGGTACGGATTTCAACAGCGCCGGTGGCATCTTCCCACTCGGTGATCAGGCCCACGACCGGATGGCCGCTGGCACGATCGAACTCGGTGGAGTTGGCGTCTTTCCAGCCCAGCACGTTACGAGCGAACTCGATAACAGCCACTTGCATACCCAGGCAGATACCCAGGTACGGCACCTTGTTTTCACGAGCATATTGAACGGCGGTGATCTTGCCTTCCACGCCACGCAGGCCGAAACCGCCCGGTACGAGGATTGCGTCTACGCCTTCCAGCAGCGCGGTGCCCTGGTTTTCGATGTCTTCGGAGTCGATGTAGCGCAGGTTGACCTTGGTACGGTTGCTGATGCCGGCGTGACTCATCGCTTCGATCAGCGACTTGTAGGCGTCCAGCAGCTCCATGTACTTGCCGACCATGGCGATGGTGACTTCATGCTCAGGGTTGAGCTTGGCGTCGACCACGGCTTCCCACTCGGAAAGATCAGCACCGCCACATTGCAGGCCGAAACGCTCGACGACAAAATCATCCAGGCCCTGGGAATGCAGGATGCCCGGGATCTTGTAGATGGTGTCGGCGTCTTCCAGCGCGATTACCGCACGTTCTTCAACGTTGGTGAATTGCGCGATCTTGCGACGCGAGGAGATATCGATCGGGTGATCAGAGCGGCAGACCAGCACGTCTGGCTGCAGGCCGATGGAACGCAGTTCCTTGACCGAGTGCTGGGTAGGCTTGGTTTTGGTTTCGCCAGCGGTGGCGATGTACGGTACCAACGTCAGGTGCATCAGCATCGCGCGCTTGGCGCCGACTTCGAAACGCAATTGACGGATGGCTTCAAGGAACGGTTGCGACTCGATATCGCCCACGGTGCCGCCGATCTCGACCATGGCCACGTCGGCATCGCCGGCGCCCTTGATGATCCGGCGCTTGATTTCGTCGGTGATGTGCGGAATCACCTGGATGGTTGCACCCAGGTAATCACCACGGCGCTCTTTGCGCAGGACGTGTTCGTAAACGCGGCCAGTGGTGAAGTTGTTGTTCTGGGTCATGGTCGTGCGGATGAACCGCTCGTAGTGGCCCAGGTCCAGGTCGGTCTCGGCGCCGTCGTGGGTGACGAACACTTCACCGTGCTGGAACGGGCTCATGGTGCCCGGGTCGACGTTGATGTACGGGTCCAGCTTCAGCATGGTGACCTTAAGTCCCCGCGCCTCCAGGATCGCCGCCAATGAAGCCGATGCAATGCCTTTCCCCAATGAAGAAACAACACCGCCCGTGACGAATATGTAGCGCGTCATGAAAAACCCTAGAAGTCTGCGTTAAAGCGGTCCGAGCCGCCGGGGAAAGC
This sequence comes from Pseudomonas sp. TNT3, assembly GCF_010095445.2. Classification (GTDB taxonomy): domain Bacteria; phylum Pseudomonadota; class Gammaproteobacteria; order Pseudomonadales; family Pseudomonadaceae; genus Aquipseudomonas. Next base: position 66,683 of record NZ_WFGV02000037.1, read on the forward strand.
GAAGGAAGGCCGAAGCCCCCGATCACCTGCATTAATCACAGTGCACCTTTCAAAAAAACCGCCGCGTTGGGACAGACCGGAAGATGAAACACCGGTACGTTGCTCGCTACACATTTTTTGGAATCGCCCAGCAAAGACTGCTTGGTAATCGGCAACTCCTGCAATTCAGGCGAATCCACAGAAGTTGTATCAAGAAGGGAGCGTAGTCTACCGGAAAGCCCCTTTCAGCTCAAACCTTGATCTTCGCTCAATGGGGCCCAATGCAAATGCCAGCCTTCGCGCTCGCTGCCACTTAAACCCCGCAGGTTCGCCACCGCCAGCAATTGCCCGCCTCGGTAGAGCAGCGGCAATCTGCCACGGACGAAGCCAGGAACACCCCTCTCGTTGAGCAAGCGCTTCAGATCACGATGCCCCCGATCCTGCAGAGCCATGACTTCTCCTCCCTCACGATAGCGGATTTGCAGCGGGCCACCGGGCTTTTGACCGCTGAAACTGAGCACACCGTTTTCCGGCAGCACCAGCGGTTGCGAGGGATCGCGCCACTCACCTGCGTCAGGCGCAGGGCGTAGCCAGCCGCCGGACAACCACCAGATCCGTGCGCCAGCCCGGTGCAGCTCACCCTCTGCCAGGCGCCAGATCGGGCGGGCATCGGCCGCGGCATCTCGCAGATCGTCCCAACCCGACCAGTGGTCGCTGTCCGGTAGCCGGGTCAGCGTGACGAGCCAATGGCTGAGTGCGTTGCGCTGGCGAGCAGCAGAAAGTACTGCCAGCGGCGCCAACGCCAATGACGGCACGCCCAGCCAG
>NZ_WFGV02000038.1 GCF_010095445.2 Pseudomonas sp. TNT3
AACTATCGCCGTTGCCACTCCGCCTCGAACCACTTGCCGCCTGCGCTGTTCGAGCAACAGGCGGCTTAATCCTCCTACGGGATGGTTTAAAAAAACTGAACCACTACACCGCAGGCTGCGATCTTTTCAATCAGGCGACGCTGTTTTTACGACCCAAAACAGTGGTCCAACGCTCCGAAAGAATCACCCCACCCAGCGTCAGCACGCCCCCCACCAGGTGATACATCGCCAGCTGCTCATGTAATACCACCGCCGCAATCAGCGCAGTGATCAACGGCAGCAGATTGAAAAACAGCGTGGTCCGGCTCGGGCCGAGACGCACAATCGCCTGCATCCACGCCAGTGGCGCCACCATCGACGCGAGCAGGCAGGCGTACAGCACCAGCGGGATGTTCTGCAGGGTCGGGCCGACCTTCGGCGAGGCGATGAACAACGGAAACAACACAATCACCGCCACCAGTACCTGCAAGTACAGCAACACCAGCGGTGGCAGGCGCAGCTGCCATTTTTTCAGCAACGTGCTGTAGATCGCATAGGCCAGGGTGGCGATCAACATCATCGCATCGCCCAGGTTCACGCCGTGTTCCAGCAATGCCGCCAGGCTACCGGACGACACCACCACCAGCACGCCGGCAAATGACAGTACCGCGCCGGTCAATGCGCCTGCGGTCAGGCGCTGGCCGAGGCTGGCAATCGCCATGGCGAGGGACATCAAGGGCATCAGCGACAAAATGATGCCCATGTTGGTGGCCGAGGTCAGGGTCGCGGCGAAGTAGGCCAGGCTCTGATAAACCGCCATGCCGAGCACGCCAAGGATAAAAATCTTGCCCAGATTGGGACGGATCAACGACCAATGGGCGATCACCGGTTTGAGCATGAACGGCGTGAACAGCAAGCCCGCCAGCAGCCAGCGATAGAAACCGATCTCGGCAGGAAAGATCGCCCCAACGGCGAGCTTGTTGATCACGGTGTTGCCGGCCCAGATAAAAATGGCGAGCAGGGGATAAGCGTATTGCATCAGGAACAACCAGAACGTTAATGAGGGACAATTATCGTCTGTCTGGATGAAAGCTTATACTTCGATCCAGACAACGGGCCCTTGATGACGGACAGCATGACCAGTAAACACATCGACTTGCTGGATTTCAGCGAATTGCCGTCTCCGGTCTACTTCCGGTATGCCGACTTCGACACGCACGAATATGCCGCGCCCCATCGTCATCCGTGGGGCACGCTCGAGTATTCGGCCAATGGCGTGCTGCACATGGAAATCGGCAGTAGCCGGTTCATGTCACCCCCGCAGTATGCGGTGTGGGTGCCGCCGCACATCGAACACAGCTTCTACAGCAATCAACCGGTCAACTACCGTGCGGTCTGCCTTGCGCCTTCGTTGTGCCTCGACCTGCCCACGCAGGCTTGCACGCTGGCGATCAGTGAAATACTCAAGGCGATCCTCAAGGATTTCGCCGCGAGGGACGTGAAGATTCCCGAAAACGCGGCGGACCAGCGCCTGGCCCAGGTGCTGGTCGATCAGCTGCAACAAGCGCCTGTCCATGAGTGCTATTTACCCTACGCCAGCAGTGCCGGGCTGCTCGCGATTCTTGAAGCGTTGCAGGCCGAGCCTGGGGATAACCGCCCGCTGTCAGCCTGGGCTGCGCAAATCCATGTCAGCGAGCGCACGTTGGCGCGGCAGTTCGTGCGTGAGTTGGGCATGAGTTTCGGGGAGTGGCGTCAGCGCTTGCGCTTCCTCTCGGCGATCGAAGCACTGGACAGCCATCGCAGCATCCAGGACGTCGCATTCGACATGGGTTACAGCACTGGTTCTGCGTTTATCGCGATGTTTCAACGGCAGGCGGGGTGCACGCCGGAGCAGTATCGGCGTAGCCATCTTGAAAGCAGGAAGGCGTAACAGGCGTTGTCTACACTCCTGAACAAGGCCGCGTCCCTCGGTGCGGCGACCAGGAGAAAACTCCATGAAGATGTTGCGTGTCCCTTTGCTGATGATCGGTTTGCTGCTCTGCTCTCAAGGCTTCGCGGCCACGGCCCAACAGAACAAGATGACCACCTGTAACGCCGACGCGACGGCTAAAAGCCTCAAGGGCGATGAGCGCAAGATGTTCATGAGCACCTGCCTGAAGGCGGCGCCGGCGGCAAACGATGACGCTAAAGCATTGACCCCGCAGCAAGAGAAAATGAAAACCTGCAACGCCGACGCCGCGACTAAAGCGTTGAAGGGCGACGAGCGCAAAGCGTTCATGAGTGATTGCCTGAAGAAATAAAGATAGGGCATGAAGATGTGGGGGCATTGAGGGCCTCATCGCGGGCAAGCCCGCTCCCACATTTGTCAGGTGTGCACATAACCACTGTGGGAGCGGGCTTGCCCGCGATGAGGCCCGCAAGCACCCTGAAAATCTTTCGAGTCTCCGACCAAGGTCGCCCTACACATTCCCTAGTGCTGCCCTCGGAACGCTGGCAGACTGCCCATCCTTTTACGCCGTTCGTTTTGAGGCTGTATGCCAACGTTTTCTCAACGCCATGTCTTGCTGCTTATCAGTTGGGTCATCATTTTTGGTGGTTTGCTGTTGGTGATTCCTCTGCGGTTGCTGCCGAGCCTGCTGGCCGGATTGCTGGTGTTCGAACTGGTCAACATGCTCACCCCGCAGCTGCAACGTCTGATCGAAGGCCGGCGAGCGCGCTGGCTGGCGGTGGCCTTGCTGGGCACCTTGGTGGTGAGCGCGCTGGCGCTGATTTTTGCCGGGGCGATCAGCTTTCTGTTGCACGAAGCGGAAAACCCCGGCGCCTCCCTCGACAAATTCATGCACGTGGTCGACCGGGCGCGTGGGCAATTACCGCCATTCATCGACGCCTATCTGCCGGCCAGTGCCGCGGAGTTTCGGGTGGCCATTGGCGAGTGGATGAGCAAGCACCTCAGCGACCTTCAGCTCGTCGGCAAAGACGCGGCGCACATGTTCGTGACGTTGCTGATCGGCATGGTGCTGGGCGCGATCATCGCGTTGCAGCGTGTGCCGGACGTGACCAAGCGCAAACCACTGGCCGCTGCACTGTTCGATCGTCTGCATCTGCTGGTCCAGGCCTTTCGCAACATCGTGTTTGCCCAGATCAAGATTTCCCTGCTCAACACGTTCTTTACCGGGATTTTCCTGGCGGTGATCTTGCCGATGTTCGGCATCAAGTTACCGCTGACCAAGACCCTGATCGTGCTGACCTTCCTGCTTGGTTTGTTGCCGGTGATCGGTAACCTGATGTCGAACACGCTGATCACCATCGTCGGCTTGTCGCTGTCGATCTGGGTCGCCGTGGCGGCGCTGGGTTATCTGATCTTTATCCACAAGCTTGAGTACTTTCTCAACGCGCGCATCGTCGGCGGCCAGATCAGTGCGAAGTCGTGGGAGTTGCTGTTGGCAATGCTGGTGTTCGAGGCCGCGTTCGGCCTGCCGGGGGTGGTGGCGGGGCCGATTTACTACGCGTATCTGAAGAGCGAGTTGAAGCAGGTGGGGATGGTTTGATCGGGCAGATGTGTTGACTGATCTGACGCCATCGCTAGCAGGCTAGCTCCCACACTGGTTTTGTGAACACCGCAGATCCAATGTGGGAGCTAGCCTGCTAGCGATGGGGGCACCCTGGTTTCAGATCAGTCCATCGTGCCGTAGCGCTTGCTGGCCTCAATGGCCAAACCGCTACCGATGCTGCCAAAGATGTTCCCTTCTACATGCCGTGCGTTCGGCAACATGTCCGAAACGCTGTTACGCAATGCCGGAATTCCGCTCGAACCACCGGTAAAGAACACCGTGTCCACCTGATCAACCCGCACATTGGCGTCGTTCAGCATCTTGGTCACGCTGTTGCGCACACGCTCCAGCAGCGCCTCGATGGCGGACTCGAACAGCGCCCGACTCAACTCCACGCTCAACCCCGGCTCGATACGGTCCAGCGGAACATGGCGGCTGTCGGCGCGGGTGAGCTGGATCTTGGTTTCTTCCACTTCCATGGCCAGCCAGTGACCGGCGCGCTGGTCGATCAGCTTGAACAGACGGTCGATGCCACCGGTGTCCTCGATGTCGTAACGCATGCTGCCCAGGGCCAGGGTCGACTTCTGCGAGTACACCGAGTTGATGGTGTGCCAGGTCGCCAGGTTCATGTGGTGGCTGGTGGGCATGTACGCACCACTCTTCATGCGGCTGCCGTAGCCGAACAGCGGCATCAGGCCTTGCAGGCTCAGCTGCTTGTCGAAGTCGGTACCGCCGATGTGCACGCCGCCGGTGGCAAGGATGTCATCGTGACGGTTGTCATTGGCCCGGCGATCCGGCGACAGGCGCACCAGCGAGAAGTCGGACGTACCACCGCCGATGTCGACGATCAGCACCAGCTCTTCCTTTTCGATGGTCGACTCGTAATCGAACGCCGCGGCAATCGGCTCGTACTGGAACGACACATCTTTGAAGCCAATGGCGCGGGCCACGTCCACCAGGGTGTTTTCCGCTTCCTGGTCGGCCATTTCATCGTCATCGACGAAGAACACCGGGCGACCCAGTACCACCTCTTCGAACTCGCGACCGGCGGCAGCCTCGGCGCGCTTCTTCAGCTGGCCGATGAACAGCCCGAGCAGGTCCTTGAAGGGCATCGCGGTGCCGAGGACGCTGGTGTCGTGCTTGATCAGCTTGGAGCCCAGCAGGCTCTTGAGCGAGCGCATCAGGCGGCCTTCGTAGCCTTCCAGGTACTCGTGCAGCGCCAGGCGGCCGTAGACCGGGCGGCGCTCTTCCATATTGAAGAACACCACCGACGGCAGGGTGATCTTGTCATCCTCCAGCGCGATCAGCGTTTCCATGCCGGGGCGAATCCAGCCGACGGTGGAGTTGGACGTGCCAAAGTCGATACCACAGGCACGAGCTGGAGATGCGTTTTTCATGTCTTTCAGGTTCCGGTTAAAAAACGGCCGCGCAGTGTATGTCAGTGCGGCACAGATTCGAAGGCCGACTATCCGCTAAATCTCGGCTAATAGCGCCTTGAAAGACTATCCTTCGCCCCAACCTTGTCTGCATTGGGCCTGGCAGCGCATGCTGCAGGTGGCTGAGCGATTTTGATAACGGATGGTGATCCTTAGATGGACTTCAAAGACTATTACAAGATTCTCGGTGTGGAGCCGACGGCGGACGATAAGGCGATCAAAGCTGCCTATCGCAAGCTCGCGCGCAAATACCACCCGGACGTCAGCAAGGAAAAGGATGCCGAGGAAAAGTTCAAGGACGCCTCGGAAGCCTATGAAGCGCTGAAAAGTGCCGACAAGCGCGCCGAATACGACGATTTGCGCAAATACGGCCAGCACGGCCAACCGTTCCAGGGCCCGCCAGGTTGGCAGGGGCGTGGTGCGGGCGGTTTCGGTGGTGGTCAGGACACGGGCGATTTTTCGGACTTCTTCAGTTCGATCTTCGGCAACCGTGGTCCTGGTTTTGGGGGTGGACAGTCGGGCCGCAGCGCCGGACGTCGAGGGCAAGACGTGGAAATGGAATTACCGGTTTTTCTGGAAGAAACCCTCTCGAACGAATCGAAGAAGGTCAGCTTCCAGGTCCCGCAGTACAACGCTGCCGGGCAACATGTCAGCAACACCAGCAAAAGCCTGAACGTGAAAATTCCGGCGGGCGTGACCGACGGCGAGCGCATCCGCCTCAAGGGTCAAGGGGCCCCGGGTGTGGGTGGCGGCGCCAATGGCGACCTGTACCTGATCATTCGTTTTGCACCGCACCCGAAATACGATGTTGAAGGCGAAAACCTGATCATCACCTTGCCATTGGCCCCATGGGAGCTGGCGCTGGGGACGGAAGTCGCGGTGCCGACCCTGACCGGCAAGATCAACCTCAAGGTCCCTGCCGGCAGTCAGAACGGTCAACGTATGCGCGCCAAGGGCCACGGTTTGATGAACAAGGCCGGCGAGCGCGGTTACCTGTTTGTGCAGCTCAAGGCGGTGATGCCGAAAACAGCCAGTGACGAGGTCAAGGCGCTGTGGCAGGAACTGGCCGAGAAAGCTGCGTTCAACCCTAGAGAGAACTTCTGAATCCAGAATCGGAGTAGCCCGTCATGAGCACACCCCTGATCGTTCACCTGGACCTGGCCGAATTCTGCGAGGCGACTGATTTATCGGACGTTTACGTGATCGAAATCGTCGAACACGGCATCCTCGAACCTCAGGGCAAGCAGCCCAAGGACTGGCGTTTCAACGATTACGAGCTGGCATTGGCCAAGCGTGCCGCCAAACTGCGGCGCGACCTGGAACTGGAGTGGGAAGGCGTCGCCCTGGCGCTGGACCTGCTTGAAGAGGTCCAGCAGCTAAGGGCGGAGAACCGGATGTTGAAGCAGCGGTTGGGGCGGTTGGTAGTGGAGTAGATTCATTGGAACGCGCGGTCCGGACTTACTTTCTTCTCACTGTGGTACTGGCTTCTACGGGTGAATTAAGACGGAGTCTTAGACCAATTGTTTGACCCTCTGGGTGCACAGTTGGAGGGTTTGGCATACCGCCCAGAGTTTCTGCTGCCGGGCGGTTCAAACTTATTCGCAGCTGACCGTTTTGGCCCATTACCAAGGTATGCCCACTTGTAGGATCGTTGTTGCTCGAGCGGACAGTAGGGAGGGACACAGGTGCGTGTTCTCGAGGACGATGATGACGCTCGATCCATTGTTGAAAAGGCATCATCCCTTCCTGGGGAGGGCTTGAGGACAGTGACTGCCCATTTTGCTGTCCTGTCACTGATTGTCGGTAGGCTACGTCGATGTCTCGACGACTTACTGGACCAGGTTGAGCGTCTGCTGTTGCCCGTGGCAATCTGACCATTACGTGGGTAGGAGTGTTCGGCTGCGGCAATACGACCATTACGTGGGTAGGTGTGGTCGCCGGGACAGGTGTTGCATTTGTGCCTATGAGCGTGCTCGTGGAAGACGAAGGAGACTGGATTGAAGCGGTTCTTAGATTGGTGTCAGGCACGGTGAGTGATTTGCGAAACCTGGAAAAAATCCCTTTAGGCATATGCCCCGTCGGATCCGAAAAATTCACCGGATCCCCTACGCAATACATATACGCATTCAACCCACCTCCCCCAAACGGGCTCCAACTGTCGGGGCTATGAAAGCGCATCAATGTCGGGTTGTAAGCGCGATAGCCATTCCCCAGCAGATACCACCCAACCTGCCTTTCTCGTAGCGCGCCATTGAATCCGAGCCCTGTCGCCACACCCTCCTGAGCGGACTGCTGACCGTAAGCCGAGTAAGCAACAGGATTGAGCTTGCCCCCGTCGATTTCCGCGAGGATGGAGTTTTTATTGTCTGTCGCCAGCAGAAGGGTGCGTGACGTTCGAGAGGATTTGGGGGCATCTGCATGAGAGCGAGTCATAACGGGCTTCCTTGTCGAGGTCGTGGGGCTTTAAAAATACTCGGTTCGTCAGCCATCGGGTACTAGCAGATCTGATAGGTACAAACGTTCCTGTCTGAGGCTGTATTTATGTATTTTAACTATGTTGTTTCTCGACTGTTTTGCGTTTGATTAGATAATTAACGGACAGTTATTTGATCTTTTGTTTTTTGAGTGTGTGAATAATCTAGTGGGTTCAAAAAACTGATTTAAGGTTGTTGAACCATGTCTGATTCGCAAGGAAGCCACCTGCTTGAACTTACCTCTACGGCCGTTAGTGGTATTCATTATGATCGAGTAGTAAATACTATTCCCGACGCGGTGCGTAACGCCTCATTGGCACAGTTGAAATCGCTCGTTAATACCGAAACAAAGATGCCGGGATGGTACCTGAGCTCAAGCAGCGCCGATCGCCATCACCTCAAACAATTACTCAATGATCATTGGCGTCTGCAGAGCGCGGTAGATCAGCTTTTCGAGGGGTTGCAGCACGATATCGATACCTTTGCCGAACCATTGCTCAAGGTCGCGTTGAAAGCACATTTCGATATTGACGAAGACCCGAAAAGCCTGACTTTGCAACTGACGGTGCCGAGCAAGATTATTTTCGGAATCGACACCGGAGCCAGTGTTATCAGGAGCTCGTCGTTGCTCGCGGCAGCGTTGCACAACTTCGAGGAGGCGGAAACCCAGGAAGGAACCTTTCGCGCAGGCTCCGGTGTGTTCCGCAAAGATGCTCAAGACACCCCCGTGCGGGACACACGTATAACGGTGCAAAAATTTGCTTCGTTATGTCGCACACTGGACATCGGTGCGCAATACCAGACCCACCTTAAAGAGCAACTACTGCCAGAGGACCTCAATGCCAGGCGCACACTGGCGCAGCGCTCGATCGCCAGTGAGAAAGCAGCATTCAGGTATTCAGCGTTGGTATCGCGCCTGAAACGGGACATCAGTACGGACGCCTATGACAGCCTTCAACATATTGTCGAGGGCAAGCGAAGTGTCAAGTTGTATGGCCGCCCACTGCTCAATCATCGTTTGTCGCTGATGGGTTTCAAACTGACGGGAATTACACTGTTCAGTGCCTTGAGCGAACCCTCGGAAATAAAGAAAGCGATCGAGGAGCTCACACCGCAAAGTTTATCTTTCTGGCTTGACTGGTCCCGCCGGATACCGGTGTTGTCGGGAAACCTGTATGAACGATACAAGTTACTGCAGAACTTCTTTGCCAACGGACCACAAGGCGTCCTCGATGAAACTCTGCGCAACGAAGATATTTACAATCAGAGTCGCTTGAACGGTCCGGTGATCGCTTATATCCCCGACGATCCAGAGCATCCGCTGAAGGAATACGCTTCGTTGACGGATTTCATGGCAACGTTGATCGGCCGCTTGTGCACCCCGGAGTATCAGGAGTTTTTCAGCCGGTTCGTGGAGCAGAAGGACAAAGGGCGATTTTTTACTCGCGTTAACGAACGTCTCAAGACCTTTACCTTGCAACAACCTGAACCATTGGACATGGGGCCATGGTGGCGGGAAACCGCAATAGAGAACCCTAATGCAGAGCCGATCACCAACCTGATAACAGGTGATCTGTGGGGCACACTTTTCCAGCAGCGACGGGACAAGGCAATCGCGGATGCCCGAAAAATTGCAGTGCCGACCGGCGATGAAGACGCGGCAGCCCGTTGGAAACGTCTGACCAGCATTCTGGAGATCGGATGGAATGTGTTCAATTTCGGCGCGTTGCTGGTCCCGGGACTCGGTGAAGCGGTGCTGGGAGTGATGGTGGCGCAGATGCTCGCGGACCTGGCTGAAGGCATTGAGGACTGGAGTAACGGCGATAAGGAGGAGGCATCGGGATACATCAATGGCGCCCTCATCAACTTTGCACAGCTGGCGCTGATGGGGGCGGGGCACTTACTGCCGACAAACGTCATTGCGATCAAACCGTCTTCTTTCGTCGATCAACTCAAACCGGTGCAAATCAACGGCGCAGAAAAGCTCTGGAATCCCGATTTGACCGCCTACGAACGCCCATCGGTATTGCCTGAGTCAGCCCATGCAAACGGGTTGGGTATCTACCAACATGAAGGTCAGCATTTTCTGCCGCTTGATGACAAGCATTTCGCGCTCGCCCAGGACGCTGAAACCGGGCAGCACCGTTTGCAGCATCCAACTCGACCGCAAGCCTATCAACCTGTGGTTGAGCATAACGGTGCAGGAGCCTGGAAGACCGAAGTCGACCAACCGTTGACCTGGAGCAAGGAGCGTTTGTTACGGCGACTGGGCACTTCAGTGAACGACTGGTCAACTGAAAAACTTGAACAAATCTGCACTGTGGCGGGTATTTCGGAAGGCGAGCTGCGTCGGCTGCATGTCGAACTCGACCCGCCGCCAATCATGCTCAGCGATTCGATCAAACGTTTCAGGCTGTATGCCGAAGCGGGCGAAACAGGTCGGCAAATAATTGCCAATCAGGTTTCCGAGCGTTTGGCGGACAATGTCACGCGCCTCATGACCGACTTGCCCCGCTGGCCGGAAGGCAGGGCCGTAGAAATTTTTGAGAGCCCTGATTTGAACGGCCCTTCAACGATCATCGGCAACATTGATGCAACCAGTGCCCGACGGATCAAGTTGAGCCGAGCCGAACTCCGTGCAGGAAAATTGCCACAGCGCACTGTGGAAACCCTTGATGAGCGGGAAGTCCATGAACTGCTTGGGCAATCAATTTCCAGTAAAAGGGAGCTGCGCGTTCAGGCTCTGAAGGAACAGTTGGCGAGCGAGGCGACCAAAAAACACAAGCAGCTGTTTGAAGCCCTGTACAAACAACACGAGGAAGCCGGCGCGGCCCAGGTCCATCTGATAACCGATGCCTATCCGCAATTGCCGAATGCTGTGGCCGAACGCCTGTTGCAGGATGCCACTGCAGCCGACCTCAAGCACCTGTCAGAGAAGCAGACCCTTCCCTTGCGCTTGCGCGAACAGGCACGCCAGGCTCAGCAACGGGTGCGCGTCAGTCGAGCCTATGAGGGGCTTTACCTTGAGGCGCTGGAGAACAACGATACGCGACGGTTGGAGCTGGCGTCGTTGGCTACATTGCCGGGTTGGTCGAACGATGTGCGTATCGAAATCCGCGAGTTTTCGTTTAACGGCAAGCTTTACGCCAGCATAGGCCCTGAAGAGGCCCCCATTCGCAAAGTGTTGATTCTTGAAGATGAGGGGGGCTATCAGGCGCGTGACGAGAGCAATCAGCATTTGCACGGGAATGATAATTTCTTTGCTTCGTTGTTGCGCGCATTGCCAGACAAAGAGCGACGGGCGCTGGGGTATGACATTTTCGAGGGGGAGCGACTCAAGCTTGACCTGCAACGCTCACCGCTTGATCGCGAGCAATTCGAATCGGTTTTAAGCGAGCACCCGGAGCGTAAACCGGCTTATGACCCTGAAACAATGCGTCTTCGTGGCGGCATGCCGGGGTATCGCGGGATCGCCGATGACCCGTTGTTGCGGCGTCGGGTCAGTACTCTTTATCCGGAGTATTCCGACGAACAGATTGCAGCCGTACTGGGACCCGTGTCCGGTGCAGCGCAAGCGCGAGTCATCGCCTTGGAGAACGAATTCAACGAGCTCAACGGCACGCTACAACGCTGGATGAACTCTCCGACCGTGTCCTTTCGCTTCAGTCCCGCCGGAGTGGCGGAATGGGAATCGCGAAACAGGCTCTACCGGGCGATCAGGCAATGTTGGCAAAGGACAGGGCCGGCGGGGGTCGATGCCCCTGGCATCGTTCGCGCGCAGCACCTTAATCTGGACGGTATGGCGATGAGCCGGCATCTTTCGAGCTTTCCCAGACTGAACGCCAATTTTGACCACGTTACGAGCCTGAGTATGCGCGAAGCCAGCATGCTCAGTAGCCAAGGAGAGTTTCTCGAGCATTTTCCCGGGCTTCGCACGCTGGATCTGGGCAGCAATACGTTAAACCGGTTGCCGCCGATAATCGGTGACCTGCGACATCTGACCAGTTTGTGCATGGATAACAATCAAATCGTATTGACCCGTCAGGCGGTGGCGCGACTGCGAGGCTTGACCCGGTTAGAGCTTCTTTCATTGCCTGGAAATCCATTAGGACTGGTGCCTGACATCAGCCAGATGCCAAGACTGGCGGTTCTCAATCTTGAGAGCACCGGCATCAAAGAATGGCCCATCGGACTGTTCGGCAAATCCCGATCGCGTCATATTCATCTGAATCTGAAATTCAACCGATTGACAGAGATCCCCGATATTGCACCGGGTTCGTTCCGCGCGGAGCTGCTCGCCCGCACCTTCGTCAGTCGTGAACCCGAGTGGATGCCGGCTGATGTCCTGGAAAAGCTCAAACGGTATACCGAATCTGTGGGCATGGACCCGGAGCGCCCTTACCCACCCCGAGGTTTGCTGGACAGCCTTAAATGGGCGCAGGGCATGCCTGATGCGGTGTTCAGGGAAAGGTTGATTCTTTGGGACGAGCTTGAGGATGAGTCAGGGTCCGAACAATTTTTCGATGTCATACGCCGGCTGACAGAATCGGCTGATTTCAGCTCTCCTGAAACGACCTATCGCAGCGCACTGACGGCCAAGGTCTGGCGACTGCTGGAGGCCATGTACGAGGATGCTGAATTGCGTGAGACGGCGTTCTCCGAATCGATTGTCGTGACTGAGTGTTCTGATGGGGCAAGTCAATTGTTCAACGCCCTGGGCGTCAAGGTGCTGGTCAAGGAGGCTTACGCTCTACAGAGCCCCGCCCTTGTCGAGGCCGAACTGGTGGAACTGGCCAGAGGCAAGTCCCGACTGGATGAGATCGGCGCGATTGCACGTCGGCGCATTGCCGATCGCTTGGCGAACGGAGAGACATTCAGGCGAGCAGGTCCCGACGGCACTGTTATCGGGACGATCGATGAAGTGGAAGTTCAGCTGGCCTACATGACTGATTTGGCCGAAAGCCTGGATCTGCCGTGGCAATCGCGTGGCATGCTGTTCAGGACAATGGCTGGCGTTGAGCCGGAAATGATCACCGCTGCTCGTCTCCATGTGTTGGGCCTGGAGCAGGGGGAGCTGCTTGCGGAGAGCATACTTGAGCAGCCTTTCTGGAGGTCGTACCTGGAAACAACGTATCGCAGTGATTTCGACGCGTTGAAACTGGCCATGCAGGATGCGGATGAAATGGACCAATTTATCGCAATCAAGAACCTGGAAAAGTCCTTGACCGAGCAAGCCATCGAGCGTGCAAAGCTGCGAAGGACGGAGATACCGTTTACGGTCCAGTCTGCCAGTTGATTGATGTTTGACGGGCCCCGAATGCGATGCTGCATTCGGGGCTTTTTACGTTCAGCGTCCGTTAGAACAGGAAGTAACGTTGTGCCATGGGCAAGGTTTCAGCCGGCTCGCACCACAACAAAACCCCGTCGGCTTTCACCTGATAGGTCTGCGGGTCGACATCGATCTGTGGCAGGTAATCATTGTGGATCAGGTCGGTTTTCTGCACGTCGCGACAGCCTTTGACCACGGCGATTTTCTTCTTCAACCCCAAGGCTTCCGGCAAGCCGGCCTCCTGCGCTGCCTGGCTGATAAAGGTCAGGCTGGTGGCATGCAGCGAGCCGCCGTAACTGGCGAACATCGGACGGTAGTGCACCGGTTGCGGTGTCGGTATCGACGCGTTGGCATCGCCCATCAGGCTGGCTGCAATCGCGCCACCCTTGAGAATCAGCGAGGGTTTTACGCCAAAAAATGCCGGACGCCACAGCACCAGATCTGCCCATTTCCCCACTTCGACCGAGCCCACTTCGTGGCTGATACCGTGAGTGATCGCGGGGTTGATGGTGTACTTTGCGATGTAGCGTTTGGCGCGGAAATTGTCGTTGCCTTCACCGTCACCCGGCAGTGGGCCGCGCTGCTTTTTCATCTTGTCGGCAGTCTGCCAGGTGCGCGTGATGACTTCGCCGACGCGCCCCATGGCCTGGCTGTCGGAGCTGATCATCGAGAACGCGCCGAGGTCGTGGAGGATGTCTTCGGCGGCAATGGTTTCCCGACGGATGCGGCTCTCGGCGAAAGCCACGTCTTCGGCAATACTCGGGTCCAGGTGGTGGCAGACCATCAGCATGTCGAGGTGTTCGTCGATGGTGTTGCGGGTGAACGGCCGGGTCGGGTTGGTCGAGCTTGGCAGCACGTTGGGGAAGCCGCAAGCTTTGATGATGTCCGGCGCATGGCCGCCACCGGCGCCTTCGGTGTGGTAGGTGTGAATGGTGCGCCCCTTGAACGCGGCGAGGGTGGTTTCGACGAAGCCCGATTCATTAAGCGTGTCGGTGTGAATCGCCACCTGAACATCGTATTGGTCGGCAACGGTCAGGCAATTGTCGATGCTCGCCGGCGTGGTGCCCCAGTCTTCGTGCAACTTCAGGCCGATGGCACCGGCCTTGACCTGCTCGATCAGCGGCTCCGGCAGGCTCGCGTTGCCTTTGCCGGTGAGGCCGATGTTCATCGGGAAGGCATCGGCGGCCTGAAGCATGCGTGCCAGGTGCCAAGGGCCGGAGGTGCAGGTGGTGGCGTTGGTGCCGGTCGCGGGACCGGTTCCGCCGCCGATCATGGTGGTGACACCGCTCATCAATGCCTCTTCGATCTGCTGTGGGCAGATGAAGTGGATGTGGGTGTCGATGCCGCCCGCGGTGAGGATCATGCCTTCACCGGCAATCACTTCGGTGCTGGCGCCGATCGCAATACTGACGTTCGGCTGCACGTCCGGGTTGCCAGCCTTGCCGATCCCGGCAATGCGCCCGTCTTTGAGGCCGACGTCGGCTTTGACCACGCCCCAATGGTCGATGATCAGTGCGTTGGTGATCACAGTGTCGACCACTTCGGCGGCGAGCAATTGGCTCTGGCCCTGGCCGTCGCGGATAACTTTTCCGCCACCGAATTTCACTTCTTCGCCGTAGGTGGTGAAGTCCTTTTCCACTTCGATCCACAGTTCGGTATCGGCCAGGCGGACCTTGTCGCCGACGGTGGGGCCGAACATGTCGGCGTAGGCTTGACGGGAAATCTTCATCGTAATTCCTTGCACAAATGTATTGTGGCGAGGGGATTTATCCCCGTTCGGCCGCGCAGCGGTCGTAAAACCTGGCACTCCGATCTCTCTGCAATAACGCATTCGCCAGATTGCGGGTTCTTTGCACCCGAACGGGGATAAATCCCCTCGCCACAGTCAGTCGAGGTCACCCATGATCCGCCCGGCAAACCCGAACACCCGGCGATGCCCGGCCAGGTCCACCAACTCGACTTCGCGGCTTTGCCCCGGCTCGAAGCGCACGGCGGTACCGGCGGGGATATTCAGGCGCATGCCGCGGCTGGCGGCGCGGTCAAATGTCAGGGCATCGTTGGTTTCGAAAAAGTGATAGTGCGAGCCGACCTGGATCGGCCGGTCGCCGCTGTTGGCCACTTTCAGGCTGACCGTGCGACGGCCGACATTGAGTTCGATGTCGCCGGGCTGGATCTGGTATTCACCGGGAATCATCAATGGGCTCCTTGCAGGATCTTGTAGTAGAGGGCGGTCGGTTTGTACTGGCCGCTCGGGTCGCAGGCGAAGTCGGGGATCTGGCCGGCGCGGGTGTAACCCAGGGCCTTGTAGAAGTCCTCTGCGGGTGAGCCGGCCTCTGTGTCGAGGTACAGCATGCCGCGCTTATGCTGAAGGGCGGCGGTTTCCAGAGCGCTCATCAATTGCTGGCCCAGGCCGCGCCGACGCGCGTGTTCACGCACCAGCAGTTTTTGCACTTGCGCGCGGTTCAGCCCATTGGCTTTCTGGCACAAGCTCAGTTGCACGCTTGCTTGAACCTGTTCGTCCTTGACCACCACCCAGAGCAGCACGTTGCCTTTGTTGAGGTCCTCCTGGACGTCATCGAAATAGGCGCGTGCCTGGGTAGTGTCCAGGTCAGCCATGAAGCCGACACTCGCGCCATAACCCACCGCGTCGAGCAGCAGGTCAATCAGCCCCTGACGGTAGTGCGCAAAACTGTCGACATTGACGCGACGCAGTTGGGCGGCATTCATCGGGTGTCACTCCTTGTGGGCGAGCGGTGGTGGCGCGCCAGGATTGAGGGTCAGTTGCATGAAGGTCAGGTCCAGCCAGCGACCGAACTTGGTGCCGACCTGGGGCATCTGTCCGGTCGTCACAAACCCGGCTCGTTCATGCAAACGAATGGAGGCGGCGTTACCACTCTCGATGGCGGCAACCATGATGTGCTTGTCACAGCTTTTGGCGCGTTCGATCAGCATCGTCATCAGTTGCGGTCCGAGGCCATTGCCACGCTGATCGCTGCGCACGTAGACCGAGTGTTCGACCGTGTGGCGAAAGCCATCGAACGGCCGCCAGTCGCCGAACGAAGCGTAGCCCAGTACGGTGTTATCACCGTCGACGATTACGAGGATGGGATACCCCTGGGACTGTCGCGCGCTGAACCAGGCCTGGCGGTTGCCCAGGTCGACGGCCTGCTCGTTCCAGATGGCCGTGGTATTGAGTACGGCATCGTTGTAGATATCGCGAATCGCCGGCAGGTCGGCGTGCAAGGCATCGCGGATGCGGTAAGTCATGGCGCTTCCTCAGGCGATGGGTTGATGGACGGTCACCAGTTTGGTGCCGTCGGGAAACGTCGCTTCGACCTGGATCTCCGGGATCATTTCCGGGATGCCTTCCATCACGTGTTCACGGGTGAGCAGGGTGGTGCCGAAGTGCATCAGTTCGGCCACGGTCCGACCGTCACGGGCGCCTTCAAGCAACGCTGCGGAGATGTAGGCCATGGCCTCGGGGTAATTAAGTTTCACGCCGCGAGCCAAACGCCGCTCGGCCACGAGGCCGGCGGTGAAGATCAGCAGCTTGTCTTTTTCACGTGGGGTCAGGTCCATCGCTTGGAATCCATCTGGGCAGATAAAAAGGTATTCGGATCTGTAAACACAAAACCCTGTAGGAGTGAGCCTGCTCGCGATAGCGTCGGCACATTCAACACATAAGTTGCCTGACACACCGCCATCGCGAGCAGGCTCACTCCTACAGGGGAGCGTGTTTCAGGTGCTCCATATTCTGGGTTGGACGGCTTCCCGGCCGAGCAACGCAGGGCGCAGCAACCGCCATAAATCGATCAACCAACCGCGTGCCAACAACGCTTCACTGGCCAGGCATCGTGCAACCAGCAGCCCCGGCAATTGCGTCAGATCGCCGCGCACGTCATGGGGCAGCGAGCGGCATTGCTCCAGCAAGTCACTATCGATTTCGCCCGTCACCAGCAACGTCGCAAACACCGGTTGGCCATCCAGACCTATTGGCGAATCAAGCAAACCATCAGCCCCGACAATGCGCTGACGTTCGTGCCAGAGCAACTGGCCATCGCGGCGGATGTCGAGCCGGGACTGAAAATGCCCGAGGTCGAAGCGTTCGCCGCTAGCCGGGCGCCCCAGTGCCACCACGTCCCAGTAGAACAGCCGGGCATCACCTTCAAGGTCGATGGCGGTGCTGAGTTCGGCCTGTGCTGCACTGAAAATGATCGTCTCCTGGGGCAACCATTCCAGGGTCGCACCGGCGGCCACGTTCAGTTGCAGCTGCTGATAGGCAGGCCCGGCTGCGCGGTACCACTTGGCCGCGCCGGGGCTGGTGATCTGCGCCCAGGCATCGCCGCCGACACTGGCCGAGATGTCCAGGCGATCGCCCCCGGCAATTCCGCCCGGTGGGTGCACGATGATGTGCTGGCACACTTCGGGACCTTCGGCGTACAGGTGTTTCTGCACCCGTAACGGGCCTTGGTGTCGGCGCTGAACCGGGCGCGTACTGTCACCGAAACGGGCGTAGCCCAGTTCCAGTTCGGCGTGCCAGCTGGGGGTAAAGGCGCCGGAAGCAGGAAGAGTCATGGTCAGTGCTTAGTGAGAAGTCATGAAGGCATTTGCAAAGGCTGTGCCGTCCGTTTCCCAAGCAGAAGGCGGTTGTTGTTTGTTGGGGGGGCACCAACATGGCGCACATCGTGGGTCGGGGTGCGGCAAATTGGTGCTGCGTGTGAGGTGAACAGCTCAGATTGTGACCAGACCTCGTACGCCCTCGGCTTCCATGTTTTCGCCGCGACCCTGCTGCACGATTTCGCCCCGGGACATCACCAGGTAGTGATCGGCCAGTTCGGCGGCGAAATCGTAGAATTGCTCCACCAGCAAAATCGCCATGTCACCACGGGCCGCGAGCTTCTTGATGACCGCGCCGATTTCCTTGATTACCGACGGCTGGATGCCTTCGGTGGGTTCATCAAGAATCAGCAGGCGCGGACGGCTGGCCAGCGCCCGGCCGATGGCAAGCTGTTGCTGCTGACCACCGGACAAGTCACCGCCGCGCCGCTGTTTCATTTGCAGCAACACCGGGAACAGTTCGTAAATGAAGGCCGGTACTTCCTTGGCCTCGGCCCCCGGGAAACGCGACAGGCCCATCAGCAGGTTTTCTTCCACGGTCAGGCGCCCGAAGATCTCGCGACCTTGCGGCACATACGCGATGCCTGCATGCACCCGTTGATGCGGCTTGAACGTAGTGATCGGCTTGCCTTCCCAATTCACCGCACCTTCTTTGGCGGGCAGCAAACCCATCAGGCATTTGAGCAGGGTGGTCTTGCCGACGCCGTTGCGCCCGAGCAGGCAGGTAACTTCGCCCACCTTCACGTCAAACGTCAGGCCGCGCAGGATGTGGCTACCGCCGTAGTACTGGTGCAGCTTGTCGACTTGCAGCATTTCAAATTCCTTCTGTTGCACACGGCTTGCTTTCCCCACCTAAACGTTCTGTAGGAGCTGTCGAGTGAAACGAGGCTGCGATCTTTTGATCCTGGTATGGGGTGCCTGATGAAGATCAAAAGATCGCAGCCTCGTTTCACTCGACAGCTCCTACAGGGGTAAGGCGTTTTTTTGCTAGCGACCGAGATATACCTCGATCACCCGCTCGTTATCCTGCACTTGTGCAAGCGACCCTTCGGCCAGGACGCTGCCCTGGTGCAACACCGTCACGTGGTCGGCAATCGAGCCGACAAAACCCATGTCGTGCTCCACGACCATCAGTGAATGTTTGCCGGCCAGGCGTTTGAACAGTTCGGCGGTGAACTCGGTTTCGGCGTCGGTCATGCCCGCCACCGGCTCATCGAGCAGCAACAGTTGCGGGTCCTGCATCAGCAACATACCGATCTCCAGGAACTGCTTCTGACCGTGGGACAGAAGACCTGCGGGGCGATTGACCGAGCTGGTCAGGCGAATGGTTTCCAGCACCTCGCTGATGCGATCCTTCTGTTCGCCACTCAACTTCGCCCGCAGGCTGGCCCATACCGATTTGTCGGCTTTCTGCGCCAGCTCCAGGTTTTCAAACACGCTCAGGGCTTCGAACACCGTCGGTTTCTGGAACTTGCGACCAATGCCCGCCTGAGCGATTTGCACTTCGCTCATCTGTGTCAGGTCGAGGGTCTCACCGAACCAGGCCTTGCCATGACTGGGACGCGTCTTGCCGGTAATCACGTCCATCAGGGTGGTCTTGCCCGCGCCGTTGGGGCCGATGATGCAGCGCAGTTCACCGACACCGATGTACAGGTTCAGATTGTTCAACGCCTTGAAACCATCAAAGCTGACGCTGATGTCCTCCAGGGTCAGGATGGTGCCGTGGCGAGTGTCCAGGCCAGGGCCGGCGCGTTGGCCGAGGCCGATGGCATCGCGACTGCTGCCGGCATCCTTGTTGGGCTCCACGGGAAAGAAGGCCGGTTCGAGCATGAATTCAGCCGTCGCAGTCACTCTCATTGTTCACCCCTTTTCTTCAGCAGACCGATCACGCCTTTGGGCAGGTACAGGGTCACGACGATGAACAGCGCGCCGAGGAAGAACAGCCAGTATTCCGGGAACGCGACGGTGAACCAGCTCTTCATGCCGTTGACCACACCGGCACCCAACAGGGGCCCGATCAACGTGCCGCGACCGCCCAGGGCTACCCAGACGGCGGCCTCGATGGAGTTGGTTGGCGACATTTCACTCGGGTTGATGATGCCGACTTGCGGTACGTACAAGGCGCCGGCCAAGCCGCACAACACCGCGCTCAATACCCAGACAAACAGCTTGAAACCACGCGGGTCGTAGCCACAGAACATCAGGCGATTTTCGGCATCGCGCAACGCAGTCAACACCCGGCCGAACTTGCTTTGCGCCAGCCTCCACCCGATGAACAGGCTCGCCACCAGCAACACCACGGTGGCAAAAAACAGCACGGCGCGAGTGCCTGGCTCGGTGATGCCGAAACCCAGAATGGTGCGGAAATTGGTGAAGCCGTTGTTGCCGCCAAACCCGGTTTCATTGCGGAAAAACAGCAGCATGCCGGCGAAGGTCAGGGCCTGGGTCATGATCGAAAAATACACGCCCTTGATTCGCGAGCGGAACGCGAAGAAACCGAACACCAGCGCCAACAGTCCCGGTGCCAGCACTACCAGGCACATCGACCAGAGGAAGCTGCTGGTGCCTGTCCAGTACCACGGCAATTCGGTCCAGGACAGGAACGTCATGAACGCGGGCAGGCCATCCCCCGAGGCCTGGCGCATCAGGTACATGCCCATGGCGTAGCCGCCGAGGGCGAAGAACAGACCGTGACCCAGGGACAGCAGGCCGGCGTAACCCCAAACCAGGTCCAGCGCCAAAGCGACGATGGCATAGCAAAGAATCTTGCCCACCAGTGTCAGCGTGTAGGCCGAAACGTGAAAAACGCTGAGGGGCGATAACAGCGACAGCAGCGGCAATGCCAACAGTAAAACAAGGATCACCGCACCAACGGCGATCGTGACTTTCGGGCCGGCTTTTTTTGTCGCGGTAACGAGCAGGGGCTGGTTCATCAGTCGATCACCCGTCCTTTCAGTGCAAAGAGGCCTTGCGGACGTTTCTGGATGAACAGAATGATCAGCGCGAGGATCAGGATCTTGCCGAGCACCGCACCGATCTGCGGCTCGAGAATCTTGTTGGCGATACCCAGCCCGAAAGCGGCCAGCACACTGCCGGCCAACTGACCGACACCCCCGAGCACCACCACCAGGAACGAGTCGATGATGTAGCTCTGGCCGAGGTCGGGGCCGACGTTGCCGATCTGGCTCAGGGCTACGCCACCGAGTCCGGCAATGCCTGAGCCGAGGCCGAATGCGAGCATGTCGACGCGTCCGGTGGGCACGCCGCAGCACGCTGCCATGTTGCGGTTCTGAGTGACGGCACGCACGTTCAGTCCCAAGCGTGTTTTGTTCAGCAGCAGCCAGGTCAGCACCACCACGAACAGCGCAAACGCGATGATCACGATGCGGTTGTACGGCAGCACCAGGTTGGGCAGTACTTGAATGCCGCCGGAGAGCCACTGCGGGTTGGCGACTTCAACGTTCTGCGCGCCGAACAGCAATCGCACCAGTTGAATCAACATCAGGCTGATGCCCCAGGTGGCGAGCAGGGTTTCCAGCGGGCGGCCGTACAAGTGACGGATGACCGTGCGTTCGAGCGCCATGCCGATGGCCGCCGTGACGAAGAACGCCACCGGCAACGCGATCAAGGGATAAAACTCGATGGCCTGTGGT
This sequence comes from Pseudomonas sp. TNT3, assembly GCF_010095445.2. Taxonomy (GTDB): domain Bacteria; phylum Pseudomonadota; class Gammaproteobacteria; order Pseudomonadales; family Pseudomonadaceae; genus Aquipseudomonas. The sequence goes on from NZ_WFGV02000038.1 coordinate 21,040, forward strand.
GCGAAGCGCTGGAACATCAACTGCACGACGTAGGTCGAGTAAGCCCCCAGCATCAGCATCTCGCCATGGGCCATATTGATCACCCCGAGCAGGCCGAAGGTGATCGCCAGACCGAGTGCCGCCAGCAGCAGAATTGAACCGAGGGACATGCCGCTGAAGGCTTGCCCCAGGATCTCGCCGATCAGCAATTTGCGTTTGACCTGGGCCAGGCTGGTTTCGGCTGCCGTGCGTACCGTGGCATCGGTTTCGACGCCGGGCTCCAGCAGACTTTCGAGGCGGGTACGGGCCAGTGGATCGCCGGTTTCGCCGAGCAGGCGCACGGCGGCGAGACGCACCGCCGGGTCACTGTCCACCAGTTGCAGGTTGGCCAGTGCGAGACTCAAGGCCGCGTGAACACCCTCGTCCTGTTCGGCTGCGAGTTGCTGATCGAGAAATTTCAGCTGCGCCGGTTTGGCACTTTTCTGCAGTTGCTGCGCGGCGGCGAGGCGGATTTTTGCGTCGGCCGCGAGCAGTTGGTGACTGGCCAGCGCGGTGTCGATCAGACCCCGCAGGCGGTTGTTCAGGCGCAGGGTTTTGACTTGTCCGTCGACGGTCAGCGCGCCTTGTTGCAGGGCGTTGATCAGTTCGATACGGGCAGGGTCGGGCTGCGCAGCCCAGGATTCGAGCAGCTTTGCCTGTTGTACGGGATTGGCGGCGACGAAGTCTTCGGCGTCGCTGGCGTGGGTGGCCAATGGCAAAAGTAAAAAGGCAAAGGCGACAAGTAGACGATATAGGGACATAGCAACGTCCTGAAAGGCGACGATGGACCCTGTGGGAGCCGAGCTTGCTCGCGATGACGGTGTGTCTGATGCACCGCTATCGCGAGCAAGCTCGGCTCCTACAGGGTTAAGGGCTTGTTCCTGCTACTTAGTTGCTCTTCACCGCGTAATCCGGCTTCTTGTCGTTGCCGACAATGAACGGGCTCCACGGTTCGGCACGGATCGGGCCTTCGGTCTGCCACACCACGTTGAACTGACCATCAGCCTGGATCTCGCCGATCATCACGGGCTTGTGCAGGTGGTGGTTGGTTTTGTCCATGGTCAGGGTGTAGCCGGACGGGGCGGCGAAGGTCTGGCCGGCGAGGGCTTCGCGTACCTTGTCGACGTCGGTGGATTTGGCTTTTTCTACCGCTTGCGCCCACATGTGGATGCCGACGTAGGTGGCTTCCATCGGGTCGTTGGTCACCGCTTTATCCGCGCCCGGCAAATTGTGTTTCTTGGCGTAGGCTTTCCAGTCGGCGACGAACCGGGTGTTCGCCGGGTTCTGGACCGACTCGAAGTAGTTCCACGCCGCCAGGTTGCCTACCAGGGGTTTGGTGTCGATGCCGCGCAGCTCTTCTTCGCCGACGGAGAACGCCACGACCGGAACATCGGTGGCTTTCAAACCCTGGTTGGCGAGTTCTTTATAGAACGGTACGTTGGAGTCGCCGTTGACCGTGGAGATGACAGCTGTCTTGCCACCGGCCGAGAATTTTTTGATGTTGGCCACAATGGTCTGGTAATCGCTGTGACCGAATGGCGTATAGACCTCTTCGATGTCTTTGTCTGCCACGCCTTTGGAATGCAGGAACGAGCGCAGGATTTTATTGGTGGTACGCGGGTAGACATAGTCGGTGCCGAGCAGGAAGTAGCGCTTGGCACTGCCGCCTTCTTCGCTCATCAGGTATTCCACGGCCGGGATCGCCTGCTGGTTCGGTGCGGCGCCGGTGTAGAACACGTTCGGCGACATCTCTTCGCCCTCATATTGCACGGGATAGAAGAGCAGGCCATTGAGCTCTTCGAACACTGGCAATACCGATTTGCGAGACACCGACGTCCAGCAGCCAAAGACCACGGCAACCTTGTCCTGAGTCAGCAGCTGCCGGCCTTTTTCGGCGAACAACGGCCAGTTCGACGCTGGGTCGACCACCACAGGCTCCAGCATCTTGCCGTTCACGCCGCCCTTGGCGTTGATCTCGTCGATGGTCATCAACGCCATGTCTTTGAGGGAGGTTTCAGAGATCGCCATGGTGCCGGACAACGAGTGCAGGATACCGACCTTGATGGTCTCGGCGGCCTGGACAGTCCAGGTCATGCCCATCGCGGCAATCGATGCCGATAGTGTGAAAGCCTTGATCAAGCTGCGACGCTTCATTGTGCGATCTCCATGAACGTTAGATATTTTTCTTGGTTGGCAGATGCGGACTACTGAAGGGTCTTTAGCAAGGGCTGTGCCTGGTCGGCGAAAGGCGGAGAAATGACGTACTAGAGCGGTTGCGCTGCCTGGCGGCGCACTATGAAGGATCGCGTCTGGCGCGCTGGTGCGAGGTGGTGCGCCAGATTGGGGCGGGCGACCGTGGGATTAGTTGCAGTGTGTAGAAACTGTGTAGGAGCTGTGTAGGAGCTGTCGAGTGTAACGAGGCTGCGATCTTTTGATCTTGCTCTTGAAAAAACAACATCAAAAGATCGCAGCCTCGGTTCCCTCGGCAGCTCCTACAGAGGGTCTCCGGCATCATCAGTGACGGGCTTCAGATCAAATCATCTCGTGCGTTTCATGATGAAGATGAGGCCGATTCGGTGTGCCGATTGAAGCGCGAAAACAGCACCTTATCCAAAATCCACACCACCACGAGCGACGCACCTACCAGCGGGAACGCCACCGCCAGGGCGAACATGATGACCATCGCGGTTTTCCATTTCGGCAGGTCGTGACGCAGTGGCGGTACACCGAATTTGCCCTGCGGACGACGCTTCCACCAGATCACCACGCCACTGACGGCACTGAGCAGAATCATCAGGCAGATCAGCAGCACCATGATCTGGTTGAACACCCCAAACATTTTGCCTTCGTGCAGCATTACGCCGATTTCCGTCGCGCGGGCCACGGTACCGTAATGCTCGTAGCGCACGTCAGCGAGGACGTTGCCGGTGTATTGATCGACATGCAGGGTGGCGTCGTTTCGCGGGTCGTCGGCAAACACCGCGATGGTGAACACGCCCGTCGCGGTGGTCGGAAACGTGATGCTGTAGCCCGGCTCGACCTTGCGCTGCTGGGCGATGTTTTGCACCGCTTGCAAGCTGATGGTGGGTGCCGCAGGACCGGGTTTCGCGTCGCCGTGGTTCATGTGTTCGGCGTGGTCGCCGGACATCGGCATCGGCGTGTTTTCCATGGCCCAGGGCACGGTCTGGCGTATGGCGGTATTGAGGCTGCGAGCCTCGACGTCAGACTTGGGCATGTCATTCCACATCGCATCCGGGAAGACATTCCACACGCCCGCGTATTGTTTGCCCCAGAACCCGGTCCAGGTCATGCCGCTGAGCAACATCACCAACAGAAACGCGGCGCCCCAGAAGCCGGTGACGGCATGCAGGTCGCGCCACAGCACGCGGCCGCGACTAGTCAAGCGTGGCCAGAGAATGCCGGCTGCCTGACCGCGCGGCCACCACAGGAAGACGCCGGAGACCACCAGCACAATGCCCCAGCCGGCGGCCAGTTCGACCAGTCGATCCCCCACGGTGCCGATCATCAGCTCGCCGTGAATCGACCGCGCGATGGCCTGCAGATTCATCTTGGCGTCTTGCTCGCCAAGGATGTCGCCGTGATAGGGGTCGACGAACACGTTGAGCTCGGTGCCTTCGTTAACGACGACAAATTGCGCGCTGCGTTCTGCATTGATTGGCGGCAGGTATTGCTGGACCGTTGCTTGTGGATACGCCTCTTTGACCCGTTTAAGCAGGTCGTCGGCCGCCACCGTATGGTGGCCGGCCGGAACGTTCAGCAGGCTGCCGTACATCAACGGATCGAGTTGCGGTTTGAACAGGTAAATGACGCCGGTCAACGCCAGCATCACCATGAAGGGCGCGACGAACAGACCGGCATAGAAATGCCAACGCCAGGCCAGGTTGTAGAAATTCACTTTGGGCTGTTTCATTGGTTGTGCTCCGCTTGGCGAATCAGTCGTTTGTTAAAAGATCGCAGCCTCGTTTCACTCGACAGCTCCTACACAGCTGCGATCTTTTGACTTTTCTTGTTAGAAGCTCATGTCCACTTTGGTCCAGAGCGTGCGCCCCGGTTCTTTAATGGCTTGCGGGTCATTGGCCGGGTAGCCGAAACCCGCGTTCCCCGCCAGGTTCAGGTGCTCGGCGTAAGCCTTGCCGAACAGGTTGTCCACACCAGAACTGACCTTCCAGTTCTTGTTGATCCGGTAGGCACCATTGAGCGAGAACACCCCGAAGCCTGCCGTTTTGTCGAAGTCCTTGCCGACCACGTTGCCCTTGTTCTGGTCGATACGGTTTTGCGCGGCGACCACTCTCCACAGTGCGCCGGCGCTCCAGTTGTCTTCGCTGTAGGTCAAGCCGAAACGCGCATCCAGCGGCGGCATTTGTGGCAATGCGCTGCCGTCGCTGCTGTTCTTGCCCCAGGCGTAGGCCAGGGTTGCATCAGCCTTCCAGTGGCTGGTCAGCTTGTAGGCCGCGCCGAGTTCGCCACCCATGATCCGCGCGTCGATGTTCTCGGCCTGGGAGGTCATGCCCATCATTCCGGGCGTGTAGTTGAACAGGATGTAGTCGCGTACCTGCCCGATGTAGCCCGAGGCCCAGGCGTCGAGTTCTTCGGTTTTGTATTGCAGGCCGAAATCGAGCTGGGTGGTTTTTTCGGGTTTGATCGAATCGAAGGCGTTCACCGATCCGACAGGCCCGGAGTTGGGCGAGAACAGTTCCCAGTAATCCGGGAACCGCTGGGTGTGACCTAGGCCGGCATAGAGCGTGGTCGGGCTGTCCGCCAGGTCATGCTCGTAGCGGACGAAGCCGCTGGGCAGGGTGTCGGCGCGGGTGTCGTCGGCGGTCGGATTGGGGCGCGTCATCATCCCGGAGCCGGTGGTCTGTCGGAAATCCTTGGCCGAGGCGCGGTCCAGTCGCGCACCTGTGATCAGCCGGTCGTTGTCGGTGGCGTACCAGGTCAGCTCGCTGAACACGCCGTAGTTATGGAAGTCGGCGTCCTTGGTGTACGGCAGGTCCTTATAGGTGTCGATGCCCATGGCGCTGCGTTGGCGGTGTTCGTTGGTCTGCGCGTCGATGCCGCTGATCAACTGCACATCGGCCCAGCGCCAGGTCGCCTTGATCCGTGCGCCGAGGGTCCGGCGGTCGACGTTCGAGGCCATGGGGCCGGCCATCATCCCGGTGCCGGAAGGCGTGCGCAGGGTGTAGTTGTCCATCACGTGGTCGGCGTAGTTGTAGTAGACCTGCGCTTCGACCTTATCCAGCACCTCACCCATGTTCGACTTCTCGAAACGGAGGCCGAGGCTTTCACGCTTGAACTGTGAGCCGTCCATGCCGCGTCCAGCGTAACGCGCTTCGCCATCGCCCTTGCCGGCAGTCAACTCCAGCAGGGTATCGGCGTCCGGTGTCCAGCCCACCGCGACGTCGCCATTCCACTTGTCGTAGCGTGACGGCACGGTGTCGTTGTTGCCGTCCTTGTAGTCGTCGGCATGCGCGGTGTTGCCGATCACCCGAACGTAACCTAGCGGACCACCGGCAGCGGCATCCACCACCTTGTCGAAACGACCATTGGAGCCGGCCAGCACACTGGCGTTCACCCGGGTGCCGAGCTCGCCGAAGCGTTCAGGCTCGCGGTCGAACAGGATGGTGCCGGCCGATGCGCCCGGTCCCCATAACACGGTTTGCGGGCCTTTGATGACGGTGAGTTTGTCGTAGGTTTCTGGCGAGATGTAAGAGGTTGGTGCGTCCATCCGGCCAGGGCAGGCGCCCAGCATCATGCCGCCGTTGGTGAGGATGTTGAGCCGCGAACCGAACATGCCGCGCAACACGGGATCACCGTTGGTGCCGCCGTTGCGCACCAGGGCGAAGCCTGGAATGGTCTTCAGGTAATCGCCGCCGTCGCTGGCTGGTACCGGTTGGCGCGGGTCCTTGGGGTTGGTGACGATGGTCAGCGGGGAGCTGGGCGCGATGGCAGTGATCACCGTCGGGCTCAGTTCTTCGCCATGACCTGCGTGTTCATCGGCCAGCACCATGGGTGTCAGCAAAGCGCCACAAAGAAGGGCGGTGGCGTGCCTGAAACGAACACGGGATTCATTCAGGGCAAAAGTAGCTTGGGCAGCGCTCAAGCGTGTGTCAGCAGAAAACCTGGACATGACAATTTCCATCGAACAGTCGTAAACGACACGGCCGGCAGCGTTGGGCTGTCTTCGATACCGTGTGAGATCGGATGTGGGTGTTTACGCGACGACGGGCGGGGCTCGGGTGCGAGCACCGGGGAAGAAGGTTTGCCGGGCGTGGCCCAGGCGTGGAGAGGGCGTACTGAAGGTTGTGGCTGTGGGGGTATCGAATGCGACGAAAGACTGGCCGCCGGTCAGTGCCGGGCAGTTGAACAACAGGCTGCAGTAGCCGCATTTCTCCCAAAGGGCGTGGTGATCGGGTTGTGGCGGGCAATGCTCGGCGGCGGGTTGGGCGCCGTGGTCCATGGCCGACATGTCCATGGGCATGTCCATCGACATGTTCATGAAGCCGGACAGGCTCGCGCGTTGATCCATCGGCAACGACTGAGAAATCAGTGGGCCGATAAAGATCATCAACATGGCGAACAGGCTGATCCAGCTGCCGCGGGTCAGGCTTAAAGGCTGACGACGGGAGGCGGATGACCTGGCGCTAAGCGGGCGCATGGGCGGGCTCGGTACCGTCAGTTACTGGGTATGCTCGTGCGCTCGCATGCCGTCCGGCGCCTTCTTCTGCACCGTGACTTCAACGGTCACGTCACCGGACTTCTCGAAGTGCATCGTCAGCGGGAAGTGTTTGCCATCGGCCAGCAGGCTGCGGTCTTTCAGCTCCAGCAGCATCACGTGATACGCCATCGGCGCGAAAGTGATTTCGCCGCCGGCAGGTATTTCGACGCTCGGCACCTGCTGCATTTTCATCAGGTCGTTCTGCTTGATGTGCTCGTGCAACTGGGCCTCGCCAGCAATTGGCGAGTCGACACTGAGCAGGCGGTCAGCAGTTTTGCCTTTGTTGTGAATCACGAAATACGCCGCGACGGTCGGCGCATTGGGTGGCAGTTCCTGAGACCAAGGGTGAGCGATTTCCAGCTCGCCGGCCTTGTATTCATGGGCGGTGGCAAAGCAGGCAGGCAGCAGCAACGCAGCCAGAACGATGAGTTTGTTCAACATGGCAGTACTCCGGATGGATTCAAGACGCAGTCAATTGCGAGAGGGAATCACACCAGAGGGGACGCGCGGGGGTTCAGGCTCGGCCATTGCTGGCGCGGAGTGGGTGTGTCGAGTGCGGCGGGGGGCTGGCTTCGGTTGGCTTCGAAACGGGCGAAAAATGGTTGTGGTTCATGCCCGGGCAACGCCACAAGAGGCGAGGAACCGGAGCAACACCAGCAGTGCTGCATGTTGGAATGATCGTCGTTTTGCGGGGCTTTCTGCTCGATGTCGCCGATGGAAATTGCCACCATCTTCGTGCCGCCGGAGGTGCAGAAGCTGCCCCATAACAGTTGTTCGGCAGGCGACTTCGCCGACTGCGCCATCGCACCGGTCATCGGCATGGCGAGCATGTTGAACAGCACTGCGAAGCAGGCGATCCAGGCAATTGCGAGCCGTTGTCGGGACATGGGACAAATCCGGTGGGTGGGCGATCAGGCGCGGCTATTTAGCCTGATCAGGGCCGATAAGTAAAAACGTGGCATGCGGTGTGGTGTCGCAGCACTGCTCCTTGTTATGCATACCTTCAGCTCCAGCGTATCGCTTGAACCTGCATGTTTACTCCGAGCGTCACACGAATAACCGCAAATATTGCGGCGAGGTTATCCATGCTCGGGTTGCCCTTGGCAGACAACATTCTATGGAGACTTTTACTGGGCTTTGCCGTTTCTTTCGCCAGCGCTTCAAAACCTATAGTTGCGTTGACGAGGTCACGCAAAATGATTCGTGCCATTTCGGGTTCACCGTTAAGAAACAGCGTAGCAGCCTCATCCAATAATGCCTGGGCGAACTCGGGATCAGATTGTGCGCGCTCGGCGATGGTGTGTTTGTAACTTCGAGTGAGAGCCATGATTTATCTCCGCTGCCTTTCAGCTGTTTTCCGATCTCGAAATTCCGCTATCAAAGCTTTTGCGTGTTTGATGTCGTTTTTTTGGGTGGTCTTGTCGCCGCCACCAAACAGTATGATCAGACGTTTTCCTTCCTGGATCAGATAAATTCTGTAGCCAGGACCCCAATTTATTCGGTATTCGCCCAGGCCTTCGAACCACTTGATGTTGGACGTATTGCCCAGTTCAAGTCTGATCAGTGCGGTAGCCACTTTATGGGCTGCCTGCACATTCAGGGTAGAAAACCAGCGTCCAAAAGGGCTTGTTTCATTGGCCTGCAAATATTCTTCGAGTTCGATCATGACTGGCTCTGAAGGTAACAAATAGGTTACTTATCATGCAAGTTATTGATCCTGCGCTATTGAAGAAATTCCGCCAACGCAGCAAGTGTTTCTTTGCACGACAGGAGCTCTCGATCAACCCCCGGCAACACCGGCCGCTTCAACACCAGCACCGGCACCCCACGCTCGCGCGCCACTTCCAGCTTCGGCTCGGTGGCTGTACTGCCGCTGTTTTTGCTGATCAGCACATCGATCTGCCGACGCTCGAACAGTTCGCGCTCATCGTCGATCAGGAAGGGGCCGCGGGCGCCGATGACTTCGCAGCGCTCGTTACCCGGATACGCGTCCAGCGCACGCAGCGTCCAGAATTGCTCTGGCGGAATTTCATGCAGGTGTTGTAAGGGCTCGCGGCCGAGGGTGAACAATGGGCGCTTGAAGGGTTTCAGCGCTTCGATCAGTTCGCTCCAGTCACCGACTTCGCGCCAGTCATCGCCGGCCTGTGGCTGCCAGGCTAGACGTCGCAGTGCCCAGCAGGGAATCGCGCTCGCGCGAGCCGCAGTGGCAGCGTTCTGGCTGATTTGCGCGGCGTAGGGGTGGGTAGCATCCAGCAATAGCTCGACCCCTTCATCGAGAATGAATTGCGCCAACCCTTCGGCGCCGCCGTAACCGCCGACACGTACCTGACACTGCAAATCGGTGGGCACACGACCGATCCCCGCCAGGCTATAGATATGTTCCGGCCCCAGGGTGCGAGCGATGGCCAGGGCCTCGGTGACGCCGCCGAGCAACAAGATGCGCTTCATTGGAAAGCTCCCGCGTGGCCGACAACGCCGCCCTGACGATCAATGGCAAAGACTTCCACCTGAACCTGCGCCGGTACCACGCTGCGGGCGAAATCCAGGGCGTGCTGGCACACCGCATCGCCCAGCGCGATACCGGCGGCGCTAGCCATCGCCAGGGCTTGCTGACTGGTGTTGGCGTCGCGAATCGCTTGCTGCAGCGGTTCATCGGCACCTATTGCGGCGGCCCACTGCGCGAGTTGCGGCAAATCGATACTCGAATGTCGACTGTGCAGGTCCATGTGGCCGGCAGCCAGCTTGCTGATCTTGCCGAAACCTCCACACAGGCTGAGTCTGTCCACGGGCACTCTGCGCAGATGCTTGAGCACTGCGCCGACGAAGTCACCCATTTCGATCAGCGCGATTTCCGGCAGGTCATAGACCCGGCGCATGGTGTCTTCGCTGGCATTGCCGGTGCAGGCGGCGATGTGCAGGTAGCCGTTGGTCTTCGCGACATCGATGCCTTGATGGATCGACGCAATGTAGGCTGCGCAGGAAAACGGCCGGACGATGCCGCTGGTGCCGAGAATCGACAAACCGCCGAGAATTCCCAGGCGCGGGTTCATGGTTTTCAACGCCAGCGCCTCGCCACCTTCGACGTTGACCGTGACGTCGAAACCGCCGCGGTAGCCGAGTTCGTCTGCCAGCAGGGTCAGGTGGTCGCTGATCATTTTGCGCGGCACCGGATTGATCGCCGGTTCGCCGACGCCCAGTACCAGTCCTGGACGGGTCACGGTGCCGACGCCTTGGCCGGCGTTGAAGCGAATACCCGGTTGGGAATTCAGGCGTACCTGGGAATAGAGCAGGGCGCCATGGGTGACGTCCGGATCGTCACCTGCATCTTTGATCGTTCCCGCTTCGGCACCGTTGCCGATCAGCCGGCAGAACTCCAGGCGCATCTGTACGCGCTTGCCCTTGGGCAGGGTGATGTCCACCGCATCCGAACTCCCACCGCCGAGCAGCAATCGAGCGGCCGCCAGGCTGGTGGCGGTGGCGCAGCTACCGGTGGTCAGGCCACTGCGCAGGGGGGTGGGTTGTTCAGCAGTTTCGTCACGCATCGAAAGGTTTGACCACGTCCAGCAGTGTAATGGGCAGCGCCTGACGCCAGGTATCGAAGTCGCCCAGGGGTTGCGCTTGCGCTATATGGATGCGCGTGAGCTCCCCGCCGTGCAGCTCGCGCCAACCCATGAGGGTCATTTCACTTTGCAATGTCACCGCGTTGGCGATCAACCGACCGCCTGGCTTGAGTGCAGTCCAGCAGGCATCCAGCACACCCTCGCGGGTGACACCGCCGCCGATGAAAATCGCATCCGGGCGCTCAAGACCTTGCAGGGCTTGCGGCGCACTGCCGCGAATCAGCTGCAGCCCCGGCACCCCCAGTGCGTCGCGGTTGTGCTCGATCAAACGTTGTCGGCCTTCGTCGGCTTCGATGGCCAGCGCGCGGCAACTGGGGTGGGCGCGCATCCATTCAATACCAATCGAGCCGCTGCCCGCGCCCACGTCCCACAGGAGTTCACCCGGTGTCGGTGCCAGGCGCGCGAGGGTGATGGCGCGAACGTCACGTTTGGTCAGTTGACCGTCATGCTGGAAGGCGGAGTCGGGCAGGCCGGCCAGACGTGATAGACGCGCAGTGTCGGGCGCGGCAATGCAGTCGATGGCGATCAGATTGAGGTCGGCGATCAGCGGATCGTTCCAGTCATCGGCGACCCCATCGATGCGGCGCTCGTCTGCACCGCCCAAATGTTCCAGCACGCTCAGCCGACTCGGACCGAAACCGCGCTCGCGCAATTGCGCAGCGATCGCGGCAGGGCTTTGGCCGTCGTTGCTCAGTACCAGAAGGCGAACACCGCTGCCCCAATGCGCATTCAGCGCGGCAACTGGACGGGCAACCACTGACAGCGTCAGCGTGTCCTGCAACGCCCAACCCATCCGCGCGGCGGCGAGGGAGCAGGAAGACGGCGCGGGCAGGATCAGCATTTCATCCGCGGGTATTTGCCGAGCGAGGCTGGCGCCGACACCGAAGAACATCGGGTCTCCACTGGCCAGTACGCAGACGGGTTCGCCGCGACTTGCCAATACGGGTGCCAGGGAGAAGGGGCTGGGCCACAATTGCCGTTCGCCACGGATGCAGGCAGGCAACAAATCGAGTTGGCGCTGGCCACCGATAATTCGCGAAGCGCTTAGCAACGCGTGTCGGGCAGTTTTGCCCAGCCCCTTGAAGCCTTCCTCACCGATACCTACCACCGTCAGCCAGGGGGTCATGCTGTTCCTCATTAATCAAGCGAAGCCGAATCATTGCATTGCTCAGGCCTGAGTAGTCCTGTGCGGTTGCGCATCATAGCGCGGTGTTAAGGGTATTCGCGTGTCGATAGCGGTTGAATGGGGTCACTGATGGAGATTGTCAAAGCGATGGGTACGGGGGCGGGTTCTTATTGTTTGTTTTTTCGCAGATCAAACTTCTTCATTTTTATCTCCCGTACTTTCCTCTCAATGATTGCTCTATTGCTTTCAAGTTTCTTTTTATCCAGTTTGAGATACGCCCGTTGCTGAATGATGGCGGCGGCGTGTCCTTCCCAATCCCAGAACAGGAAACTGCTTTTTTTCGTATAAGCCACCAGTTCCAGATTGAACACTGCGATGGTAAGGACGCCCTTTTCATCGTACCGCGCAGGGATGGCCTGAAAGCGCTGTCCCATCAGACTTTGCTCGTCGAGAGAGAACAGCGCGGGCTCGTTGTATTTAAGCGCGTCGAGCGTGTCGATCATGGCGTTCCCTTGTCGGGTGTCCGGCATGGCTTGAGCACTTTGAACGAGAAAATCCGCAACGCTCCTCGAGAGCCCGGAACGCTTGCGTGTAACGATGGCGTCCTGAAAGACAGACCAGCCCAGGAAATGCAGCGTGGAGACATATTCGTCCAGCCATTCTGTCGAGTCGAGAAAGCGGCTGTAGACCATGTCGGCGGATCGGGTGGCGATCTGGGTGCTGTCAGTCAAATCATCGTGATCTTGCAGTGAGAGGTCACCAATGCACGAAACCAGACTGTGTCCGGTCAGCAAGCCAGGGGGGTTTTCATTATTCATGTGCGATTCCTGTTCATTAATCAAACTTCCGTTTTAAGTGTTGATTGAAAGTACAAGAGCAGGCACAGGGTTAAAACAAGAGAGGCTCAGGGAATTAATACTGGCTGTTAAGTGTTTGTGGCGACAGGGCACCAAGAGCGTTTCAGAATTCAAGTGCCTGAGGAACGGCGCGTTTCGTCGTCTATGTGCTTGAGCTTTTCATCCGGCCCGGCAAAGCAGGCATAATGCCGCCCTTGATCCCGTTAACGGCCATCCCGTGAAATCACGTCCGACCTCCAGTCCCTTGCGCCCTTCGGCTTGCCCCGGATTGTTGCGTGTCGTCCAGGCGCTGGACGGCGGGATCTGCCGGATCAAACTCGACGGTGGCTCGATCCGCACCGATCAAGCCCTGGCAGTGGCTGATGCCGCCGAGCGATATGCCGGTGGCGTGATAGAGGCCACCAATCGGGCCAACCTGCAAATTCGCGGTATTGGTGAACAGGCAACAGCGCTGATCGATCATATGCTGGCCGCCGAATTGGGCCCCACCACCGTTGCAGGCGACGACGTTCGCAACTTGATGCTGAGCCCTGCTGCCGGCATTGACCCCCAAATGCTGATCGACAGTCGTCCCCTGGCCCGACAGGTTCTGGACTGCCTGCAAATCCATCCGCGCTTCCATGAGTTATCGGCCAAGTTTGCCGTGCAACTGGATGGTGGTGAGGCGCTGGCAATGCTCGAACATCCGCACGATCTCTGGCTGAGCGCGACGCAGAGAAACGGCGAGCTGCTGTTTGCTTTCGGTTTCGCGGGATGCCCCACTGACACGCCCATCGCGGCGGTACGTCTAAAGGACGGGCATGCTCTGGTGGTGGCCGTCCTGGAGTTGTTTCTTGAGCTCGCGCGACCGGACCAGACCCGCATGCGGCACCTGTTGGCGGAGCGTTCTGCCGATTCACTGCTACATCTGTTGGCCGGTCGCGTGCCACTGATCTCCCTTGATCAATGGCGCCGCACGGCGACAGGTTTGGGCTTGCCGGTAGGTACCTACCCGCAGCTGCAGGAAGGCTTCGTGTATGTGGGCGTCATGCCGCCGCTGGGGCGTCTGGATCCTTCGATGCTCAGGGGCGCGGCTTACCTGGCTGCAGAATTCGCCGATGCAAGCCTGCGCCTGACCCCTTGGCAGAGTCTGCTGCTGCCCAACATTCGCCAGGCGGATGCATCGCTGGTCAGCCGGCGCTTGCAGGCGTTGGGATATCTGGTCGACACCCATCAGCCGCTGACTCATCTCGTTGCGTGCACCGGATCTGCCGGTTGCGGCAAAGGACTCTCCGACACCAAGGGTGATGCGCAACGGCTGTCCGTATTGCGACAAGGTCGACACGCACAGGAGCAGGTCCACCTGTCGGGCTGCCCGCGATCCTGTGCTTGCGCACACACCGCCCCCGTCACATTGCTGGCGACCCGTCAGGGTCACTACGACCTCTATTTTCGCGATGCAGCGCTGCCGGGTTTCGGCGCGCTGCAAGCACGCAATCTCACTATTGAAGCGGCGGGCGCATTGCTTGATGCCCGTCCACGGAGCCCCCTTGATGCTTGATTACATCCGCGACGGTCAGGAGATCTATCGCAACTCCTTCGCGATCATTCGTGCCGAGGCCAACCTTGAGCGAATCCCGGCCGATCTGGAAAAACTCGCGGTACGAGTGATCCACGCCTGCGGCATGGTCGATGCCATTGACGGCCTGCAGTTTTCCGAAGGCGCCGGCAAGGCCGGGCGCGATGCACTCGCCGCCGGCGCTCCGATCCTGTGTGATGCACGGATGGTGTCCGAGGGCGTTACCCGCACCCGGCTGCCGGCCAACAACTCGGTTATCTGCACGCTGCGTGACGACAGCGTGCCGGACCTCGCCCGTGAACTGGGCAACACCCGGTCCGCCGCAGCGCTGGAATTGTGGCGCCCGCACCTGGAAGGCAGCGTGGTGGTCATCGGTAACGCACCGACGGCATTGTTTTATTTGCTGGAAATGCTCGATGCCGGCGCCCCGAAACCGGCGCTGATTCTTGGTTTTCCCGTGGGCTTTGTGGGCGCCGCCGAATCCAAGGCAGCGCTCGCGGCTGACAGTCGCGGCGTGCCGTTTGTAATCATGCAAGGCCGCCTCGGTGGAAGCGCCATGGCCGCAGCCGCCGTCAATGCCCTCGCCACGGAGATCGAATGATGCAGCAACGTGGACGCTTGATCGGTCTGGGGGTCGGGCCCGGTGATCCGGAACTGATTACCGTCAAGGCATTGCGCCTGTTGCGCGAGTCGCCGGTGGTGGCGTACTTCGTCGCCAAAGGCAAAAAGGGCAATGCGTTCGGCATCATCGAGGCTCATTTGCAGGATGCGCAGACGTTGTTGCCGCTGGTGTATCCGGTGACCACCGAGGCGTTGCCGGCGCCGCTGTCGTATGAACAAGTGATCAGCGACTTCTACGACGCGGCAGGCGAAGAGCTTGCCGCGCATCTGGATGCCGGTCGCGATGTGGCGGTGATCTGCGAAGGCGATCCGTTCTTCTATGGCTCCTACATGTACCTGCACGATCGTCTGGCCGAGCGCTATGAAGCGCAGGTCGTACCGGGTGTCTGTTCGATGCTGGGAGGGGCTTCGGTACTGGGCGCGCCGCTGGTTTATCGCAATCAGAGCCTGTCGGTGTTATCAGGTGTCCTGCCCCATGAGGATCTCAAACGTCGCCTTGCCGACGCCGATGCAGCAGTGATCATGAAGCTGGGGCGCAACTTCCCCAAGGTTCGACAGGTCCTGGAAGAGCTCGGGTTGGCAGAGCGTGCGCTGTACGTCGAGCGCGCAACCATGGCCAATCAGAAAATCGTGCCGCTGGATCAGGTTGAGCCGATGTCTTCGCCGTATTTCTCGTTGATCATCGTTCCAGGTGAAAGGTGGCAGGGCTGATGACTCATCCAGTTCCGGCAATCGTCATCCTTGGTGATGGCAGCCTGGCGACCGCACGTGACATTCAACGACTGCTGCCAGGCGCACTGATCCACGGCTTGTCTGGACGGGTCGAAGACGTGGACGTCATCTATCACGAGTTCGGCTCCACCCTGCGCGAGCTCTATCAACAAAACACGCCCATCATTGCCCTGTGTGCAGCCGGGATCGTGATCCGCACGCTGGCGCCACTGCTCTTGGAAAAAGGCGCAGAACCGCCGGTACTGGCCGTTGCAGAAGACGGCAGCGCGGTGGTGCCGTTGTTGGGTGGGCTGGGCGGTGTGAACGTGTTGGCCCGCGACATTGCTCAAGGGCTGGGCGTGGCAGCCGCCATTACCACCAGTGGCGAATTGCGGTTTGGCACCTGTTTGCTGAACCCACCGGAAGGCTATTCACTGGGCGACCTTGAACTCGGCAAGCGATTCGTTTCCGATTTGCTCGGTGGCGAGCCTGTTCGTATCGAGGGTGATGCGCCCTGGCTGGCGCAAGCGCAGTTGCTGCAGGATCGACAGGCGCATCTGGCCATTCATATTGGTAGCGCCGAGCGTGAGCCTGTCGCGAATGAGCTGCTGATTTACCCGAAAAGTGTTCTGGTGTTGGTCAGTGCCGAGACTGCGGACCTGGCCGATGCGATTCGCCAGGCCCTGCAGCAGGCAAAAATTGCCGTGCAATCGTTGGCCTGTCTGTTGGCCAGTGATCAGCAGATGGCCAGTCAGGCGCTGCGTGATGCGGCTGATGAACTCGGTGTGCCGTTGCGGTTTTCTGCGGCTGGCAGTGTCAGCGATACGATCAGTGGGGCGGTTGGGGCGGCGACTGTTCACAGCCATAACGGCATCACTGTCGCGGTCGCCGAGCATCCGCTGGATCCGTTGCTGATCGGTCGTCCTCGCGGGCGCCTGGCCGTTATCGGTCTGGGGCCGGGCGCTGCCGATTTGATGGTGCCGGCGGTCAAAGCGGAATTGGCTCGCGCCAACGATGTGCTCGGTTACGAAACCTACGTGCGCATGGCAGGGCCTTTTCGCGCTGATCAAATTCTGCATTGCACCGACAATCGCGAAGAGATGCAGCGTGCGCGTCATGCTTTCGAACTGGCGGCGCAAGGCCGTTGCGTCGTCGTGGTTTCCTCCGGAGATCCGGGCGTTTTTGCCATGGCGGCGGCGGTGCTTGAAGCGCTGCATGAATCCAGTGACCCGGCGTGGCACAACGTCGACCTGGAGATTCTGCCTGGCGTCTCGGCATCGCTTGCGACCGCTGCCCAGGCAGGTGCACCCTTGGGGCATGACTTCTGTGTGCTGTCGCTGTCTGACAACCTCAAGCCCTGGGCGATCATCGAGAAGCGTCTGGATCTGGCCGCTCAAGCCGATCTGGCCATGGCGTTCTATAACCCGATCTCGCGCTCCCGTCCGTGGCAATTAGGCCGGGCGCTCGAGATAGTCGCGCAGCACCGTACACCTGAAACGCCCGTGGTATTGGGGCGTGATATCGGGCGTCCGGGGCAAACGTTGCGGGTCACCACACTGGGGCAATTGACCCCCGATCAGGTGGACATGCGAACGATGGTGTTGATCGGTTCGTCCACGACGCGTGTTTTCCCTCGCGCGGAAGGTCTGCCCTGGGTATACACCCCTCGAAGTTACGGCGATCAATTGCTCGATATAGCCAAGCCAATGATTGATTAAATCAACACCGGAATGTCCGGGCTTCAGGCTCGGAACACTCTGGCGGTTACTGCGCATCCTGCTCTCACATAAAAGGACATTTAATGGTGTTTGAAGAGCGGGATTCAGTGCGATAGGTTTATCGCGTGCACAGTCGCACTAAACGAAACTAACAAGGATTGTTGGAATGGAAGATCTGGAAGGTAAAGTCAGTGTTGAAGTCAGTCGGGCTTTAGTGGCGTGGCGTATTGCCAGACGTCAATTAATAATTCCCAATGTGGGGCGCGCAAGATCTTTAGTTGCGCCGGACAGTTCTAGCCCTACCAAAGAACTGGATGCCGTTGTTCTGGGTAATACGCTGGTCGGTTATGGCGATAACGTCTCGCTTGAAAATATGACCATCATTGAAAACATCATCAAATTCTCGAAGATGGAAGCAACGCTGGAAGTGCCGGGGGATAAAAAGCCCAGGGAGTGGCATCGTGCGTTCTTGAGCTGCATGGAAGATCTGGGCTGCTATGTTCCCGACAGTGGAACGATAGAGCACACTCGCAGCGCTTTGAATCTGACGATGTCCAATATTGTCGCTGATATTATCAAAGCGGGCGTCGACGCGGCCAAAGCCGCCATACCTGGCGCAACCGTATTAGGGGCTATCGCAGATTCCACATTGGAGTCGATAAAGAAAGAGCCTGACATCGTCAAAGTATTTAATTACGAGGTCACTAAGACAAAAGGCGTGAAGCTGGCGATCTTGCCCTGCGAGCAGCTGAAAAACGGTCTTATCATGATCATGTTGTCGTCCATCGACAGTAACGCTGACAAGGACGATGCCGGACTGCTCTTTTTTGATTTGAAAACAACGAGCCTCGAGGTGTTTCGTGCGGCGTCGTTCATTACCTTTAATCCACTGCGTTATGCGCAAGTGAAAGACGATATCGAACAGGTGCTCAATCAGCAGCAGGCCACACAGCTGAATAAAAGATTTAAGCGCCATCAGCGCATTCGATAACAATTACCCACCGAAGGAAAGTGCCTTGTTTATCAAGGCACCAGATACCCCTTCACGCCGGTAAATATGATTTGTGCCGCCAGTGCGCACACAAACAATCCCATCAACCGGCTGACAATCTGCAAGCCCTGGTCACCCAGAATTCGTTCGATGCGGTTTGACAGATAAAGCACCACGCCAACGGTGAAGCTGGCCAGGGCGATGCTGAGGATGGCGGTCAATTTGTCGTCCCAATGGGGCTGGCTCACACCCATCACCAGCAAGGCGCCGATAGTGCCGGGGCCTACCGTCAAAGGAATAGTCAGCGGGACGATGGTCACGTCCTGCTGAACGTTGTCAGTTTGCACCACCGATTTGCCTTGGGCCATGCCGAGCGCAGAGATAAACAATACGCTGCCGGCGCCGATGCGGAACGCGTCCACCGTGATGCCGAAAACATCGAAAATCACTCGACCGAACAGATACAACAGGACGCTTGAGACCAGGGTCGCGATCGCCACTTTCCAGGCCAGTCGACGTTGTTCTTTGCGCGAGTAGCCGCGGGTCAGGCTGATAAAGCAGGACAGGACGAAGAAGGGGCTGTAGAGCACCAGCATCTTCAAGTAAACGCTGAACAACACGTGGAGCATGGGGTGAGCTCACTGGCGATGGAAGTCGGGGGAGAGTCTATCAGGCGCTGTCGAGGCTGTCGGCTCAGGACGTTTGGGTCGCCGTCTGGTTCAGCAGATCGCGCTGGGCAACCCAATGTTCAATCAACTCGCGCAGCTGCGAAAGCTCGACCGGTTTGGCCATGTGCCCATCCATGCCAGCCTGCCGCGCACGTTCCTTATGCTCGGCGAGGATGTGCGCGGTCAATGCCACCACGGGGGTACGGATTCGCTTGTTGCCCACTTCCCAGGCACGCAATTGCTGGGTTGCCGAAAAACCGTCAAGTATTGGCATTTCGCAGTCCATCAGGACCAGGTCATAACGTTGGGCTTTCATGGCCTGCAGGGCTTCTTCGCCATTGCTGGCAGTGTCCGGTTGCAAGTTGAGTTTGCCCAGCATGCCGCGAATAACTTTCGTTGAGATGCTGTTGTCTTCCGCCACCAGGATGCGGAAATCGCCGGGAACCTTGATCGGTAGTGTCGGCCCGGTGGGCGGGCGGTGTGGTACGGCCACGCCTTTATTGCGCTGATTCAGTTCGTCGGCCAGGGTGGTCTTGAGTGTGTAACCAGCCACCGGTTTGGCCAGGATGCGCTTGATCCCGGAATTGCGCGCGATGATCTTGCTCGGCGCGTTGCTGATTCCCGTCAGCATGATCAGCAAAATGTCATGGTTGAGGCTTGGGTCTTCCTTGATCTTGGCCGCCAGTTGCATGCCGGTCATGCCAGGCATGTTCTGGTCCAGCAGGACCACGTCGAAATAATCACGCAGGTGCGCTTTGGTGCGCAGCAGCGCCAGTGCTTCTTTGCCCGAAGGGGCGGCACTGACATTCAAGCCCCAGGCCGTGCATTGTTGCACCAGCACTTTGCGACACGTGTCGTTGTCATCGACTACCAGTACACGTGCACCTTGCAGGGGGCCGTCCAGGTCGGAGGTCGGGTGCTCGAGACGGTCGGGGTCAAGCGGCAAGGTCAGCCACAACGTGCTGCCCTGGTTGGCACCGCTCTTGATCCCGAATTCGCCTTGCATCAGGCGAATCAATTGACGGGCGATGACCAGCCCGAGATTCCCGCCGAGACGGCTGGCCGAAAGGAAATTTTTACTGTGGAGTTCGGCATGCATCAGCGCGTCGCGCTCTTCGGCGTCCATCGGCTCGCCGCTGTCCTGGACGGCTATGCGCAACCGCGGCTTGGCGCTGCGCTCGTCGAGGGCAACGACGATCAGGATTTCGCCTTCGTCGGTTTTCTTCAGGGCGTTTTCCAGCAAGCTCAGCAGGGTTTGACGCAGGCGTGTCGGATCGCCGCTGATGACCCGTGGTACTTGCGGCTGGATAAAGCTGATCAACTCGACGTTTTGTTGTTCCGCTTTGGCGCGGAAGATGCTCAGGCAGTCTTCGATCAGCGCATTGAGATCGAACTGCACATCGTCCAGTTCGATCTGCCCGGACTCGAGCTTGGAAATGTCGAGAATCTCGTTGATCAGTGTCAGCAGCTCATTGCCGGCGCTGTGGATGGTTTGTACGTAGTCGCGCTGCTTGACCGAAAGTGGTGTGCCCAGCAGCAGCTCGGTCATGCCGAGGACACCATTCATCGGGGTGCGGATTTCATGGCTGATCTTGGCCAGAAACTCGGCCTTGGCGTTGATTTCGGCGTTGCTGGCGGCCAGGTCGCGGCTGACGCTGAACCGGTCTTCGGTGATGCTGCGCTGGCGTTCGCTCAGGGCGATGCTCATCAGCAGACCGCTGACGCAGATGAATGCCAGGAGTGTCGTGATCAATCCCTGGGGTTCCACCAGGGTCAGCCCCAGCAAGGCGGGCAGGATAATCAATGTGCCGAGATTGAACACCACCATGGCGGCCACGAACAGGCGCGCCGGACGATAGCCTTTTTGCCAGTGCCAGGCGCCCACGAACAGCATGCTGAGACCGGCGAGGGCGACCATTGCGTAGGTAATGATATTCAGCGGCAGCGTGTTGACGAATAGCAGTAGCAGGCCGCAAGCAATGATGAACAGGATGTCGCCCATCAGCAGCTTGTTCAGCGGGTGAGGGCCGAGCGGAGCGAAGAAGCGGTACGCAAACATGAGACCGCACGGAGCGGTCATCAGCAAGGCCACGTAAGCTCCCGGCGTCTGTAGCGCCTGCCAATTGGGCAGCCAGGGCCCCGCCAGATTCAGCAGCATCGCCAGGCTGAGCATCAGCAAGGCCTCACAACCTGCCAGCCATAAACTGCTGCGGGATCGGGTATAGGCATAGCGGATGAGGTTGTGCAGGATCAGCATCCCGATGCAGCCGAATAGCAGGCCATAGATCAGGGTCTGGGTCTGATTGGCAGCGGTGGTGACCGCCGATTGCAGCGTGATGTAAGGCCGCATCTGGTGATCGGAAACCAGGCGCACGTAAACGTCGAGAGGCTTGTCGCTTTGGGGCAGTGGCAGCATGAAATCGCTGCTGGGCAATGGGTGCTCGGCCTTGGGCTCATCCGTCCCGGAATTGGTTTGCTCGATGAGCTTGTCGCCCTCCAGCACGTAGAGGTTGAGGTGCGACAGGTCGGGTGCGAACACTTTCAGCACTTGCTCGTGCTTGCCGGGCGCAAGCCTGAAACGCAGCCATAAAGCGCCATCGGGCTCGGCCGCGGTGAGACGTTCGAGTTCGATGGGACTGAATTGATTGGTGTAGCGAACGGAACGGATGTCGCTCAGCTGCAGGTTGCCCTGTTCGTCGAGCAATACACTCCAGCCACTGCCTTGCGCGGCGTGGGCCGCAGGCATGCAGAGCAAGGTCAACAGAGTGACAGTGAGGCTTATGGCAATCCTGAGCCAGCGCACGGCGAAATCCCTTCGTAGGTTGATGCCAGATTATAACTATGCGCGGCGCCGGAATAGTCCGGCAAGAGCCTGTGGCCCTTGCCCGACCGAATGAATCGTTTATTCCTGATTTTCGCCACGCTCGCGGGCAATGGCGCGGTAGCCAATATCCTTGCGATAGAAACAGCCTTCCCAGTCTATTTTGGCCGCCAGCTTGTAAGCCTGCTGCTGAGCCGCATCGACACTGACGCCCATTGCGGTTGCGCACAGTACACGACCACCGGCGGTCACTACCTGACCGTCTTTCAGCGCGGTACCTGCGTGGAAGACTTTACCCTCCAGTGCCGCCGCTGCATCCAGACCGTTGATGGCAACACCTTTGGCGTAATCGCCGGGGTAGCCGCCGGCGGCGAGCACAATGCCGACGCTCGGACGTGGATCCCACTGTGCTTCGACTTTATCCAGCGCTTGCGCGAGTGCTGCTTCGACCAGCAATACCAGGCTCGACTGCAAACGCAGCATGACCGGTTGGGTCTCAGGGTCACCGAAACGGCAGTTGAACTCGATGACTTTTGGGTTACCAGCTTTGTCTATCATCAAACCGGCATAGAGGAAACCGGTGTAGACGTTGCCTTCCTCGGCCATGCCGCGAACGGTCGGCCAGATCACCAGGTCCATCACGCGTTTGTGCACTTCGCTGGTGACCACCGGGGCAGGGGAGTAAGCACCCATGCCGCCCGTGTTGGGGCCGGTGTCGCCGTCGCCGACGCGTTTGTGATCCTGGCTGGTGGCCATCGGCAGCACGTTCTTGCCGTCGACCATGACAATGAAGCTGGCTTCTTCGCCGTCCAGAAACTCTTCGATGACCACGCGGGAACCGGCCTCACCGAAGGCATTACCGGCCAGCATGTCGCGTACGGCGTCTTCGGCCTCGATCAGTGTCATGGCAACGATCACGCCTTTGCCGGCGGCCAGGCCGTCGGCCTTGATCACGATCGGTGCGCCTTTTTCATGCAGATAGGCCAGGGCTGGCTCGATCTCGGTGAAGTTCTGGTAGTCGGCGGTCGGGATCTTGTGGCGAGCCAGGAAGTCCTTGGTGAACGCTTTCGAGCCTTCCAGCTGGGCCGCGCCAGCCGTTGGGCCGAAGCAATCCAGGCCGCGGGTGCGGAACAGGTCGACAACGCCCGCCACCAGCGGTACTTCCGGACCAACGATGGTCAGCGATACGTTTTTCTCGGCGAAGTCAGCCAGCTGCTCAAGCGCCAGCACGTCGATGGCGACGTTTTCGCACTTGGCTTCAATGGCGGTGCCGGCGTTGCCTGGCGCGACGAAAACTTTCTGCACACGCGGATCCTGAGCCACTTTCCAGGCCAGTGCGTGTTCACGGCCACCGCTGCCAATGATCAAAACATTCATTTCAAAAACCTCGGATGACGCTAATTCTGTGGAGCACCGCAGAGATGCTTTTCTGTAGGAGTGAGCCTGCTCGCGATTGCGGTCTTTCAGTCACTGCTGCTTTGACTGATCAATAGCTATCGCGAGCAGGCTCACTCCTACAGTGGATCGTGTACTTAGTGACGGAAGTGGCGCATGCCGGTGAAGACCATGGCGATGCCGGCCTCATCAGCCGCAGCAATCACTTCCGCATCGCGCATCGAGCCACCTGGCTGGATCACTGCGGTGATACCCACCTTGGCTGCGTTGTCCAGGCCATCGCGGAACGGGAAGAACGCGTCGGAGGCCATTACCGAGCCTGCTACCTGCAAGCCGGCGTGTTCCGCCTTGATCGCGGCAATGCGTGCCGAGTTCACTCGGCTCATCTGGCCAGCGCCGACACCGATGGTCTGACGGTTCTTGGCGTAGACGATGGCGTTGGATTTAACGTACTTGGCGACTTTCCAGGCGAAGATCAGGTCGTTGATTTCCTGTTCGGTCGGGGCGCGTTTGGTCACGACTTTCAGATCTTCGCTGCCGATCATGCCGATGTCGCGGCTCTGTACCAGCAGGCCACCGTTGACGCGCTTGTAGTCCCACGCCGCAGCGCGATCAGCCGACCACTCGCCGCACGCCAGCAGGCGCACGTTGGCTTTCGCGGCCACGATGGCGCGGGCTTCTTCACTGACGCTCGGGGCGATGATCACTTCGACGAACTGACGCTCGACGATAGCCTTGGCGGTTTCAGCATCCAGTTCGCGGTTGAAAGCGATAATGCCGCCGAATGCCGATTCGGTATCAGTGGCGTAAGCCAGCTCGTAGGCCTGACGGATGCCGCCTTCGGCGTCCGGGCTCACGGCGACGCCGCATGGGTTGGCGTGCTTGACGATCACGCAGGCTGGCTTGACGAAGCTCTTCACGCATTCCAGCGCGGCGTCGGTGTCGGCCACGTTGTTATACGACAGCTCTTTGCCTTGCAGCTGGGTTGCGGTGGCGATGCCGACTTCGGCCGGCTTGGCTTCCACGTAAAACGCCGCGCTCTGGTGCGGGTTCTCGCCGTAGCGCATTTCCTGAGCCTTGACGAACTGGCTGTTGAAGGTGCGCGGGAATTCGCTGCGACCTTCAGTGCTGAGAGTGTCAGCGGCCTGGTTCACGGTGCCCATGTAGTTGGCGATCATGCCGTCGTAGGCAGCGGTGTGTTCAAAGGCCTTGAGCATCAGGTCGAAACGCTGAGCGTAGGTCAGGCCGCCGGCCTTGAGGCCTTCCAGTACATTGGCGTAGTCGCTGGCGTTCACCACGATGGCCACGTCTTTGTGGTTCTTGGCTGCAGAGCGAACCATGGTCGGGCCGCCGATATCGATGTTTTCGATAGCGGTCGGCAGGTCGCAGCCCGGCTTGTTGATGGTGGCTTCGAACGGGTACAGATTGACCGCTACCAGGTCGATCGGCTTGATGCCGTGCTCGTTCATGATGGCATCGTCGATACCGCGACGACCGAGGATCCCACCGTGGATTTTCGGGTGCAGAGTCTTGACCCGACCGTCCATCATTTCTGCAAAACCGGTGTAATCCGCGACTTCCACTGCGGCAACGCCATTGTCGCGCAGCAGCTTGAACGTTCCGCCGGTGGAGAGGATCTCGACGCCCAGGGCTTCAAGCTCCTTGGCGAATTCGAGGATCCCGGTCTTGTCGGAAACGCTGATCAAGGCGCGGCGGATCGGCAGGCGGGTAGTCTGGTCGGTCATTTCAATTTCCATCAAAAGCAAAGGAGTCAGCAAAAAAGGCGACCGTTTTTACGCGGGCGCCTTTCTGGTTTGATTGAATGCTTACAGCAAATCGTACTGCTTGAGTTTCTTGCGCAGTGTGCCCCGGTTGAGTCCGAGCAGCTCACTCGCCTTGGTCTGGTTGCCCTTGACGTAGTTCATCACGCACTCGAGCAGGGGAGCCTCGACTTCGGAGAGCACCAGGTTGTACACATCCGTGACGGCAGCGCCCTCAAGGTGGGCGAAATAATTGTGCAGCGCCTTCTCGACACTCCCGCGAAGGGTCTGACCTTCTTCGCTCGGCGTATTGAGGTGCTGTTTCAAATTCACGTTGTCGCTCACGGGTGTTGTTCCACTCACTAAAGTCTCGGTCATCATCGTCATGCGGCCACCCCTTCTCCGTCCCCTGTCAGGCTCTTATAACGTTCGGCGAAGAAGCCCTGAACGTTGGCGCATTGTGCTTCCGTATCTTCCAAACGATTGAAGTGGGCGCGAAATTCCCTGGCGCCCGGCAAGGTTGCGAGATACCAGCCCACATGCTTGCGAGCAATGCGCACGCCCATGACATCTCCATAGAAGACGTGCAGCGCGGCCAAATGCTCTAGCAGTATGCGTTCCACCTCGATCAATTCCAGCGCCGGAAGTTTTTCACCAGTACGCAGGTAATGATCGATCTCGCGAAAAATCCATGGCCGCCCCTGGGCAGCACGGCCAACCAGCAGGCCATCGGCACCGGTCGCGTCAAGCACGTACCGGGCCTTTTCCGGCGAATCGATATCGCCGTTGGCAAAGACCGGAATCGACACCGCCTGCTTGATCGCGGCAATGGTGTCGTACTCGGCTTCACCGGTGTACAGATCGGCCCGGGTGCGGCCATGGACCGCTAGCGCCGTTATGCCTGCCTGCTCGGCGATCTTCGCCACCGTCAGGCCGTTCTTGTTGTCCCGGTCCCACCCGGTCCGGATCTTCAGGGTGACCGGCACATCGACTGCGGCCACGACGGCCTGCAGGATCTCGGTTACCAACGCTTCATCTTTCAACAGCGCAGATCCGGCAGCCTTGTTGCAGACCTTCTTCGCCGGGCAACCCATGTTGATGTCAATAATCTGTGCGCCCAGTTCGACGTTGGCCCGAGCCGCATCCGCCAGCATCTGTGCATCCCCACCGGCGATCTGTACCGAGCGCGGCTCGGGATCACCTTCGTGGATCATGCGCATGCGCGATTTGCGGGTGTTCCACAAACTCATGTCGCTGGTCACCATTTCCGAGACTACAAGTCCTGCACCCAATCGCTTGCACAGCTGACGAAAGGGCTGGTCGGTGACGCCCGCCATGGGGGCGAGAATCAAGCCGTTGTGCAATGTATATGGACCGATGCGTACCGCCGACATAGGACTTCCCTGTTGTGGGGCCGGATCATGAGAGTTCGAAAAAGGGTTGGCATGATACCCGCTCTCGATGACTGGATAAAGGCTGAATTGAACAAAATCTGAACAACTATTCTGTTATCGCCAGCGGTTTGGTCCACGCGGGCAAAGTCAGAAATCCGTCGCCAATCCGGGATCAGTGAACCGTTTCACTCGGGAGAGTGGAAACTCAAGCTGTAGTTCACCGCTTTGGAGCCTGGATCCAGAATGTCCAGCGCGATGTGGATCGGTGTTTGTGGTGGCATTTCTGCCATGCCTTCGAGGTCGCCGCTCAGGTACTCGCCAGGTTTGAATCGACGGCTGGCGATCAGGTGACCGTTGAGGTCGGCAAAGCGCAACTCCAGCAGCGGAAACGGCTGGGAGAATGCGGCCCGGTTATAGATGATCGCATCGACTACCAGTGCGCCGCTGAAGTCCGGATGGCTACGAACCACCAGGTTGCTGCTCTTTATTTTGGCAATGTCGACTTTGGATGGCACGGTGCAACCAAACTGCGGGCACAGTTGCTGGAACCAAGGGCGGTATTGGTCCTGGCGCGCGAGTTCTTCGAAATGGTAAGCCACGTACTGGCCGGCGAGGGCGCCGGCGGCGAGCACGATCAACAGCAACCAGAAAAACCGTCGACCCCAGGGGGAGCGACGTTTTTGCCAGTCCAGTTGCAGCGGATCGTCGGTCAGATCCTGCAGGGCTTCGGCGCGGCCGTTCGGTTCGCTGCGCTTCTTGCGCAAGGGCTCTATGGAAGGCAGGTCGTCTTCAAGATCATCGACGTCGGCGGTTGCGGACAAGCGTTCGCGCGGTGGTGGCGAGTCGAGCACCAGGTCCTGACGCACCAAGGGCGGACGAGGTTCATCGTCGAGTTCCACCAGCTCCAGCGTCAACGACGGTTC
The DNA here is from genome assembly GCF_010095445.2 of Pseudomonas sp. TNT3. GTDB lineage: Bacteria > Pseudomonadota > Gammaproteobacteria > Pseudomonadales > Pseudomonadaceae > Aquipseudomonas. The sequence goes on from NZ_WFGV02000038.1 coordinate 47,957, forward strand.
GGTGCGTGCCGGTTTGAGCAGGACAGTCGGCGGTTTCGTGTCTTCTTCAATGTCGTCGGCCTGAGCGCGATCGGCTGCTGACTCACTGAACAGGCTGTCGGCCCACGGCGCTTCATCGTGATCGGTAGTGTCGCGACGAGCGCTCAACGTGTCTTCGCGATGGCGACCAAATTCGGTGGTCGGCTGTATTTCCCGTTGCTCAAGTCGGGCGAGTTCTTCGTCCAGGTCCAGGCTGTCGAGATCCAGCTCGGCGGCGGTCCACTGTTTCAGGCTGATCGCCCGTTGCTCTGGCGGCTCGACGGTGGCGGGAATCGCAGACGCCGCTTCCTGACCAAGACTCTGCTCCAGCAGCTGCTTGGCGGCATTGAATACTTGCAAGCACGAGCCGCAACGAACCACACCACGGGCCACGCTCAACTGAGCATGGCTGACGCGGAAGCTGGTTTGGCAATGCGGGCACTGAGTGACGAAGCTGTCGGTCATGCGGCGATCCGGATTATGCAGGCGCTCATTCTAGCGCCGACGGCCTGTGATGCGCACCCAGCCATCGCGATTGGCGATCGGGTCCAGATCGAAGTCCTGGGCGTAGGCTTTGGCGACGTCTTCACCTTGTTCGGCAAGAATGCCGGACAGAGCCAGGCGGCCACCTGGTTTGACCAGGCTGGACAGCTGCGGAGCCAGGTAGACCAGCGGGCCGGCGAGAATGTTGGCAACCAGCACGTCAGCCTGAACCTGTGGCAGGTCTTCTGGCAGGTAAAGCGGGAAGAGCGCTTCAGCGATGTTGTTGCGCCCGGCGTTGTCGCGCGACGCTTCCAGCGCCTGCACGTCGATGTCGGTACCGACCGCTTCCTTGGCACCCAGCAACAGGGCGGCAATTGCCAGAATTCCCGAGCCACAACCGAAATCCAGCACGTTGCAGTCTTTCAGGTCCTGACCGTCCAGCCATTCAAGGCACAGCGCGGTGGTGGGGTGAGTGCCAGTGCCAAACGCCAGGCCCGGGTCCAGCAGAATGTTCACGGCGTTTGGTTCGGGCGCAGCGTGCCAGCTTGGCACGATCCACAGGCGTTGACCGAAGCGCATTGGCTGGAAATCGTCCATCCAGCTGCGTTCCCAATCCTGGTCTTCAATGATTTCGCTGTGATGCTCGGGCAGCGGGTTGCCGGTCAGCAATTCAAGGTGGGCCAGAACGCTGGCGGCTTCGGTGCCATCTTCGAACAGGGCCAGCAAATGTGTATGCGACCAGAGAGGCGTGGTGTTGAGTTCCGGCTCGAAGATCGGCTGATCTTCGGCGTCCATGAACGTTACCGACACGGCGCCCACTTCAAGGAAAGCGTCTTCGTAGGTTTCGGCTTGTTCTGGGCTGATGGCGAGACGGACTTGCAGCCAAGGCATGGCGGGCACCTTTGAAAAATATTGATTGCAGCCTAGCGGGCTGCGAGAAGCGCGCAAGTTTACGCGAGCGCGGGGCGTTTGTGGGAGCGGACAGCGCCGAACGCCGCTCAGTTGAACCGTGACACCCCCGTAGCAGCTGGCGAAGCCTGCGTTCGACTGCGCCGTGGCGAGGGGATGGATCCCCGTAGGGTCGCGCAGCGGCCCCAATTCTTCACGACTGCTGCGCAGCCGGACGCAGGCTTCGCCAGCTGCTACACGGGTGTGTTGCAGGTCGGAAGAGGTGTCCCAGAAACAACAAAGCCGCCCGAAGGCGGCTTTGTTGATCAGGCTTAAGCTTAGTGCTTGTCGCCAGCCAGCTTGTGTTCCAGGTAGTGGATGTTGATACCACCTTTGCAGAAGCCTTCATCGCGGACCAGGTCGCGGTGCAGCGGGATGTTGGTCTTGATCCCGTCGACCACGATTTCGTCCAGCGCATTGCGCATGCGCGCCAGCGCTTCGTCACGGGTTGCGCCGTAGGTGATCAGCTTGCCGATCAACGAATCGTAGTTCGGCGGAACGGCATAGCCACTGTACAGGTGCGAGTCGACGCGAACGCCGTTGCCGCCTGGAGCGTGGAAATGCTTGACCGTGCCCGGGCTTGGCATGAAGGTTTTCGGGTCTTCGGCGTTGATCCGGCATTCCAGCGCGTGACCGCGGATGACGACGTCATCCTGGGTGTACGACAGCTTGTTGCCAGCGGCGATGCTGAGCATCTCCTTGACGATGTCGATGCCGGTGACCATTTCAGTGACCGGGTGCTCAACTTGAACGCGGGTGTTCATTTCGATGAAATAGAACGCCCCGTTCTCGTACAGGAACTCGAAAGTGCCCGCGCCACGGTAATTGATGTCGATGCACGCCTTGACGCAGCGAGCGAGCACTTCCTGGCGAGCCTTCTCGTCGATGCCCGGTGCCGGCGCTTCTTCGAGAACCTTCTGGTGACGACGTTGCAGCGAGCAATCGCGGTCGCCCAGATGGATGGCGTGGCCCTGGCCGTCGGAAAGAACCTGGACTTCCACGTGGCGTGGGTTGGTCAGGAATTTTTCCAGATAGACCATCGGGTTGCCGAACGCCGCGCCAGCTTCGGAGCGGGTCAGTTTTGCCGAGGAGATCAGGTCTTCTTCTTTATGCACAACGCGCATACCGCGACCACCACCGCCGCCAGCGGCTTTGATGATCACCGGATAACCGACTTCGCGACCAATGCGCAGAGCGGTTTCTTCGTCTTCAGGCAGCGGGCCGTCGGAACCCGGAACGGTTGGAACGCCAGCAGCGATCATGGCGTGCTTGGCCGATACCTTGTCGCCCATCAGGCGGATGGTGTCGGCTTTCGGACCAATGAACGCGAAGCCGGAGTTCTCGACCTGTTCAGCAAAATCAGCGTTTTCCGCAAGGAAACCGTAGCCTGGGTGAATGGCGGTAGCGCCGGTCACTTCAGCAGCGGCGATGATTGCCGGAATGTGCAGGTAAGAGTGCGCGGCCGATGCCGGACCGATGCAAACGGATTCGTCTGCCAGGCCCAGGTGCATCAGCTCTTTGTCAGCTTTGGAGTAAACAGCGACAGTCTTGATGCCCATCTCTTTGCAGGCACGCAGAATCCGCAGGGCAATCTCACCGCGGTTGGCGATCAGAACTTTTTCCAACTTCGCAGTCATCAAAGTTTCTCCGCGGTTCAAACGATGGTGAACAGCGGTTGGTCGTACTCAACCGGCTGGCCGTCTTCGACGAGGATGGATTCGATCACACCGCTGGTTTCAGCTTCGATGTGGTTCATCATCTTCATCGCTTCAACGATGCACAGGGTGTCGCCTTTCTTCACGGTCTGGCCAACTTCAACGAAGGACGGCGAGCTTGGCGAAGATTTGCGATAGAAGGTGCCGACCATAGGCGAACGGGCAACAGTGCCGTTCAGAACTGGCGCGGCCGGAGCAGCAGGCGCGGCAGCGGCAACCGGAGCAGCAGCAACTGGCGCAGGCGCCGGAGCATGCATGGGAGCCGGTGCGTAGTACTGCTGAGCTGGAGTCTTGCTGTGGCGGCTGATACGTACGGACTCTTCGCCTTCTTTGATCTCGAGCTCGTCGATGCCGGACTCTTCCAGCAATTCGATCAGTTTCTTAACTTTACGGATATCCATGAATCATCAACTCCCAAGGGTCGGTCAGGGGCGTATAGCTTGTTGTTCAAGCTGCTCTAGGGCGGCCTCCAGGGCCAGTCGATAACCGCTGGCGCCAAGGCCGCAGATCACTCCCACCGCTACGTCGGAGAAGTAAGAGTGATGGCGGAAAGGTTCGCGTTTGTACACGTTAGACAAATGCACTTCGATGAATGGGATGCTCACCGCCAGCAACGCGTCACGTAATGCGACGCTTGTGTGTGTAAAAGCTGCTGGGTTGATCAAAATGAAGTCCACACCTTCGCCTTTCGCGGCGTGGATGCGGTCGATCAATTCGTACTCGGCGTTGCTTTGCAGGTAGAGCAGATGGTGACCGGCTTCGCGAGCATGGCGTTCCAGGTCCTGGTTGATCTGCGCCAGCGTCGTCGCGCCATAGGTGCCCGGTTCGCGGGTGCCGAGCAAGTTCAGGTTGGGTCCGTGCAGAACCAGTAAGGTTGCCATCTGCTGTTCCTTGTTATCTGTGAGCAATTGTCAGAACTCGGCGACTATGCCGCAAAGCCTTTGTGACTGTCCAGTTCTATGCAATAGCCAGCACGATGGCCGATGTTTGCGCGAAATATATGACCGTGTAATTAATTCCGGTCATTCGCCTTCTGAACACGTTCGGCGAAGTCTCACGCGGTGACCTCGTCGATGACTCGCAGATCGGCGCGCCAACAGTGGAATACTGGAAGATCTGGCTCCGGCGAGAACCCGGTCCAGGTACTGCGGAGCAACCCGGAGGCACGGGCCGGCAGGGCGAGCACAAAAAACAGCCGGCAGAGAGAGCGGCGCATGACGAACAAGCGTATCGAAGGTGAGGGCATGATAGCGGTCTCTCAGACGCGGAAGGCCTGAACGGCCGTGTGCAACCGTCCACCGAGCACCAACAGATGCTCCCCTTGCTCACGTCCTTCGCCAATCCGCAGCAGGTTATCCCCACCCAATTGATGAATTCGCTCACTGTGATCGCGGATCTCACTGACAGCACCACTTTGCTGAGCGGTGACATCGGCGATGCGCACTGCCGTGTCGGAAATGGTTTGAATCGCACCGACGATTTTATCCAGCGCACCGTCGGCTGCCTGGGCCTGGTGAGCGGTGGCTTCGGCGTGTTCGACCTGAGCGCGCATGCCCTCCACCGATTGACGCGCCGCGGTTTGCAGGCCGGCAATCAGCGTCTGAATCTCTGCCGTAGCGCCCGCCGTGCGTTGCGCCAACGAGCGGACTTCCTCGGCCACCACCGCAAACCCCCGACCCATTTCCCCTGCGCGAGCCGCTTCGATGGCGGCGTTCAGGGCCAGGAGATTGGTCTGGTCGGCAATCGAGCGGATCACGGTCAGGACACCGCCGATGGTGGCGGACTCCTCGGCCAGGTGTTCGATCATCTGCGCGTTGCCTTGCACTTCCCCGACAAGCGAATGCAGCCCGGTGAGGCTCAAGCCGATGACTTTCTGCCCGTGCGCCACCGCCAATCCGGCATGGCGGCTGGCGTCGGCAGCCTGGCTGGCATCGCCAGCGACTTGTTGGATGGTCGCTTCCAGTTCCCCCAGCGAATCGCGGATCAGCGCCGTGTCACCTGCCTGATGTTCAGCGCCACTGTGCAAATCATTGCTTAACTCGGCCAAGGTTCGACTGCTGCCGGCGACTTGTTCGGCGTTGAGGCGGATGGTTCCCACCAGGTCAACCAGGTAGGCGCGCAAGCGGTTGAGCGACAATTGAATGTCATGCAGTTCGCGGTTGGTGTTGCCCAGCTCGATGTCCCGGCTGAAGTCGCCTTCGGCCCAGGTCGACAGGGCTGGTGCCAGATTGGTCAGCGTACGCGCCAGGCGGCGCTGCAGCGTATCGATGAGCAAGGCGATCAACAGGATCAGCCCGATCATCACCCCTTGCATCAGCCGCACTTCACTCTGGATTTGCCCATGTTGTGCGCGCACCACGGGTTCCAGGCCGGCAATTGCGTGTTGTACGTCCGTGATCTTCTGGTGCGTGGCCGCGCCGAGTTCGCTGCGTTTGTGAATCTGTTCGCGGGTGCGCTCAAGCTCCGACGGATAACGGCTCAGCAAGCTGTTGAGTTCGCGTTTGAGCCCGACACCCGCATCTTCAGCCACGGCTTTCTCGGTGTTCTCCAGCCCCATCAATGCGGCGAAATCATCGGTGTTCGACTCGCTGCTGCTGGTCACGCCCAACAGTGGCAAGGCATCCAGCCGTTCAGCCTGAGTGCGGATGTTGGCGACTTCGCGTTCGACGTCGGCGGCCAGTTCACTGCGGCCGCTGCTCACCAGTTTTTCCCGTGCCAGCGACAGCTTGCCCAGGTGTTGAGAGGCGGCGAGTAGCGGCGTCAGGTAGGCCGCATTCGTGCTGGCGTACTGGCTGAGCTGGTCGAGACTGGCCCCCAGTTCGCGTTCGGCTTGCAATAGCAAGGCCTGTGGGTCGCCCGCGAGTTTTCCGGCGGCGAGCAAGTCGGTTTTGCTGAATGCCTCGAGGTTCGACAGGCTTGGACGCAAGGTGTCGGCCAACGCCGGGGGTAACTCACCGAGTTCTTTATTCAGGTCGTCGATCGCCTGGCTGGCGCTGCTGAGGCGCAGGGCATCGCCGCTGGCGAGGTAATCCTCAACGTTACGCACAACGCCATTCTGAAATTGCTGGGACAGGCCCAGGTAACGCTCCATTAATAGATAAGGGCGTTCGAGGGCTTTTTGCGACCACCACAGCGTGGCGCCAAGGGCCAGGCACACGGCGACTAAAAGGAGGGTGTTGAGATTGGTCAGCAGCTTCAGGCGCATCGCGGGACTACCAACGGCAGAATGGTAAGCGCCTGAAGTTATTGCGTTTCTGTTACAGGGTTATGACCAGTTCGCTGGATTCCGATGAAAAGATGGCACTTTGCTTTGATGCCCGCGCGGACTGCACGCGGTTGCGCCCGGCATGCTTGGCCCGGTACAGCGCCTCATCTGCCTGACTCGCCATCATCAGGCTGTCGCAGTCATCATCAAGGTCCACAACCCCGGCGCTGAACGTGCACCAAAGATCCTGCGGCTGGGCTGGGTAGTGAATCTCGGCAAAACGCTGGCGAATTTCATCGAGCACTTTATGGGCCGACTCAAGATCGGTGTCCGGCATCACGATAGCGAACTCTTCACCGCCGTAACGGCCAATGAAGTCTGTCTTGCGCAAGCGCTGCTTCAAGAACAACGCCAGGCTTTTGATCACCCGGTCGCCCATGGGGTGGCCATGGCTGTCGTTGACCCGTTTGAAATGGTCGATGTCGAGCATTGCAAAGCTCAATGGCTTGTTCTCGCGGCGGGCGCGGAAGCTGCAGTCTTCGAGCAATTGCAGGATGTGTGTGTGGTTATACAGACCGGTCAGGCTGTCGCGGACCATCCGTGCTTTCAAATTGCGCGCCCGTGCTGCGCGGTTGCGCACGGTGGTGATCAGATGGCGCGGTTTGATCGGTTTGGTCAGGAAGTCGTCGCCGCCTTCGCTCATGGCGTCGAGTTGCTTGTCCAGGTCGTCTTCGGCCGAGAGGTAAATGATGGGCACGCTGACATAACGGTCGTTGTGGCGAATCACTTTGGCCAATTCGGTGCCGGTGCAGGCGGGCATGTACATGTCGAGGATGATGAGGTCTGGCTGGAAATCGGCCAGTTCGGCCATGGCCTGAATCGGTTCGATCAGGGTGCGCGTGACGATCCCGGCGCTGTTGAGCAGGCGCTCGGTGTGCAACGCCTGGGCGCGTGAATCGTCGATGATCAGCACTTTAAAGGGTTCGTACTGGGCGACGCAGGTCAGGACTTCGATCTTCTCCAGCAGGCTCGAGGCTTCGAGGGTGCCGGTCAGAAACTCCTGGCCACCGGCACGCACGGCGGCGAGGCGGGTAGGGGTGTCGGTTTCGTTCAGGCTGAAAAACAACAACGGCAATTGATGGTCCAGGCCTTCCTGGGCCTCGGCCGCGAGTTTCAAACCGATACCGGCTCCGCAGAAATCCACGTCCATGACAATCGCCGCAGGCAATCGCTCGACCATTGAAGAGCGAAACGCCGCCACACTGTCGAGGGATTGGGCGCTGAGGCCGAAGAACTCGAGCTGTTTGGCCAGGCGCTCGGCGCGCTCATGATCCTGCAGCAGCACATAGATCGGTTTGCGCAACGGAGGCAGGAACGTTTGGTCGAGTTGATCGCCATGCCGCAAGCCGGTGCGCGACAGGCGCTGCATCAAGCGATTTAGGTCGGTGATCAAGCCGCTGCTCAGGCGTCCACGGTTGGCGTCGACAGCGTCCAGCGCCTGGCCGATGTGGCGCGCCAGATGAGTGTGTTCCGGTTGTTCGAAACGCTCGGCGAACCGTAGCAGGCGCAAGTTGGCTTCGCTCAATTCCGAGAGGTCGGTCGTGGACCACTCGCTGCGTTGCAGGCGCTGCCATATCTCAAGAATTTGACGTGCCTGATGAATTACCCGCTGGGCAAAGTGGTGCTTGAGGCGCTCACGGCTGGGGTCTTCTGGCTCGGTCATATCCTGACTACTAGTTAGGGTGCATGCTGAGATCGACTGGTGGCTCTATGCTAGCATCTCTTTTCATTTGGATGAGTGTCGTGCATCAATAATCTGGAAAGTGGCTCTATTCAGTTTATGACTGGTTGGTCGGATGCAATCGGGGCAGGCGTAATACCTGTAGCAGCTGGCGAAGCCTGCGTCCGGTTGCGGCGTGGCGAGGGGGTTTATCCCCGTTGGGTCGCGCAGCGGCCCCAAATCTTTACGACTGCTGCGCAGCCGAACGGGGATAAATCCCCTCACCACCGGCTTCGCCAGCTGCTACAGGGTGCTTTGTTCTGGATGAGAGCGTACGAGAGGTATGCTTCGCTTGCTCCAACAAGGTGTGCGCTTCATTTATAGTGGCGGCTCGATCAGATTCTGCGCGGCAAACGAGGCACGATGGCGTAGGGTTGTGGTCGAACCGATGAACTCAAGTGATTGAAAGGATATCGCCATGCTGGACTGGAAGAACCGCGCGGGCAGTGCGCCTGAACGTGCCGCTGAACCTAAATCGGCTGCCCGCAGCTATATCGGTGGCCTGCTGTTCAGCCGGGCGCTGGCCACTCTGATCGCCATCTACCTGATTGTGACGATTGCCCTTGGCTGGTACTGGAGCCAGGAGCCGGCGCTGTTTCCGGTTCAACAAAATGCCCAGGTCGCTGCCGAGAAAGAAGGCAAGCAGATGGTGATCGGCTACACCACGGTTGAAACCCTTAAAACCGTTGCCGGGACCCTGCTGAACAAACCGGGCGGCTACATTTCCAACGATCGTTTCCCGCCAGGCCTGTGGATGGACAACACGCCAAGCTGGGAATATGGCGTGCTGGTACAGGTCCGCGATCTGACGCGCGCCTTGCGTAAAGACTTCGCCCGTTCGCAATCGCAGTCGGCGGAAGACTCTGATCTGGCCAAGGCCGAGCCGCGTTTCAACTTTGACAATAAAAGCTGGGTGCTGCCCTCCAGTGAATCCGAGTATCAGGAAGGCATCAATTCCCTGAGCCGTTACCAGGCTCGCCTGTCCGATCCTTCGCAGAAAAACGCACTGTTCTACGCCCGTGCCGACAACCTGAACAACTGGTTGGGCGATGTGGGCACCCGCCTGGGTTCGCTGTCGCAACGCCTGTCGGCCAGCGTTGGCCGGGTCAAGCTGAACACGGCGTTGAAAACTGAAGTCGTGGCGCCGGGTCAGGTGCCGCAGGTCGACGAAGAAATCGTCGAAACCCCGTGGATGCAGATCGACAACGTGTTCTACGAAGCTCGCGGCCAGGCCTGGGCCTTGTCTCACCTGTTGCGCGCTATCGAAGTCGACTTCGCTGACGTACTGGCCAAGAAGAATGCCACCGTGAGCGTGCGTCAGATCATTCGTGAACTGGAAGCGTCGCAAGAACCGGTCTGGAGCCCGATGATCCTCAACGGTAGCGGCTTCGGTGTGCTGGCCAACCACTCGCTGGTCATGGCCAACTACATTTCCCGAGCCAACGCTGCGGTGATCGATTTGCGTCAATTGCTCAATCAGGGCTGAGTCATGTCCGACAGCGACAAAGAGGCCGCCCACCGCGTGGCCTCGGATGCCGAACAGATCGCCTGGGTCGACGAGCAGGATAATCTGCTCGGCGCCCTGGTCCGTTCCGATTTGCGCGAACGCGAGCTGATTGGACGCGGCACCTACATCATGCTGTTCAACTCCGCCGGTGAGCTCTGCGTGCACCGGCGCACCCTGAGCAAAGCGATCTACCCGGGTTATTGGGACGTCGCGGCGGGGGGCATGGTGCTCGCCACTGAAACCTACGCCGAGTCGGCGGCCCGTGAGCTGGAAGAAGAGCTGGGCGTAAGCGGCGTGGAGCTGGTCGCTCACGATCACTTTTTTTTCGAAGACACGGGGAATCGCCTCTGGTGTTCAGCGTTTTCGGCGGTGTGGGATGGCCCATTGATCCTGCAACCGGAGGAAGTGCTCGAAGCGCGCTTTATCCCTGTCGATCAGGTCATGCTCGAAATAGAGCAAAAGCCTTATTGCCCGGACTCTCTGGCTGCATTGAAGCGCTATCTGAGAGCCCGCGGCGATGACGTCGCATAAGAGGCATAAATTGGCGCCGATTGGCTCTTAGCAAGCCGGCTTTTTGTCGTTACACTGCGCGACCTTTTGCAGGAGCGAGCCTGCTCGCGAAAAACGCAAGGACGACGTGTGCTGCCTGATGCCGCGCGTTATCGTTGACGTCCATCGCGAGCAGGCTCGCTCCTACAGCGAAATGCTTGTTTTTCCGTTTCAGTAGCGCTGCCCCTGCCTGAGTGGGGCTTCGCGGTCGATGGCACCCAAGTGCCGCGGCCAGTCTTTGTCCTCCCAAGAGGATTGCCGGTGGCCAAAAAAGCCGCTTCCTTCGCCGCCCTTGGTGGCCTGGTATTTTCCACCGACGCAGGTCGTCATTGCCCGGATTGCAGTAAACCGGTGGATGCCTGCATCTGCAAACAGACCGTTATCCCGGCTGGCGACGGCATTGCTCGCGTGCGCCGCGAAAGCAAGGGCCGTGGCGGCAAGACGGTGACGACCATCACCGGCGTGCCATTGGCTGAAGATGCGCTCAAGGACCTTGCCACTGCGTTGAAGAAACGTTGCGGCACGGGTGGAGCGTTGAAAGACGGGATCATCGAAATCCAGGGCGATCATGTCGAGCTACTCTTGGCCGAGCTGATCAAACTCGGTTTCAAAGCGAAGAAGTCCGGCGGCTAGCAGCCTCTGTGAAAACCACCCTCGGCTTGATCCGGTCCTCACAGCAGGTCTGGTGTCGCCCACATGGTTTTCACAGAGCCTGTTCTGACCGGTTTCTAAACTCACTGCGGTCAGCGAGGTCTATCCCTCGTTGACGAACCGTCATTTTCATTCTTTAGACTGCGCCGGCCTGAACCCAGGCGACGCTCTATGACTTCTTTATAGGGGACTTCAATGTCCGTACGACGCACACGCAAAGACGATGGCAGCCAATGGACAGTTGCGGACAGCCGCAGTGTTTACGGGATTCGCCATTGGGGGGCCGGGTATTTCGCGATCAATGACGCCGGTCGCGTCGAAGTTCGTCCGAACGGTCCGACCAGTTCGCCTATCGACCTGTTCGAGCAAGTCGACCAGCTGCGCAAGAGCGGCTTGTCCTTGCCATTGCTCGTACGTTTCCCGGATATCCTGCAAGACCGCGTGCGTCAGCTGACCGGCGCATTCGATGCGAACATCGAGCGTCTGGAATACCAGAGCAAGTACACCGCGCTGTACCCGATCAAGGTTAACCAGCAGGAAGCGGTGATCGAGAACATCATCGCTACCCAGGACGTGTCCATCGGCCTGGAAGCTGGCTCCAAGCCTGAGCTGCTGGCCGTACTGGCGTTGGCACCGAAGGGCGGCACCATCGTCTGCAACGGGTACAAGGACCGTGAGTTCATTCGCCTGGCGCTGATGGGCCAAAAGCTCGGTCACAACGTCTTCATCGTGATCGAAAAAGAATCCGAAGTTGAACTGGTGATCGAAGAGGCCGCCTCGCTGAAGGTCAAGCCTCAGGTCGGTCTGCGCGTGCGCCTGTCGTCCCTGGCATCGAGCAAATGGGCTGACACCGGTGGCGAGAAATCCAAATTCGGTCTGTCGGCGGCGCAGCTGCTGTCGGTGGTCGAGCGTTTCCGTGCCGCTGGCCTGGACCAGGGCATTCGCCTGCTGCACTTCCACATGGGTTCGCAAATCGCCAACCTGGCGGACTACCAGCACGGTTTCAAGGAAGCGATTCGTTACTACGGCGAGCTGCGTAACCTGGGCCTGCCGGTCGATCACATCGACGTCGGTGGCGGTTTGGGTGTCGACTACGACGGTACCCACTCGCGCAACGCCAGTTCGATCAACTACGACATGGACGATTACGCCGGTGTTGTGGTCGGGATGCTCAAGGAATTCTGCGACGCGCAGAGCCTGCCGCACCCGAACATTTTCTCCGAAAGCGGCCGTTCCCTGACCGCTCACCACGCCATGCTGGTGGTGCAGGTCACCGACGTCGAGAAGCACAACGACGACGTGCCACAGATCGAGAACAAGGAAGCGCTGCCGGAAACCGTGCAGTGGCTGGTTGACCTGCTGGGTCCGACCGACATCGAGATGGTCACCGAAACCTACTGGCGCGCGACGCACTACATGAGCGACGTGGCCACCCAGTACGCCGATGGCAAGCTGACCCTGGCCGAGAAAGCCCTGGCCGAGCAATGCTACTTCGCCGTGTGCCGTCGCCTGCACAACTCGTTGAAAGCCCGTCAGCGCTCGCACCGTCAGGTGCTCGACGAACTCAACGACAAGCTGGCCGACAAGTACATCTGCAACTTCTCGGTATTCCAGAGCCTGCCGGACACGTGGGCCATCGGCCAGGTTCTGCCGATCCTGCCGCTGCACCGTCTCGACGAAGAGCCGCTGCGCCGTGCGGTATTGCAGGACCTGACCTGCGACTCCGATGGCAAGATCAAGCAATACGTCGACGAGCAGAGCATCGAGACCAGCCTGCCAGTGCACGCGCTGAACGAAGGTGAAGACTACTTGCTGGGGATCTTCCTGGTGGGTGCCTACCAGGAAATTCTCGGTGACATGCACAACCTGTTCGGTGACACCGACTCGGTGAACATCTACCAGAATGCCGACGGCAGCGTGTACCACGCGGGTATCGAAACCCACGACACCATCGAAGACATGCTGCGCTACGTGCACCTGTCGCCCGAAGAGCTGATGACCCACTACCGCGACAAATGCGCCAGTGCGCGCATCACTGCGGCAGAGCGTACCCAGTTCCTCGATGCACTGCGTCTGGGCCTGACCCGCTCCTCTTACCTGTCTTCTTGAGGTAAGTCTGCGTTTCACCTGGCTGTCTGAAAATTTCCCGCGTGCTGCGGGAAACTTCAGACCGCCTGGTGCGACGTTTCTTTTTTACCTGCTGAAAAATCCTGCTTTGTGGCGATTAAAACCCTATCGTCCTCTTTTCGCGTAGGTCATTTCCTAAGTTGTAATTCGGCACTCTACTCGGCCATGTCTCTCAGCGAGAATCCTCGGCCGCCCCCTCTTGTAGAGAATCGCCGATGTTCAATCCAGTCAACGAACGTTCATTTCGTCTGGATGTAGCAGGCCTGCACCACCCCCTTGAAGTCCTGTCTTTTACCGGTCGAGAAGCCATCAGCGAGCCTTTTGTGTTCGACGTGGAACTGCGGGTAGATGACCCGGCGCTGGACCTTGCCAGCCTCCTGTACCGCTCGGTTTTTTTGAATTTTGGTTTAGCGGGAAACGGTATTCACGGACAACTGCATGAACTGGTTCGGCAGGAACATGGCTCGACGCCCTGGCGCTGTCGGGTGCGTCTGGGGCCGCGGCTCGGTTGTTTGTCCCAGCGCTACAGCCAGCGAGTGTTCAGTGCCAGTTCGGTACCGCAAATCCTTAGCCAGGTGCTTCGCGAGCACGGTATTACCGACGAGGATCGGCGTTTCGAGTTGAGTGGTGATTATCCGTTGCGTGATTTTTGTACGCAGTACGAGGAGTCGGACCTGCAGTTTCTTCAGCGACTCTGCGCCGAAGCGGGACTTCACTATTACTTCGAGCATCGCCCGCGTGGGCACTGCCTGGTTTTTGGTGATGCTCAGGGCCGCTTTCCACTGGGTGGGCGTGAAATGTTCCAGGCGGCGGGCGAGCAACCGGCGGTGCGCCAGTTCGGACGTGAAGAGGGCCAGGCCTTTCAGTCTGATGCCTACGGTCGTACGGATGTGGTGACGTTGCGCAGTGGCCAATTGATGCAGCTGTGCGGTCACCCGATCACGCAGTGGAATCAACTCTGGCTGTTGACCTGTATTGAACATCAATGGAGTCGTGAGCGGATGACTCTCTACAGCAACCAGATCCACGCCGTTGACTGCGAGCAGACCCTCGTCTTGGCCAAACCGACCGTGAAGCCACGGATGCACAGCCTCCAGCGGGCCTGGGTAGTCGATGTCGATGAGGTGCAGCCCGATGCATCCCGGTCAGTGGCCGTGCAGTTTGACTGGCTGTATGAGGGCGAAGGTGCGATGCCCAGTCACTGCTGGCTGCCCTTGGCCGAGGACCTGTGTTCCTCATCGGCAGCGCTGTTGCCCGAAGGGGCCGAAGTGGTGGTGAGCTTTATCGAGGGTGATCCGGATCAGCCGGTCATCGCGGGGTTTCTCCAGGCGCCTGCGCCCGCGGAGCAAGCGCTTGAGCCCGAACAGGAAGCCGGAACGGTCGAAGATTTAGCGTCACGGCTGGCCTCGGGAGAGCCTTTGATTCTGCTGTGCCTGCTGCCCGGCGGCGGCAGTTTCCATCATTGTGCGCAGACCCTGTGCACCTGTCGGGTCGTAATGGGGTCAGGCCCGGGCAGCGCCGCATGAGTGGCGCATTGGCGCGATGGCTGTTGTTCGACGGAACCGGTGCACCGCAGATGAGTGCAACGCTGCACAGCTCATTCGCCCATGTGCGGCGTGTCTGGTTATTCGAAGGCACGGAACTGCATGCGTTGCGTGAGCAGGGCCCCGTCCTGATTGACCTCGCTGACTGTCCCCGGCTGGCTGAGTCATGCCACAGCGAAACGCACCTATGGCCAGGCTTGTTGCTGTTCAGTGAGGCTTCGGCTGCGCAGTTGCTCGCTCATCTGCGGCGGATGCTCACGGTGTCGATCGGTCTGCACCATCGAGCCCTGTTGAGTTACTACAACCCGTACACCGCAAGTTATTTTTTCGATGCCTGCGATGCCCGTGAGTTGAGTTGCTGGCTGGGACCGGTTCGCCAGTTGCGCTGGTTTGGCGGGACGTGGGCCGACCGGGCGATAGGCAGTCAGGGCTGGCAACAACTGAGCAATCCCGGGCTAGTCGTCAGCCCGCTGGGCAATCAGGAAAACCTCAGCCCGCGCCAGCTGGAGAAGCTGCAAACCTGTTTGCTGGAGCAGCACACCTGGCACTGGTGTCAATCAACGGGCACCGATTATCACCACCTGTGGTCCCATGTTGAGGAAGGCCTTGCGCTGGGTTTCAGCGAGCGCCCGGTACTCGATGACTGGTTGTGGCTACGCTTGCAATACCCGCACGCTTTACTGGCACAGCCGCTGCCGGGACTGACCCCGCAGGAGCGTCTCGAATGCCTGCGTTACCTGTGGCAGAACGACAAACTCTGAACCCGAGGTTCACCTTGATGGCGAGCAAGATTCGACGATTGTTCAACCTGGCCATCGGTGCAATGTTACTGGTGGGGGCGACCGCCTGTTCACCGCTGAAGATGCTCAATGCCCTGACTCCTGACGGTACCTTCGACAAGACCGAAGGCATTGCCTATGGCAGTGATCCCCGGCAAAAACTCGACGTGTATGTGCCACGCCACCCCATGGAAAACGCGCCGGTGGTGGTGTTTTTCTATGGCGGCAGCTGGAACAGCGGTTCACGGGCCGATTACAGTTTCGTCGGGGAAGCTCTGGCATCGCGGGGGATTGTGGCCGTGCTGGCGGATTATCGCCTGTACCCGCAGGTGCGCTATCCGGCGTTTCTCGAAGATGGCGCGAAGGCCGTCGCCTGGACGCATGAACACATCCGGGAATATTCCGGCAATCCGCAGCGGTTGTACTTGATGGGCCACAGTTCTGGCGCCTACAACGTATCGATGCTGGCGCTGGACCCGACGTTGCTGGAGGAGGTGGGATTGTCGCCGCACAACATCAGCGGCTGGATTGGTCTGGCGGGGCCGTACGATTTTCTTCCCATCGAAAATCCTGACGTGCGCCCGGTGTTCTTTTGGCCGAACTCGCCACCCCAATCACAACCCATCAATCACGTCAGCCGCGGCGCGCCGCCAGCCTTGCTGATGGCTTCACGCGACGACGAGCTGGTCAACCCGACCCGTAACACCGGCGGCCTGGCGTTGAAATTACGTGAAGCCGGGGTCCCCGTTCAGGACCTGTATTTTGCGCGCACCGGTCATGCCACGCTGGTGGCGACCCTGTCACGACCGATGCGTGGACTGGCGCCGGTGCTGGATGAGGTCGCAGGCTTTATCAGAGCGACGCCGACTCAGTGAGTTTTACCCGCGAACCAGCCATCGTCCTTGCGTAAATACCAGGCAAACGCGGCAAGCGTCAGGCTGCGCAGCAACATGAACAACAGGAACGTTATCCACAGGCCATGGTTGCCCAAGCCTTGCAGCGCCCAGGCAAATGGCAGCAGCAACACGACCGTCAACAGCATCCCGTTGCGCATTTCCCGGGCGCGCGTAGCCCCGATGAATAACCCGTCGAGCAAGTAGCTCCACACGGCAATCAATGGCAACGCGGCCAGGTAGGGCAGGTAGATGAACGCTGTGTCGCGCACGCTTTGAATATCGGTCTGCATTTCGATGAACAAATGCCCGGCGAACAGGAACAGCACGGCAAAGCCCAGACTCGCCAGCAACGACCAGCCGCAGGCCACCACCAAGGAGCGGCGCAACGCATCCCGATCCCGAGCACCAATGGCATGCCCGCACAGGGCTTCCACGGCGTGCGCCAAGCCATCGAGCGCGTGGGCCGTCAACAGCAAGCCATTGAGCAGCAGCGCGTTGGCAGCCACCGTGGCATCGCCCAATCGAGCGCCCTGCACGGTGATCAGGAAAAACACCGATTGCAGTGCCAGGCTGCGAATGAAAATGTCGCGGTTGACCGCCAGCAGTGGCCGCCAGCTCTGCCAGATCGCCAGCGCGGCCCAGGCAATGTGACCGGGGTAGGCGCGCAAGGCTTTGCGGGTCAGCAGCAGACCGATGAGCGCGCCTGTCCACTCGGCGATCACCGACGCCCGAGCAGCACCGACCACCCCCCATTCCAGTCCCAACACGAACCACAGGTTCAAGGCGATGTTGACCAGGTTGGTGCTCAGCAGAATCGCCAGCGGCGCCCGGGCATTCTGCGTACCCAGGAACCAGCCGACCAGTGCATAACTGGCCAGCGCCGCCGGGAGACCGAATAGCCGGGTGTGGAAGAACTCGCGAGTCAGTTGATCAAGCTCCGCCGAGGGCTGCATGAAATGCAGCGCGACTCCGCTCAACGGCACGCCCGCTGCACCCAGAACAATTGCCAGTCCCATGGCCAGCAACAGACCCTGCAATAGAATCTGCCGCAACGCTGCGCCATCGCCTCGCCCGGCGGCCTGTGCCGCGAACCCGGTGGTGCCCATACGCAGGAAGCCCATGCCCCACGCGAGAAAGGTATACAGACTGGCCCCGACTGCCACCGCGCCCAGTTGATGGGCATGGGGCAAGTGGCCGATGACAGTGCTGTCGACCAGCGCCACCAGCGGTACGGAAATGTTCGAGAGAATCATCGGGGCGGCCAGCGCCCAGACCCGACGATGGGTCGGGCGGTCGCGCCAGTCAGTGATCAGGTTGGACATGCAGGCTCCTTGGGGGAGCGGGCATTGTAGCGACACATTTGGAATCTACAGCGATCCATTTGTGGGCGCTTGGCTCCCACAGGGGAGAAGGGCAGGGGGTTAGTGGATTATCCAGCTCAATAACCAAAGCCCCAGCAGCAACCAGATGATCCCCATGATGATCGACGCATTCATGAACGCCCGAATGGCTGACCACAGCAGCATCAGGCCAAGAATCAAGGCAATGATGCTGATGATCGAGGTGTCCATTCCCAGCGCCCGGGAAAGCCCTTCGACGAAGTTGGCGCCAGCATGGCTCAACAGGTTGAACAGACCACTGAGGCCGTCAACGATAAAACGGATAACCGAGCCGAGTGCCTGGCCGAGCCATTCGAAAAAGCTTTCTACCTGCATGTCGTTAACGTCCTGATGTAAGTGGTTGAGGGTTGGGCCATGAATCGCGGCGTAGGAGCTGCCGAAGGCTGCGATCTTTTGATCTTGATCTTTATCTTCATCGTTCAACAGATCAAAAGATCGCAGCCTTCGGCAGCTCCTACAAGTGATGCGACTTTTGATTATGGGGCAAAGTTCTGCGTCGCATCGATACACTTGCCATCGCTCGCCATCCCCACGAAGCTATACGCCTTCAGGAGAGCCCGATGAACCTTGTTGAACTGACCCAACGCCTGCACGCCATCCGTGATCGCAATGACTGGCGGCAATTTCACAGCCCCAAGAACCTGGCCATGGCCGCCAGCGTTGAAATGTCCGAGCTGGTGGAGATTTTCCAGTGGCTGACCGAGGACCAGTCCCGCCAGTTACCAGCGGACAAGCTCGCCCACGCCGGGCAGGAAGTGGGCGACATCGTGCTTTATCTATTGCTGTTGTGCAGTGAGTTGGGGTTGGACATGAATGAAGTGGTACGCAGCAAACTCGCGGACAGCGAACGGCGGTTCAGCTGATGAGCGACCGTCATTTCGATCAGTTGGCGACGCGTTTCGCTGAAAAAATCTATGGCGGCGCCAAGGGCGCGATCCGCCTCGCCGTGCTGCAGGCGGACCTCGCTGAAACCCTGCCGGACCGCCCCTTGCGCGTTCTCGACATCGGCGCTGGCCTGGGCCACATGTCGTTGTGGCTGGCCCAG
>NZ_WFGV02000039.1 GCF_010095445.2 Pseudomonas sp. TNT3
CGCCGACCCCGGCCAAACCTGCCGCATCCAAACCTCCTGCCAAACCACCCGCTGCCGCCAAGCCTGCTGCCAAGCCGCCTGTCTCCGCGCCGGCTTCCACTGGGGGACGAGAATAATGGTCGGTACGACTGCTTCCCGAAATGGCTGGATTGTCTGGCTGACGTTTGCCATCGGCATGCTGCTCAGCGTTTCACCGCTACCGCAGTTCATGGAAATTCTCCGTCCTTTGTGGCTGGCACTGCTGCTGGCCTTCTGGGCATTGGCGATGCCGCAGAAAGTCGGCATGGTCACTGCGTGGTGCCTGGGCCTTGCTGAAGATGTGCTGTATGGCACCTTGCTGGGGCAAAACGCGTTGATCCTGACGCTCATCACCTTCCTGGTGCTGTCGCTGCAACAGCGCCTGCGGATGTTCCCGATGTGGCAGCAAAGCCTGGTGATCCTGGTGATCTTCGGCCTCGCACAACTTGTTCAATTGTGGCTCAGTGCCCTGACCGGCAATCGTCAGCCAACGTTGGCGCTGGTATTGCCGGCACTGGTCAGTGCCTTGCTCTGGCCATGGATCAGCTACGGTTTGCGCGGTTTGCGTCGACGCTACAAAATCAATTAATCCGGTCAGGCATTGGCCTGCACCTGTGACCTGTCTCGCCAATAAGGAACAGCATTTGTGAGACAGGGCACTGGACAGGGAGATGTCGTGATGAAACAGCTTTACCTCGCCTCAGGCTCGCCACGTCGCCGTGAACTGCTCACGCAGATTGGCGTGCCGTTCTCCGCCATCAGCGCGGACATCGATGAAACCCCTCTGATTCATGAATCCCCATCGGCGTATGTCGAGCGCCTGGCGCGCGGCAAAGCCGAGGCCGGGCACGGCACAGTCCTGTCCGCCGCAGAGTGTTGCGTGCTGGGCGCCGATACTGCCGTGGTGCTGGACGGGAAAATTCTTGGCAAGCCGGTGGACGAAGCTGACGCGTGCGCCATGCTTATGATGTTGTCCGGACGTGAACATGAAGTTCTGACAGCCATCGCACTGCTTGATGGAGAGCGATGCGAGTCGAGGGTAGTGCGCAGTCAGGTGCGTTTTCGCAACATCAGTCCTGAAGAAGCTGCGGCCTACTGGGTCAGCGGTGAGCCTCGGGACAAGGCGGGTGGCTATGGCATTCAGGGGCTCGGCGCGGTGTTTGTTGCCCAGCTCAATGGCAGCTACTCGGCGGTGGTCGGATTGCCGCTGTGCGAAACCGCAGAACTGCTGGGCCATTTCGGCATACCCTGTTGGCAAACCCTTAACGCGCTCTGAGCGTCGTAATGACAAGATGCGGCCATTATCGTGAACATGCCTGAACGAGACCCTGCCATGAGTGAAGAGATCCTGATCAACATCACGCCGATGGAATCGCGCGTGGCGGTGGTTGAAAACGGTGTTCTGCAAGAAGTTCATGTCGAGCGCACGCAAAAGCGCGGGATCGTCGGCAACATCTATAAAGGCAAGGTCGTACGGGTCCTGCCAGGTATGCAGGCGGCCTTCGTCGACATCGGCCTGGACCGTGCCGCCTTCATTCATGCCTCGGAAATTTCCCTGCGCGAAGGCCCGGCGGTCGAGAGCATCAGCGCGCTGGTTCACGAAGGCCAAAGCCTGGTCGTGCAAGTCACCAAAGATCCTATCGGTTCCAAAGGAGCGCGCCTGACGACGCAATTGTCGATTCCATCGCGTTACCTGGTGTACATGCCGCGCACCGCGCACGTCGGTATCTCGCTGAAAATCGAAGACGAAGCCGAGCGTGAACGACTCAAGCAAGTGGTGACCGATTGCGTGGCCAAGGAAGGTATCAAGGAAGCCGGCGGATTCATTTTGCGGACCGCGGCTGAAGGCGCCGGCGCCGATGAAATCCTGATGGACATCCGCTACCTGCGCAGGCTCTGGGACCAGATCAACGACCAGATAAAAACCATCAGCGCACCCAGTGTGATCTACGAAGACCTCGGCCTGGCGTTACGCACCTTGCGCGACCTGGTCAGCCCGAAGATCGAAAAGATCCGCATCGATTCCCGGGAAACTTTCCAGAAAACCACACAGTTCGTCGCCGAACTGATGCCGGAAATTGCCGATCGTCTGGAACACTACCCTGGCGAACGGCCCATTTTTGATCTGTACGGTGTTGAGGACGAAATCCAGAAAGCCCTTGAGCGTAAAGTCCCGCTCAAATCCGGTGGCTACCTGGTGGTGGATCCGGCGGAAGCCATGAGCACCATCGACGTCAATACCGGGGCATTCGTCGGTCATCGCAACCTCGAAGAAACCATCTTCAAGACCAACCTCGAAGCGGCGACCGCCATTGCTCGGCAACTGCGCCTGCGCAACCTCGGCGGGATCATCATCATCGATTTCATCGACATGGAAGATGAAGAGCACCAGCGTCAGGTGTTGCGCACGCTCGAGAAGCAGCTGGAACGCGATCACGCCAAGACCAACATTATCGGCATCACCGAGCTGGGCCTGGTGCAGATGACTCGCAAGCGCACCCGCGAAAGTCTCGAGCAAGTGCTGTGCGAGCCCTGCAGCAGTTGCCAGGGTCGCGGCAAGCTCAAGACGCCGGAAACCGTCTGCTACGAAATCTTCCGCGAAATCCTCCGTGAGGCTCGCGCCTATCAGGCGGAAGGCTATCGTGTATTGGCGAACCAGAAAGTTGTCGATCGTCTGCTTGATGAAGAGTCGGGTAATGTCGCGGAACTGGAAGGATTTATCGGTCGCACCATTCGGTTCCAGGTGGAAACCATGTATTCCCAGGAACAATACGACGTGGTGCTGCTCTGAAACGCTATGTTGCAAACCGACTAGAACAGCTGGCCTCAGCTTTTTGCAGTTTTAACGCCATGGGAGCCAACTGACATGGACCGTCTGACACGCATATTGGCCGTACTGACCCGCTGGGGTCTGGGCCTGTGCGCGTTGGTTCTGGTGTTGATGGCGCTTTACGTCAGCCTCGGCCGGGAGCTGACACCGCTGGTGGCCGAATACCGGGCCGAAGTCGAGGACAAGGCTGGTGCTGCCTTGGGCATGCCGCTGCACATCGGTGAACTGGAAGGAAACTGGAGCGGTTTTGCGCCCATCCTGCTGGCTCACGATGTGATGGTAGGTGAAGGCGCCAATTCGCTGCGTCTGGATCAGGTGCGCGCCGTGCCTGACCTGTGGGCCAGTTTGCTGGCTCGTGAAGTGCGCATCGCTCATCTCGAACTGAACGGCCTGAAGATCAGCCTCAAGGAAGGCGAGGACGGTCATTGGGCGCTGGAAGGTTTACCGGTCCAGCAGGATCAACCGCTGGATCCGGAGCAGTTGCTCAATCGCATGCAGATGGTTCAGCAGCTGTCGATTCTCGACAGCCAGGTGACTTTGCAGCCACTGGATCATCCTCCGCTCACCTTGACGTACGTCGGCGTAAATCTGAAGACCGGCGCTTCACGCCAACGAATCGATGCCCGACTGACCCTGCCCGATGGTCAACCAGTGGCCCTGAGCCTGCGCACCCGCATACGCGCCAGCGATTGGCAGAATGGCGAGGCCGATGCCTACGTCAGCCTGCCGCAAAGTGATTGGTCGAAATGGCTGCCCGAGCGTCTCACCCGGCAATGGAATTTTTCCGAGATCAAGGCCGGTGGAGAGCTCTGGTTCAATTGGAACAAAGGCGCTCTGCAAAGTGGTGCCGTTCGGTTGAATGCACCGCAACTCAAGGGTGCCTACGCCGAGCGCAAACCGGTCCAGATCAACAATCTGGCGCTCAACGGCTATTTTCAACGCAGTTCCCAAGGCATCCTGGTGACGCTGGACTCTTTGTCGATGAACCTCGGCGAAACCCGTTGGGAGACCCGCCTGCAGCTCAAGCAGACCTCCGCCAGTGGCAAGTCCGATGAACTGTGGCACCTGCAAGCCGATCGCCTGGACCTCACCCCGCTGACCCCGTTATTGAATGCGCTGGGGCCACTGCCCGAAGGCGTGGCGACGGCGGTCGAGCGTCTCAAGGTCACGGGTGGTCTGCGTAACGTGCTGATCGACTTCCGGCCCAACGCGACAGACAACAGCAAGTTCAGCTTTGCCGCCAACCTCGACCGCGTAGGCTTCGATGCCTACCACGGCGCTCCAGCGGCGCGTAATGTGAGTGGCAGCATCAGCGGCGACCTGGGTCAGGGTGAGCTGCGCATGGACAGCAAGGATTTTTCCCTGCACCTCGATCCGATTTTCGCCAAGCCGTGGCAATACATTCAGGCCAACGCCCGATTGACCTGGAAGCTCGATAAAGAAGGTTTCACCCTGATCGCGCCCTACCTGAAGGTCCTGGGCGAAGAGGGCAAGATTGCCGGCGATTTCTTGATCCGTCTGCATTTCGACCATACCCAGGAAGACTACATGGACCTGCGGGTCGGCCTGGTGGATGGCGATGGCAAATACACGGCGAAATACTTGCCTGAGGTACTGAGCCCGGCCCTGGACGAATGGCTGCGCACTGCCATTCTCAAAGGGGCCGTGGACGAAGGGTTCTTCCAGTATCAAGGCTCGCTGAACCATGGTGCCGCTGACACTGCGCGCAGCATCAGCCTGTTCTTCAAGGTTCACGACGCAGAACTGGCCTTCCAGCCGGGGTGGCCACATGTAAGCAAGGTCAGCGGCGACGTGTTCATCGAAGACAGCGGCGTGCGGATTCTCGCCAGCAAGGGGCAATTGCTCGATACCCAGGTTCGCGATATCTACGTCAACATTCCCCATGTTCCTGCCGGCAAGAACAGTCATCTGTTCCTTGATGGCGCGTTCTCTGGCGTACTGGGCGATGGTCTGAAGATCCTCCAGACAGCACCGATAGGCACTGCGGAAACCTTTGCCGGTTGGGAAGGCGAGGGCGAGCTGCAAGGTAAGTTGAAACTGGATATTCCTCTGGCCAAAGGCGAGCAGCCGCAGATTCTTGTCGACTTCAAGACCGCCAAGGCACGACTGAAATTGCGCGACCCCGCCTTGGAGCTGACGCAGCTCAAGGGGGATTTCCGTTTCGACAGCGCCAAGGGGCTGAGCGGGCAAAACATTTCGGCGCGCGCTTTCGATAAACCGGTGAGTGCACAGATTTTTGCGGACGGCAGCGCGGGTAATCTCAAGACCCGTGTGACGGCATCGGGTCAGGTGGAGGTCAAGAAACTCACGGACTGGCTGAGCGTCACCCAGCCATTGCCGGTGTCCGGCCTGATTCCTTATCAACTGCAACTGAACATCGGCGGCCCTGACAGCCAGTTACTGGTCAGCTCCAACCTCAAAGGCGTCGCCGTTGATTTGCCGGCTCCCTTCGGCATGACGGCTGACACGGGGCGCGACACGACATTCCGCATGACCCTGCAAGGCACGGATCGACGTTACTGGGTCAATTACGGCGAGCTGGCGAACTTCACCTATGAAGCGCCGGCCGGAAACTTCAACGACGGACGCGGTGAGTTGCTTCTTGGTGGCGGACGAGCGGTTGTGCCGGGCGCCAAGGGGCTTCGGGTACGGGGCACGCTGTCGGAACTGGATGTCGGCCCCTGGAAAGACCTGGCGGACAAATATGCCGGCCAGGATCCGGGTGGTAGTGCCAAACAGTTGCTCAGCAGCGCAGACTTGAAAATCGGCAAGCTCAGCGCTTTCGGCACGACCCTTGATCAGGCGGCGGTGCAGGTCAATCGCAAACCGGCCGCGTGGGCGTTGCAACTCGACAGTCAGCAGGTAAAGGGTTCGGTCGGTCTTCCCGATGCGAAATCCGCACCGATTGCGATCAATCTGCAAACCGTACGTTTGCCCGCACCGGATCCGACGGTTCTCGCCGACGAAAATTCGCCAGACCCGCTGGCCTCAGTGGACCCGACGAAAATCCCGGCACTGGATATCACCATCAACCAGTTGTACCAGGGAAAGGACCTGGTGGGCGCCTGGTCGCTGAAGGTCCGTCCGACGGCCAAGGGCATTGCGCTGAATACGCTGGATCTTGGGCTCAAGGGGATCTTGTTGCAGGGTAGCGGCGGCTGGGAAGGCACGCCCGGTGCTTCGAACAGTTGGTACAAAGGCCGGATCAGCGGCAAGAACCTCGCTGATGTGTTGAAGGGCTGGGGGTTTGCGCCGAGTGTCACCAGTGAAGATTTCCATATGGATGTCGACGGTCGCTGGCCAGGCTCACCCGCTTGGCTGGCCACCAAGCGCTTCTCCGGCACCCTCGATGCGTCGTTGAATAAGGGGCAGTTTGTCGAGGTTGAAGGCAGTGCCCAGGCCTTGCGAGTGTTTGGCCTGCTCAATTTCAACTCGATCGGTCGACGCTTGCGCCTGGATTTCTCCGACCTGTTTGGCAAAGGCTTGAGTTACGACCGGGTCAAAGGCCTGTTGGTGGCGACCAACGGTGTGTACGTCACCCGTGAGCCGATCCGGATGACGGGACCGTCCAGCAACATCGAACTCAACGGGACGCTGGACCTGGTGGGTGACAAGGTCGACGCCAAGCTGATGGTCACCTTACCGGTCACCAACAACCTGCCGATCGCGGCGCTGATCGTCGGCGCACCGGCTATCGGCGGCGCTTTGTTCCTGATCGACAAGCTGATCGGTGACAGTGTGTCGCGGTTCGCCAGCGTCAAGTACACCGTCAAAGGCCCGTGGAAAGAGCCGAAGATCACCTTCGACAAGCCTTTTTGAAATCATGTCTTTGGTCCGATGGAGTAGCATGGCAGCTCCTGTATTGATTTCAAGTAAGGAAAAGGCCATGTCCATAGCGGTGATTCAGATGGTCAGCCAGAGCGATGTACTGGCCAATCTGGCCCAGGCCCGACGTCTGCTTGAACAGGCGGCTGAAGGTGGCGCGCGCCTTGCGGTGCTACCGGAAAACTTCGCCGCCATGGGCCGTCGAGACATCGCTGACATCGGTCGCGCCGAAGCATTGGGCGACGGACCGATCCTTCCCTGGTTGAAACAGGCCTCCCGCGACCTCAAGTTATGGATAGTGGCCGGCACCTTGCCGTTGCCGCCGGTGGATCAACCGACGGCAAAAGCCAATGCCTGCTCATTGCTGGTGGACGATCAGGGCGAAACAGTGGCGCGCTACGACAAACTCCACCTGTTCGATGTGGATGTGGCAGACACTCGCGGGCGTTATCGCGAATCCGATGACTATGCTTATGGCAGTGGCGTCGTGGTGGCGGATACACCTGTCGGCCGAGTTGGCCTGACGGTGTGTTACGACTTGCGCTTCCCGGAGCTGTACAGCGAATTACGCGCTGCCGGTGCGGAGTTGATCACCGCGCCGTCAGCCTTTACCGCCGTGACCGGGGAAGCACATTGGGACGTGTTGATCCGGGCCCGGGCCATCGAGACACAATGCTACGTGCTCGCGGCGGCTCAGGGTGGAACGCACCCCGGCCCCCGAGAAACCTGGGGCCATGCCGCGATCATCGATCCTTGGGGTCGGGTGTTGGCGCAGCAGGATAAAGGCGAGGCCGTGCTGCTGGCCGAACGCGATAGCAGCGAACAGGCGTCCATCAGGGCGCGGATGCCGGTGTCCAGTCACCGGCGCTTTTTCTCGCAGGGCGCACAGCGACCTGCCTCAGAACGACGAATTTAAGGCGTAAAGCATATGAGCGAGTTGTTGTCCTCAGTCAGTGAACACCTCCTGGCGCCCGGCGGCGTAACCATCGAGAGCCTGCAAGGTGTGCTCGGGGATCTGGCCGGCCCGGGCATCGATGCCGCGGACCTGTATTTCCAGGGCCAGATCTCCGAGTCCTGGGCGCTGGAAGACGGCATCGTCAAGGAAGGTAGCTTCAACCTCGATCAAGGCGTCGGCGTGCGTGCACAATCGGGGGAGAAAACCGGTTTCGCCTACAGCAACGCCATCACCCTCGAAGCCCTCGGCGCAGCAGCCCGCGCGGCGCGTTCGATTTCCCGCGCTGGGCAGAACGGCACCGTGCAAGCGTTCACCACGCAAGATGTGGCGCAGTTGTACGGTCCCGACAACCCGTTGGAAGTGATGAGCCGTGCGGAAAAAGTCGAATTGCTCAAACGTATCGACGTCGCGACCCGGGCCCTTGATCCGCGTATCCAGCAGGTTACGGTGAGCATGGCCGGTGTCTGGGAGCGCATCCTTGTAGCCTCTACCGACGGCGGCCTGGCGGCAGATGTGCGGCCGCTGGTGCGTTTCAATGTCAGTGTGATTGTCGAGCAGAACGGGCGTCGAGAGCGTGGCGGTCATGGCGGCGGTGGTCGTACCGATTACCGTTATTTCCTCAGTGATGACCGAGCCATGGGGTATGCCCGTGAAGCGCTGCGTCAGGCGTTGGTCAATCTCGAAGCTATTCCTGCGCCTGCGGGTACATTGCCAGTGGTATTGGGTTCCGGCTGGTCCGGCGTGCTGCTGCACGAAGCAGTCGGTCACGGTCTGGAAGGCGATTTCAACCGCAAGGGCAGTTCGGCATACAGCGGGCGGATGGGCGAGATGGTTGCGTCCAAGCTCTGCACGATCGTGGATGACGGCACGCTGGCCGGCCGTCGCGGGTCGCTGAGTGTCGATGACGAAGGTACGCCGACCGAGTGCACCACGTTGATCGAAAACGGCGTACTCAAAGGCTACATGCAGGACAAGCTCAATGCGCGACTGATGGGCGTAGCCCGCACCGGTAACGGTCGTCGCGAATCCTACGCACACTTGCCAATGCCACGCATGACCAACACTTACATGCTGGCAGGCGAAAGCGATCCGGAGGAAATCATTGCTTCGGTAAAACGCGGTATTTACTGCGCCAACCTGGGCGGTGGTCAGGTCGACATCACCAGCGGCAAGTTCGTGTTCTCCACCAGCGAAGCGTATCTGATCGAAGACGGCAAGATCACGGCCCCGGTCAAAGGCGCAACGTTGATCGGCAACGGACCTGAAGCCATGAGCAAGGTGTCGATGGTCGGTAATGACCTGTCGCTGGACAGCGGCGTAGGGACGTGTGGCAAGGATGGGCAGTCGGTGCCGGTGGGTGTCGGCCAGCCAACGTTGAAGATTGATGCGATCACCGTGGGTGGCACAGGATCGTAAGAAACATGCATCTCCCGCATAGGAGCTGCCGAAGGCTGCTCCTACAGGGGATGTGGTTTGTCGTTACTCAGCGCAGACCGCGTTGAGTCTCGTCCAGCTCACGGATGTACTTGAAGATTTTACGGCTCGAAGCCGGTGGCTTATTGGTCGCCAATTCGTGCTGGGCCTGACGGATCAGGGAGCGCAGTTGTTGACGATCAGCCTCCGGGTAGTCGACCACGAACTTCTCCAGGACCGCATCGTCGCCTGCGATCAAGCGATCGCGCCAGCGTTCCAGGCCATGGAAACGTTCGTTGTACTGCCGGGTGGAGGCATCGAGTTGATCGAGCAGAGTCAGAATGGCGTCAGTGTCCTGGTCGCGCATCAGTTTGCCGATGAACATAAGGTGCCGTTTACGCGCGATATTCGCGGTGTGCTTGGGCGCATCGGCCAGTGCCCGGCGCATGGCGTCGGTCAAGGGCAGTTTTGCCAGCAAGTCAGGCTTGAGTGTTGTAAGGCGCTCGCCAAGATCAACCAGAGCATGCAGCTCGCGTTTGACCTGGGATTTGCTTTTTTCTCCCGTATCGAGGGAGTCGTCGTAAGAATCAACCATGGTGGCCGTCCGCAAAGAATCGCCGCCATGATAACCAGTCGGGGGCCGCTTGTCCGGCCCGGTCGATCGAAGACCCTCGCCGAAAGCAGAATTTGAGTGGAGAACAGCATGAGTGCAGTTGAAAGCGTCGGCCCACAAGCGTTGCCGGCACTGCAGGAACAAGTCGAGCAGATCATCGCTGAAGCCAAACGCCAAGGCGCCAGTGCCTGCGAAGTGGCCGTTTCCCTGGAGCAGGGCCTGTCGACTTCGGTTCGCCAGCGTGAAGTCGAAACCGTCGAATTCAATCGCGATCAGGGCTTTGGCATTACCTTGTACGTGGGGCAGCGCAAAGGCTCGGCCAGCACCTCCGCCAGCGGCCCGGAAGCCATTCGCGAAACCGTCGCTGCCGCGTTGGCGATCGCCAGACACACCTCCGAAGACGAGGCCTCGGGCCTGGCCGATGCTGCGTTGATGGCCAAGGACCTGAAGGACTTCGACCTTTTCCACGAATGGGACATCACCCCCGAACAAGCCATCGAGATGGCGCTGACCTGTGAGGCCGCTGCGTTTGCCGCGGACAGCCGGATCAAGAATGCTGACGGCACGACCCTGAGTACGCACCAGGGCTGCCGCGTCTATGGCAACAGCCACGGGTTCATTGGCGGATATGCATCGACTCGGCACAGCCTGAGCTGCGTGATGATCGCCGAAGCCGACGGCCAGATGCAGCGCGATTACTGGTACGACGTGAGCCGTCAGGGCAATTTGCTCGCCGACCCTGTGAGTATCGGCCAGCGTGCTGCTCAGCGTGCTGCGAGCCGGTTGGGTGCGCGCCCGGTGCCGACGTGCGAAGTGCCGGTGCTGTTTTCCGCGGAATTGGCCGGTGGTCTGTTTGGCAGTTTCCTCTCGGCGATTTCCGGCGGCAGTCTGTATCGCAAATCGTCATTCCTTGAAGGCACTTTGGGGCAGAAGCTGTTTCCGGAGTGGCTGACTATCGATGAGCGCCCGCACTTGATGCGCGCCATGGGCAGCTCGGCGTTTGACGGTGATGGTCTTGCCACTTACGCCAAACCGTTCGTCGAAAAGGGCGAGTTGGTGTCGTACATCCTGGGTACCTATTCCGGTCGCAAGCTCGGTATGCCGAGTACCGCCAACGCCGGAGGGGTACACAACCTGTTCGTCACCCATGGCGACGAAGATCAGGCTGCCTTGTTGCGCCGCATGGGCCGAGGCCTGTTGGTGACCGAATTGATGGGCCAGGGTTTGAATATGGTCACCGGCGACTACTCCCGTGGCGCAGCGGGTTACTGGGTCGAAAACGGCGAAATCCAGTTCGCGGTCCAGGAGGTCACCATTGCCGGCAACATGCGCGACATGTTCAAGCAGATCGTTGCCGTGGGTAACGACCTGGAACTGCGTAGCAACATTCGCACGGGTTCGGTATTGATCGAGCGGATGACGGTGGCGGGTAGCTAACCCTTACCGCAATGCCAAAAAGGCGCACCACCCAATTGGGTGGCGCGCCTTTTTTATTGGGCTAATGAAAAACCTTTTGGGAGTGGGCTTGCCCGCGATGGCGGTGTGTAAGGCGACATGGATGTGGGTATACGGGCCTCATCGCGGGCAAGCCCGCTCCCACAATGAACTCGCTATATCGCTGGGGTTGTGTTGGTTCTCATTATCATCTAATAATAAATCTCATTACCGAATGAGCCCCGGATCATGAGTTCTGCCTTGCACGAGCAGCCCTATCAAGAAAGCTGGCGCTGGATGAGTCGCCAGATTCGTTGCGCAATGGACCCCGACGAGCCGCGCCTGATCGAACATTACCTGGCTGAAGGCCGTTATTTGGCATGTTGCACGGCGACTTCTCCCTGGACCATCGCCGAAACCTCTTTTCGTCTCCTGCTCGATACCGCGGCCGATGTCGCGCTGCCGTGGCACTGGCGAAGCCTGTGTCTGGATCAGGCCTGGCGTCCATTGCGCGATCTGGAGCGCCTGTCTTTGTGCAAATGCCGACTCAAACGCTGGCAAAGCTACACCTGGCAACTGGCGACCTGCGAGTTGCAACCCTCGATTTCCCTCATAGAACTGGTGCAAGGATTTTCTGATGACCAAGACACGTATTGAGCGCGACAGCATGGGCGAGCTGCATGTCCCGGTAGATGCGCTCTACGGCGCACAGACCCAACGTGCAGTGAACAACTTCCCGATCAGTGGCAAGCCGATGCCCGTTCAGTTCATTCGGGCGCTGATCCTGGCCAAAGTGGCAGCCGCCCGTGCCAACGTTGAGCTCAAGCAAATCAGCGAATCCCAGGGCAAGGCGATTGTCGATGCCGCGCAAGGCCTGCTCGAAGGCGACTTCATGCAGCACTTTCCGGTGGACATCTTCCAGACCGGTTCGGGCACCAGTTCCAACATGAACGCCAACGAAGTGATCGCCACGCTGGCCAGCCGTTTGCTGGGCGAGTCGGTCAATCCCAACGATCATGTCAACTGCGGCCAGAGCAGCAACGACATCATCCCGACCACCCTTCACGTGAGCGCCGCGCTGGCATTGCACGAGCAACTGCTTCCAGCGCTGTTGCGGCTTGTAGAGGTCATTGAGCGCAAGGCTGAGGAGGTCCATCACCACGTCAAGACCGGCCGCACGCACCTGATGGATGCGATGCCAGTACGCATGAGCCAGGTCCTCAACGGTTGGGCACAACAGCTCAAGGCCAACATCGGCCACTTGCAGGACTTGCTGCCAAGCCTTCAATCCCTGGCTCAGGGCGGAACGGCGGTCGGCACTGGCATCAACGCCCATCCCGAATTTGCGGCGCGATTCAGCGAGCAGCTGAGCAAACTGACTCTCGTGCCGTTTACGCCGGGCAAGGATCTGTTTGCGCTCATTGGCTCGCAGGACACTGCCGTCAGCGTCTCCGGCCAGTTAAAAGCCACGGCGGTGTCCCTGATGAAAATCGCCAACGATCTGCGCTGGATGAATTCCGGTCCACTGGCCGGTCTCGGCGAAATCGAACTTGAAGCGTTGCAGCCTGGCTCTTCAATCATGCCGGGCAAGGTCAATCCGGTGATTCCGGAAGCCACTGCCATGGTCGCCGCCCAAGTGATCGGCAACGACACGGTGATCACCATCGCCGGTCAGTCGGGCAATTTCGAACTCAACGTGATGCTGCCAATCATCGCCCAGAACCTGCTCAGCAGCATCGAGCTGCTGGCCAACTCCAGCCATCTGCTGGGCGAGAAGGCCATTGCCAGCTTCAAGGTCAACGAAGCCAGGCTCAAGGAAGCGCTGTCACGCAACCCGATCCTGGTGACAGCACTGAACCCGATCATTGGTTACCAAAAAGCCGCCGAGATTGCCAAGAAGGCCTATCAGCAGGGCCGCCCGGTAATCGATGTCGCCTTGGAATATACCGACCTGACACGCAGCCAACTGGAAGAGCTACTCAATCCAGAGAAGCTCACTGCAGGCGGCGTGTAATCACCGCAATCGCTTTGGAGGCTCACCATGGAGCATTGGAAACGCACGATCGAAAGGGCAAACCGTTGTTTCATGCTGGGCGAACTGGTCGATGCCCGAGAGGCCTACTTGCAGGCATTGGCGCTGGCCCAAGTGTTGTTCGAACGCTGGCGGGACGCTGATGAAGCGGTTGCGGCCTGCGTGATCTCCCACCACAACCTGGCGGACTTGCATTTGCGTCTGAATCAGCCGGAGGAGAGCGCCGAGTACTTGTGCGCCATCCACCAGCGGCTGCTGCAGACCATGCAGAACGCGCGACTGGCACCGGCGCTGCGTGAAGCCGCGTTGCGTCAAAGCAGTAAAACCTATGTCGAGCTTTTGAACTTCATCAGTGAGCACGGTGAATACCCTCGTACTCATCGCCTGCTGCACATCGATGCCGCTTCAGCTGCCAATCCACCTGCGTCTCTTCATCATGGAGTTCACTGAAAATGGCTTTTACCTTGCCTGCATTGCCTTACGCCTACGATGCACTGGAACCGCACATTGATGCCAAGACCATGGAGATTCATTACACCAGGCACCACCAGACTTATATCAACAACCTGAACGCAGCCGTCGAAGGCACCGAATTCGCCGAGTGGCCAGTGGAGAAACTGGTGGCTGCCGTTCAGCAACTTCCTGAAAAACTTCGAGCAGCGGTCATCAACCAGGGCGGCGGACACGCCAATCATTCGCTGTTCTGGGAAGTGATGGCACCACAGGGTGGCGGCACACCTGAAGGTGCGCTGGCCAAGGCGATTGAAGAGCAGCTGGGTGGTCTGGACAGCTTCAAGGACGCGTTCACCAAAGCCGCACTGACCCGATTCGGCAGTGGCTGGGCCTGGTTGAGTGTCACCCCGCAGAAGACCCTGATCGTCGAAAGCAGCGGTAACCAGGACAGCCCATTGATGAATGGCAACACGCCCATCCTCGGCCTGGACGTCTGGGAACACGCCTATTACCTGCAGTATCAAAACCGCCGTCCGGAATACATCAATGCGTTTTACAACGTGATTAATTGGCCGGAAGTCGCAGCGCGCTATCAGGCTGCGCTGAGCTAAGTCTTCTATAAATACCAACCAAGGCTGATTATGGGCACTGAAACACTGGCGACCGGAAGTGGACGAATGTTTCGTTACGCGTTGGGATCGCTACTACTGCTGGCTGGGATGTCGTTGTTGTTTGTCCAGGGGCTGGCATGGCTGGATCTTGAGCCGAAACTGATGCGCGCATTACAAGGCGGGGCTATCTGCGCCTTGGGTACGGCCTTGGGCGCGGTGCCGGTTCTGGTCATTCGGCGGATGCCTCAGACCGTGAGCGATACGCTGCTGGGTTTCGGTGCCGGGGTGATGCTGGCGGCGACGGCGTTCTCGCTTATCGTGCCAGGCATCTCTGCTGCTGAAGGTCTGGGTCTGTCGCCTTGGGCCGCCAGTGGCCTGATCAGTTTTGGCATCATGCTCGGCGCGTTCGGGTTGTATCTGGTCGACCTGAAAGTCTCTGGCGCCAGTCCGGAAATGTTGGTCGGCACGCTGGAGCGACCGGTGATTCCGCCGCGGATCTGGTTGTTCGTGTTTGCCATCATCGCCCACAACATTCCCGAAGGCATGGCCGTCGGTGTTTCGGCAGGTGGTGGAATGCCTGATGCCGACAGCCTGGCGATGGGCATCGCGTTGCAGGACGTGCCGGAAGGCCTGGTAATCGCGCTGGTGTTGGCGGGGGCGGGCATGTCCAGGGTGAGGGCATTTCTGATCGGTGCAGCGTCAGGGCTGGTTGAGCCGGTTTTCGCACTGCTGTGCGCCTGGCTGGTCAGCCTTGCTGAGCTGCTACTACCGCTAGGACTGGCGCTGGCTGCCGGGGCGATGCTGTTGGTGGTCACGCACGAAGTCATCCCCGAGTCGCGCCGTAACGGTCACGACAAACTGGCCAGCCTTGGGTTGCTGATCGGGTTTTGTCTGATGATGGTGATGGATACGGCGCTGGCCTGAGGTTAAAGATCTTTTGGTTTTACTCGCCTTCGCCGAAGTAGTCGTTGATCAACGCTTTGAGATCATCAAGCGCCTTTTGCTCATCTTCGCCTTCGGTGCTGATGTAAATTTTGGTCCCCTTGCCGGCCGCGAGCATCATCATTGCCATGATGCTTTTGCCGTCGACCGTTGATTCCGGCGTGCGTCCTACTCTAATCGTGCAATCCTTGAACTGCCCGGCGACGCCGACAAATTTTGCAGAAGCGCGAGCGTGCAGGCCCAGCTTGTTGATGATTTCGATTTCCAGAGCAGGCATCGCGATGTGAATCCTTTAGCTGAGGTCGCGGTGGCGGACCTGGACGTTCTTCAGGGATTGTTGCAGGGTCTGACCCAGGCGTTCGGTCAGGTAGACGGAGCGGTGATGCCCGCCGGTACAGCCAATAGCGATGGTGACATACGCGCGGTTGCTCGCGGCAAATCTTGGTAGCCATTTGAGCAGGTAGGTGGAAATGTCCTGGAACATCTCCTCTACGTCCGGTTGCGCTGCCAGGTAGTCGGCAACCGGTTGGTCCAGCCCGGACTGCTCGCGCAACTCGGGCTTCCAGTACGGATTGGGCAGGCAGCGCACATCGAACACCAGGTCGGCGTCCACCGGCATGCCACGCTTGAACCCGAAAGACTCCACCAGGAACGCCGTGCCGGGCTCAGGCTGATTGAGCAGCCGCAGCTTGATGGTGTCGCGCAGCTGATACAGGTTCAGGTTAGTGGTATTGACCTTGAGGTCAGCCAGGTCGGCGATAGGGCCCAGTAAATTGGTTTCGTCGGAGATCGCCTCGGCCAGCGAGCGATTGGCGTTGCTCAGCGGGTGCCGGCGACGGGTTTCCGAAAAACGCTTGAGCAGTGTTTCCTCGTCGGCGTCCAGGTACAACACATCGCACTTGATGTGTCGGCTGCGGACTTCTTCCAGCAGCTCTGGAAACCGCGACAGGTGGCTTGGCAGGTTACGCGCGTCGATGGACACGGCCACCAGCGGTTGAGCCAGTTCCGTGTGAATCAGTGCGCGTTCGGCCAATTCAGGCAGAAGCCCTGCCGGCAAGTTGTCGATGCAGTAGTAACCGTTGTCTTCAAGGACATCGAGCGCGGTACTTTTACCTGAGCCGGAACGGCCACTGACAATGATCAAGCGCATGATTACTGACCGTTCTGCTCGTCCAGGACAACCTGATACAAGGCTTCATTGCTCGAGGCACTACGCAGTTTTTCGCGCACTTCCTTGCGATCGAGCATGCTGGCGATCTGACGAAGTAGCTCCAGGTGCGCATCGGTGGCGGCTTGCGGGACCAGCAGAACAAACAGCAGGTCAACCGGAGCGCCGTCGATGGCGTCGAAATCGATGGGTGCGTCCAGGTGCATCAATGCACTGATTGGACTTTCGCAGCCTTTGAGGCGGCAGTGGGGGATCGCGATGCCGTTGCCAAAACCGGTAGAACCGAGTTTTTCACGGGCGACCAGGCTCTCGAAGACATCCTGCATGGCCAGATCCGGCACTTCGCGGTGGATTAGGTTGGCAATTTGCTCGAGGGCTTTCTTTTTGCTGCCGCCCGGCACGTTCACGAGGGAACGGCCGGGGGTCAGGATGCTTTCAAGTCGGATCATGGGTTGGGAGTGTTAACGACCGGTTGCGCCCTGGAGGAGGCTCTGGGTCTTTTCCTTATGCTTTTTGAGTTGGCGATCCAGCTTGTCGGTCAGCAGGTCGATGGCGGCATACATGTCTGAATGCTCTGCGTTGGCGACCACTTCTCCGCCGGGGATATGCAGCGTGGCTTCGATTTTCTGCAGCAGCTTCTCGACAGTCATCGTGACTTGCACGTTTGTGATCTTGTCGAAATGCCTCTCTAACCGGTCGAGTTTTTCGCCGATATAAGTGCGCAGGGGTTCGGTCACTTCCAGTTGGTGTCCACTGATGTTGACTTGCATACAGCTTCTCCTTCGTTGCCAGTGCATAAAGCGGTAGATCAGATGATCTACCACTGGAACGCTGTGGCGTGGCTTACATCAACCGCTTACGTTCGCTCGAAGGCGCGATCCCGAGGGATTCGCGGTACTTGGCGACGGTGCGGCGAGCCACCTGAATGCCTTGTGCCTCCAGTAAACCAGCGATCTTGCTGTCACTCAACGGCTTTTTCTGATTTTCCGCGGCAACCAGTTTTTTGATGATCGCGCGGATCGCCGTGGAAGAGCATTCGCCGCCTTCGGAAGTGCTGACGTGGCTGGAGAAAAAATATTTCAGTTCATAAATGCCCCGGGGGGTATGCATGAATTTTTGCGTGGTTACCCGTGAAATAGTCGACTCGTGCATGCCCACCGCCTCAGCGATGTCATGCAGTACCAGCGGTTTCATGGCTTCGTCGCCATACTCCAGAAAACCGCGCTGATGCTCGACGATCTGGGTGGCTACTTTCATCAACGTTTCGTTGCGGCTTTGCAGGCTCTTGATGAACCAGCGAGCTTCCTGCAACTGATTGCGCATGAAGGTGTTGTCTGCGCTGGTATCGGCGCGGCGAACAAAGCCGGCGTATTGGGCGTTGACCCGCAGTCGAGGCACCGATTCCTGGTTGAGCTCGACCAGCCAGCGTTCGTTGTCCTTGCGCACGATCACATCAGGAACGACGTATTCGGCTTCACTGGATTCGATTTGCGAGCCCGGGCGTGGATTAAGACTCTGAACCAGTTCGATCACCTGGCGCAGTTCGTCTTCCTTCAGCTTCATGCGGCGCATCAGCTGGCTGTAATCACGGCTGCCCAGCAGGTCGATGTAATCGGTGACCAAACGCTTGGCTTCGGCGAGCCAAGGGGTTTTGGCGGGCAACTGGCGCAGTTGCAACAGCAGGCATTCACCCAGGTTACGGGCGGCGATGCCGGCGGGTTCGAATTGCTGGATGCGGTGCAGGACGGCTTCGATTTCATCGAGCTCGATGTCCAGTTCCGGGTCGAAGGCTTCGAGAATTTCCTCGAGGGTTTCGTCCAGATAGCCCTGATTATTGATGCAATCGATCAGGGTCACGGCGATCAGTCGATCAGTGTCGGACATCGGTGCCAGGTTCAGTTGCCATAGCAAGTGGCTTTGCAGGCTTTCGCCGGCGGATGTGCGGGTGGTGAAATCCCACTCGTCGTCATCGTTGCTAGGCAGGCTGCTGGCGCTGGTCTGGTAGACGTCTTCCCACGCGGTATCAACAGGCAACTCGTTGGGGATGCGCTCGTTCCAGTCACCTTCCTCGAGGTTGTCCACCGTAGGGGCGGTTTCCTGGTAGGAGGGTTCCGAAACATCGGCGTTAGGTTGCTGTTCGGCTTTGTCGGCCAAAGGATCGGCGTTGTCGAAGTCGTCGCCTTCTTCCTGGCGTTCGAGCATCGGATTGGACTCCAGAGCCTCCTGGATTTCCTGTTGCAGGTCCAGGGTCGACAATTGGAGAAGGCGGATGGCCTGTTGCAGCTGAGGTGTCATCGTCAGCTGCTGGCCCATTCTCAAGACTAGCGATGGTTTCATGGCAGGGGCTTAAACCTTATTCGCCGGCGCGCTTGCGCCATCCACTACAGGGCGCCGAGGCGCCAAACATAAGCAAATTATATGCCCGAAACCGCAGCGTTTGCCTAGAGCGCTGTAACAATAAAAAAACGTTGATTTTTTATCGGTACGAGCGCTCGGACGAATGACCAGGCACTTGCGTGCTTACAGGCGGAACTCGTGGCCCAGGTACACTTCCTTGACCAGGTCGTTGGCCAGGATCGTGGCAGAGTCGCCCTCGGCGATCAGTTGACCATCGTTGACGATGTACGCCGTTTCGCAAATATCCAGGGTTTCACGGACGTTGTGGTCAGTGATCAGGACGCCGATGCCCTTGGCCTTGAGGTGATAAATGATTTGCTTGATGTCGCCGACCGAAATCGGGTCCACGCCGGCGAACGGTTCGTCGAGGAGGATGAATTTCGGGTTGGTGGCCAGTGCGCGTGCAATCTCCACGCGGCGACGTTCACCGCCGGACAGGCTCATGCCGAGGTTGTCGCGAATGTGGCTGATGTGGAATTCCTGAAGCAGGCTTTCGAGCTCCTTCCGGCGGCCCGCCTTGTCGAGTTCCTTGCGGGTCTCGAGGATCGCCATGATGTTATCGGCCACCGACAGTTTGCGAAAGATCGAAGCCTCTTGCGGAAGATAGCCGATACCGGCCTTGGCTCGGCCGTGCATTGGCTGATGGCTGACGTCGAGGTCATCGATCAGTACACGGCCCTGGTCGGCCTGCACGAGGCCGACAATCATATAAAAGCAGGTGGTCTTGCCGGCGCCGTTGGGCCCGAGCAAACCGACGATCTGACCGCTGTCGATGGACAGGCTGACATCACGCACAACCTGGCGGCTCTTGTAGGCTTTGGCCAGATGCTGAGCTTTCAGAGTTGCCATTACTGGGCCTTCTGCTCGTCGGTTTTCTTTTTAGGTTGAATTACCATGTCAATGCGTGGACGCGACTCGGTCACCTTGCTACCTGTAGCGCGACCAGCGCTCGCCAGCTTTTTCTCGGTGTCATAGACGATTTTCTCGCCTTGAGTGACGTTGTTGTCCTTGTCGATGACCTTGGCCTTGTCGATCAGTACAACGCGGTTTTGCGTGGCGTGGTACTGGATGGTCACACCCCAGCCCTGAACGGGTTTGGCATCGCCGGCGGTTTGCAGTTGCTCGAAGTAAGCCAGGTTGCCGACCGAGGTGACCACGTCGATGTCGCCATTCGGCGCGCGGGTCATGGTTACCTTATTGCCGGTAACCTTCATCGACCCTTGGGTGATGATCACGTCGCCGGTGTAAGTGGCAACACCGTTCTTGTCGTCCAGTTGGGCATCGTCGGCCTGAATGCGAATTGGCTGTTGCTGATCGTTCGGCAGAGCCCAGGCGCTCACGCTTCCCAGTGCTGCGCCCAGACTGAGCAAAATAGGGAGGGTTTTAACGAGCCTCATACTGTCCTCTTACGTTCGATAGCAGGTGTATCCTGCTTTCTTTCAAATACGCTTTCATTCCCGTACCAGTCGAGACGCCACCGGCGCCGTCGATTCTAACGGGTTGCTCGGTCTGCGCATATTGCTCCTGCGGGAACACCGTCATGCGAGTACTGGTGATCAAGGTGTCGCGATTCTTCTCGTCGGTGCGTTTGACGCGGACGTTGTCAATCAGTTCGACTTCGGTGCCGCCTGAGTTCACTTCACCGCGTTCGCTGGTGACGTGCCATGGAAAATCTGTACCGCGGTACATGTTCAGGTCGGGTTTGGTAACCAGAGTAATGTCCGTGGCTTTCACGTGCTCGGCTTTCTCCGAGGTCATTTCATACTGCACTTTGCCGTCTTCGAGGTATTGCAGCGTGTGAGTGTTGGTCGCATACCAATCGATCGGGCTTTCTTCTGTATTGGTCGGAGGCTTGTCGAGGAAGCGTTCCGGGCTGATGTTCCAGTAGCCGACCGCGGCAAATATCGCCGCGATGCAACCGAACACCAATATGTTGCGAAACTTTTTGCTCAGCATAATGGGCTCACAGGTATGCAGCGTTCGCCGCATCGAGGCGGCCTTGGGCGCGCAGGATCAATTCGCAGAATTCGCGAGCGGCACCTTCACCACCACGGGCATGAGTGACGCCATCAGCATGTTCGCGCACGAAACTGGCGGCATTGGCCACTGCCATGCCCAGGCCTACGCGGCGTATCACCGGCAGGTCCGGCAGATCGTCGCCGAGGTAGGCGACCTGTTCATAGCTTAGGCCGAGTTGGGCAAGAAGCTCGTCAAGCACCACCAGTTTGTCTTCGCGACCCTGGTAGAGGTGGGGAATGCCGAGGTTTTTTGCCCGGCGCTCAACCACCGGAGTCTTGCGACCGCTGATGATAGCGGTCTGAACGCCGGCTGCCATCAACATCTTGATGCCCTGGCCGTCGAGGGTGCTGAAGGTTTTGAATTCGCTGCCATCTTCAAGGAAGTAAAGGCGTCCGTCAGTCAGGACACCGTCGACGTCGAAGATCGCCAGCTTGATGTTCTTGCCGCGTTGCAGCAGATCGGTACTCATTACATGACTCCCGCGCGGAGCAGGTCGGAGAGGTTGAAGGCGCCGATCGGGCGGTCCTCCTTGTCCACGACCACCAAGGCGTTGATTCGATGGTCTTCCATGATTTTCAGGGCTTCGGCGGCCAGCATGTCGGCGCGTGCGGTTTTGCCGTGAACCGTCATGACCTGGTCGATGGTTGCATTATGGATGTCGATGGCGCGGTCGAGGGTGCGGCGCAAATCACCGTCGGTAAAGATCCCGGCGAGTGTGCCGTCGGTTTCCAGGATCGCGGTCATTCCCAGGCCCTTGCGGGTCATTTCCATCAAGGCGTCCTTCAGCAGGGTGCCGCGCGGAACCTGCGGCAGCGCTTCACCCGCGTGCATGACGTTTTCCACTTTGAGCAGAAGACGACGGCCAAGGGCGCCACCTGGATGGGAAAAGGCGAAGTCTTCAGCGGTGAAGCCGCGTGCTTCCAGCAATGCGACGGCCAGCGCGTCACCCATGACCAGGGCGGCAGTGGTCGACGACGTGGGCGCCAGGTTCAGCGGGCACGCCTCATGTTCGACGTGGACGTTGAGGTTGACCTCGGCGGCTTTGGCCAGCGTCGAGTCAGGATTGCCGGTCATGCTGATCAGCTGGATGCCCAGGCGCTTGATCAGGGGCAGCAGGGTCACGATCTCGGAGGTCGAGCCGGAGTTGGACAGGGCAAGGATGACGTCGTCACGGGTGATCATGCCCATGTCGCCGTGACTGGCTTCGGCCGGGTGCACGAAAAAGGCCGTGGTGCCAGTACTGGCGAGCGTGGCAGCGATCTTGGTGCCGATGTGCCCGGATTTCCCCATGCCGACTACGACTACGCGGCCTTTGCTGGCCAGAATCATCTCGCACGCGCGTACGAAATCTGCATCGATACGTGGAAGCAAGCCTTGTACGGCTTCCAGTTCGAGGCGGATGGTGCGTTGTGCTGATTGAACAAGCTCGCTGGATTGGCTCATGTCGGGAATCGTATAGCCTGATGAAAAGGCGGCGATTATAGCGGTTATGATCGAAACCCTCACGTAAGTTCGTCGCGCTTTGTCACTCCCTGTTACTAATCCGCTCTGAATGAGGCTTTTGCCCCGTCATGTGTCTGAATATCGGCCGGCTTTAGCCTTGGGCGGCGAGCCGTTGCAGTGATATAGTTCGCCGCCAGTTCGGCCTGTCCGGGAGGTATGTGCTTTCGCCAGAAAGTCAGGCGTCCGAGTGTGAGGCTGCATCGCAAGGAGTTTAGATGAGTGCCGATAACGCCTACGCGGTCGAGCTGAAGGGACTGACCTTCAAGCGCGGTGCGCGCAGCATTTTCAATAACGTCGATATCCGTATCCCGCGCGGCAAGGTCACCGGCATCATGGGACCTTCCGGGTGTGGCAAGACCACGCTTTTGCGGTTGATGGGCGCCCAGTTGCGTCCCACCGCCGGCGAAGTCTGGGTCAACGGCCAGAATCTGCCGAAATTGTCTCGCAGCGATTTGTTCGATGCGCGCAAGCATATGGGTGTGCTGTTCCAGAGCGGCGCACTGTTTACCGATCTCGATGTATTCGAGAACGTCGCCTTTCCGCTACGTGTTCACACCGAGCTTCCTGAAGAAATGATCCGGGACATCGTCCTGCTCAAATTGCAGGCGGTGGGTTTGCGTGGGGCCATCGACCTTATGCCTGACGAATTGTCCGGTGGCATGAAGCGTCGTGTCGCACTGGCCCGGGCGATTGCGCTGGATCCGCAGATTCTCATGTATGACGAGCCTTTTGTGGGACAGGACCCGATCGCCATGGGCGTATTGGTGCGCCTGATCCGCTTGCTCAACGATGCATTGGGCATTACCAGTATCGTGGTTTCCCATGACCTGGCGGAGACCGCCAGCATCGCCGATTACATCTATGTAGTCGGCGACGGACAGGTATTGGGGCAGGGCACGCCGGACGAGCTGATGAATTCGGATGATCCGCGTATCCGTCAGTTCATGACAGGCGAACCCGATGGTCCGGTCGCGTACCACTTTCCAGCGACGGATTACCGCGCAGATCTTCTGGGGAAGCGTTGATGCGCAAGATTTCACTAATAGAAAGAGTGCGCCGGTTCGGCCACGCGGCAATCGATGCCGTCGCGGTGTTCGGGCGTGCGACGCTGTTCCTGTTTCATGCCTTGCTCGGCCGTGGCGGCATTGGCGGCGGTTTCGGCCTGCTGATCAAGCAACTGCACTCTGTGGGCGTGATGTCCCTGGTGATCATTGTGGTCTCCGGGGTGTTCATCGGCATGGTGCTGGCGCTGCAAGGTTTCAACATTCTGTCCAGCTATGGTTCGGAACAGGCGGTCGGACAGATGGTTGCCCTGACGCTGTTGCGTGAATTGGGCCCGGTGGTCACTGCCTTGCTGTTCGCAGGACGCGCAGGGTCTGCGCTGACGGCCGAAATCGGCAACATGAAGTCCACCGAACAGCTGTCCAGTCTGGAAATGATCGGTGTCGACCCGCTCAAGTACATCATTGCCCCGCGCCTGTGGGCCGGCTTCATTTCCCTGCCGGTGCTGGCGATGATTTTCAGCGTGGTGGGTATCTGGGGTGGTTCGTGGGTGGCCGTCGACTGGCTGGGTGTCTACGAAGGCTCCTACTGGTCGAACATGCAAAACAGCGTGACGTTCACCGAAGATGTGCTCAACGGCATCATTAAAAGTATCGTCTTCGCCTTTGTTGTTACCTGGATTGCCGTATTCCAAGGTTATGACTGCGAGCCCACTTCCGAGGGGATCAGTCGTGCCACTACCAAGACCGTTGTGTACGCCTCGTTGGCTGTACTCGGCCTGGACTTTATTCTGACCGCCTTGATGTTTGGAGATTTCTGATGCAAAACCGCACCCTGGAAATCGGTGTCGGCCTTTTCTTGCTGGCTGGCATCCTGGCTTTGCTGTTGCTTGCGTTGCGGGTCAGTGGCCTGTCCCCTAGCGCGACAACTGATTCTTATAAACTTTACGCTTATTTCGACAATATCGCCGGTTTGACGGTCAGAGCTAAAGTGACCATGGCCGGTGTGACGATCGGCAAGGTGACAGCGATCGATCTGGACCGCGACAGTTTCACCGGTCGAGTGACGATGCAGCTGGAGAAGCGCGTAGATAATCTGCCGACTGACTCCACCGCATCTATCCTGACTGCTGGCCTGTTGGGCGAGAAATACATCGGTATCAGCGTGGGTGGGGAAGAAGCCCTGCTCAAGGATGGCGGAACCATCCACGACACGCAGTCGTCGCTGGTGCTCGAGGACCTGATCGGTAAATTCCTGCTCAACACCGTTAGCAAAGAAGCCAAATGAGGAGCTTTTGAATGATCTCTATCTTGCGACGTGGCCTGTTGGTATTACTCGCGGCCTTGCCGTTGATGGCTAACGCCGTGGCGGCGCAGTCGGCGCACGATCTGGTGCAGGACACGACTACCCGGTTGCTGGCCGATCTGGCTGCCAACAAAGAAAAGTACAAGCAGAGCCCGAACGAGTTCTACAACGCCCTCAACGGGATTGTCGGCCCGGTGGTCGATGCTGACGGCATTTCGCGCAGCATCATGACCGTCAAGTATTCGCGTAAAGCCACGCCGGAGCAGATGCAGCGCTTCCAGGAAAACTTCAAGCGCAGCCTGATGCAGTTCTACGGCAACGCGTTGCTTGAGTACAACAACCAGGGCATTACCGTTTCGCCGGCCAAAGATGAAAGTGGCACCCGTACCAGCGTTGACATGCAGGTCAAAGGCAGCAGCGGTTCGATCTACCCTGTGTCCTACACACTCGAGAAAATCAACGGCGAGTGGAAAGTACGCAACGTGATCATCAATGGTATCAACATCGGCAAGTTGTTCCGCGATCAGTTCCAGGATTCGATGCAGCGTAATGGCAACGACCTGGACAAGGTCATCAACAACTGGGCCGGCGAAGTTGCCAAGGCCAAGGAAACCACCGAGCAAGCGGCCGAGAAGCAAGCCCAATGAGTGAGTCGGCGGTTCAGATGAGCGAAGCCGGCGAACTGCTGCTCAGCGGCACTCTGGATTACCGCAGCGGCCCTGTTTTGCGTAAGCAGGGTCAGGCGCTGATCAAGGCCAGCAAGGCTGCGGCATTGGTCGTGGATTGCTCGCAGGTGGTGAAATCCAGCAGCGTCGGATTGTCGTTGTTGTTGTGCTTCATGCGAGATGCCCAGGCGGCCGGCAAGGCCCTGAGCATCCGCGCGATGCCCGAAGATATGCGCGAAATCGCTCAGGTCAGCGAACTGACCGAGCTGTTGGCGCATCCCTAACCCGCATCTATAAAGAAGCCCCCCGTCAGAGTCCTGCTTAGCGGGGTTCGCAGGCGCGGGGCTTTTTTGTATGATGTCCGACCCGCGCGCACTAGGCGCCTATTGAGGTTGAGCATGCAGGCCGTAGAAGTGAAGAGCTTCCTTGAAGGAAAGCTGCCTAATACAAAGGTGGAAGTTGAGGGCGAAGGCTGCAACTTCCAGCTGAACGTGATTAGCGATGAACTGGCGGCGTTGAGCCCGGTGAAGCGTCAGCAGCAGGTCTATGCCCATTTGAACCCATGGATCACCGATGGCAGCATCCATGCGGTCACTATGAAATTTTTCAGCAGCGCGGCCTGGGCCGAGCGCACCTGAGCCCACGGGCGTCGAGATTCTTATGGATAAATTGATTATTACCGGTGGCGTTCGTCTTGATGGCGAAATCCGCATCTCCGGGGCAAAGAACTCTGCCCTGCCGATCCTGGCTGCAACCCTGCTGTGCGATGGTCC
The DNA here is from genome assembly GCF_010095445.2 of Pseudomonas sp. TNT3. GTDB lineage: Bacteria > Pseudomonadota > Gammaproteobacteria > Pseudomonadales > Pseudomonadaceae > Aquipseudomonas. The sequence goes on from NZ_WFGV02000039.1 coordinate 25,980, forward strand.
GGTGACTGTTGCCAACCTGCCGCACCTGCACGACATCACCACCATGATCGAGCTGTTCGGCCGCATGGGCATCGAGCCGGTGATCGACGAGAAGCTCAGCGTCGAAATCGACCCGCGCACCATCAAGACCCTGATCGCCCCGTACGAACTGGTCAAGACCATGCGTGCGTCGATCCTGGTACTGGGTCCGATGGTTGCCCGTTTCGGTGAGGCCGAAGTCGCGCTGCCTGGCGGTTGCGCCATCGGCTCGCGTCCGGTTGACCTGCACATCCGTGGTCTCGAAGCCATGGGCGCGGTGATCGACGTGGAAGGCGGCTACATCAAGGCCAAGGCGCCTGAAGGTGGCCTGCGCGGCGCGCACTTCTTCTTCGACACCGTCAGCGTGACCGGCACCGAAAACATCATGATGGCGGCCGCTCTGGCCAAGGGTCGCAGCGTTCTGCAAAACGCCGCTCGCGAGCCTGAAGTCATCGACCTGGCGAACTTCCTGATCGCCATGGGCGCCAAGATTTCCGGCGCAGGTACTGACACCATCACCATCGATGGCGTTGATCGTCTGCACCCGGCCACTTACAAGGTGATGCCTGACCGTATCGAAACCGGCACCTACCTGGTTGCCGCTGCCGTGACTGGCGGTCGCGTGAAGGTCAAGGACACGGATCCGACCATCCTCGAAGCCGTTCTTGAGAAACTCAAGGAAGCGGGTGCTGAAATCACCTGCGGCGAAGACTGGATCGAGCTGAACATGCACGGCAAGCGGCCGAAAGCCGTCAACGTGCGGACCGCTCCATACCCGGCGTTCCCGACTGACATGCAAGCGCAGTTCATCTCCCTCAACGCCATTGCCGAAGGCACCGGTGCCGTGATCGAGACGATCTTCGAAAACCGCTTCATGCACGTTTACGAACTGCACCGCATGGGCGCCAAGATCCAGGTCGAAGGCAACACGGCCATCGTGACCGGTACCGAGAAGCTCAAAGGCGCGCCAGTCATGGCCACCGACCTGCGTGCATCGGCCAGCCTGGTCATCTCGGCGTTGATCGCTGAAGGCGACACCCTGATCGACCGCATCTACCACATAGACCGTGGTTACGAGTGCATCGAAGAGAAACTGCAGATGCTCGGCGCCAAGATCCGCCGCGTGCCGGGCTAGTTTCTGCTGTATGGGCGCAGGGACGCGTCCGTTGAATTGTTCAGAGTCGAGCCGGTTTCCGGCTCGATGTGTGTCCGGCGCCGATTGCGACCGGGCATGAGTACCTTGATAAGGACTGACGTTTCCCATGTTGACCATCGCACTGTCCAAGGGCCGCATCCTTGACGACACCCTGCCGCTTCTGGCTGAAGCGGGCATCGTGCCGACCGAGAATCCGGACAAAAGCCGCAAGCTGATCATCCCCACGACCCAGCCTGATGTACGTCTGCTGATCGTTCGCGCCACCGATGTGCCGACCTACGTCGAGCATGGTGCGGCGGATCTGGGCGTCGCCGGTAAAGATGTGTTGATGGAATACGGTGGCCAGGGCCTGTACGAGCCACTGGACCTGCAAATTGCCCAATGCAAGCTGATGACCGCGGGCAAGATCGGGGCGATCGAGCCCAAGGGCCGTCTGCGCATCGCTACCAAGTTCGTCAACGTTGCCAAGCGTTACTATGCCGAGCAAGGTCGTCAGGTCGACATTATCAAGCTGTACGGCTCGATGGAGCTGGCACCGCTGATCGGTCTGGCCGACAAGATCATCGACGTGGTCGACACCGGTAACACGCTGCGGGCCAACGGCCTTGAGCCACAGGATTTCATTGCGGCCATCAGCTCCCGGCTGATCGTTAACAAAGCCTCGATGAAGATGCAGCACGCCCGTATTCAGGCGTTGATCGACACCCTGCGCAAGGCAGTGGAGTCTCGACACCGCGGCTGATTCACCTGCGCGACGTTAAGTCGCGCCCGTCTATCCGCCTCATAGCCAGAATTCTCAGGTGCCCAAGCGGAAACGACTGCTAAGTTAGGGCGCCTGAGTTTTTGCCATTCCTATGAGGCTCTCGCTATGACCGCACCGACTGCAATTCGCCGACTCAACGCTGCCGATCCTGATTTCGCACATCATCTGGATCATCTGCTGAGCTGGGAAAGTGTGTCTGACGACTCGGTCAATCAGCGGGTGCTGGACATCATCAAAGCCGTGCGCGAGCGTGGCGATGCGGCGCTGGTGGAATTCACCCAGAAGTTTGACGGCCTGGAAGTCGCCTCCATGGCGGACCTGATCCTGCCGCGTGAACGCCTGGAACTGGCTCTGACCCGAATCACCATTCCTCAGCGCGAGGCTCTGGAAAAAGCAGCCACCCGTGTGCGCAGCTACCACGAAAAACAGAAGCAGGATTCCTGGAGCTACACCGAAGCCGACGGCACGGTGCTGGGCCAGAAGGTCACGCCGCTGGATCGCGCCGGTCTATACGTACCGGGCGGCAAGGCGTCGTACCCGTCGTCCGTGCTGATGAACGCGATTCCGGCCAAAGTCGCGGGCGTGACTGAAGTGGTCATGGTCGTGCCGACCCCTCGCGGTGAAATCAACGAGCTGGTGCTGGCGGCTGCCTGCATCGCCGGCGTCGACCGGGTATTCACCATCGGCGGTGCCCAGGCCGTTGCCGCACTGGCTTATGGCACCGAAAGCGTGCCGAAGGTCGACAAGGTGGTGGGTCCTGGCAACATCTATGTCGCCACCGCCAAGCGCCATGTGTTCGGCCAGGTCGGTATCGACATGATCGCCGGCCCGTCGGAGATTCTTGTGGTGTGCGATGGTCAGACCGATCCTGACTGGATCGCCATGGACCTGTTTTCCCAGGCCGAGCACGACGAAGACGCTCAGGCGATTCTGGTCAGCCCGGACGCCGAGTTCCTCGACAAGGTTGCCGCGAGCATCAACAAACTGATGCCGACCATGGAGCGCGCCGAGATTATCGAAACCTCGATCAATGGCCGTGGCGCCTTGATCCTGGTTCGAGACATGGAGCAGGCCATCGAAGTGGCCAACCGCATCGCGCCGGAACACCTAGAGTTGTCGGTGGCTGATCCACAAGCCTGGCTGCCGCAGATCCGTCACGCCGGTGCGATTTTCATGGGCCGTCACACCTCTGAAGCCTTGGGCGATTACTGCGCCGGTCCGAACCACGTGCTGCCGACTTCTGGCACCGCGCGGTTCTCGTCGCCGCTGGGTGTGTATGACTTCCAGAAACGTTCGTCGATCATTTTCTGCTCCGAGCAGGGTGCGTCCGAACTGGGCAAGACCGCTTCCGTGCTGGCCCGTGGCGAGTCGCTGACCGCCCACGCACGCAGCGCTGAATACCGCATCGTCGATGGCAAGCAGGGGAACTGAAATGAGTAAATTCTGGAGCCCGTTCGTCAAGAACCTGGTGCCCTACGTACCGGGCGAGCAGCCGAAACTGGCCAAACTGGTAAAGCTCAACACCAATGAAAACCCTTACGGTCCATCGCCCAAAGCCCTGGCGGCGATGCAGGCCGAGCTGAACGACAACCTGCGCCTGTATCCGGACCCGAACAGCGATCTGCTGAAAAATGCCGTGGCCAAGTACTACGGCGTACAGAGCAATCAGGTGTTCCTCGGCAACGGTTCTGATGAAGTCCTGGCGCACATTTTCCACGGCCTGCTGCAGCACGAAAAGCCGCTGCTGTTCCCTGACATCAGCTACAGCTTCTATCCGGTTTACTGCGGTTTGTACGGCATAGCATTTGATGCGGTGCCGCTGGACGAGCAGTTCCAGATCAATCCGGCCGACTACACCAAGCCGAACGGCGGGATCATTTTCCCGAACCCGAACGCGCCGACCGGTTGCCTGCTGGCGCTCGAGGCTGTCGAGCAAATCCTCAAGGCCAACCCGGATTCCGTGGTTGTGGTGGACGAGGCTTACATCGACTTCGGCGGCGCAACGGCTATCACGCTGGTGGATCGATACCCGAACCTTCTGGTGACCCAGACCTTGTCCAAGTCCCGTTCGCTGGCGGGTCTGCGGGTTGGGCTGGCAGTAGGACACCCGGACTTGATTGAAGCGCTGGAGCGGATCAAGAACAGCTTCAACTCTTATCCGATTGACCGTCTGGCCATCGTCGGCGCCGCCGCCGCGTTTGAAGATCGCGAGTACTTCGACAAGACCTGCCGTCTGGTGATCGAGAGCCGCGACAAGGTAGTTGGGCAGTTGGAGACGAAGGGTTTTGAAGTGTTGCCGTCGGCAGCGAACTTCATTTTCGCCCGTCATCCGCAACACGATGCGGCCGGGCTGGCAGCGAAGTTGCGCGAGCAAGGTGTGATCGTTCGCCACTTCAAGCAAGAGCGCATTGCGCAGTTCCTGCGGATCTCCATTGGCACGCCCGAGCAGAATCAGGCACTGATCGATGGCCTGGGCGATCTTTGACCCGTACCTGATCCCGTAGAAGCATGCAGTGCAGCGATCCGGCTTGCCCGCGGTGTTCCCACCGCGGGCAAGCTTGTTTTTACAGATCGAGAGTCAGGCTGACAGTGAAATTGCGTGGCTCACCGGGGTTCACCCAGTAGTTGCTGTACGAGCGCTCGAAGTATTTCTCATCGAAAAGGTTGTTCAGGTTCAGGCCGACGGTGACGGTGTCGCTGGCTTTGTAGTGCGCCAGCACGTCCACGGTGTGATAGGCCGGCAATTCAAAATCGCTTCCGGACTCACCCGAACGATCGCCGACATAGGTGAAGGCCGCTCCGACATCCGAGCCACGCAAACGACCCTCCTGAAACTCATAAACCCCCAACACGCTGCCGCTGCGTTTCGCTACGCCGAGGATGCGGCTACCAGTGGGAATGACGTTGTCGCCTTCGGTAACCTCGGCATCAATGTAGGCAAGCGCGCCGATCACTCGCACCGCGTCGGTCATTTGCCCGGTGACTTGCAGATCGAAGCCCTGACTGCGGGCCTTGCCCATGGCGCGGCTGGTGTCGGTGCCCGGGTCGAGTGCGAGGACGTTTTCCTTTTCGATATGGAAGAGGGCAAAGGTGCTGCTCAAGCGATCGTCAAACAGCTCGCTCTTGATCCCGAGTTCATAGCCGACGCCTTGTTCCGGGCGAAGGATTTCCCGCTGGCATCGAGGCCGTTGTTCGGCTTGAACGAAGTTGAGGCATTAGCGAACACTCCGACTTCGGGTGTCAGTTGGTAGAGCAGGCCGGCCCGTTGCGTAAGCGCGTCATGGCGCTGACGACTGTTGGCGCCTCGGGTGTGATCGTCGATGCGTTGCTCGAAATGCTCGAAGCGTATGCCGAGCATGCCGCGCAGTTTCTCGGTGAAGATAATCTGGTCCTGCAGGTTCAGTGCGTGGCTTTCGACGTGTTCGAAGAAGTCCGTGCCGGACCGTGTGCCGTCAGGTTTCGGCCGTCCATAGACCGGATGATAGATGTCAATGTCGTACGGGCCACCGGCAATTGTGGTCACGCGTTCGTTCTTGCGGTAGTTCTCGTATTCGCTGCCGATCAGCAGTTCGTGCTGCCAGCTGCCGAGGTCGAACAGGCCGCGCAGTTCGAGTTGCGTGATGCTGTCGTGCCAATCGTTGTCACGCTCGCGGTAGCGGCGATTGACCGTGTGCCCGTCGGCATTCAGCGGTCGAGCCTCCGAGGCGAAGCCCCAGAGTTTTCCTTCCTTGTAATGACTGGCGAGGCGCACGCTCCAGCGGTCGTCGAGCTGATGTTCGAGCGCCGCTTGCAGCCTGTTGTTGTGGTTATCGATGTCACCATCGTTGGGCTCGCCCAGGAACGTCGAGCGCGACACACCGTTCCATGTGTTGTTCGGTGCGACGATGCCGCGGTCGAACGTCGAGCTGTGACGGACGAATTCGCTTTCCACCAGCAGGTGGGTGTCAGGGTTCAATTGCCAACTGAAGGAGGGTGCGACAAACACGCGCTGGCTGTCGACGTGATCGCGAAAGCTGTGGTTGTCCTCGACCGCCAGGTTCACTCGAGATAACACACTGCCGGCATCGTCCAGCGGCGTATTGACGTCCACTGCGGTGCGATAGCGATCCCAGCTGCCGGCACTGGTATGCAACGTGGTGAAGGCTTCGGGCTGTGGTTTCTTGGTGACGATGTTCACCGTGCCGCCAGGATCACCACGGCCATAGAGGCTGGCGGCGGGGCCTTTGAGCACTTCGATACGCTCGATATTGGCCACGTCCGGTGTGCTCGGATAGCCACGGTTGGCGCTGAATCCGTCCGTGTAGAACTCGGAGGTGGTGAAGCCGCGCACACTGTATTCGTAAAGCGTCAGGCCTCCGAAGTTGTTCTGTTTCGACACACCGCCGGCATAATCCAGTGCACGCTCGACGCTGGTGCTGCCCAGATCCTTGAGCACGCTGGCGGGAATCACACTGATGGATTGCGGGATATCACGGATCGCCGTGTCGGTTTTGGTCGCACTGGAGGAGCGCGTGGCGCGGTAGCCCTTGACCGGGCCGGTGGGGGATTCGTACTCGGAGGTGACGCTGATGGCGTCCAGTTCGAGGGGGCCGGACTCTTCGGCGAAGGCCGGATCACCCAGCAGGCTGAGGGTCAAACCTGCTACGGAGGCCATTGTTCGAGACGACATGTTATGTTGTTCCAATAGTGATATTGAAACAATATAACATGACTAATGAGAATGTCTGCCGTTAACCCGAGTGTCTCGGGTTAGTGCTTACTCTTCTTCTTTTTCTTTGACCGGGGCCGGGGGTGGGCGCAGGCCGATCTCGGCGGTGAGCTTCAACTCCTTGCCGTTACGCATCACTTGAATCGACACCTTGTCCGTCGGTTTGATCCGCGCCACCTGGTTCATCGAACGACGGCCATCTCCAGCCGGTTCGCCGTCGATGGCGAGGATCACATCACCCAATTGCAGGCCGGCCTTCTGCGCCGGGCCGTCACGGAAGATCCCCGCGACCACGATGCCCGGACGCCCCGACAGACCAAACGACTCCGCCAGTTCCTGAGTCAATGGCTGCACTTCAATCCCGAGCCAGCCACGAATCACCTGGCCGTGCTCGATGATCGACTTCATCACCTCCATGGCCAGCTTGACCGGAATCGCGAAGCCGATGCCCTGGGAGCCGCCGGACTTGGAGAAAATCGCCGTGTTGATGCCCGTCAGGTTGCCGTTGGCATCCACCAGCGCGCCGCCGGAGTTACCCGGGTTGATCGCGGCGTCGGTCTGGATGAAGTCTTCGTAGTTGTTCAAGCCCAGCTGATTACGTCCAGTGGCGCTGATGATGCCCATGGTCACGGTCTGGCCGACGCCGAACGGGTTGCCGATGGCCAGTGCGACGTCGCCGATGCGGATATTGTCGGAGCGGCCGATGGTGATCGACGGCAGGTTTTTCAAATCGATTTTCAACACCGCAAGGTCGGTTTCCGGATCGCTGCCGATGACGCGTGCGAGGGTTTCACGGCCGTCCTTGAGTGCGACCACAATCTGATCGGCGCCACTGGTCACGTGGTTGTTGGTCAGAATGTAGCCTTCCGGGCTCATCATCACGCCAGAGCCGAGGCTCGACTCCATGCGCTTCTGCTTGGGCGAGTTGTCGCCGAAAAAGCGGCGGAACTGCGGGTCCTCAAACAGCGGATGGTTCGGCTTGTTGATGACTTTGGTGGTGTACAGGTTGACCACCGCAGGCGCGGCGGTGGTCACGGCGTCTGCGTACGACACCGGGCCTTGTTGCACGCTGGTGGTTTGTGGCGCTTGCTGCAGGTTGACGTCGAGGCTTGGAAGCCCGACCCATTGCGGGTAACGCTGGATTATCAACAGAGCGATAAGCACGCCGGCCAACAGCGGCCAACCGGAAAAACGCAGCGCCTTGAGCATTAAGCACGTCCTGAAAGGTTGCAGGCGGTATGAGACCGCCCATAATGTCGCGCATTATACGAGGCCAAGCGCGCCTCTGAACGGGATATTTAGGAGTCTTTTATGGCCGTCGCCTTGAGCACCCTGGTCGAAGAAGCCGACCGCTACCTCGCCAGTGCAAAGATTGCCGATTATTGCCCTAACGGATTGCAGGTCGAGGGCCGGCCGCAAGTGATGCGCATCGTCAGTGGCGTCACTGCAAGCCAGGCATTACTGGATGCCGCCGTCGAAGCGCAGGCCGACCTGGTGCTGGTGCATCACGGTTATTTCTGGAAAGGCGAGAACCCGTGCATCACCGGCATGAAGCAGCGTCGTTTGAAGACCTTGCTCAAGCACGACATCAGCCTGCTGTCTTATCACCTGCCGCTGGACCTGCATCCGGATGTCGGCAATAACGTGCAGCTGGCTCATCAGTTGGACATCACGGTCGAAGGCCCGCTCGATCCAGGCAACCTCAAAATCGTCGGCCTGGTGGGTTCGCTGAATGAGCCGGTGACACCACGTGATTTCGCTCGTCGAGTTCAGGACGTCATGGGCCGCGAGCCGTTACTGATCGAAGGCAGCGCGATGATTCGCCGTGTGGGTTGGTGCACCGGTGGTGGGCAGGGCTATATCGATCAGGCGGTCCTGGCAGGTGTCGACCTTTACCTCAGTGGTGAAGCGTCCGAGCAAACCTTCCACAGTGCCCGTGAAAACGACATCAGTTTCATCGCCGCCGGTCACCACGCCACTGAGCGCTACGGCGTGCAAGCGCTGGGCGATTACCTGGCACGCCGTTTTGCCCTCGAGCACATCTTCATCGATTGCCCGAATCCGATCTGATTTGCGTAGCCCCGCTGCGATCTTTTGATCTTAAAATCAACGTCGAAAGATCGCAGCCTTCGGCAGCTCCTACAGGGGGCAGTCCCAACCACTCAGAGTAATCCACGCCCAAACGAGGGGGTATATTCATATACCCTTTCGATCTAGCTGGCGTCCTGATTAGAAGCAGTCGCTGTGCTAGCATTCCCCGCTCGAACACGGCCCGCTGGCCGTCCATAAGATCGTTTTCGTGAGTAGCCATGGTCGACAAACTGACGCATCTGAAACAGCTGGAGGCCGAAAGCATCCACATCATCCGCGAGGTCGCCGCCGAGTTCGATAACCCGGTGATGCTGTACTCCGTCGGTAAAGATTCCGCCGTGATGCTGCACCTTGCGCGCAAGGCGTTCTTCCCGGGCAAACTGCCGTTCCCGGTGATGCACGTCGACACCCGGTGGAAGTTCAAGGAGATGTACGCATTCCGCGATCGCATGGTCGAAGAGCTCGGCCTGGACCTGCTGGTGCACGTGAACCCCGATGGTGTTGCGCAGGGCATCAACCCGCTGACCCACGGTAGCGCAAAGCACACCGACATCATGAAAACCGAAGGCCTCAAGCAGGCTCTCGACAAGTACGGCTTCGACGCTGCTTTCGGTGGTGCCCGTCGTGACGAAGAGAAGTCTCGCGCCAAAGAGCGCGTGTATTCCTTCCGCGATACCAAGCACCGCTGGGACCCGAAGAACCAGCGTCCAGAACTGTGGAACGTCTACAACGGCAACGTCAACAAGGGTGAATCCATCCGTGTGTTCCCGTTGTCGAACTGGACCGAGCTGGACATCTGGCAGTACATCTACCTCGAAGGCATCCCGATCGTGCCGCTGTATTTCGCCGCCGAGCGCGACGTCATCGAGATGAATGGCACCTGGATCATGATCGACGACGAGCGCCTGCTCAATCACCTGAGCGACGAAGACAAGAAGCGTATCGTCAAGAAGAAAGTCCGTTTCCGCACACTGGGTGACTACCCGCTGACCGGTGCGGTCGAGTCCGAGGCCACCAGCCTGACCGACATCATTCAGGAAATGCTCCTGACGCGAACTTCCGAACGCCAGGGCCGGGTCATCGACCACGATGGCGCAGGCTCGATGGAAGAAAAGAAACGTCAGGGTTATTTCTAAGGGGTTGTCATGTCGCACGTATCTGATTTGATCAGCGAGGACATCCTCGCCTACCTGGGCCAGCACGAACGCAAGGAAATGCTGCGCTTTCTGACCTGTGGCAACGTCGATGACGGCAAGAGCACCCTGATCGGGCGCCTGCTGCACGACTCCAAGATGATCTACGAAGATCACCTGGAAGCCATCACCCGTGACTCGAAAAAAGTCGGCACCACTGGCGACGATATCGACCTGGCGTTGCTGGTCGACGGCCTGCAGGCCGAGCGGGAGCAGGGCATCACCATTGATGTCGCCTACCGCTACTTCTCCACCGCCAAACGCAAATTCATCATCGCCGACACCCCTGGCCATGAGCAGTACACCCGCAACATGGCCACGGGTGCGTCCACCTGTGACCTGGCGATCATCCTGATCGATGCCCGTTACGGCGTGCAGACTCAGACGCGTCGCCACAGTTTTATCGCCTCGTTGCTGGGTATCAAACACATCGTGATCGCCGTCAACAAGATGGACATCAATGGCTTTGATGAAACCGTCTTCGAGTCGATCAAGGCGGATTACCTGAAGTTCGCCGAAGGCATCGCCTTCAAGCCGACCACCATGGCGTTCGTGCCGATGTCGGCGCTCAAGGGCGACAACGTCGTGAACAAGTCCGAGCGCTCGCCGTGGTACACCGGCCAGTCGCTGATGGAAATTCTCGAGACCGTCGAAATCGCCAGCGACCGCAACTACACCGACCTGCGTTTCCCGGTGCAGTACGTCAACCGTCCGAACCTGAATTTCCGAGGTTTCGCCGGCACCCTGGCCAGCGGTGTCGTGCACAAGGGCGACGAAGTCGTTGTGCTGCCGTCAGGCAAAAGCAGCCGTGTGAAATCCATCGTCACCTTCGAAGGTGAGCTGGAACACGCAGGTCCAGGTCAGGCGGTGACGCTGACCATGGAAGACGAGATCGACATCTCCCGCGGCGATTTGCTGGTGCACGCCGATAACCTGCCGCAAGTGACCGACGCCTTCGACGCCATGCTGGTGTGGATGGCCGAAGAACCGATGCTGCCGGGCAAGAAATACGACATCAAGCGCGCCACGACGTACGTGCCGGGTTCGATCACCAGCATCGTCAACCGCGTTGATGTGAACACCCTTGAAGAAGGTCCGGCCAGCTCGTTGCAGCTGAACGAGATCGGTCGCGTCAAGATCAGCCTCGACGCCGCTATCGCGCTGGACGGTTACGCAAGCAACCGCACCACCGGTTCGTTCATCGTCATCGATCGCTTGACCAACGGTACTGTCGCCGCCGGCATGATCATCGCTCAGCCGTTGGCACATGGCAGCAGCACGCATCACGGCAAACTGGCTCACGTTGCCACCGAAGAGCGTGCCCAGCGCTTCGGCCAGCAGCCGGCCACCGTGCTGTTCAGCGGCTTGTCGGGCGCGGGCAAAAGCACCTTGGCTTATGCGGTTGAACGCAAGCTGTTCGACATGGGGCGTGCGGTGTTTGTGCTGGATGGCCAGAACCTGCGTCACGACCTGAACAAAGGTCTGCCACAGGATCGCGCCGGTCGTACCGAGAACTGGCGTCGTGCGGCGCACGTTGCGCGTCAGTTCAACGAAGCCGGCTTGCTGACGCTTGCTGCCTTCGTGGCACCGAGTGCCGAAGGTCGTGAGCAAGCCAAGGACCTGATCGGCAAGGAGCGTCTGCTGACGGTCTACGTCCAGGCCTCGCCGACGGTCTGTGCCGAGCGTGACCCACAAGGTCTGTACGCAGCGGCCGGGGATAACATCCCGGGCGAATCCTTCCCGTTCGACGTGCCGCTGGATGCCGACCTCGTGGTCGATACCCAAGCGCTGTCGCTGGAAGAAAGCGTCAAGCAAGTGCTGGATCTGCTGCGCCAGCGCGGCGCGATCTAAGCGTTAGCCGCTAATAAGAAACCCGCCGATGAGTGATCATCCGGCGGGTTTTTTTGTTTCGGATCAACTCGGGCAACTGTAGGAGTGAGCCTGCTCGCGATAGCGGTGGATCAGTCGACGTAAACTCTGAATGTACGACCGCTATCGCGAGCAGGCTCACTCCTACAGGAGATCAGTGTTTGCCTGGATATTCGCGATGCATCTGCTCCAGCAACGCATCCTTGTCTTCCCACAGCTGATTGATCAAGATCTGAAACGTAAAATTCAAGCGTACATATAAAAATGCTGTCCCTATTCGCTATCGGATCTGGACTACAAGAATATCGGAAATAGGTAAGTTTTTTACGTGCATTAAAAGGGGTAAGGTGTTCGCAACGAATAACGGAATCGATTGATCCATGTAATGCATGTGCGTGTGCGATTAACATCGCTGTATTAGCGCTTAGGGAGTAGTTGTATGCGAGTTAAGATGCGCGATATCCCAGCTGGCTATTTATCTGGTTTTTTTGAGAGTGTTTTTTTAATAGTTCTAATGATTGGCTTTTCTTTTTTTGCGTTTTTTCATCTAGATAAAGTGATGAAGATTCCCTCTCCGCCGAAAAAAACAATTCTCGAAAAGGCTTTTATATATAGGGATGTTTCGATGGTGTCAAAAACCACATCGAAGTTGTTTCTAACGGTTGGCACAGGTGGTCACGCGTATGATTATGTTATCGAAGCATCTACTCGTGATATTCAGTTTTTGGATTTTAACAAGTCTCGAATGCTTTGGGTTGCGGTAGAGGCGGATAGACGCAGGCGATTTGTTTGGGCGATATATGATGATGGGCTAGGGCTGTTAATAAGTCGTCAGGAAATTTTGGCGTGGATGCAATACAGGAATACTGTTAACTATTCTGTAGTTGCTGTATCGGGTATAGGCACTCTGTGCCTATTTTATTTAGTATTTAGATATGGTTTTTGGAATAGGCTTTTAGCGAAAAGGATGGCGCGTGAAAATCGAAGAGATGGATAATAAGATATTTGTAATTGACGATTTCTTAACTAAAAGTGAAGAGGAAAATATCAATATTCAGCTGAAAGGAGCCATTTGGAGGTACAACTGGCCAAACTATGAAAAGCTCCCTTTCGTTAGACCCTGTTGGCATGTATTTATTGCTGGTAACGGTCGCCCTGACGGTCTGTCCTGTTTCGAGGAACTGAGAAGTAACAAGCCATGGAGTTTTCTAGTTGGTTTTTGGGAGAGGTTGTCAAAGCTCCATTGTTTTAATATTACGCTGCTGGGTGTTTATGGGAATGGGCAGACGTTTGGTCAGGATACCATTATTCACAGGGATAATAAAAAACATTCAGGGCTGACGGTAATTGTTTTTTGTAATGAGCATTGGCCGACTTCTTGGGGTGGGGAATTGGTTTTTTATGATGATAAAAAAGAAAATATCATCAAGGCTGTACTGCCAAAATCACGGCGAGTAGTGATTTTCGATGGGCGTATCCACATGCTGCAAGATCCCCTTCTGTGAAGTGTGACCAAGTACGAATGACGCTTGCATTTAAAACTGTGATCAAGGAGTAATAACTATGGCAGGGAAGGCCGAAATATTTGTGGGTGTTATTAACGACGGTGTCACCGTCGGGTCGGGAGCCACAGCAGTATCAGATCAGTTTCTGGTTAATGGGTCTGGGATGGTGTTGTTGAATCAATCGGCTCAAACAGGTGCAGTGATAGCGAGTGTGACATCTGTTACAAAATTGGCAGGGCCTTATGTTCCGATTGTAAGCATGCCGGCCAACATTGTTGCAGGAACAATTACCTTTCTGAAGATAGGAATAGACTTCAGGGATGGTGCTGAAATCAAGACGGGTGATATTGTGAGCCTTGTCGGAAATGTAGCAGGTGTGATTGCTACTATGGCAATATTAGGGGGGGCAGCACCTGCACTTGTCGCTGGATTAGGTGTTGTGACTATAATTGCAGGGCTGTATTCAATTGTGGAGTCCGACACGTTTAAGAATATCACAGCAAACGCCGCAAAATTCTTTGAAGGGGCAGTGTTGGATAGCTATCTTGACTATGTCTGCGCGCCTGATATGCAGATTGTGCATCGTAATACGTTGCGAGATGCATATGGTGATAAAATGCTTTCTTGTAATTGGATCTCTGAAACAGGGGAGCTAATGCTTTCCGGTGTAGCTGTTCCCACTGATAACATTGGAGGTGGTGGACTGTATGTGCCAGTAGTTCCTGTTTTGCCGATAACGCCGCCTGATATTGTCCCGGTAGTAACGATTGGACCGCTTGAAATTGATGATGGGTCAGGCGATAACGGTGATGAGTATGGTTGCTGCTCGAGCGGAAGCGACGGTTATATTTAGCAACTTGTATGTTTAAGTTGTTCGTTCATAGAATTTGCTCACCCGATAGACAGGTGGGACTAGAAAACGCCCGATGAAGCTCCCGGCGTTTTTCGTCCTGGTCCAACTCCGTCAACGGAGGGAGCCAGCCTGCTGGCGATTGCGGTGATTCAGTCGACAAATCTGCTGAATGTGAATCCGCTATCGCCAGCGGGCTGGCTCCCACAGGAAATCAGTGTTTGCCTGGATACTCGCGATGCATCAGCTCCAGCAACGCATCCTTGTCTTCCCACAGCTGATTGATCCAGCCCTGGAACTGCAATCGGTACTCTCCATCCTGGTCGTAATTCTTGCCAATGAACTGCGGCGGAATCTTCAGCTCCTGAAAATGCACCACCACGTCCTTGACGTTCCCGCACAACAGATCCCAATACCCCGGACGACCGCCCGGATAGTGAATGGTCACATTGACGATGGATTCGAGCTGCTCACCCATCGCATCGAGTACGAAGGCAATACCACCGGCCTTGGGCTTGAGCAGGTACTTGAACGGTGACTTCTGTTGCGCATGCTTGCCTTCGGTGAAGCGCGTGCCTTCGACAAAGTTGAAAATGCCCACCGGGTTATTACGAAACTTGTCGCAGGTCTTGCGGGTGGTTTCCAGGTCTTTGCCCTTCTTCTCCGGGTGCTTTTCCAGGTACGCCTTGGAGTAGCGCTTCATGAACGGAAAGCCCAGGGTCCACCACGCCAGACCAATCACCGGCACCCAAATCAGCTCTTGCTTGAGAAAGAACTTCAGCGGCTGGATGCGACGGTTGAGCACGTACTGCAGCACCATGATGTCGACCCAGCTCTGGTGGTTGCTGGTGATCAGATACGAATGCTGATAGTCCAGCCCCTCAAGGCCACTCAGGTGCCAGCGAGTGCGGCAGACGAGGTTCATCCAGGCCTTGTTGTTGCTGATCCAGGCTTCGTGCGTATGGCTCATCAGCCAGCGCGTGAATCGCTGGGTCAAGGCGAAAGGCAGTGCCTTGAAGATCGCCACACAGAACAGGAATGAGCAGAGCAAAATGGTATTGAGTGCCAGCAGTATCGATGCAATCACACCGCGCACGGCGGCAGGCAGGAAATCCAGCATTTAAAGATCCATAGGTCGGTTGGCAGCTTGGATCGCGGTCAACGCGATGGTGTACACAATGTCATCGACTTGCGCGCCGCGTGGCAGGTCGTTCACCGGTTTGCGCAGGCCTTGCAGCATCGGGCCGAGACTGACGCAATCGGCACTGCGCTGCACGGCTTTGTGCGTGGTGTTGCCGGTGTTCAGGTCGGGGAACACGAACACCGTGGCACGACCGGCCACCTGGCTGTTCGGCGCCAGTTGCCGGGCCACGGTTTCGTTGGCGGCGGCGTCGTACTGCAACGGGCCGTCGATCAGTAGAGAATGCTGCTGCTCGTGGGCAAGCAACGTCGCTTCGCGCACCTTCTCGACTTCTTCACCGCTGGCTGATTCGCCACTGGAGTAGCTGATCATGGCTACCCGTGGCGTAATGCCGAACGCGGCCGCCGAGTCAGCACTTTGCAGCGCGATTTCGGCCAGTTCGCTGGCACTCGGATGCGGGTTCATCACGCAATCGCCGTACACCAGCACTTCTTCCGGGAACAGCATGAAGAACACCGACGACACCAGCGTGCAGCCCGGTGCGGTCTTGATCAACTGCAAGGCCGGGCGGATGGTGTTGGCGGTGGAGTGAATGACGCCAGAGACGAGGCCATCGACTTCATCCAGCGCGAGCATCATGGTGCCGATAACCACAGTGTCTTCCAGCTGCTGCTCGGCCATCGGTGCATTGAGGCTTTTGCTTTTGCGCAGTGCGACCATCGGTTCGACGTAGCGCTCGCGGATCAGGTCCGGGTCGAGAATTTCCAGTCCCGGCGGCAGCTCGATGCCTTGCGCGCGAGCCACCGCTTCGACGTCCTCGGGTTTGGCCAGCAGTACGCAGCGGGCAATCCCGCGTGCCTGACAAATCGCCGCCGCCTGGACGGTCAACGGCTCGCTGCCTTCGGGCAGGACGATACGTTTGTTGGCCGCCTGGGCCCGCTGGATCAATTGATAACGGAATACGGCAGGCGACAGGCGCATTTCCCGTGGCGTGCCGCAGCGCTGGTGCAGCCAGTTGGCGTCGAGGTGGCTGGCGACGAAATCGGTGATGATCTCCGCGCGCTCACGGTCGTCAATCGGGATTTCCTTGTTCAATCCGTTCAGCTGGTTGGCGGTGTCGTAGGAACCGGTGCTCACCGACAGCACTGGCAAACCAGCCTGCAGCGCGCCCCGGCACAAGTCCATGATGCGCGGATCGGGCAGGGTATCGCTGGTCAGCAGCAGGCCGGCTAATGGTACGCCGTTCATGGCGGCGAGGCTGACAGCGAGAATGATGTCGTCGCGATCGCCTGGGGTCACCACCAGTACACCGGGCTTGAGCAGCTCCACGGTGTTGCGCATGGTGCGGGCGCAGATAATGATTTTGGTCATGCGCCGGGTTTCGTAATCGCCGGCATTGAGAATCTGTGCGCCCATCAGGTCGGCGACGTCGCGGGTACGCGGTGCATTCAGTTCCGGCTGGAACGGGATGCAGCCCAGCAGACGGAAATCGCCGCTGCGCAGCAACGGCGAGTGTTCTTTCAGGCGCGAGGCGAAGACGTCCATGCTTTCGTCAGTCTTGACCTTGTTGAGGATCACGCCGAGGACTTTCGGGTCCTTCGGACCGCCGAACAATTGCGCCTGCAATTCGACGCGACCGGACAGTTCGGTCAGCACCTCGTTTTCCGGCGCCGACACCAGGATCACATCAGCGTCCAGGCTCTTGGCCAGGTGCAGATTCACCCGCGCGGCGTAGCTGGCGCTGCGGGTTGGCACCATGCCTTCGACGATCAGCACGTCCTTGCCGATAGCGGCCTGCTGGTAGAGGGTGATGATTTCTTCGAGCAATTCGTCGAGCTGACCATCGCCCAGCATCCGCTCGACGTGCGCCAGACCCAGTGGTTGAGGCGGTTTCAGACCGTGGGTACGCGCCACCAGTTCGGTGGAGCGTTCCGGTCCTGTATCACCAGGGTGCGGCTGGGCAATCGGTTTGAAAAAGCCGACCTTGAGACCGGCGCGCTCGAGCGTTCGCACCAGCCCGAGGCTGATGGAGGTCAGACCCACGCCAAAATCGGTGGGGGCGATAAAAAAAGTTTGCATGCGGATTCTCTAAGGGAGCGCAGGGGTGACCCTCTATATCTGACGGTCTACCGAAATTCAGTCGCCAAGGTTATCGCTAACCGAGCCCTGTGCGCACCAACCACAATCAAAGGGTTGGCCTATTTTTTCATTACGCAGCGATGGGTCCATGACCCAGGCCCGGGATTGCCACGGCGGCTGGTGACGCAGGTGCTGGGTATGACCGCAGGAAAGCTCGGCCACCCAGTGGCCGTCCTCGTCCTGATGGAAACCTGTGACCGTAGAGTTCTGTGCTGCCATCCGTCTGTCCGGGTTGTGTTCGCTTTCGGGCGATTGCTTCGCTAAACTTGGTCTTTCTATATTCTTATGCAAAAGGTCTCGCCCCATGCTGATCGCCGCCAATAAGGCTGTCTCCATCGACTATACCCTGACCAACGACGCTGGTGAGGTCATCGACAGCTCCGCCGGCGGCGCGCCGCTGGTTTACCTGCAAGGCGCAGGTAACATCATCCCGGGCCTGGAAAAGGCACTGGAAGGTAAAGCCGTTGGTGATGAACTGACTGTTGCCGTAGAACCGGAAGATGCCTACGGCGAATACGCTGCCGAACTGGTCAGCACCCTGAGCCGCAGCATGTTCGAAGGCGTTGATGAGCTGGAAGTGGGCATGCAGTTCCACGCTTCCGCTCCGGACGGCCAAATGCAGATCGTGACCATCCGCGACCTGGACGGCGACGACGTCACTGTCGACGGCAACCACCCGTTGGCCGGTCAGCGCTTGAATTTCCAGGTCAAGATCATCGACATCCGTGATGCGAGCCAGGAAGAAGTCGCTCATGGCCACGTCCATGGCGAAGGTGGCCATCACCACTGATTTTCTGCGCTAAGCTCAGAGAACTGGAGAGGCGCCCGA
This sequence comes from Pseudomonas sp. TNT3, assembly GCF_010095445.2. GTDB lineage: Bacteria > Pseudomonadota > Gammaproteobacteria > Pseudomonadales > Pseudomonadaceae > Aquipseudomonas. Next base: position 44,242 of record NZ_WFGV02000039.1, read on the forward strand.
GGGCGCCTTTTTTAGTCCGCGGTTGTCCATGGCAGCGCCGCCAGGTGGCTGTTTCGAGCAGAACACGGGAATTTGGAGTTCGTCATGAGTGCTTTTCACGACCTTAAATTGACAGCCCTGGATGGTCAGGAGCTACCTCTGGCGCCTTTCAAAGGGCGCGTCGTGCTGGTGGTCAATGTTGCCTCCAAATGTGGCCTGACCCCGCAATACGCGGCGCTGGAAAACCTTTACCAGCAATTCAAGGACAAAGGCTTCAGCGTACTGGGCCTGCCGTGCAACCAGTTTGCCGGACAGGAACCGGGTACCGAGCAAGAGATCCAGGATTTCTGCAGCCTGAACTATGGCGTGACCTTTCCGTTGTCCAGCAAGCTGGAAGTCAACGGGCATGATCGTCATCAGTTGTATCGTCTGCTGGCAGGCGAGGGTGCCGAATTCCCGGGCGACATCACCTGGAATTTCGAGAAGTTCCTGCTGGGCAAGGACGGCCGTGTGTTGGCCCGGTTTTCGCCGCGCACGGCGCCGGACGATCCGACGATCGTTCACGCGATTGAAAAAGCGCTGAGCTAGAAGATCAAAAGATCGCAGCCTGCGGCAGCTTCTACGGGGATACGCATTCCATGGTAGGAGCTGGCGCAGGCTGCGATCTTTTGTTTCTGCCTTTTGACTCTAAATCACCAAAATCAATAATACTTCCCATCCCATTGCGCCCTCCATATTATAGCCGTCATAAAGTCTATCCCGTGGAGCGTTCCCATGCCTGTAAAAGCCCTGTTCAAACCGTTCCACCTCGGCACCCTCGAATTGCCGACCCGCGTCGTCATGGCCCCCATGACCCGCTCGTTCTCGCCGGGTGGCGTGCCTAATTCCAAAGTCATCGAATACTACCGTCGTCGCGCGGCGGCGGGCGTGGGCCTGATCATCACCGAAGGCACCACCGTCGGCCACAAGGCCTCCAACGGCTACCCGAACGTGCCGCATTTCTACGGCGAGTCGGCGTTGGCGGGCTGGAAGAAAGTGGTCGATGCGGTGCACGCAGAAGGCGGCAAGATCGTTCCGCAACTGTGGCACGTCGGCAGCGTTCGTCGTATCGGTACCGAGCCGGACGCCAGCGTGCCGGGTTATGGCCCGTCGGAAAAATTGAAAGACGGCCAGCTCGTGGTCCACGGCATGACCAAGCAGGACATCCAGGACGTCATCGCCGCCTTTGCCCAGGCCGCGAAAGACGCGCAGAGCATCGGTATGGACGGCGTGGAAATTCACGGTGCCCATGGCTACCTGGTCGACCAGTTCTTCTGGGAAGGCAGCAACCAGCGCACTGATGAATACGGCGGCAGCCTGGCCAACCGTTCGCGTTTCGCCATCGAATTGATCCAGGCCGTGCGCGCCGCAGTGGGTGAAGGTTTCCCGATCATCTTCCGTTTCTCGCAATGGAAACAGCAGGATTACACCGCGCGTCTGGTGCAAACCCCGGAAGCGCTGGGTGAGTTCCTCCAGCCGTTGTCTGACGCGGGTGTGGATATTTTCCACTGCTCGACACGTCGTTTCTGGGAGCCGGAGTTCGACGGTTCGGAACTGAACCTCGCGGGCTGGACACGCAAGCTCACTGGCAAACCGACCATCACCGTGGGCAGCGTCGGCCTGGACGGCGAGTTCCTGCAGTTCATGGTCAACACCGACAAGATCGCGCAGCCGGCCAGCCTGGAAAAACTGCTGGAGCGTTTGAACAACGATGAGTTCGATCTGGTAGCGGTGGGTCGTGCGCTGCTGGTCGATCCGGACTGGGCGCAAAAAGTACGCGACGGTCGTGAAGAAGACATCCTGCCGTTCAGCCGTGAGGCGTTGATGACGCTGGTTTAAGTCGCATTTGAGCTGACACCATCGCTGGCAAGCCAGCTCCCACAGGGTTTTGTGCCGGTCACATAACGTGTGAACATCCCGGAACACTGTGGGAGCGGGCTTGCCCGCGATGGCGGCGTCGAGGTCTACAAAAAATCAAGGTACTGTCGGTGCATTCGGCACCACCAACTCCCCCACACAAGCCCCCCGCAACTGCCCTTCGAACTGCTCGATAATCGCCGGCCAACCCTGTCGACTGGCGTGCTGTCGCGCATTCAATCGAACGCAGCGCAGGGTTTCGCGCTCCTCCAGCAACCACGCCGCCGCATCGCAAAATGCATCCTCATCCCCTGGCATCGCCAGCACACCGTTGTAGCCATGACGAATATGTTGCGCCGCTGCGGCCTGATCGTATGCCACTACGCCCAGTCCCGAAGCGAGCGCCTCCAGCACCACGTTGCCAAACGTCTCGGTCAGGCTGGGGAACAGAAATACATCCCCCGACGCATAGTGACTGGCCAGCGCTTCACCGCGTTGTGCGCCGCAGAAGATCGCTTCGGGTAATTCCTTTTCCAGCGCCACACGCTGGGGCCCGTCGCCAATCACGATCAGTTTGAGATTCCTCTGTGGATAACTTGCCTTCAGCGTGTCGAAACAGCGTTTGAGCAGACCCAGATTCTTCTCGGGCGCCAGACGGCCGACATGGATCACGGCGATGTCGCGCTCGGCCAGTCCCCACTGTTCGCGTAACGCTGTCAGCCGTTTGGTGGGATGGAACAATTGGCTGTCGACCCCACGAGACAACAACGCCAGGCGCTCGAAATGCCGACGCTCCAGCTCCAGCCGCTGGCTCACACTGGGCACCAGGGTCAGGTTCGAGCGGTTATGAAACCAGCGCAGGTAATGAGTCAGCAACCGCGTCAACAGTCCAAATCCATACTGGCTGGAATACTGCTGAAAGTTGGTGTGAAAACCACTCACCACCGAAATGCCCAGACGCCGCGCAGCGCGCAATGCAGAGAGTCCGAGCGGTCCTTCGGTAGCGATGTAGAGCACGTCCGGCCGATGACGTTTCCAGCGGCGCAGCAACTTGTGCATCGACGACTGTCCCCACTGCAAACCCGGATAACCCGGCAAAGGCCAGCCCCGGCACAACAGAAGATCATCGTTGCTGCCGGTTTGCCGGTCACAACCCTGCCGGGGCCGCACCAGCTCCACTTGATGCCCGCGCGCGCGCAAACCGTCGCACAGACGGCCAAGGGTATTGGCCACGCCGTTTATTTCGGGAGGGAACGTTTCGGTGATCAGGGTGATATGCAGAGCTGTCGTCATGGCCTCAGTGTCGGCTGAGGCCATGTCGTCGTCATGACGGTGTGATGATGGATTTGTGACGGGATCAGCGTTGGGTCACCAGGTTTTCCGCGCCGCGTTCTCGCACCCAGAACAGGGTCGCGCCGGCCACGGCGGCCGGCATCATCAGAATGTTGACTACCGGAATCAGCAACACCAGATAAACACTGCCGCCGAAGCTCATGCTCTGCCAGCGTTTCTGGCGCAGCCAGGCGAGCATCTCGTTCCAGCCGAGCTTGTGGTTGTCCGCCGGGTAGTCGATGTACTGGATCGCCATCATCCACACCCCGAACAACAGCCACAGTGGCGCGGCAATAATGTTCACCACGGGGATAAACGACAGGATGAACAACCCGATTGCCCGCGGAAGAAAATAACCGAGCTTGCGCATTTCCCGAGCCAGGGTGCGCGGAATCATGGCAATCAGTTCGCCCCAGCTGAACGCCGGGAAGTCATCAGTGCCGCGCACCACCACTTCAACCTTCTCCGCGAGAAAGCCGTTGAAGGGGGCGGCAATGATGTTAGCCAGCATGGTGAAGGTAAAAAACACCATCAGCACCACCAGCACGACAAAGAGCGGCCACAGGACATAGCTTAGAAAACTCAGCCACTCGGGCAGGGACGGCATCAGCGTATCGACCCACAGGCTGAATTGATGGCTGGCCAGATAGATCAATCCGACGAACAGCACCAGGTTGATCACCAGGGGTAGCAACACAAACAAACGCAGACTCGGGCTCAGGACCAGCTTGAGGCCTTCGCGCAGGTATTGCGGGCCGGACAGAACGGGGGCGGGCATATCGTGCTCCGAGCAAAGGGAAAACGCGCCGACCTTACCGGCTTTGCCCAAGAGGCGAAAGCGCGGCAGCGACATCGACATCAACTGTAACAAAGGCGCCTGAATATGCGCGGCGATGGCATAGAGACCACCTATGAGCTGGATTGTTAATCCGTATTTCCTTAATCTTCGCCCCCTCGATACGCTGCACCCATTCTTTTTTCAGGACTGTCGAGTTCAAGCCTTCCCCAAGTGCTTTCAACGGTCCTTTTTTATTCCCGCCGGCAACCCGGCGTTCCGCGCCAGATGTTTCGGCCCGGTCAACAGGAGCAGGTCATGTCTGAAGTCCGTCATTCGCGAGTGATTATTCTCGGTTCCGGCCCTGCCGGTTACAGCGCTGCGGTCTATGCCGCCCGTGCCAACCTCAAGCCACTGCTGATCACCGGCATGCAAGCCGGCGGTCAACTGACCACCACCACTGAAGTCGATAACTGGCCGGGCGACGTCCACGGCCTGACCGGCCCGGCGCTGATGGAACGCATGAAAGAGCACGCCGAGCGCTTTGAAACCGAGATCGTTTTCGATCACATCAATGCCGTCGACTTCGCTTCCAAGCCTTACAGCCTGACTGGCGACAGCGCCACCTACACCTGCGACGCGCTGATCATCGCGACCGGCGCCAGCGCTCGTTACCTGGGCCTGCCGTCGGAAGAAGCGTTCATGGGCAAAGGCGTTTCGGCCTGCGCGACCTGCGACGGTTTCTTCTATCGCAACAAGCCAGTGGCTGTGGTCGGCGGCGGCAACACCGCTGTTGAAGAAGCCCTGTACCTGGCCAACATCGCCAGCACCGTGACCCTGATCCACCGTCGTGAAACCTTCCGCGCCGAGAAGATCCTGATCGACAAGCTGAATGCACGCGTGGCTGAAGGCAAGATCATCCTGAAGCTGAATTCGAACCTGGACGAAGTTCTGGGTGACAACATGGGCGTGACCGGTGCTCGCCTGAAGAACAACGACGGCAGCTTCGACGAGCTGAAAGTCGACGGCGTGTTCATCGCCATCGGCCACACCCCGAACACTTCGTTGTTCGAAGGTCAGCTGACGTTGAAAGACGGCTACCTGGTCGTGCACGGCGGCCGTGAAGGCAATGCGACTGCCACTAACCTCGAAGGTATCTTCGCGGCCGGTGACGTGGCTGACCACGTTTACCGCCAGGCCATCACCTCCGCTGGTGCCGGCTGCATGGCGGCACTGGATGCCGAGCGTTACCTGGACGATCTGCAGAACGCCAAGTTCTGAAATCGTTGAAATGAAAAAACCGGCCTCGGCCGGTTTTTTTCTGTCCACAAATTACCCTGTACCCACTGGCGAATCTGAATCCCTGTACCTACTGGCGAACCTGGAACCTTGTAGCAGCTGGCGAAGCCTGCGTTCGGCTGCGCAGCAGTCGTAAACAGTACGCCGCGGTCAGTCAGAAAAACCGTGAATGCAGATTTACGACTGCTTCGCAGCCGAACGCAGGCTTCGCCAGCTGCTACAGGGATAGGTGTTCGCCTTCAGCCTTTCAGCCTTTCCTGCACGAAGTCCATCACCTTCAACGACTGATAGATCGCATTTGCCGCCACCCGTCCAAACGGACCGCCATTCCAGTCCAGCAGGTACGGCTTGAACAGTTCATATCGCAAACTCTCCCCACACACCGCCTCGGCGATCACCCGGCCGCCGATCGAGCCGGTGTTCAAACCATGACCGCCAAACGAAGTGCACGCCCAGACGCCCGGTTCCAGCAAGCCCAGGTTAGGCATTTTGTTGGTGGAGTAACCCATCAGGCCGGACCAGGCGAGATCGATTTTCACCGAGGCTAACTGCGGGTACACCGCAACCATGTCCGCCTTGAGCATCGCCGCCAGGGCTTTCTCGTTCTGTTCATTGCGCGTGGTGATGCGGCCACCCCACAGCAAGCGGTCGCCTTCTACGACGCGGTAATAGTCCGACGCACGTCGGTCGTCAGAGAACGCAGCACCGGAGTCCAGCACCGTCTTGATCGAGTCACCCAGGTGTTCGGTCAGCACCACGTAGGTGGCGATAGGCAGGTAGGCGCGACTGAGTTTCTGCAGCTCCGGTCCCCCGTAGCCGCCGGCGCAGAACACCAGATCCTTGCAGCGCACACTGCCGCGCGCGGTCTTGACGATTTTGTCTGCACCTTCGCGCTGCCAGGCGAGCATCTTTGATTGTTCAAAAATCCTGCCGCCAGCTGCTTCAATGGCGAGGGCCAGGCCCAAACAATAATTCAGCGGGTGGAAATGCAGGGCGTTCGGATCTTCAACACCCTGGAAGTACCGCAGCGTGTGAGCCCGCTCGCGGACCTGGGCGGTGTCGAGGAAGTTGAGTTCATAGCCGAAGTCACGGCGCATGGTGTCGATGTGGTTTTTTATGCTGGCGCCATCGTCGTAGCGCTTGACCCGAATCGTACCGGCGGACGGCGCGCAGCCAGTCAGGGCCAGTTCCGTGATGTTGTGGCGGACGATTTCCACGCCTTCGACAGACATCTGGAACAGCGAACGTGCGTGTTCCAGCCCGAGTTTTTTACGGATCGCGCCAGACCCTTCCGCCCAGCCCGGCGACACCACGCCGCCATTGCGACCGGATGCACCCCAGGCCACCTGATGGGCTTCGAGGATGATCACGCGTTTGCCGCGTCGGGTCAGTTCCAGTGCGGCGGTGAGGCCGGCGATCCCCGCGCCGATGATGCACACGTCGCAGGTTTCATCGGTGTTCAATTCGGACCTGGCCGCGCGGGGCAGCGAGGTTTGGGAATACCAGGTGTTGGGAAAGGACATGGTCGATCCTTGAGAAAGTACCGCTCAAATGTCAGAGCGGACCTTGTGGCGAGGGGATTTATCCCCGTTGGGCTGCGGAGCGGCCCCGGCATTTCCAGCGTTAAAACGTATTTACGACTGCTTCGCAGCCGAACGGGGATGAATCCCCTCGCCACAGGGCTCGCTCCTACAGGGGCAAAGTGATTACTTAATAGTCGAGTAATCCACGCCATACCACTTGTTCGACAGCTTGGTCAGCGTGCCGTCCTTGTGCATTTCGCCGATGATTTCACCGAGCTTGGCCTTCAACTCCGGATCACCCTTGTCGGTGGCAACGGCCAGTGGCTCGTAGAACGCGACATCGTTGTCGACGGCGCGCAGCGGGTAGCCCTTCTTGACGGCGGCGTCCAGCGTGCTGCGTTGCGTGAGAATGGCGTCCAGGCGTGCGCCGTCGCCCAGGCGCAGATCGTCCAGCGGTCCGACGGAACCGGCGTAGGTCTTCATTTTTTCTGTTTTCACGTCGTAGACAACAGGCGGCACATCCGTGGTTTCAATGGCCAGCGCCTGGCTGAAATAATCCTCGGACGTGGTGCCACCTTCGACGCCGATGGTTTTGCCATTGAGCGCCTTGTGGTCAGTGACCTTGGATTTGTCATGCACCGCAAAGACGTAAGGCACGTAGTAATAGGTGCCCGGGAAATCAAGAATGCGCGCGCGACTTTTGGTTGCGGTCATCGAACCCACGGACATGTCCCAGCGACCGTTCCACTTGCCGGCGGTGATCACGTCCCAGTCGGGCGTGATGAACTTGACCTCGACCCCGAGACGCTTGGCGATCTCCTTGGAAACGTCGATGTCAAAACCGTCGATTTCATTTTTGTCGTTGATAAAGCCCTGAGGAGGCCAGGTCGCCGACGTGGCGACGGTCATGGTTTTACTGCTCTGAATCTTGTCCAGCACTGCGCCCGCGTTGGCGGCACCAACGAACAACAGCGACAGTGCGGCGGTGAGGGTGATTACGCGTTTACTTCTGACCATGTCCATCTCCATGTCTCGTTATTGTTATGAGGGCAAAGCGGTCTTCAGTGGCCGATGATCTGCGACAGGAATTTCTGCGCGCGTTCGGTCTGTGGGTTATTGAAAAATTCGGCAGGGGTCGCTTGTTCGATGACCTGACCCTGGTCCATGAACAGCACGCGATCGGCGACCTTGCTGGCGAAACCCATTTCGTGGGTCACGCAAATCATGGTCATGCCATCGGTAGCCAGTTCGCCCATCACGTCCAGCACTTCGTGGACCATTTCCGGGTCGAGGGCAGAGGTCGGTTCATCAAACAGCATCACTTTGGGATTCATGCACAGGGCGCGGGCAATCGCCACCCGCTGTTGCTGGCCCCCGGACAACTGCGACGGGTATTTGTCGGCGTGTTCGGCGATCCGCACGCGCTCCAGGTAGACCTGGGCGCGTTTTTTCGCTTCCGCGCTCGACACGCCTTGCACCAGTTGTGGCGCCAGGGTCAGGTTGTCCATCACGCTCAAATGCGGAAACAGGTTGAAGCTCTGGAACACCATCCCGATCTCACTGCGCACGGCGCTGACGCTTTCTGCCTCGCTGGTGAGGGTGATGCCGTTGACCTGAATGTGGCCTTTCTGGAAATTCTCCAGATGGTTGATGCAGCGGATCATCGTCGACTTGCCCGAACCCGACGGCCCGCACACCACCAGGATTTCGCCGGTGGCCACGGTCAGGTCGACATCGCGCAACGCGTGGAAATTGCCGTACCACTTGTTCAGGCCAGAGATGGAAATCATCGCAGGGCTGGCTAACGCAGGGGAAGCCAGGTCGAGTCGCTCAGCGGTATTGGTTCGAGTCATCACACATCAACCCCTTGCCGTGGATCGATTGACCCGTTTTTCGATTCGCGCCTGCACCCGTTCGAGGATGAACGACAGCGCCCAGTAGATCATCGCGGCAGTGATCAACATTTCCAGGTGGCGGAAGTCCGCACGGCCCTGGGTCTTGGCCAGGTACATCAACTCCCAGACGCCGATCACCGACACCAGGGAACTGTCCTTGAGCATGGCGATGAACTGGTTGCCGGTGGGCGGGATGATCACGCGCAAGGCCTGGGGCATGATCACCCGGCTCAACGTTTTGAACGGGCTGATGTTCAGGGCCCGGGACGCTTCCCACTGGCCGACCGGAATGCTCTGGATGCCCGCCCGGAAAATCTCGGTCATGTAGGCGCCGTAGCACAGCGACAGGGCGAGGATGCCGGCGGGCACCGCGTCGACGACGTAGCCCAGTTGCGGCAGGCCGAGGTAGATCAGGTAAATCTGTATCAGCAGCGGCACACCGCGAAAGAACGAGGTGTAGAACGAGGCGAGGGCATTGGCCAGGCCGTTGCTCGACAGCTTGGCGACCGCGCCGATCAGCGCCAGGACGAAAGCAATCACGATCGCGACGGCTGAGATGTACAGCGTGGTGGCGGCACCCTGGATGATCAGGAAACCGATCTTGTCGAGAATGAAGCTGTAGGAGAGGTCGAAGGTATCGAAGAACGCCAGGAAAAGGATCAGCAGTTCGACCCAGACGACGGTGGTCTGGACCTTGAACTTCAATCGTCCGAGGACGTGGAAGTTCAGTGTGCCGAGTACGGCAATGGCCAGGCCGATGGCGATGTTGCGAGCGGTCAGGCTGTCCGGGGTATCGCCCAACAGGGGCTGGAGAAAGTGGCTGAGGGCGCTGTTACCGAGATTCATCAGGTAGGCGCCCAGGAAAAGCACTACGGCTACGCCGAGCAGGAACTGTGGATCATTGGACTTTTTCTTATAAATTATATTGTCGTGATACATGACTGCCTCAGCTGATAGGTGGTGATGATCTCGCTTGATAGAGGGGGGCGTTGGCTAATCCGATTGGTCGGTCGCCTCCGAGTATTGCGATGCATTTTCAGGGACTGCAAGCGAACATAATTCGCTATGTCAGTCCCTGAGCTCATTTTGCTATCAGCGCAGTTTCGCCAGGCACCGCTCGAGGATGTCCAGGCCTTCCTCCAGCACGGCGGCTTCTGTGGTCAGCGGCGCCAGCAAACGAATGATGTGGCGCGACTTGCCGCTTGGCATCAGCAGCAGGCCGGCGTCCCGGGCCATGACCAGTAGCTGAGTCAACTGGGCCGATGCCGGTGAGCCATCGGCATTGATCAGTTCGATTCCCCGCATCGCACCGACCCCGGTCAAGCGACCCAGGTAGGGGGAAAGCGTGTTGGCGCGCCAGGATTCGTAGCGGCTGACGATGGCTTCTTCCTGTTGCGAGCCCCAGGCCTGCAGGTTCGCATCGGTCATCTCGTCCAGGGTCGCCAGCGCGGCGGCGCAGGCGATCGGATTACCGGAATAGGTCCCGCCCAGTCCGCCCTTGGGCAATGTGTCGAGCAACGTCTTGCGCCCGACCACCGCACCCAGTGGTAGGCCGCCGGCGATACTTTTGGCGAGCAGGATCAGGTCCGGCTCGATACCCAGGCGCGAAAACGCGAAGCGCTGTCCGGTACGACCGAAGCCGGACTGGATTTCATCGGCGATCAACACAATGCCTTTCTCATCACAGAAACGTCTCAGCGCCTGGGCAAACTCCACGTCCATCGCCAAAAAGCCCGCTTCACCCTGCACCGGCTCGACGATAAAGCACGCCACATCCTCGACATCGATTTCGACGCTGAACAGACGGTCCATGGCTTTCAGGGCCTCGGCGCAGGTCACGCCGTTGTCCTTGCTCGGGAAGGGCAGGTGATACACCGGGCCAGGCAGCACGCCGACTTTCTGTTTGTAGGGTGCGACTTTGCCGTTGAGGTTGAGGGTGGCCAGGGTGCGGCCGTGGAAGGCGCCGTCGAAGGCGATCACCGCGGTACGACCGGTGGCGCCGCGCACGATCTTGAGGGCGTTTTCCGCGGCTTCCGCGCCGCTGTTGGTGAGCATGCCGCTGACCGGATAGCCCACGGGAATAAACGCCGTCAGACGCTCCATCAATTCAATGTAGGGCGAATGAGGGGCGGCATTGAACGCATAGTGAGTCAGCCGGGTGGCCTGTTCGCGAATGGCGTCGACGATGCGCGGGTGGCAATGGCCGAGGTTAAGCACGCCAATGCCGCCGACAAAGTCGATGTAACGCTTGCCCTCGGTATCCCAGACCTCGGCATTTTTGCCGTGGCTGAGGGTGACGGGATGGACGATGTTGATCGACTGGCTGATGGATTCGCTGCTCATGTATGACCGACTCTGAAGAAGGGATGCTTCTTTTTATCTAAGCCGTGAGCAGCGGTACCCGGCAAACGAAATAAAGTTGCCGGATCAATCTTAAAAGTCGGGAAGTGGGTTGAGAGATGAATTATTAAAGATCAAAAGATCGCAGCCTCGTTTCACTCGACAGCTCCTACAGGAAATGCGCGATCCCCTGTAGGAGCTGTCGAGTGAAACGAGGCTGCGATCTTGTGATGTCGAATCAGCGGCGGGTCAGTGGCTGCGCGGTGAACTTCACACCTGCCAGACCATGGGCAATCAACGCCCGAATATTGCCGTGGTCGCTACCCTCAGGCGTCGCAACCACCGAACGGTAATGCTCGCCGAACGCCAACAGGGCTTCTTCATCGCTCAAGCCTTCCAGCAGCGCCATGCCCAGGGTCTTGCACGATCCTTCGTTCTGCCCGGCAGCGTTCTCCACGCCACCGTTGTTGAACGCCTGGGGCTGATAGTCGTAACCGGCGGATATGAAGGACAGGGTGTCGGCAAAAACGTGTTCGCCGCTGTTGAGGCTGGCGCGCAGGGTGTTCAGATCACTCATGGGGTTTTCCTTTGGCAAACGCCGCGTGTTGTTCGGCGCTGGCTTCTTGCTGGTATTGGGCTTTCCACTCGGCGTACGGCATGCCGTAGACGACTTCACGGGCGTCATCGAGGCTGACATCGATCTGGCGTTCGTCCGCTGCAGCCTTGTACCACTTGGACAGGCAATTACGGCAGAAACCGGAGAGGTTCATCAGGTCGATGTTCTGCACATCCTTGCGGCTATCAAGGTGGGCGACCAGCCGGCGGAAGGCGGCGGCTTCAAGTTCGAGGCGTTGTTGCTCGGTCATGATGGGCTCTGGGCTACTGATTCGTGCGCGGAATGATAAAAGTCTGGCGAACAATGCGCCAGACGCGGTCAGCGACTTGCCGCCAGCGTAATCGACACTGACTCGGCGAAACGCAAGGCGTGGGGCTTGTCGACTTCGACCTCGGCGTACAGCACCGACTCGTTGACCATGATCAGATCGAGAATTTCCTGGGTCAGGCGTTCGAGCAGGGCAAAGCGGTTGCCCTCCACGTGAGCGATGATCGCTTTGGTGATGGTGCGGTAGTTCAGCGCGTGATCGATATCGTTGTCACGCACCGCTTCCTGGGCCGCGTACAGGATGGTCAGATTGATCAGTACGTCTTGCTTGTTGAGGATCTCGTCCTCGTTGATTCCGATGAAGGTGCGCAGACACAGGTCCTTGACCCGGATGCGTGCCATTCCTGGCTGAAGTTGTGGCATTGCTACTTGCTCCGTCCAATCAATTGCAGGAATTCCTGGCGGGTATTGCTTGAGTCGCGGAAGGCGCCAAGCATCACCGAGGTGTTCATGGTTGAATTCTGTTTCTCGACGCCGCGCATCATCATGCACATGTGCTTCGCTTCAATGACCACTGCAACGCCGGCGGCGTTGGTCACCTGTTGCACTGCGTCGGCGATTTGCCGGGTCAGGTTTTCCTGGATTTGCAGGCGACGGGCGAACATGTCCACCAGCCGCGCGATTTTCGACAGGCCCAGCACCTTGCCTGTAGGAATATAAGCCACATGGGCCTTACCGATGAAGGGCAACAGGTGATGCTCGCACAACGAATACAGCTCGATATCGGCAACGATGATCATCTCATCGGTGTCCGAGGCGAACAGCGCACCGTTGACGATCTCTTCGACACTTTGCTCGTAACCATGACAGAGGTACTGCATGGCCTTGGCGGCGCGTAGGGGTGTATCTCGCAGGCCTTCGCGTTCGGGGTTTTCGCCAAGACCGATGAGGATCTCGCGATAGCTCTCGGACAGGCAGTTCCGGGGCAGGGATAACGTCATGGTAGATCCTCGCGGGGCACTTACTTGAGGTGCCTTCCGCCATTGACGGTCAGGGTCGTGCCGGTGACATAAGGGTTGTCGAGCAGATAGCGCAGGCTTTGGTAGATCACGTCGCTGCCGGGTTCGATGCCCAGCGCGGACTTTGCCAGCGCCTTGGCGCGGTACGCCGCGTCGTCGTCAGGGTTGAACAGTAGCAGGGCCGGCGCGATACCGTTGACCTTGATTGCCGGCGCGTACTTTGCGGCGAAGGACAGCGTCAGGCTGTCGAGCCCGGCTTTGCTGGCGCAATAGCCAATATGCTTGCTGCTGCCCTTGCGTGTCACGTCATCGCTGATGTGCACGATGTCGGCGGGGCTTGAACGCTGGAGCAAGTCGACACAATGCAGGTTGATCAGGTATGGCGCCAGCATGTGAACGTTAAACATCCGGCTGAAGGCCACTGCGTCGGTGTCCGGGGTTTCGGCGAGCCATTCGGAGGCGTTGTGAATAATTGCCCGCAGGCAGTCGGTATGGGTTTTCAGTTCGGCGATGAACGCGAGGATGCCGGCTTCGCTGGAGAAATCCGCGAACACGGCCGTCGCGCCCAAGTCGCGCAAGGCCTGTACGCCTGGGCGTTCACTGCGGAAAGTGAAGATTACCGCGTGGCCGTCTTCGAGCAAGCGCCGGGCACAGTGCAGGCCAACACGCTGACCTGCGCCGGTAATGAGAATAGGAGCTTCGGAAGAGGTCATGAACGGCTCGCATCGCGGTGAGAGCAAAACTATACCAGCGACGAGGCAAGTCCACCCCTGTCCCGTATGCGCAAAGCTTGCTCACGATAGCCGTTCCGCTTCAGCACCCGATGCCGAAAGGCTCAATGATTTTGCGTTGAGGTTTTCACGGACAAAGGTCGCGCCGGTGTGTTGTTCAGCCAGCCGGCCAGCAAACGGGTCGACAACGGAATGAAGAGGTAAACCATCAACGGCGTCAGGCACAGCGTGCTGATGAACACTCGCGGCAACAGGCTCATCTCGCCGAGCAACGGTCCCACTGCATAGTTGAACAGCAATGAAACCGGGAAGAACGCCAGCCAGATCGCCACCGCTTGTTTCCAGCGAGGCGGACGGGCGCCGACGGCACCAAACCAGCCTTCGATACCACTGACTCGATGCTCCGTGGGATGGGCGAACAAGTCGCTGCCGCGCTCAAGCCAGGCGGTGCGCGAGGCGGAGTGCTCCCATGCGTGCATGGTCTGCTCGTTTTCGAAGCGGAAGATGATCTGGAATTCGTTATCGCCGGGCGGCGGAGCAAGCACGCCTGAACCGAGATAACCCTGGAAGTCGGTGGCCAGCTGTTCGCCTTCGCGTAGCCAGGCCATCAGGTCCTGATAGCGGCCATCGGCGACGCGGCGCGCAACCATCAGCGTGACGGGTGAGGTAGACATCATGTATCTCCGTAAGACAAATGCGTCACTCCGGGTAGGAGTTTCGCCAGACTCAGCACCGGGGTATTGGGCTGCGCCTTGAAACAAGCAAGGATTATTCCTGATTCTGGATATTTCGCCAGTGTCTTTCATCGCTCATCAATGGCTTGGAAAGTCAGGGGCCTGGAGGAGTAGACTACGTTCGATATCGAACATGGAAGTGAACGCCAAATGCCTGCACACACTGACATTGCACCCGATGCGTTGCACGCGCGCTCATTGGAACAGGAAGAGTTGTTCCCTATTCGTGAAGTCGCACGCCTGACCGGCATCAACCCGGTCACTCTACGCGCCTGGGAGCGTCGCTATGGCCTGATTCAACCAACGCGCACCGAAAGCGGGCATCGGCTGTACTCGATGTCCGATATCGAAAAGGTTCGCAGCATCCTCGGCTGGATCGAACGCGGCGTTGCGGTCAGCAAGGTCGGCAAGATCCTGGCCAGGACCGAACCCCTTCAGGTGCTCGCGAAAATCATTCCGGATGAACTGGTACAGGCCGATTACATTCAGTGGCAACAGCAAGTCCAGGCCGCGGTGAGTGCGTTTGACGAAGTGAAGCTCGAGCAGGTTTATGGGCAGATTTTCTCCAGTTACCCGCTTACGGTGGTCTTCCAGGACATCCTGATCCCGCTCTGGAAGCAACTGTTAAGGCGCCATGAGGCATTCGGTCAGACCAGCGAGTGGCTTTTTCTGGATGGTTTTCTTCGTTCCCGAGTGTTGCAACGGCTGCTGCTGGTGCGTGTGCTGCAACCGCGTCGGGTCATTGTGTGTGCCTTGGATGAGCAGGTCCGCGAACTCGATGTGCTGATCACGGCGCTGTATCTCAGCCATGTCGACTCGGCGATGCAGTTGCTGTCGATCGGTCAACCATTCGATGAACTGACGCTTGTCTGCGAAAGGGTAAAACCCCAGGCGCTGATCCTGGTGTCCAATCACGCCCCCGCTGCTGATTTGGCCCGTCGTCTGAACCGTCTGGTCCTGAGCCTGGATTGTCAATTGTTGCTGGCCGGTGATGCATCGGACCTGGCGCAGGAAAGCCTGGCCGGGTCGTCGGTCGGGTGTCTGGGTAATGAGGGGGCCGTGATGCGCCAGCGCTTGAAGCAGTTTCTGGCGGGTAATCTGGATACTTGATCGAACGATGCAGGATCAGAGATGCAGGGCGGGGTGAGTCAGCCGATGCTGTTGAAGGATGAACTGGCGCAGGCGCTCGGTTTCGTCTTTGTCGCTCTGGCTCAACTGATAAGCGAAGAAGCCATTCTCGGTTTCTCGCTCAAACGTGCCGCGCAACGCGATTCGTTCATAGCCTGAGGGGCTGAACCACAGCGAAAAATGCTTTGGCGGTTTGGTCTTGTTGCGCACTTCCAGCAAAATCCCTTTGAACGACACCTCATGCACCCACATCGTGCCGGGCTGGCCGTTGGCATTTTCCAGGGCCACCGGCTCCTCAAGGACCAGGCGCCACGGCCGGACCATGGGGCCATCTTCATAGATGCTGGGTACACCCAGGCGCAAATGCAGCGCGTGAAATTCGTCTTCCACCAGGTGCAGCGGAAAGGTCATTTGCTGATTTTCGAAGTTGGCCTGGATGGTGACTTGCTCATTCGCAGCAAGGCGCGTGAGCAAATCACGGATTTGCGAACCACCGTTAACGAGCAGGCTCGACGTCGCATCCCGCATATTGAGCTGCGGGTTGTGTTGCATGGTCTGGATGAAATCCAGCTCATCCTGGGTCAGGAGCGCGTCGCGGTGCATGATCCACTCGAAGGATATAGTTACAAAGTCACTGGTGATTGTAGTTAATGACAATTATTTCGCGATTTTGTTTTGGCCATTCGTCGCATTTATTGCAGCAAGCTGCGCCTGGACCTCGGCGAGCTGCGCTTCCAGCTGCGCTACACGCTGCTGCGCTTTGACCTGGACGCTCACATCTTTCTGTACACCCACGAAATAGGTCATCCCGTCGCTTGGATTTTTTACTGTAGAAAGCGACAGTTCATTCCAGAATGGTGTGCCGTCCTTGCGATAATTGCGCAGGATTTCCCGGCAAGACCCGCCGCTTTTCAATGTCTGGCGAATGATTTCAATGGCTTGCTGGTCACGGTCTCCTGACTGCAGAAAGCGGCAATCCTGATAAAGGATTTCTTCGCTGGTGTACCCGGTCAGCCGTTCGAAGGCCGGGTTCACGTAAATCAGGATGTTGTCCTGCTCACCTTCCTTCTCGGCAATGACGATACCGTCGTTGGAGGCGTTGATGACCAGTTGAAGCAGCTGTGCGTTGATCATTGAAGAATCCCTTCCTTTTTGATGACTAGCCGCATTCTAAAAGAACATTGCCAAGGCTGCTGTTAACATCCCGTTTTTTTATTCAGTACAGGATCAGATTGATGAAAGTCGCCATCCTTTCCGGCTCGGTGTACGGCACGGCTGAAGAAGTCGCCCGCCACGCTGCAGGTATTTTGAAAGCCGCGGGCCATGACGCCTGGTACAACCCTCGCGCCAGCCTGGCCGATGTCCAGGCCTTTGGCCCCGACGCTTTTCTGGCGGTGACGTCGACCACCGGCATGGGCGAGCTGCCCGATAATCTTCAGCCCTTGTACTTCGCCATCCGCGACCAGTTGCCGGCAGCCTGGCGTGGTTTGCCGGGGGCGGTGATCGGCCTGGGAGACGCCAGTTACGGCGATACGTTCTGCGGCGGTGGCGAGATGATGCGCGAACTGTTCGGCGAATTGGGCATTCGCGAAGTGCTGCCGATGCTGCGTCTGGATGCCAGCGAAAGTGTGACCCCCGAAACCGACGCCGAGCCTTGGCTGGGGGAACTGGTCGACGCATTGCGTAACTGACTCGCACGGCCATCAAGCTGGCTGCCAATGCAACTACGCGAACCTCGGGGGCTGACTAGACTGCTGACACGTGCAAAACAATAAGAACAGGAGTTCCTTGTCGTGAGCGTAGCCCCCGTCCAGTCCCCCCCTAACGTCAAAGAACAGGTCAGCGCTGCCGAGTGGCAGACTCGCGTCGATCTGGCTGCCTGCTATCGGTTGGTCGCCCAGCATGGCTGGGATGATCTGATCTTCACGCACATCTCGGCCAAGGTGCCCGGCACTGAAGACTTCCTGATCAACCCGTATGGGCTGATGTTCCACGAGATCACTGCATCGAGTCTGGTCAAGGTCGATCAGGCCGGGAACAAGCTGATGGACAGCCCCTACGAGATAAACCCGGCGGGATACACCATCCACAGCGCCGTGCATGAAGTTCGTCACGATGTTGTCTGTGTCTTGCACACCCACACGGCCGCCGGTGTCGCGGTGTCGGCGCAGAAGCAAGGCATTTTGCCGATCAGCCAACAGTCGTTGTTTGTCCTGTCCAGCCTGGCCTATCACGCCTACGAAGGTGTTGCGCTCAACCATGAAGAGAAAGCGCGGCTGCAGTCCGATCTGGGTGAAAGCAACTTCATGATGCTGCACAACCACGGGCTGATGACGTGCGGCAGCAGTATCGCTGACACCTTCCTGATGATGTTCATCTTCCAGCGCGCCTGCGACATCCAGGTGCTGGCGCAAAATGGTGGTGCCGAACTCATCGCCATCCAGCCGCAGATTCTGGCGGGGGCCAAGGCAATGATTGCAGGCGTCACCAAAAGTGCTCAAGGGATGGGTGGCGCACTGGCCTGGCCAGCGTTGCTACGCAAACTCGATCAACAAGACCCGGGTTATAAACTCTAATGCCACTCGCCGAGATTCCCCTGTGTGTCTGGCGCAAACGCGGCCAGACGTTTGATTTCCGTGGCCAATCCATTCGTTACTGGACGGCGGGGCAGGGTGAGCCGTTATTGCTCATCCATGGCTTTCCGACTGCCAGCTGGGACTGGCATTACCTGTGGCAGCCGTTGGCGCAGCGTTATCGGGTGATTGCGTGCGACATGCTCGGTTTCGGCGATTCGGCAAAACCGGCGAACCACGAATACAGCCTGTTGGAGCAGGCCGATTTGCAGCAGGCACTGCTGGCGCACTTGAGCGTCAAGCAACCGGTGCACCTGCTGGCTCACGATTATGGCGACAGCGTTGCTCAGGAACTGTTGGCCCGGCACTACGAAACGGGCATTGATCTGGCCAGCTGCGTGTTCCTCAATGGCGGCCTGTTTCCCGAAACCCATCGGCCGATACTCATGCAGAAGCTGTTGCTCAGCCCCTTGGGCTGGATGATCGGTCGCGCCTTTTCCCGGGATAGTCTGGTGAAGAGTTTTCGACAGATCTTCGGTCCACAGAGTCGACCCAGCGAAAGCGAGATGGATGATTTCTGGAGCCTGATCGACACGAATCGCGGGCCACGGATCATGCACAAATTGATCAGCTACATTCCAGAGCGACGGGCGCAGCGAGATCGCTGGGTCACTGCGATGCAGCGCAATGAAGTGCCGGTGCGGGTGATCGACGGTGAAGCCGACCCGATTTCCGGCGGGCACATGGTCGAGCGCTATCGGGAGCTGATTCCAGACCCTGACACGGTGCTGTTGTCCGGTATCGGTCATTACCCGCAGATCGAGGCGCCTGCGCAGGTGCTCAAGCATTACCTGGATTTTCGCGACAACCTGGTTTCACCGACGCGCAAAGTGGCGTGTTCCTGAAAAGATCGCGGCCTCTATTCACTCTGTAGTTTTCCTGATGGACCCGGATCAAATTGTAGGAGTGAGCCTGCTCGCGATGGCGGTCTGATCGGCAACGGATTTTTTGCTGGTGTACATATCCATTCCTGCGGTTACGGCGGCTTCACCTGTGGGAGCCGAGCTTGCTCGCGATGGCGGCCTGATCGGCGGTGAGATTCTTGCTGGTGTACATATCCATTCCTGGGGTAACGGCTTCTATTGGTTTCGCCCTTACGGCGAGTCACTTTGAAAAGCGCAAAGTAACCAAAGCGCTCTTGCCCCTTTCGTCCGGTGCCTCGCCTGGGCTCGGCATTCCCTCGCTCCGGTCCTGCTCCGTGGGCCCGCCGCGATCGGCCATCCATGGCCGTGCGCGGCTAACCCGGCATCCTTGCCGGGTTGCCCACTGCGCAGAACCTGCGCTCGGCCTGCCGAGGGGGCAAGAAGATCAAGATCAAAAGCCAAAGCGAGGCGGCCTGACAGCCGACCTGACTTTCGGAGCGTGCGCGTTCTCCTGTGGGAGCCGAGCTTGCTCGCGATGGCGGCCTGACAGTCGCGCATTTCTGGCGGGTGTTCCCATATCAACTGTGGGAGCTGGCTTGCCAGCGATGACGGTCTGACAGCCAACCCATATCTCATTGATCCACCCGGATCAAACTGTAGGAGCGAGCCTGCTCGCGATAGCGGTCTGATCGGCGGTGAGATTCTTGCTGGTGTACATATCCATTCCTGGGGTAACGGCTTCTATTGGTTTCGCCCTTACGGCGAGTCACTTTGAAAAGCGCAAAGTAACCAAAGCGCTCTTGCCCCTTTCG